>DATHMT010000016.1:0-28253 GCA_035486855.1 Steroidobacteraceae bacterium
ATTCTCGGTGGCCATGATTGACGACTCCTCAGAGGACCTCGTAGTAGGTGAACACCGTGTGATCCGGATTCTGGTGCTTGGTGGCATTGCCAACGAACACGGTGCGATTCATCCAATCGTGTGGGCCGACCGGTGCCACGAAGGTCGGCGCCACGCGGAAACGCACCCAACCCCCGGGGGCGTTAGGATCGGTAATGGCGTCCGGAATGGGATCTGCGCCGGGCGGCGGCTGTGCCGCAAACCGCCGCTTGGTGCCGCGATTGTGAATGAAGATCAGCGTGCCATCGGCCGGCTCGAACATGTAATAGGTATTGAAGGTGTTCTTGTAGTAGTCCGCGCCGCTGTGCGGCAGTACCCGACCCTGCAGGCGCGGCCCCCAGATTTCGCCGATGCCCACTGAGGTGTAGCCACGTTGCACCGGTGCGGCGATGTTGAAACGATCGGCGAAGATCACCCGCGCGGAGAAGGCCCAGCGCAAGCCGACTTTGGCGATGGCGGGGTCTGCGGCCCCGTAGGTCGAGGCTGCGGGTTCGGCCGATGCCGCTGGGGCAGCAGCGGAGGGATTCCCCCTCAGGGTCGCGCCGGCCACCAATCCAACACTACTCAGTCCCGCCAGCACACTGCGACGGTCCATCGGTCCATTGGTGTCGCTCATCATCCCCCCGTTGGCCATTGAACTGGCGCTGTGCGATCCTACCCGCAAAGGCTCTACGTTCATAAGTATTTGATTCTATGAAAAGACCTTCAGCCTCGCGATGACGGCTCAACCTACGGGAGCCGGGCCCCCCGCATCGGTTGCGTACCAGTGGCGACTGACCGCATTACTCAGCCTCAGTTTCGGATTCGTGCTCTTCGACCGCAACGCGCTGAGTTTCCTGATGCCCTTCGTGCAGCCGGAACTCGGGTTCAACAATACGCAGGTGGGTCTGCTGTCGGGGGGATTGTCGCTGACCTGGGCGATCGCCGCCTTCGGCATCGGAGTCGTCGCCGACCGGTTTGGTTCGCGCAAGAAGTGGCTCGTGGCTTCGACGGTCTTCTTTGCGTTGTGCTCGTTCGGTTCCGGGCTCGCCGGCAGTTTCGCGATGTTGCTTGCGACGCGGCTGCTGATGGGGGTAGCGGAAGGCGGCGTCATGCCGCTGAGCCAGTCGCTGATCGCCGCCCAGGTCGACCCGCGGCGGCGGGGAATCGCGATGGGTATTTCACAGGGGTTCGGTTCGAGCCTGATGGGCTCCTTCGTTGCCCCGGTCGTGCTCGTGGGATTTGCGACTGCCTATGGCTGGCGACACGCATTCTTCCTGGCGGGCGCGCCGGGGCTGCTGGCGGCGCTGCTGATGATCTGGATGATCCGGGAAGCCAGGCCGGTTGAGATGCCCGCGGTCGCGGCACGAGCCGCAACAGGTACTCTGGGATCGGTGCTGATCGACGGCAACGTGATCCGCTGCCTCGTGATGAGCATCGCGTTTGTCGCCTATCTGGTCGTCACCTGGACATTCATGCCGCTGTACCTGGTCAATGTCCGCCACTACGACCCTGCGACCATGAGCTGGGTCATGGGAGTTCTGGGAATCGCCGCCGCGCTGTACTCCTTTGTGATCCCCGGCCTCTCCGATCGAATTGGGCGCCGGCCCGTCATGCGGGCCGTGCCGATGCTTGCGTTGATCCTGCCACTCGGCGCGCTGTTTTATTCGGGTCCGGCCTGGGCGCTCGCGGCAATATTCTTTGTGGGCTGGTCGTTCACGGGCATCATGCCCCTGTTCATGTCGACCGTGCCCGCCGAAAGTGTGGGCGGGGCGCATATCGGTGCTGCGCTGGGTCTTTGCATGGGTGGAAGCGAAATCCTCGGCGGCGTACTGGCGCCGCTGGCGAGTGGTTATGCCGCCGACCACCTGGGGCTAAAGGCGCCTCTGTGGGGCCTTCTGGCATTTGCTGTGACGGGCTGCGTGGCCGCGCTGGGCCTTCGCGAAACCGCGCCGCAGTTGATGTTTTCAGCGCACGGCGGGTTAAATTGCGATGCCTAATGGGAGCGAGGAGATGCCGCGCATTGCCGCCACAGCCGATGTACGCGCACCGAACACCTCCGCGGTGAATTCGTCGTTTGCGAAACAGTTGCGAGAGACCCTCAACGCCATTCCGGCGTACGCCTGGTACGCCGATCCTTCGGGCGCGCTTACCTTTGTCAATAAATGGGCAGCGGACTACGGCGGACTGCCGGGCGACCATCCCCTTCGGTTTGGGCTCAGCACGGATGCGACCTGGGACTCGCATATCCAGTTCCTCCATCCGGATGATCATGACGAGACGCGCAAAGTCTGGTCAAACTGCCTGAAAACGCAGCGCCCGAGCGAAGTGAATATCCGGGTGAAAAACGCTCAAGGCACGTACCGATGGTTCGTATCGCGCGCAGAACCATTGCGCGCCCACGACGGCACGATCCTCTATTGGGTCGGCATTAACCTTGACATCGAAGAGCGCGTTCAGGCCGAGAGGGCGTTTCGCAAGAGTGAACAGGAACTTCGGCAAATCCTTGATCTTACGCCTCAGTTCATCGCCGTCTGCGGCCCGAATCACGAGCGCATTTATGCGAACCGTGTGGCGCTCGACTATCTCGGCGTAACACTGAGGCAGTGGTTCGACAATCCTCCCAGCACGGATGGTCGTCCGGAAATTCATCAGGATGATGCCGCGCGGCTTCTATCTCACTGGGAAGCTGCGTCCTCAATGGGCGCGCCCTTTGAAGTCGAGACGAGGATTCGCGGGGGCGATGGAGCCTATCGCTGGTTCCTGGCCCGTTTCAGCCCGGTCCACAACGATGACGGTCAGAAAATGCGTTGGTACTGCGCGTGCACCGACATCGAGGACCGTAAGCGGCACGAAGAGCGACTGCTACAGGAGAATGCCGCGCTACGCGCGCAGATCAGTCAGTCGGCTCCCGATGAAATCATCGGTTCATCGGACTCGTTGCGCAGGCTGCTGGCCGAGATCGGCAAGGTGGCGCGCACGGATTCGACGATCCTAATCCTCGGTGAGACCGGATCGGGCAAGGAGCTGATAGCCCGCGCAATCCACCGGCGCTCCGCGCGCGCGGCCCGCGCATTTGTCGGCGTGAACTGCGCGGCGATCCCGACCTCGTTGATCGCATCGGAACTGTTCGGCCACGAAAAGGGGGCTTTCACCGGCGCCACGCACCGTCGGGTCGGCCGTTTCGAGGCCGCGAACGGCGGTACCATTTTTCTGGACGAGGTTGGCGACCTGCCTTCCGAGATCCAGATCGCGCTGCTGCGAGTGTTGCAGGAACGCGAAATCGAAAGGGTGGGCGGCGACAAGCCGGTTCCGCTCGACGTCCGGGTGCTGGCGGCAACTCACCGCGATCTTGAAAAGCTGGTGCGTGAGGGCAAGTTTCGCCAGGATCTTTTCTATCGATTGAATGTGGTGCCGGTCATGGTCCCGCCGCTGCGCGAGCGGGTAGCCGACATTCCGGTGCTTGCTGAGTACTTTATCGCGCGCTTCGGCAAGAGGGTCGGAAAGAAGTTCGAGGCCGTCGGGATGAAAACCATGGAAACTCTGCGCGCCTATGACTGGCCTGGCAACGTTCGCGAGTTGCAGAACGTGATCGAGCGCGCGGTAACGCTGAGTGAGCCCGGCAGCTTCAGCGTTGATGCGGCGTGGCTTACGCGAAGGCCCGTGGCAATCCCGCAAGACGATGCGGCCCTTGACGGCGCGCTGTTGGCGCATGAAAAAAGCGCGATCGAAACCGCTCTGGAGAACTGTCGGGGGCGCGTCTCGGGTCCGAGTGGCGCGGCGGCGCGGCTTGGCATGCGAGCCTCCACGCTCGAATCGCGGATCAGGCGATTCGGCATCGACAAGTATCGATTCAAGTCCAAATAGGCCCAGCGGGCGTTGCGCGTTTTCCCGAGTTTTCGGGAAATCACAAAAACTCGCGAGTACCGCTCGCACCAAGTCAAGCGCCGCAAGGCGTTTTTGGCTGGCGTGATCCTTGCATCCCATCCCGCAGGATTTCGACGGCGAGCGCAATGCTCAAGATCGAGCGCATCTTTGAGGGTGGAGGGACCCGCTTTCACCTCTCCGGTGAGCTCCGCTGCGCGGACATCGAAGAAGTGCGCACGCAGATCGAGAGAATTTCCCAGCAAGTCGTTTTGGACCTCGCGGAAGTCAACGTGGTCGACGTCGATGGCGTGCGTTGGCTGACCGCATGCCAGGCCGTGGGTATTCGAGTCGAGAACTGCGCGCGCTACATCCGCGAATGGATGTTGCAGGAAGGAATATGAACGGGAGACTTTTTCTCCAGGATTCAACCGAATAAGGAGACTGCCGAATGACCGCGAAGACCGGACTCAATGCGCTGCTTTCACCACAGCGCAGCGTGCTGTTGCTGATAGATCACCAGGCCTTTCAATTCTCCAACCTGCACAGTCACGATCCTACGATTATCGTCAACAACGTGGTGGGTCTGGCGAAGGCAGCGAAGGCGTTCGCAGTTCCGACGATTCTGACGACTGTCACCGAGGAGCGCGGCGGGTACCTGCTGAAGGGCCTCCAGGAGGTCTTTCCCGAGCAGAAGCCCATCAATCGGACCTTCATCAACACCTGGGAGGATCAGCGCGTCGTCGACGCGGTGAAGAAAACCGGGCGCAGGCAACTGTTGGTCGCGGCGCTGTGGACGGAAATCTGTCTTGCAATGCCGGTGATCCAGAGCCTGGCGGATGGCTATGACGTCTTTTTCGTCACCGACGCTTCCGGCGGCGTATCGCGTGAGGCGCACGACATGGGCGTATTGCGAATGACGCAGGCGGGGGCGGTGCCGATCACCTGGATAGCGGTGATGAGCGAGTGGCAGCGTGATTGGGCACGCGAGGCAACGATCCCGGCCGTAGCGGAGATCACCGTCGCCCATGGTGGCGCCTCTGGTGTCGCGTTCGCCTGGGAGCAGCAATTGTTGAACACCGGGCGCAAATAGCACGGTTCGGGCGTTCCGGGTTGTGGAAACGACGCCGCATTTTGTACAAGCCATCCTTGAATGGCGCTGGACCTGGCCGGCCGCCCGTTCGGCGCTGGTGGTGTATTACCTGGTTTCCGGACTTCGCAAGATCGGCGACTGGCGCGGGGCGGTGGCGGAAATGGTGGACGCAGGCATGCCGGTGCCTGCGGCCATGGCGGCACTGACCGTGTTTGTCGAACTGACCGGCTCCGCGCTCGTCATGAGTGGTCGCGGGGTTTGGCTCGGGGCTGGGACGCTGGGAGTCTTCACTGCCATCGGCGCCGTCACGGCCCACGCCTTCTGGAGGTTGTCAGGTCGCGCACGGGTCGAGGCGCTGGCCGTTTTCCTCATGCACCTCGGGCTGATCGCGGCCTTCGTGCTCTGCTCCCTGGTCGCGGTCAGCCGCTAATTCTTGGGCTGGGCGAGTGTGGCAATGGCGGTCGTGAGCCGGTCGGCCTCGATCGGTTTGGTCAGGTGCACCTGGAACCCGGCCTTGATGGCATCCGCCCGATCCTGTGCGCGGGAAAAGGCGGTCAGCGCGATGGCGGGCAATGTCTCCGCAGTGTAGCCCGCGTCACGCACGGTTCGAATGAGCTGATAGCCATCCTGCTTGGCCATGCCGATATCGCTGACCAGCAACGAGGGTGCTCCGCTCTCGATGACCGCGAGCGCCTCATCGCCACTGGCGGCTTCGTGGACCGTGGCGCCGGCTTCCGTGAGGATGCGCACAATGAACGCCCGTGTATCACGGTCATCCTCAACCACCAGCACCTTGAGCCCGGTCAACGCGGCACCCGCCTCGGTGGGACGAATCTGCGCATATTGCTCCGTCAAGGGAAAGCGGACGGTGAAGCGCGCTCCATGTCCTTCGCCGCGGCTGTGCGCTTCAATGGTGCCCGAATGTACCTCGACCAGATGCTTGACGATCGTCAGGCCGATCCCCAAACCCGCGAAGCTCTTGTTCAGGCCGGAGTCCTGCTGGCTGAAGCGGTCGAATATATGGGGCAGGAATTCGGCGCTGATGCCACGGCCCGTATCGGTGACTGAAATTTCGTACTGACCGCCTTGTGCGCGCCCGTCGACCGTGACGCGACCCCCGGCAGGAGTGAACTTGATCGCGTTGCTGACGAGGTTCCAGACGATCTGCTGCAGGCGCGCATCATCGCCCATCACCCGCGAGTCCCGGTCGGCCACATTCCATTCGAGCGTGACGTTCTTCGCGGCCGCGAGCGAGGCGACGACGGCGTGGGCGGATTGCAGGGCGACCGCGGGGTTGATCGCGACGATGTCGAGATTCATCTTGCCGAAGCGCATGCCGGCGTAGTCGAGCAGATCCGCGATCAGGTGCGTCTGCAGCCGGGAGTTGCGCTCAATGACCTGCAGACCTTTGAGAATCTCGGGTGTCACACCCGGCGTCCGTTGCAGCACGTTCACCCAGCCGAGAATGGCGCTGAGCGGGTTGCGCAACTCGTGCGACAGTGTCGCCAGGAATTCGTCCTTGACCCGATTGAGTCGCTCCGCCTCGTTGCGCGCCGCACGTTCTCCCGCAAGCAGATTCTCGCGTTCGGCTTCGGCGCGGCGGCGTTCGGTCACATCGGTTGCAATGGCGATCCGCGTGCCATCGATGCTTTCCGCGACGATGCGCCATTCGACGTCGGCGCGGTTCCCGTCGCCCCGCAGAACGGGCACCGTGCCGTCCCAATGGCCTGCTGCTTTTAGGGATTCCTTGATGTCGGCACAGATCCCGCGATCTTCCTTAGCCAGCAGGCTCGAAACGTTGCGGCCCGTGACTTCTATGCGCGTCAGGCCAGCGAGGGTGCAAAAGGCCGGATTCACATCGATGCAGACCAGGTCCGAATCCAGCAGCGCAATGCCACTGGATGCCAATTGGAATACCGCGCGAAAACGGCTGTCGGAGGTACGCCGTACGGAATCCGATTGCCGGGCAAAGAGCAGCGCGCGCACCGTGGCGACGAGCACCGCAGGGTCCGCCGGATGCGTGAGATAACTGTCGGCGCCGGCCGAGAGTCCCTGCGCCTTGTCGACGCTGGTGACGAAGGTGGCCGAGAGGTGCACGATCGGGAGGTAGGCGGCATCCGAGCGCGCGCGCAGCTGTCGGCACACTTCCAGACCGTCGATGTCCGGAAGATTGATATCCAGCACGATCAGATCAACTTCCGGCGTCGCCAGCGCGAGGGCGTCCGTACCGTTCACCGCCTCGATGACCGTGAAATCGGCCGCGCGCAGAATGCGCGAAGTCGCATACAGCGAGGCCGCATTGTCGTCGACGACCAGGATCGTCTGCCGTTCGTTCAAGCCTTTCACGCGCTCGTTCATGGCTGTTCCTTGTCGGGGTTCTGGCCGTATCGGATCGGGATGCGGACCCAGAATCGGGAGCCCTTGCCCAGGGTGCTTTCGGCGCCCACGCTGCCACCGAGCAATTCGGCAAACTTGCGGGCCAGCGACAGTCCAAGACCCGTGCCTCGGAGCCGGCGCTGCAGCCGGGTGTCGATCTGGATGAAGTCACTGAAGAGCATCGGCAGATGCTCGGCGGCGATGCCGATTCCGGTATCGGTGACGGCGAATTCGACGACCTCGGGTTCAGCCAGTTGAGCGCTGACGCTGACCTCGCCCTCCGGCGTGAATTTGAGTGCATTGGAGATGAAGTTGCGCAGTATCTGCGACAACTTCTTGTCGTCGGTGTAGATGCGGGGAATGGCCTCGGGCTCCGCAAAGATCAGGGTAACCGAGGTATTGGCGACGATGGGTCTGAACATGCCGCGCAGCGCAGAGAACAGATCCACCATCTCGAACCACTCCGGGGAGATCGTGATCCGTCCGGCCTCCATCTTGGCCAGATCCAGCAGATCATCGACCATCTCAGAAAGCTCGTTCACCGAGCGACGCACCAGGCCGATCTGGGTTTCCTGCTCCGCGGTCAGCGGACCATCCAGCCGCGATAGCAGTATCCCGGTGAGACTCTGTATCGAGGTCAGGGGTGTCCGGAACTCATGGCTCATATACGACAGGAATCGACCCTTCAGGTCGACGGCCTCGCGAAGTTGCACTGCCCGATCATCGAGTTCCGCGTACAGGGCGACGACACCCTGGTTGGTTTCCTCCAGCTCGCTGCGCAGTGCCTCGGCATCCGTCTCGGCAGTCGCGAGCCGTTCCCGCAGGGCCTGCAATTCGGCGTCGCCGGAGGGTACGGACATTGCCATCAGTTCAACACCACGACGGTCGCGTCGTCGCGCGGTCGCGCATGATCGCGGTACAGCACCCCGGCAATGATGGCGGGATGCTTGCCGCGAAGCAGCGGGTTCTTGCGCAGGTCCCATCGGGCCGACAGGCCATCACTGTGCATGACCAGGAGCGAATCCTGCGGCCATTCATACTCGAACTGCTGCAGCCTCAGGAGCGCGACACCGAGCGTTCCGTTGTGTGACACCAGTCCCTGGGATCGATCTGCGCCGACGACGTAGCCGGTGACGTTGCCGACTCCCGCGTACGAGAGTTTGGAGCGCTGCGAGATTCGGGCGACCGCGGCGGCGGCACCGCGCGTGCCGGCCAGGGTGCGATGGGCACGTTCCAATATGGAGTGCGGCGTCTCAGTGGCCGTCGCCGCAAAACTCTCCAGCGCGCGCTCGGCCGCAGCAGCCGCAAGACTGCCGTGTCCGAGTCCATCGACCAGCAGGAGGCAACGCGAGTCCTGATCTTCGGCGAGTGCCCAACTGTCGCCGCACTCGATTTCACCCTTTACCGGGATGCTCACGGCGCCGAAGCGTGATCCGGGCTGGGCGCCCACGCGGGACATGACCACGGTCCCTTCGCCCGGCACCGAGTGGATATCGAATTCAGCCGAGAGGCGCCGCACGGCACCCAACCCCGTACCCGACGTGCCCCCGGTGGAATAGCCATCGTTCAGACAGCGCTCGACATTGCTCATGCCGCGACCCCGATCGATGGCGAGCAGTTCGATGGTCTCATGGGCGGCCGACTTCACGGGTTGCATCAGGAGCTCGCCACCGCCGCCATGGCGGCACAGGTTCGTCGCCAGTTCCGTTGCGGCGATGGCCACCCGGCCGGCCTGCGTGGTGTCGAGTCCGTAGGCAACCGCCAGGCGCTGCGCGTCCCGGCGCGCTTCGCCGATTTGACTTTCTTCCTCGATCACATGCCGCCTCTGTTCCCGTCGGCGCTGCAGAACCACCCTCAGCCCCAGCGCACGATGGTGACCTTCGTGCCCGTGGTCGCCGAGGATTCGATTTCAAATTCGTTGACGAGCCGGCGCGCACCCGACAGTCCCAGACCCAGGCCGCCGCCCGAGGTCCAACCATCGGTCAACGCCAGTTCGATGTTAGGAATTCCCGGGCCCTGATCGCTGAATATCAGGCGCAGTCCCTTCTTCGACACATTTTTGAGTGTCTGCCAGTGCATGATGCCGCCGCCGCCATAGATCAGGGTGTTTCGCGCCAGTTCGCTCGCCGCCGTTACCATTTTCGTCTGATCGACCAGGGAGAAGCCCATTTCCTGACTCAGGCGCCGCACCGTCTGCCGTGCCATCACAATGTCGTGCTGAGATCGCAACGGGGACTCGCCTCCGGCTATCTGGTCCATCAAGACTATTCGTCCGTCGGCGCCGCCCGCAGCATCGCCATGCCGCGGTCGACATTCAGCGCGGTGGCAACGCCCTGCAGGGACAGTCCGAGCTCCACCAGGGTAATCGCCACGGCGGGCTGCATGCCGACCAGCACCGTGCGCGCATCGAGAATGCGGCCCATGTTGGAGATGTCCGAAATCATGCGGCCGATGAAGGAGTCCACCATTTCAAGCGCCGAGATGTCGATCAGAACGCCCTTGGAAGTATGGCGCTCGATGGCGCTGGTCAGATCCTCCTGCAGCTGCAGCGCGAGCTGATCGTGCATGTCCACTTGGATGGTGGCGAGCAGGTAGTCGCCGATGCGCAGAATGGGTATCCGTTCCATGGGGTTCTAGCGCGTCAACGTCGCGCCGGTGCGCTTGAGCGCCAGCGCGAGGGCGTCGGCCAGATTGGCCTTGGTCGTGACGCCCTGGAGGTCGACGCCGAGATGGACGATAGTCTGTGCAATCTGCGGGCGCACGCCACTGATGATGCAGTCCGCACCCATCAGACGGATGGCGGTGACGGTTTTGAGCAGGTGTTGGGCGACCAGCGTATCCACGGTGGGCACACCCGTGATATCGATGATCGCAATTTCGGAGCCGGTCTCCACGATTTTGTGGAGCAGCGACTCCATCACAATCTGGGTGCGAGCCGAATCCAGGGTACCGATCATCGGCAGCCCTAGAATCCCCTCCCAGAGCTTCACGACCGGTGTCGACAGTTCGAGCATCTCCTGCTGCTGCCGATTGATGACCTCCTCGCGCGCCCGCTGATAGGTGTTGACGGTCGTCAGCCCGAGGTCGTCCAGCAACTTGGTTGCGGTCCAGATTTCCTGCGCCAGCTCATCCGCATTACTCCCAGCCTCGGTTCGCAGCGCTGCGAACAGCGGCTTTTTGAACGAAAAGATGAAGGTGGCGGTTTCGGCGGAGGAGAAGCCCTGCTGCACCCGCGAACGGGAGAGACCTTCCAGGAAGTCCTGCAGCGCTTTGAACTGAGCGCTATGGCTATCTTCGGGATTGCCGCTCGAGACCACCGCCGTCAGGAGTTGCAGGAACTCCTCCGCCTGCGCATTCAGTTCCTGCGGTGAAATTCGCGCCTTCTTGCTGTCGGATGCATCATCGTGCAAGGTCTGGACCCATTCTCCCAGGATTTTCTTCTGGTGCTTGCGTAGGGCGCTGGCCATGATCGTCGAGGACGCCATCGAGAATCTCCTGACTGAGGATTTGCGAGGACTTTGGGACCGATCGCTCGGGCAATGCCGACCGCCGGCAGCCGGCCGCATGGCCCTCCGCCTTGGACTAATTAGTTGGTGTAAGCAATCCGAACAATCTATAGCGCGGCCTAGGGACCCCAAAGGTCGGCCCGCATACTGTATGGACGTAGGAAGGATCCTACAAGAGGCTTACGGCTTCGGATCGGTATCGGCTCGGACCTGCCTTGCCTTGTCTTCAGCCACCGTGAAGGCCGTGTCCGCCTGCTCGCGGCAAGCCTTCTGGGTCTCGCCTTTCAGGCTTTCACACTGCGCCAAGGCGACCTTGTGATCGCCTTCGGCCAAGGTATCGGAGACCTTCTCTATTTCGACCGCGCGCGTATGGGCCGCTGCCGCCTGCTCATCGCTGACGACGCCTTGCGCGCTGGTGATCTTCTCAGCGGCCCGCTCCTCGGCCTTGCCGGTCGTTTGATCGGCGTGGTTCTGGGCGGCCGCCGTATCCTTTGCCACCTGGTCGGGACTCTTGGACTGATAGCAGGCGTTCAGTACGCACAGCGTCGCCAGCGCAAAGGTGACGAGGGACGCTAATCGCTTGCGACCCATGGCGGCCCTCCTCATATTCTTGGGCGTCGCCCCATGATCAAGGTGACGATCGCAACGACCAGGAAGATCAGGAATAGGACCTTCGCGATCCCCGCGGCACCCGCCGCGAGACCACCGAATCCAAGAATTGCGGCGACCACCGCGATGATGAAGAAGACGAGTGCGTAGTAAAGCATGTCAAACCCCTTGCAACTTAAGGTAGAGAGTATTCGGCGCGCGGGAGAGTGTCAGTCGCGTCCCGGCCGCACAGTTCGTAGGGGTTGCCCTACGGCAGCCGGATGCCGCACATCGGGTTCGCGCCACATCGTCCTTCGGGTGACGCATCGCAGCAATCACCTCGACCGCCGGCATCGCCTTTGCGGTGGAGTGCGCCGCACATTGGCGCTAGAGTCCGATCATCGTGGCTGATTTGTATAAAGCGCTCGCGCAGATCCATGCGATCCGTGGCCAGGTGGCTCGCGGTACCGAATTTCGCGGCTACGGCCCGGAGACCGTCGCGGCCACCGGTGTGCTGGCCGGCGCCGCGGCGCTGGTCCAGGCGGTCTACGTCAAGAATCCCACGGGCAATTTCCTGAGTTACCTGGTGCTGTGGATCGCAACGGCCGCCGTGGCCGTGCTGGTGACGGGCCTGCAGACCATCCTGCGTACCCGTCGGGTTCACTCGGGCCTGGCCCGACAGATGATGTCGTCGGCGGCGGAGTCGTTTGCCCCGGCCATCGTGGCGGGGGTGCTGGTCACCTGGGTGCTGGCGCGCGGCGCTCCTGGGGAGCTGTGGCTGCTTCCCGGCTTGTGGCAGATTTTTTACGGCCTCGGCATTTTTGCCTCCTGCCGGTTTCTGCCGCGACAGATGTTGGTCGTCGGCGTGTGGTTCCTCGCCACCGGCACCCTGTGTCTGACCGCGGGCATCACCGGGCACACCTTGTCGCCCTGGGAGATGGGATTCCCGTTCGGCATCGGACAGCTGCTGATCGCGACGGTGCTGAGGTTCGGCTATCGGGAGGCGGAGGAAGGTGCCTAGCAAGAAGCCAACAGCGCCGGGCTTTGCCTACGACGCCTTGGACAATGTCATTCACGAGCGCGCCCGCCTGAGCGTGCTCACCTCGCTGGTGACGCACCCCAAGGGTCTGGGGTTCGCCGACCTGAAGAGCATGTGCGCCCTCACCGATGGCAACCTCAGTCGG
Source organism: Steroidobacteraceae bacterium (assembly GCA_035486855.1). Classification (GTDB taxonomy): domain Bacteria; phylum Pseudomonadota; class Gammaproteobacteria; order Steroidobacterales; family Steroidobacteraceae; genus DAIDKA01. The sequence continues at coordinate 12,630 of DATHMT010000016.1, forward strand.
CATCTGCAGGTGCTGCGCGCCGCGAAGCTGATTGAGATCACCAAGGATGTCGAAGGCAATCGTCCGCACACTTTCTGTCGTATTACGGCGAACGGGCGCAAGCGCTACCTCGAGTATCTTGCGGTGCTCGAGCAGGTGATCCGTGATGTCGTTGCGCGCGAGAAGCCCGAGCATTCCGGTGCGGCGATCCACGCGCCGGTCTAGCGCCAAAGCCTAGAGCGCCGCCTGGCCGGTCTTCAGCTTCATCGCGTTCAGCCGTTCCCGAACCGAGTCCCGGTGGCCCTCGCTGCTGGTCACCGTGGTCCCGCACGCCAGCACAAAAATGAAATCGCCGCGGGGCGTGCGACTGACCTGGCGGATGAAATTGAGATTGATGAGGCAGGAGCGGCTGATGCGCAGCATCGGCTGGCTGGACAATGAGCCCTCGGCCTGTTGCAGCGTGCTGCGCGCGTGGTACTGCTGACGGCCGACGCTGAACTTCACGTAGTTGCGATCCCCCTCGACCAACTCGATGTCGGCGATGTTGAGGACGTGCATGCTGCTGCCGGACTCGGCGATGAGACGCGGAGTGCTGCCGCCTAAGGCCTTGACCTCACGTTCGAGCCGCGTGACCACGGCGAGCAGGGCGTCGCGCCGGTCCGCGCTCGGGGCTGCGCCGCGCCTGCGCCGCACCCGTGCCACGGTGCTGCTGAAGCGCTGGTAATCAAAGGGCTTCAGCAGATAGTCGCTGGCGCACACATCGAAGGCCTCCAGCGCGTAGCGATCATAGGCGGTCACAAACACAATGTCCGGCAGGTTCTGCTGATCCAGTGAGCGCGCCAGGGCGATGCCATTGACGGTATCGATCTGGATGTCCAGGAACAACAGGTCGGGCGGATGGGCGAGGATCGCCGCCAGCGCGCTGCGGCCGTCGCCGAACTCGCCGGCAATCTGCAGGTCGGGTTCACGGGTGCAGCATTCGCGCAGGGTGCGCCGTGCCGCCGGCTCATCGTCAACGATCATGACCTGCATCATGGGATGCTCACCGCCACCGCTGGCGCTGCTTCGCGCAACCAGGGCAGCTGCACGCTCACCGCCCACTGATCCGGGCGGTCGGTCTGGATGAGCAGCGTGCCGCGATCACCGAAATGGACGGCGAGACGCTCGCGGACGTTGCGCAGGCCGATGCCACCCTGGCCGGCAGGCGCACCGGCCCTCGTGTTGCGGACCAGCAGGTGCAGTTGCGCTCCAACTATGTCGGCCTCGATGGCGATGGTCACCGGACCGTCGTGGCCCGCCAACCCATGCACGACTGCGTTTTCAATGAGCGGTTGCAGGATGAGGCTCGGCACCCAGGCATGCGGCAAGGTCAGTCGGTCCGGCAACGACAGGTTCAGCCGGTCCGCGAAGCGCTGCTGCTGCAAACCCAGATACAGGCTCGCGAATTCAATTTCGGCCGCGAGCGACGTGAACTCGGTCTCGCCGGCCGCGAGCAGGCGCCGCAGCAGATCGCCCAGTTGCACGATCATGGTCTGCGCGCATTGCGGATTCCAGCTGATCTGGCCGCGGATGGTGTGCAGCAGATTGAACAGCGTGTGCGGTGACAGCTGCATGCGCAGGGCGGCCAGGCGCGCCGCGTTCCAGGCCCGCTCCAGGGCCTCGCGCCGCAGCTCCGAATCGTTGAAGCGCTGGTACAGGGACAGGCCGCTGACCAGGGCCAGGGCGAATCCATAGGTGAGCAGAAAACTGGTGGCACTCGCAATGCGCAGCGGCAGTTCCGCGTGCGGACCCTGCCACGGCAGGTTCATCCGATCCTCCGTGTGGTTCAGTTCGGTCGCCGCCCCCACCAGCTGTTCCGAGACTCCGAGCAGGGGCGAGGCCAGCAGCGCGAACACCAGCGCGAGCACGGCCTGGAGCGGCAGCCGCCGCGGCAATGGCCGCCAGCCGACCAAGGTCGACAAATGGATACACAGCAGCAGCAGCGGATAGAGGAACAGGTGCTGAAGCGACCGGGCCGGCCATGCCGCAAACATGTTCTGCCTGCCGCCCGGGTCCAGCGACACGGACATGTTGTGCGAGTACAGAACGTTGGACGCCGTGACGTAAATCCAGAAAGCCGTGAGCACGCCCAGTCGGGTCAGGGTCCTGGCCCGTTCCGAGGACCCGATCATCTCGACGATCTCCCCTTGCGTCGCTGCAGGTGTGGGCTAGCGTACACGCAATCCGCCGTCGTTCGGGCCCGCGGGTACCAACCCGTCGTTAACCGGGACGAATGCGCGCGCAGGCCACAGACCCAGACTGCTGCGAGGGCCGGATCAGCGGCGATCCTTCTGTCGGGTCGCTAATACCCCGCCGCCGATCCGGCGGCTCGCCGATCATCGCTGGCCCCGTACAGCAGGCCCGCGCGCAGCCGGCCACCCAGCGCCGCATCAGCGCCGGAGGAAACATGGCCGGGACCCGAATCGACCTGGGGCATGACGATCAGTTCGGCGGCGCCCCAGGGGGACTGCTCGACCACCGTGTAGCCGCGCGTCTGCAGGGCCTGCACCGTGTCGGCGCTGAGCGCGTAGGGCTCGGCGACGATCACATCCGGGAGCCACTGATGATGCAGACGTGTGGCGTTCACGGCCTCCTGCGGTTCCATACCGTAGTCGATCAGGTTCAGCAGCACCTCCAGCGTAATCGTGATGATGCGCGAACCGCCCGGGCTGCCCAGGACCATCGATGCGCGGCCGTTCTTGAGCACGATCGTCGGCGACATGGACGATAGCGGGCGCTTGCCGGGTGCAATGGCATTGGCGGTTCCCTGCACCAGTCCGAAGAGGTTCGGTATTCCGGGTTTGCTGGTGAAGTCATCCATCTCATCATTGAGCATATAGCCCGTGCCCGGCGCCATGACGCCCGCGCCAAACAGGCCGTTGATGGTGTAGGTCACGGAGACGGCGTTGCCGTGCTCGTCCGCGACTGAATAATGGGTCGTCTCGACCTTCTCATGCGGTGGGGTTCCCGGTTTGATCACCGCAGAAGAGCCGGCCTGCTGGGGATCGATCTGGGCGCGGATCAGCGCCGCGTACTCGGGCGTCAAAAGCTTCTCGACCGGATTGTGGACGAACAGCGGATCGCCGAGCAGGGAATTGCGATCCACATAGGCATGGCGCATGGCTTCGGTCAGCACGTGCACCGCCGCGGCCGAATGAAAGCCCATGGCCTTCAGATCATAGCCCTCGAGGATCTGCAGGATCTCGCACAGCGTCGTGCCACCGGAGGAGGGCGGTGGGGCCGAGGCAATCTGATAGCCCCGATAGTTGCAGTACACCGGATCACTTGCGGTCACCGTGTAGGCGGCAAGATCCCGGGTGGTGATGATGCCGCCATGATCGCGCATCGCCTGCGCGAGCAGCTCCGCATTGCTGTTGCGGCCGCTCGCCTTGTAGAACGCATCGCTGCCGCCGCGGGCGATCGCCTCCAGCGTATGCGCCAGCCGCGGCTGGATCAGTCGCTCGCCCGGCTGATAGGCCGAGCCGTCCGCGTGCAGAAAGACCTGCGCGGCTTGCGCATCGTTGCGGAACCGACGCGCGGCCGCATCGATAATATCGGTATCGCCGCGCGTGAGGATGAAGCCCTCGCGGGCGAGCCTGATGGCCGGCGCCATCACCTGGGCGCGGGTCAAAGTGCCATAGCGCTCCCGGGCAGTCTCAAGGCCCAGCACGGTGCCCGGCACGGCGACCGCGCGATAGCCGTCGATGCTGGCGCCGCGGACCGGATTGCCGTCGGGCCCCAGGTACATGTTCGCGCTCGAGGCGCCCGGTGCGGTCTCGCGGAAATTCAGGAAGACATTGGATTGGGACTTGGCGAGATGGATCACCATGAAGCCACCGCCGCCAATGTTGCCGCAGCAGGGGTTGGTGACGGCTTCTGCGTAGCCGACCGCGACCGCGGCATCCACGGCGTTGCCGCCCTCCTTCAGAACCTCGACGCCGACATCCGAGGCCAGGTGCTGCGCCGAAACGACCATGCCGTGGGCGGCTTCCAGCGCAGGTTTCGATGCGGCCGCGGCCGTTCCGGTGAACAGGAGGGCGAGAAGAAACACACGCACAGTCGTTGAACCATTGGCGAAGCGGTGGAGTGAGCCGACCTTATCACAACGTCTGCCGAGGCGGCGCCTGCGCAAGAGGTGCAATCGCGAGCGCTGCGATCAGGCTCAGCGCGCCGGCGGCGGACAGGTAGTAGCCGACCCAGGCAAGCCCGCGAGTCGTGGCGAGCCAGGTCGCCACATACGGTGCGAGCGATGCGCCGACGATGCCCGCGAGATTGAAAGTGAGGGAGGCGCCCGTATAGCGCACCGTCGTCGGAAAAAGCTCCGCCAACGCCGTGCCCAGCGGGCCGTAGGTCAATCCCATCAGTGCCAGTCCCAGGCACAGATAGGCCAGGACTCCGCTGGTGGAGGCCGACCCAAACAACGGGCCGGTGCAAAGGCCGAAGGCGGTGATGGCGGCGGAGGCGAGAATGATGATCGGCACGGTGCCATGGCGTCGCGCCAGCAGCGCGGACACGGGTATGAGCGCGGCGAAGAACAGCACGCCAACCATCTGCAGTACCAGGAAACGCGGGCGCGTGAAGCCTTCGACCTGGGTTCCCCAGCTGAGCGTGAAGACCGTCATCAGATAGAAAATGACGAAGGTGGCGGTCGCCATCAAAGTCCCGAGCACCACCGCGGGTGCGTGATGCGACAGCACCCGCAGCATCGGCACCGGCACGCGTTCGTGATTCAGGATGGCGCGCCGGAATGCGGGCGTCTCGGTCAGCGTCAACCGGACGTACAGGCCCACCAGCACCAGCAGCGCGCTCGCAATGAACGGCAGCCGCCATCCCCAGCTGAACAACTGCTGATCATTGAGCGTCGCGGCCAGCGCCAGGAAAGCGCCGGTCGAGCACAGAAATCCGATCGGCGCGCCAAGCTGCGGGAACATGCCGTAGATCGCAGCCTTGCCGGGCGGCGCATTTTCGGTGGCCAGCAATACCGCGCCACCCCACTCACCCCCCAGCCCGAATCCCTGACCGAAGCGCAGGAGCGCCAGCAAAGCGGGGGCCCAGACCCCGATGAGGGCGTAGGGGGGCAGCAGGCCGATACCGACCGTTGAAATGCCCATGGTCAGCAGCGCCGCAATCAGCGTGGCCTTGCGACCGATCCGATCACCGAAATGGCCGAAGACCGCCGAGCCAATGGGTCGGGCCAGGAAGGCGAGCGCAAAAGTCGCCAGGGACTGCAGGTCCGCGCTCAGCCGGTCCGAGGCCGGGAAGAACAGTTTCGGAAACACCAGCACTGCGGCGGTGGCATAAATGTAGAAATCGAAGAATTCGATGGTGGTGCCGGCGAGGCTGGCAATGAGGACCCGCACGGCGCCGTTGCCTGTAGGTGCCTCACCGACCGCAATGTCAGAAGACGCCGCTTCCGTGCGGGTTAACGAAACGTAAGACTTCATCATTTCAACTTCAGTGGGTTCTGCGCGTTATGGATCTGTAGATAGTCACCCACAGTCAAAGGAGACTGCAATGAAAGGCACCCATGGGCCGGCACGACGACTTGCGCTCACCGCGATGCTGGCATTGACCCTCGGCACCTTTGCGGGCGGGCGTCCCTCGAGCGCCCAGGCTGGCGTCGTGGTGGACGTTGATGTTGCCCCGCCGGCACCCCGCGTGATCGTGGCACCGCCACCGCGAGTCGGCTTCGTCTGGGCTCCGGGCTATTGGTTCTGGAACGGTCGCGCCCATGTCTGGCACGATGGCTACTGGGTGCATGAGCGCCCGGGATATCACTGGGTGGCGGACACCTGGGTCGCCCGCGGCCCCCACTACCACTACCAGCGCGGTCACTGGGAGCGCTGAGCGCCGCAGTGATTGAAGGCGGCCCGGAACCGGCGTTCCGGGCTGTTTTCGGAACTGGAACGGGCTACACGGCTGCGACGATGGATTCGGCGTAGCCGCGGTCACCCAGTGCGTCGCCCGTGAAAATGCCGTGCTCGGCAATCCAGTCACGGGAGCGATCAAAGGCCTCCTGGGTATAGGGTTCAAACACCAGCCGTTCTCCCGGGCCCCAGCGCCGGGTGTCCATGCGATCGTGGTAATGCAGCGGGAACTCACGCCGGTAGTAGTGCGTGTACCGATCCGGACGCAGATCAATGTCCCGCTGGGCGCGTCGGAGCGCCCGAAACATCCGGGCGACATCCTCCGGGTCCGGGGTGCCCTTGATCATCGTGGCGATCATGAAGGTGGTGTCGATGATCTTGCGAAAACCCAGCTGCTCGGCGAAGTAATACGGCCCGCTGAAGAGCGACGCGGCGGCCAGTCTTCCCGCCAGCAGCAGCTCCAGGCGTTTGAACAGCATGCCATCATTGAAGGACAGTTTGATCTGCTCAGGCGCCAGGTACTGCTCCAGTGCCTGGATGCTGGAGTAATGGCTGCCTGACTGATAGCCGACCGCAATGGGGACCCCGGCCAGATCCTGCGGTTCGCGCACCGGGGAGTCCGCCGGGACGAAGACCGCGGCCGGCGTGACGGAGTAAGCGCCCGCATACAGCTTGCCGTGGCCGGCGGCCGCGGCCACATTCACGGTCCAGTGGCAGGCGCAGCTGACATCCGAGGCGCGGCCGGCTTCCAGCGACTGATAGGCGCCGATCTTGGCGCCCTTGTCGTGGACCTGCCCGGCCGTCTTCTGGACCTCTTCGTTGAACGCGTACTCGAGACCCTCGTCGCGAAAATACCCCTTCTCCTCCGCAACCCATTCCTGCAGGCGGAAGTGCGGCTGGATGACGAATTTTTCCGCCAACTAGGCCATCCGGTTCGGACTTTGGTATCCCGCCTCGAAAGTCGAGTAGGCCTTGACCTTGGTCGTGATGAATTCCAGCAGCGCCGGACGACCTTCCTGGGTCGCCGCGATCGCGGTCTTCAACGCGTGGGCCACCTGATCCGGGTCCGTCACCCGTTCGCTGTGACCACCCAGAGCCTTGGCCCAGTCGGCGTAATTGCCGGAAATATCCGTCGAGTGGTATTTCTCGGTGGACACCGCCATCGGCTTCAACTCCATCGCCATCGAGTAGTTGTTGAACAGGATGGACAGAATCGGAATCCGGTTGCGCACCGCCGTTTCGAAGTCCATGCCGGTCATGCCGATCGCGGCATCGCCCCACATGTTGATGCAAAGCTTGTCCGGATTCGCGAGCTTCGCGCCCATCGCGAGGCCCAATCCATAACCCAGCTGCGTGGTCTTGCCCCAGCCGATGAAGCTGTTGGGCGTGGTGGGCTTCCAGAAGGGTGACAGCTCATCGCGGGGGCTGCCGGCATCGTGTGTGATCACGGTGTTCGGCACATCCGCGATCGACATCAGATCGGCGATCACGCGGTACGGGGACAGCGGCTTGTCCTCGCTGGTCAGGTACGGCCGCCACTTCGCCATCCACGGGTCATTGAGCGCCTTGATGCGGCGATTCACCAGTGGCGTGAGGCCACGGGGTTTGCCCTTGAGACGATCGTGCAACGCGGCGTGCAGCATCGTCAGCATCAGCTTCGAATCACCCAGCAACGGATAGTCCGTCGGGATGTTCTTGTTGATGTCCATCGGATCCAGGGTGTTGTGGATGAACACCTTGTTCTTGGTCGGGAAGCGGATGCCGAAGCCGGTCGCCGTGAAGCTCGCGCCGATGCCGAACACCACATCGGCGTCCTGCACATGCTGGTACACCGCCTCGGGCATCGCGACGCCACCGGAACCGAGCGACAACGGATGGGTTTCGGGGAAGGCGCTCTTGCCTTCGAGGCTGGTGGTGACGGGCGCCTCGAGCAGTTCGGCGACCTTGAGCAGTTCGCCCCAGGCCTTCGAGTAATGCACGCCCTGGCCGACATACAGCAGCGGCCGCTGTGCAGCGATCAGCGCGGCGGCGGCCTTGTCGACCATCTCCGGGTCCGGTCCCGAGCGGTAGCGCTTGACGGGTACATAATCGATCGTGCCCGGGATTTCAGCGTTCCACATATCACCCGGGATCTCGATGAGGGTCGGGCCGGGGCGGCCGTTACGGGCCTGGGTATAGGCGCGGCGCAGGGCCGGGACCAGCTGGTCCGGCGTCGTGATCATCTCGGCTGACTTGGTGATGTGCTGATAGTTCAGGGTCGCGTTGAAGCCGGGCTTCACCCAGGCTTCGCGGCGCGAGGAACCGGCGGGGATGACCACCAGCGGTACGCACTCGGACCAGGCCTGTGCCACGGCACCGAAGGAATTCTCGACACCCGGGCCGGCCTGCTGGCAGAACACGCCGACCTTCTCGCCGGAGGTCTGGCGGCTGATGGCGTCGGCCATGTGAATGCCGGTGCGCTCCTGGCGCACGATGATGGGTCGGATGCCCGCGGCGGCGCATGACTCGGTCAAGGGATTCAGGGGATACGCGAGCAGGTAATCCGTTCCCTCTCGCTTCATGATCTCGGCGGTCGCTTGAGCTACGTTCATCGTCCCTCTCCGATTGGATGGTCAAGGCTGCGGCGCCGCGCAGTTTGTCACGGTCCGGCGCGACGTAGGAGTATAAACACCTTGTCCGACCACGCCCGAATCCTTTGATTTGTCACCACTTGATTCGGCAACCGACCCGCCCTAGCGGGCGGCGGGCGCTGTCGCATTATGGTCAAGATCAAGTTTTAGGGAACGGGCTCTTTCCCCGACATAGACGCGGATCGCCTCCGCCTCGGCCGGTGTGACGAACTCCTTCCAGCTGACCATCCCGCGCGGGGCGAGCGCGCCGCCGATGACCACCGACTGCCAGCCCGCCGGACTCAACAGGAAGGCCGACCGCCGCAGGTCCGGCACCATGTTCCCCGACACCGCTTCAAAGCCATGACACAGCCCGCAGCGCTTGGCGTACACCTCATCCCCCAGCGCGACCTGGGTCGGATCGCCGACCTGCGCAGGCGGGTTGGGCGGTGGTGCCAAGGGCGGGTCGGCTGGCAAGGTGCCGGTGCCGTTGAGCTTGAACGCCAGCATCCGACCGTTGTGGCGGATCCGCGGCGTGGTGGTGAAGGAATATGTCAGCGCCCCCGAGATCACGGCCACGTACTGCTCGCCCTTGACCCGATAGGTGACCGGCCCCCCCGGCATGGCATCGGGGGTGTTCCAGGACCACAGCTTCTGGCCATCGGTCGCGCGCATGGCGACGAAGCTACCGAGCACGCCGTCGCGGGGGCGGCCCTGGAAGATGAGATTCCCGGCGGTGGTGAGCACGCCTCCGCCTGAGCCCGGCACGGAAAACGCGGCCCTGCGGGTGACCGGGTTCCAGGCGAGCAGGTAATCCTTGCGCGGGGGCATGTGGGGGCGCGTGCTCGCGGCCCCATGGGTCGCGGCCGCGAGGTCGACGCCGATCGATTCGACGCCCAATTCGTAGTGATAGTTCGGGGTGGGAGCGTAGTAAGTCGAGCTTTCGGCCGCCGGGAAATACAGCAGGCCGGTGTCCGGGCTGAAGGAGACGGGGTGCCAGCTGTGCGCGCCGCCGCCGCCGGGAATGCCCAGAAACGGCGCGTCCTTGTAGAGCGCCGCCGGCGCGATGTTCGGGCGTCCGGTCTTCAGGTCCACACCGCTCGCCCAGTTGATGCCCGGCACGAACGGATCAGCCGAGAGCAGCTGACCGGTCTTGCGGTCGAGGACGTACAGGAAGCCATTCTTCGGCGCGTGCAGCAGCACCTTGCGCACCCCGCCAGCCAGCGGCAGATCAACCAGTGTCATGTCCGAAATGGCATCGAAGTCCCAGCGGTCCCCCGGTGTTTCCTGGTAGTGCCAGCGGTACTGACCGGTGTCCGCATCGACCGCGATGATGGAGGAGATGAACAGGTTGTCGCCGCCGCCGCTGGAGCGGTAATTCTGGTTCCAGGGAAAGCCGTTGCCGGTGGCCATGTAGATCTGATTGAAGTCCGGGTCGTAGACCAGGGCATTCCAGACCTGGCCGCCGCCGCCATACTTCAGCCAGTCGCCGGACCAGGTTGGCAGCGCCTTCGACTTCAGCACCGCATCGGAGGCCGCGCCATCGGGCGGGCCCTTGGGATCCGCCGGCACCGTGTAGAAGCGCCAGACGCGCCTGCCGGTGTGCGCATCGTAGGCTGAGACAAATCCCCGTCCGCCGAAGTCCGATCCGGCGTTGCCGATGAAAATCTTGCCGCGCGCCGCCCGCGGCGCGCCGGTGCTGGTGTAGCGGCGGCTCGGGAATTCGAACATCCGCACGATCCACACCGGCTTGCCGGTGGCGGCGTTGAGCGCGACCAGGCGTCCGTCGAGCGTTGCGATGTAGACGTTCCCCTCGTAGACGGTCACCCCGCGGTTGACGACATCGCAGCAGGCGCGCGCGCCGGTGGGACCCGGGACCTGTGGATCGTAGAACCAGATCCGCCGGCCCGTGGCGGCATCGAGCGCATACACCTTGCTCCATGACGTGCTTACGTACATCACCCCGTCGACGACGATCGGCGTTGCTTCCTGGCCGCGCGTGGTATCGAACTCGGCCGACCACGCCGGCTTCAACGCCGAAACGTTGCCCGCATTGATATCCGTGAGTCTGGAAAAGCGCGTTTCGTGCCAGTTACCGCCGTGGGTCAGCCAGTTGCCGGGGTCCTCATCGGCATGCCGCAGCCGCTCATCGGTGACATCACCTGCCCGCGGTTTGGTCGCCGCCGAGCTCTGCGCAGCGGCGCGGTGGGGCAGCAGGCTCAACAGGGCCGCCACGCATATGACGCCCAAGTGCAGGTGGAGTGCTTTTTTCATGCGATTCATTTAGCTAGCCGTGCGGGGGGTAAGGTAATCCCGTAAAATTTGGCCATGAGAGCAACCGCATCAGTCACGCGCCGCACAGTCCTGCGCTACGGCGTGGCCGGCGCCGCGAGCCTGGCTGCGGCAGCGCTGGCGCCGCGCCGGGCGCTGGCCAAGACGACCGATTCGCAGGACAGCCCGCAGATCGTGCACACGGCGCTGTCCGATTCGCTGCACCTGTTGGTCGGCGCGGGTGGCAATGTGGTGGCCTGTGCCGGACCCGAGAGCGTGCTGCTGGTCGATGGCGGTCTCGAACAGTACAGCGCGGCACTGCTGGCCCAGGTCGCGCAGGCAACCGCGGGGCGCAAGCTCGAACTGATGTTCAACACCCACTGGCACTGGGATCACACCGGCTGCAACGCGGTGTTGGGCAAGGCCGGCGTGAAAGTCATTGCGCACGAGAACACCCGGCTGTGGCTCGGCACCCGTGTCGATTCGAAATGGGAGCATCGCATCTATCCCCCTCAACCGGCTCGCGCACTGCCCACTCAGACATTCTTCTATGGCGCGCAGAGGCAGAGCTTCGCCGGCCAGGATATCGAGTACGCAATCATGCCGCAGGCCCACACCGATGGCGACATCTATGTGTTCTTCCCGCGCGAGAACGTGCTGGTGGCAGGAGGCGTGGTGACCGGGGGCAGCTACCCGTTGCCCGACTACTGCACCGGCGGATGGCTGGGCGGCATGATCGATGGCTTGAAGACCATCTTGGCCAGGACCGATGCCCAGACAAGAATTGTTTCCGGTCTGGGTGCCACGCGCACCCGCGCGGATGTTCAGGCGCAGCTGGACATGTGCACCGCGGTGATGGCGAAGATCGGCGCTCACTACTACAAGGGCGGGACCTGGGAGCAGTTCGCAGCCAGCAAACCCACGGCCGAATTCGATTCGACCTGGGGCAATCCGGAACCGTTCCTGCAAATGGCGTACGACGGTGCCTGGTACCACGTCAATGAGATTCGTCGGTATACGCGCTGATATGTCATCGCTCATACAACGCATTGGCATGACGGTCGCGCTCGGCGCACTGCTGCTGAGCGCGGCGCGCGCCGACACCGCTACGACGCTGGCCCACGCACCGGCGTTCAAGGGCGACTGGCACATGCTGCAGAGCTACTGCGAGAAGTGCCATAACTCGGAGGATTGGGCCGGCGGGGTCGCCTTCGACACGATGAATGCGGCTGGCGCCGGCGATGATGCGAAGATCTGGGAAGAGGCGATCATGAAGCTGCGCGGCGGACTGATGCCGCCACCCGGCAAGACGCAGCCGGATCCCGCCGCGCGCCAGGCGTTCATCCATGCCACCGAGGATTTCCTCGATCAGTACGGCGCGCTGCATCCGGATCCGGGTCACATGGTGCTGCATCGTTTGAATCGCAACGAGTACGCCAATGCCATCGAGGATCTGCTGGGAGTGACGATTGATCCGAATGCGCTGCTGCCGCGCGATGACAAGAGCGGCAACTTCGACAACATTGCCGAAGTGCTCAAGGTCTCACCGACCTTCCTCGACCAGTACTTTTCGGCCGCCCGGCAGGTGACGGTGTCCGCCATCGGCAGCCCGCACGCGCGCACCCAGGACGTGTTCATCAACGGACCGCCGGAGCCGCAGGAATATCAGTACATGCACGTCGATGGGCTGCCGCTGGGCACCCGTGGCGGCATGCTCTTCAGCCATGATTTCCCGGCCGATGGTGAGTACCGATTCACCATCAATGGACTGGTGGGTGCGGGCTACCTGTGGGGCGAACTGGACCCCAATACGCTCATCATCACGGTCGACGGCAAGCGGGTCTTCCAGGACAAGCTGGGCGGCGCGAAGGATCTGGACGCGGTGGACCTGCAGCAGGCCGCCGGCCTGACCATGATCAATGACCGGTTCAAGAACGTCCCGGTGCACATCAGCGCCGGTGAACATCGCATCGGTATCACCTTCGTGCAGACCAGCGCCGCCGAAACCAACGAGATCCTGCACGCCTTCGTGCCGGTCGCGGGCATGGGTCAGCCGGTCAACGGCAATTCCAACGGTCCGCGCCTCGCGAACGTGGAGATCAAGGGTCCGACGGTGGCGCAGGGCGTGAGTGAGACGGCCAGTCGCCGCCGGGTCTTCACCTGCTATCCGAAGAGTGCCGACCAGGAGACGCCCTGTGCGCGGCAGATCTTCACGACCATCGCGCGACGTGCCTTCCGTCGTCCGCTCATCGACGCGGACCTGAAGGGCGCCATGGACTTCTATGCGCAGGGGCGCAAGGAAGGCGGGGACTTCGACAGCGGCGTGCAGAAAGGCCTGCTCGCCATTCTGGTGAGCCCGAAGTTCCTGTTTCGCATGCACGAACCACCGCCGGGCGCGGTGCCGGGCAAACCGTTCCTGGTCAACGACATCGATCTGGCCTCGCGCCTGTCGTTCTTCCTGTGGGCGGGTCCTCCGGATGAGGAGCTCATCAAGGTGGCGGCGGCGGGTTCGCTGCACGAACAGCCGCTGCTGGACGCGCAGGTGCGACGGATGCTCAAGGATCCGCGCGCACACACGCTGGTCACCAACTTCGCCTTTGAATGGCTGAACATTCACGGTCTGGAGCTGGTGGACCCGGACACCAACCTGTTTCCCGACTACACCTCGGATCTGGAGCCTGCGTTCGAGAAGGAAGTCGAACTGTTCATCGGCAACGTGTTCGCTGCCGACAGCAGTGTCATGGACCTGCTCACCTCAAACCGCACCTATCTGAACGAACGACTGGCCCTGCACTACCACATCCCGAATGTCCGGGGCGGCGAGTTCCGCGCCGTCACGGTTCCGGACTATCGGCGCGGCCTGCTGGGCAAGGGTGCGGTGCTCATGACCACCTCGTATGCGAATCGCACCTCGGTGGTCCTGCGCGGCGCCTACGTGCTGGACAAATTCCTCGGCACTCCGCCGACGGCGCCGCCGCCGGGTGTTCCGGCCTTCGCGGAGAGCCAGGAGGGTGCCGATCAGCTGACGGTGCGAGCGCGCATGGAATCGCATCGCGCCCAGCCTTCCTGCAATGCCTGCCACGCCATCATCGATCCGATTGGACTGGCCATGGAGAACTTCAATGCGCTGGGTCAATGGCGTGACAAGGACATCGACGCCGGCACGCCGATCGACGCCAATGGCAAACTCGCGGATGGCACGCCCGTTCATGGGGTGAGCGATCTGCGCAACTACATGGTCGCGCACGCACCACAGTTCATGGAGACCTTCACCGGCAATCTGATGTCTTACGGACTGGGGCGCGGCCTGGAGTATTACGACATGCCGACGGTGCGGGCCATTGTGCGCGACACCGCCAAGGACAACTACCGGTTCTCGGCGATCGTGCTGGGCATCGTCAACAGCCAGGCCTTCCGCTACGACGAGATTCCCTTGAAAGCCCCTGGCGAGAACCCAGGTTCCAGTACTCGCACCGCTGCCAACTTTTAGGGGCAGAACATGTTCATCACGAAAAAGCATCTCACTCGGCGCACCGTCCTGCGCGGGCTCGGGGTGAGCGTCGGCCTGCCGCTGCTGGATGCCATGATTCCGGCCGCCACGGCGCTCGCCAACACCGCTGCTGCGCCGAAGCCGCGGCTCGGCTTCGTCTACTTCCCGCACGGCGCCGTCATGGACAAGTGGACGCCCAAGGCCGATGGCGCGAACTTTGATTTCCCCGACATCATCGCCTCCCTCAAGCCCTACCAGAAGCACCTGACGCTGATCACCGGGCTCGAAAACAAATCGGCCATTGCCGCACCGGTACACGCGATTACGCCGGGCACCTGGCTGTCCTGCGTGCCGCCGCGCATCAGCCACGACCCGTACGGCGGTGTGACCATCGATCAGATCGCGGCCCAGAAAATCGGTCAGGAGACCTCGATGCCGTCGCTGGAAGTCGCGACCGAGGAGCGCGGCGGCGAGGGATCGTGCGACCGCAACTACGGCTGCAGCTACGGCAAGACCATCGCCTTCAGTACCCCCTCGACGCCGCTGCCGATGGAGCACAATCCGCGCAAGGTGTTCCAGCAGATGTTCGGTCAGGGCGATACGGCGGATGAGCGCGCATTGCTGCTGCGGGAAAATGCCAGCATCATCGATCTGGTGCGCAGCGATGCCGCCGATCTGTCACGCACGCTGGGCGCACGCGACCAGGCGTTGTTGTCCGATTACCTGGATCAGGTACAGGAAATCCAGCGCCGGCTGGAGAAAATGCAGCACCGCGATACCGCGCAGCTGCAACTGCCCGATGCACCGGCGGGCATCCCGGCCGCATTCGATGAGCATATGCACATCATGTACGACCTGATCGCGCTGGCGTATCAGGCCAACCTGACGCGAGTGGCCAGCATGATGGTCGCGGCGGAGGTCAGCAATCAGCCCTATACCTTCATCGGTGTGAATGATGCCTTCCATCCGCTGTCGCATCACGCGAACGACCCGGCGAAGATGGCGCGGCTGGCCAAGGTGCAGGCCTTCAACACCTCGATGTTCGCCAAGTTCATCAAGCGCCTGGCGGAACTGCCCGATGGCGAAGGCACCATGCTGGACAATTCGATCATTCTGTTCGGCAGCAACATGAGCAACAGCAATCTGCATGATCACTACCCGCTGCCGACGGCGATCCTCGGCTTGGGTGGCGGCCGGCTCAAGGGCAACCAGCATCTGCGCTATCCGGATCACACGCCCATCGCCAACCTGCACGTGGCGCTGCTGAACAAGATCGGCATCGCGACCGAGAAGTTCGGCGACAGCAACGGACAGCTGACGGAGATCTGAGGATGCGGTGGCGGACAGTGGTGGCGGTGGCGGTGCTGGG
>DATHMT010000017.1:0-6364 GCA_035486855.1 Steroidobacteraceae bacterium
CCGCTCCCCTGAGTGGCCCCCTAAAGTCCGCCGCGGGACGGTACGAACAGGGGATGCATGATCGTGATGCGAAAAGTCGCTTGCGGCGCGCTCGGTGCTTTGATCCTCGCGACGCTGGGAGCAGGTCCGGTGCGCGCTCAAACGGCGGACCCTGGCAACACGGCGCTGCCGGAGGTCGTGGTGACGGCGCAGAAGCGCGCTGAAGAGGTCTCGACTGTCCCCATCGTGATTTCGGTTCTTAGCAACCAGGAGCTGATCCAGGAAGGCATCAACAGCACCCAGGATCTGGAATGGGCGGTGCCCGGCCTCGTGTTCGGCAATACCAATGGCTTTGCCGAGCCCTATCTGCGCGGCATCGGCACGGACCTGATCACTCCGGGACAGGAGTCGCCCATCGGGTTCTATCTGGATGGGGTCTACCTGCCCCTGCCCACCGATCTGATCCAGCAGTTCGACGAGCTCTCCCGTATCGAAGTGCTCAAAGGTCCGCAGGGCACGCTCTACGGCCGCAACACGACCGGGGGCGCGGTCAATATCCTCACGCGTGATCCGCAGCAGGACTTCTCCGCCGACGCCAGCGTGAGCGCGGGGGATCGCGGCTACGTGAAGGCGACGACCTATGTGACCGGCGGACTGACCGATGCGCTGAGCGCCAACTTCTCGGGCGTGTACACGGCCCATAACGGATTCGTCGACGTGGTCAACACCGGCGAGCATCTCGATAACCTCGATCAGTTCGGAGTGCGCGGCAAGATCCTCTACACCCTCAACGAGCGCTGGTCCGTGCTCTGGGGTGCCGATTACCTGGAAAAGCACGATACCTCCGACACCGTGTATACCGCCCTGGTCGGCAGCAACACGCCGCTGCCGCCGGGTGTCGGCCCCGCCTTCCAGCCCTACACGACGTACACCAATCTGAATCCTGCGCCCCATCGCTATTCGAGTGATTTCGGTTCAAATCTCACGGTGCGCGGTCAGCTGGACTGGGCGAATTTCACCTCCATCACGGCCTTTCGCGACGACAGCTTCACGAGCATTTCGGACGGCGATGAGACGACGCTGCCGCTCCTCGCCTATGCCTCGATCGAGGGCGAACAGCAGTTCACCCAGGAATTTCAGCTGGCATCCGCCGGCTCATCACCGCTGCAATGGCTCGCCGGCCTGTACTTCCTCAGGGCGACCGTCTTCGACGGCCCCGTGGCAGTCTGGTCGGGGATCCCCGTGTCGGATACGCCCAATGCCGCCGATCTGACCGGCAGAGGGCGTATCACCTCCTATGCGGGTTATGGCCAGGTCAGCTACGAGCTGGCCTACGGCTTCAAGCTCATCGGCGGACTTCGCACCACCGATGAGCAGCGCACGTTGACCCAGCAAACCGACTTTACGAGTAATTTTCTCGATCCCGCTGTCCGCCTCGCAGCGGGATTTCCGGCCGTCGACACCTCAAAGACCTGGACCTCCACCGACCCGAAGGCAACATTGCAATGGGAAACCATGGGTCAGCTGGTCTATGCCAGTTACTCGACGGGGTTCAAGGCCGGGTCCTACAACCTCATCAGTCCGGGCGTTCCGGGGCCGCTGGATCCGGAGGAGATCAAAGCCTTTGAGGTCGGCGGCAAGCATGAGCTGCCCTTCCTGAATCAGGCAAAGCTCAATTGGGCGCTCTTCTACTACCGCTATACCAATATTCAACTTGCCGTACAGGACCCCGCGACTCAGGGGCAGGACGCCTCACAGAATGCCGCATCCAGCATCAACAAGGGCGTCGATCTGGATCTCGCGGTGCCCGTCATCCGCAACCTCACCGCAAAATTCGGCATGGAGTATCTGGAGGCCCGGTACGAGAGCTATCCGGACGCCGCGGTCTACAACGTCGTGGATGGCGAGCTCGATACGGCCGCCTACACCAAGTCCGTGGATGCCTCCGGCAATCGCATGGAGCGCGCGCCGCTTTTCACCTCCACCGCACAGCTGCAATGGCGGGTGCCGCTACCAAGCGGCGAGCTCTCCTCGAGCGTCCTGTACTACCACAACAGTGGCTTCTACCTCGATGCCGGCGATGAATTCCAGCAAAAGGCCTACAACCTGGCGAACCTGCGCGTCGAATATGCCGCGCCCAACCGTCGTTGGACCGTTGCGGCCTGGATCGACAACGCCTTCAATGCGACGGTGATCGGCGGACTGGGCGTTTCCCCATACGTCGCCGGCGCGTTCTACAACGATCCACGCCTGTATGGGCTGAGCGCTTCAGTCCACTACTAGCTCTCGCTCGATTGCTCTTCGCCCTCCCGAAGTTGGGTCGCCATACCCAGCAGATCCGCCAGCGTCTTCGCCTTCATCTTCCGCATCACCTTGCCGCGATGCGCCTTCACGGTGATCTCACTGATGCCGAGCGTCGCGGCAACCTGCTTATTGAGCTGGCCGCGGCTTACCAGGTCCATCACCTCGCGCTCGCGACGAGTCAACGCGGCCTGACGGTCCTGCAGCACCTTCAGGGCGCGCTGCTGTTCCAGGCCCGCCCGGCTGCGCTCCACCGCGCCGCACACCGCGGTCAACAGGGCTTCCGGGCTGAACGGTTTGGTCAGGAACTCGACCGCGCCCGCCTTCATGGCCTCAACCGTCATCGGGATATCGCCGTGGCCGGTGATGAATACGATCGGCAGCGCCGTCTGACCCGTCCCCACCAGCCGCTGCACTTCCAGTCCATTCAGATCCGGGAGGCTCATGTCGAGGATCAGGCAGGCCGGGACGGGTTGTCGCGAGTGCTTGAGGAACTCCTGTGCCGAGCCGAACACTGCCGGCTGGAAACCCGATTCGGCGACCATCCCCTCGAGCGCCTCGCGCATCGACACATCATCATCCACCACGTACACCACGGGCCTTGGGTCGGACACACTCATTCTCTTGTCCCCTCTCATTGCCGATTCCGCTGCGCCGCCGCTGCCAGCGCCGCCGTGAGCTCCAGCTCCGTGAAGGGCTTCAGCAGGTAGGCCACCGCGCCATTTGCCAGTACCTCTTCCCGGATCTTGTCCTCACCTCGGGCCGTAATGAAAATGATGGGAACGTCCTGTCCCCGCCGTATGAGTTCCAGTTGCAATTCCGGGCCCGACATCCCGGGCATCGCCACGTCCAATATCAGGTACTCGCCGCGCTTCAGAACGTCCGATGCCAACAGCTCGATTGCCGACGCGAAGGCCCGGGCTTCGAAGCCCAGCTCCTTCAACAGTTCCGGGAGCGACTCACGCATCGATTCGTCGTCGTCGACGACAAACACCAAGGGGCGCGCGGCCACCTCCGTACGCCTGCAGACTGTTGGCTGAACCATTGACCTATCTCTCGCCATCTGCAGCGAAGATGCGCCAATCCGGCACGCCCTGCCTTAATACAAACGTATTGACTCATGACCCGCGGGACTTGCGGTCCCAGCCGTGGAACCGCGTGAAGTCGCCGGCGTTCCAGGCATCGTGCAACCCCGGAGCGCCCAAATCCCAATCGGGGCGGATCTCGCCGCTCACCGCGCGCAGATCGCGCCACAGATCTGCCACCGAGGGGCGCCCCCAGAACCAGTAGCCGTTGTAGATGCTGTGAATCACCAGCCCCGGCTTGAGGACCAGTGTGTGGGGAATCATGGGGTCGTTTTTCGGATCCGTGTACTCCTGGATCGCCAGGTCCTTCTGTACTTTGCGCTCCGGGTCGGACAGGAACGGCCACACCGCGCCAACCGAGGCCCGGAATTCCTGGAGGGTGTGGTGATCGTCCGTCGCAATGGTGACGATCTGGGTGTAGGCCACCGCAATCTTCGGGTAGAACGCCGCGAGCTCCAGGTGTTGGTGATGTTCCTTGGGACAGTAGTGCCCCCGCGCCAACGTCAGGATCAGCGGGTCGCTGCCTTGCAGCGCGCTGAGCCTGCGGGGCTGCCCGGTATGATCCGGGAGCTCGTAATCCGGAAACACCCCACCTGGCACGATGTCGCAGCGCATGCTTGACCCTCGAGGCCGCTAACCCCTGCTGCTGCGCGCGGCCAGGTGCTCGCCCACGAACCAGCTCTGCAGCTCGTTGAGCCGCACCCCCTGACTCACGATGAGAACATTGGTGCCCTCATCCCCATCCTCGCCGGGACTCTGCTCGGTCGAATGGCTCACAGCAGGCCCTTCTCGATGCCCACGGTGAGCAGTCCCGCGCCCACGACGCCCAGTGCCACGAAGAGCGCCGAGGCGAAGATCCACGGCAGATCCTTGCGCTGGGGCGCGCGGTCCAAGACCCGTTCAATCGGCGTCGGCGCGCCCCAGCGGTGCGGCCAGGATCGGTCCATCTGCCAGGTGGCCCACTGCGCCTCACGGCGGGTCCGCGCGGCGCGCAGATCATTGAGCGCACTGACGCGCGGGTCGTACACGGCAAACATTTCCAGATCCTGACTGCGGTTACTCACGACACTCTCCCATCGCACCGGTAGCTAACTTGACGCGTTCGGCGGGCGCGCGCTTGTACCCAGCGCGCACGCTTACGCTGTGACTGCTGTCTTCGCGCCTCATTCGCCCCCCACCGCCGCCGCACCGCCCGCCGGACGGCGCACCAGCCAGCACAGCGGAATCACCAGCAGCGCAAGCCAGCCCGAGAAATAGAAGAGATCCAGACTGGAGAGCAGATAGCCCTGGGCAATCACCTCCCGCAGCACGCGCGCCGGGGCGGCGAGGCCGCCGAACCCAAAGCCATGCAGCTGCGCCAGGGCGCCTGAGTAGTCGGGATTGTAGGCGGACAGCGACTCCACGATCCGCGACTGATGCAGCGCCTCACGCCGATCCCAGTAGGTGGTGGTGATCGAGGTCGCAAAGCCGGCGCCGACGATGCGCAGGAAGTTGTTGAGCCCCGAGGCCGAGGGCACGCGCTCGGGCGGCAGGCGATCGAGCGCAATTGAATACAGCGCCACAAAGAACATGCCCAGGGCCACGCCCTGCACGAGCAGCGGTATCACAAACACCCAGAAGCTGGCGTCCGGCGGGTAGGCCGCGCGCATGAAGTAGGAGATCGCGAAGATCACGAAGGACGCCGTGGCAAACCAGCGCGCGTCGTACTTGGCCACGTACTTTCCCACGAAGGGCGCGACCAGCACCGCCGTCAGACCGCTGGGTGCGGCCACCAGGCCCGCCCAGGTGGCCGTGTAGTTGAGCTGCGTCTGCTGCCACAGGGGCATCAGCACGACATTCCCGAATAGCACCGCGTAACCGACGACCAAGGTGAGCGTGCCCAAGGTGAAACTGCGCGACCTGAACAGCGTCAGGTCCACGATCGGATGCGCTTCGGTCAGCTCCCAGATGATCCAGGCGATGAGGCCCAGCACGGTCACGATGGCGAGCGTGACGATCACATGGCTTGAGAACCAGTCGAGGTCCTTGCCCTGATCCAGCATCACCTGCATGGAGCCCACCCATACGCACAACAACATCAGGCCGACCTTGTCGATGGCCAGCTTGCGGGTGGGCGTCTCGTGATGTCGCAGGAAGCGCCAGCAGATCGCGCCGCAGAACAGCCCCACCGGGACATTCATCAGGAAGATCCACCCCCACGGATAGTTGTCGGAGATGTAGCCGCCCAGAACCGGACCGCAGATCGGCGCGACCAGCATGGTCATGGACCAGATCGCCAGCGCGGTGCCCTTTTTTTCCGCCGGGAACAGCATCATCAGCAGCGCCTGCGAGCCCGGAATCATCGGGCCGGACACCGCCCCCTGCAGCACGCGGAACATGATCAGGACCGGCAGGCTCCAGGAGATCCCGCACAGAAACGAGGCCAGCGTGAACAGCACCACCGACAGGACGAAGGTGCGCACCACGCCAAAGCGCTGCATCAACCAGCCGGTGATGGGCACCGAAATCCCGTTCGCGACCGCGAACGAGGTGATGATCCAGGTGCCCTGATCGGCCGACACTCCCAGATCCCCGGCGATGGTGGGGATCGAGACATTCGCAATGGTCGTGTCGAGCACCTGCATGAAGGTCGCCAGAGCGAGCGCCAGGAGCGTGATGATTCGCGCTCCCCCGCTGAGCGGCGCGTGTCCATCCCCCTGACCGGTGGCCTCGGCCATGATCGCTCGCTACCGGCCGGTCGCAGCCAGCTTGACGCCGGCCTCGCTACCACCGTTGGCCGCCAGAATGTGACTGATGCGTGCCTCCACCCCGGGATCGATGCCCAGGCTTGGCAGCACGGGAATGGGCACATTGCGCACCTGTGAGGCGATCAACGGGCCGGAAGTATCCCGGATTGCCACTGTCACGGTGGTCGACAGGCCCACGCGCAGCGGATGCGCCTTGAGCTCCCGCGGGTCGAGCGCGATGCGCACCGGAACGCGCTGCACGATCTTGATCCA
>DATHMT010000018.1:0-169795 GCA_035486855.1 Steroidobacteraceae bacterium
GCCGCCGGCGGTGTCGAGCAGACGCGCGATCTTCCGCAGGTGTGCGGACTCGCGTTGGAGCCACTCCGCAGCGCCCGCGTAGGTTTTGGCGGTCTGCTCGTTCTCGCAGACACGTCGAAGCAGCGTCTCATGATCTTCAGCAAGCACAACGCTCATAAGCCGGACGGCAGCGCCCCGTTTGCGGTCCCAATTACTGTCGAACCTAGCCGGGTTAATTTTTAGCGCCTTGAATCGGCGGTTCGGCTCAGGCACTGCGGGCTTTCCAGTGAGTTGCTGAAATTCACGATCGGCCAACTTCAAGAAGCGAACGGGATTGCCGGGAGGCATGACTAGGGCTCCGATTGATGGGGAAGGGGAGTGAAAGAAATCTGGCGCCGCAGCTCGCAGGAAGCCGAGGACGGCGAAAGTGCTTCTGTTGTGCTTCCGCGTCAGCTGAGTGCCGATCGAAGGCGGCGCTGTGGTGGGGAAATGGCTTGTTTTCTTGGTCGGGATGACAGGATTTGAACCTGCGACACCTACGTCCCGAACGTAGTGCTCTACCAGGCTGAGCTACATCCCGATACTGGCGGCCGGGCAGAGCCTTCGGGGGCTCATGCGGGGGCGCGCAGTGTACTCGACCGCACGCCGCACGAACAAGGGTCGGGTCGACTTGGGCCGGGGCTATCAACCCGGGGGGTGGTCGCCCGAGAACTTGACCGGGGTCGCCCCGGTGACCTGGCCGATGGTCGCGGTATCGCTCACAAAGAGGCGGACGGCACGGTCGAAGGTCATGGCGCCTTCCACGACGGCACCGGGTCCCACCACGATGCGCGGTTTGTCGCTGTCCGACCACCACTGAAAGAAGCCGCTCGAGGGCTTGTGCACCACGACGCCGCCCTGCACGTGGGAGTGTGCCCCGATCTCGATATTGCCGTTGACCGTGGTGATGCCGCCCTTGACGGTGGCATCGAACAGCACGATCGAGCCGTTGACGTTGGAGAGCCGTCCATCCACTTCGGCTCCGGGGCGCAAGGCGAGGGTGCCGTTGACGGTGGTGACGGTCTCGCTGACTTTCGCGCCCTGGCCTAAGGATATGCCGCCGTTGACGGTGGTCAATGACGTGGCCGAAGCGTGATCGCCGAGGCTGATGTTGCCGTTGACGGTATGGCCACCGGCGAGCTGTGCGTTCTCGTCCGCATGGATCGAGCCATTGACGGTGCTGACTTCGCCGCCCGGGGCGCTCGAGCTGACATGGATCGAGCCGTTGATGGAATGGGTGCCATTGCCGGTGGTCGTCGAATCGTCATGATCTTCGTCCCCGGCCGGGCCGGAGCCACTGAGCGATGCGCTGTCGCTGTCGTGGGAGTTGATACAACCGCTGAGGGCCAGGGCGGACAGCAGTGTCCAGGCCAGCGCGAGCGGCACAGCGCGAGCGGTCGTTTTCATTCTCATGCTTCCCCCCAACACTTCAGGTCGTGTGCGCGACAGCAAACTGGGCCAGCGCCGCGAGGCCGCGCCGGTACGGAGTATCCGGCAATACGGTCAAAGCCTGAAGCGCCTGCTCCGATTCACGCTGGGCCACGCGTGAGGCGTAGTCAATGCCGCCGGTGGATTCGATCGCCGCGACGATCGGTTCCAATTGGGCCAGGCCCCCCTGGCGGATGGCGGTGCGGATCAAGGCGCGGTCGGCTTCGCCGGCGGATCGCAGTGCATAAATGAGGGGCAGGGTGGGCTTGCCTTCGGCCAGGTCATCGCCCAGGTTCTTGCCGCGCTCAGCCGGATTCGAGCGGAAATCGAGCACGTCATCGACCAGCTGATAGGCCGTTCCCAGGTGTCGGCCGTAATCCGCCAGGGCGCGCTGGACTTCGCTCGGGCTGTCGGCCAGCACCGCGGCGACCTCCGCGCCCGCTTCAAACAACCGGGCGGTCTTTCTATAGATGACTTCCAGGTAACGCTGTTCGGTGGTCTCCGGATCATGGGCGTGCATGAGCTGCAGCACCTCGCCCTCGGCGATCACGTTGGTGGCATCCGCCATGATCTCCAAGACGCGCGGGCTCTTCAGGGCCGCCATCATCTGGAAGGCACGGGAGTAGACGAAATCGCCCACCAGTACGCTCGCCTGGTTGCCGAAGACCTCGTTCGCGGTATCCCGGCCGCGGCGCATCGAGGAGCCATCCACCACATCGTCATGCAGCAGAGTCGCGGTGTGGACGAACTCGATGAAGGCCGCAGCTTCAACGTGAGCGGTGCTGTTCGAATTGCAGGCGCGGCCGGCCAGGACCACCAGCAGGGGCCGCAGGCGTTTGCCGCCCCCGGCAATGATGTGCTCGGCGATCCGATCGACCAGGGGTACCGAGCTCTTCAGCCGGGCCCTGATGACCGCGTCCACGGCGGTCAGGTCGGAGTGGACGATGGAGCGGATTTCTACGAGGGTCATGAGTGCCGGGATGTGTAAGACAGTGGCATCCTAGCTGACGGGGTCCCGGTGCGTAAGTGCGCGTGAGGGCTGGAAAACCCAAGGTTTGACCGGTGCGGCCCCGGTCAGTAGAATGCGCGACCTTTCGCAAAGCCCAGGGGACCCCTCGGGCGTGCGCGTCACTTCTTTTGCAGGATTTCAACATGTACGCGGTTATCGCCACTGGCGGCAAACAGTATCGGGTCACGAAGGACGCCGTACTGAAGGTAGAGAAGCTCGACGCCCTCCCCGGCGAGACCGTCGAATTTGCCGACGTGCGGCTGGTGGGCGAGGGCGCCAACGTCACCATCGGAACCCCGAAGGTTGCCGGCAGCAAGGTCCTGGCCACCGTGGTCCGCCATGGTCAGGGCGACAAGGCCGTCATCGTCAAGTTTCGCCGCCGCAAGCACTATCTGCGGCAGGGCACCCATCGCCAGCTCTTCACGGAAGTGAAGGTCACGGACATCAGCGCGGCCTAAGGCGCGTCACTTTTCGAAGGATCAGCAGACATGGCACATAAAAAGGCTGGCGGCAGTACCCGAAACGGCCGCGATTCACACTCCAAGCGGCTGGGCGTCAAGCGCTTCGGCGGTGAACTGGTCGCCGCGGGCAACATCCTCGTGCGCCAGCGTGGCACGCCGATGCGCGCCGGTACCAACGTGGGCGTCGGCACGGACCACACCCTGTTCGCCCTGGTGACCGGCCGCGTGCAGTTCGCCCGCAAGGGTGCCGAGCAGCGTACTTTCGTGAGCGTGCTGCCCGAGCTGCCCGAGGCGACTTCCGCCTCCAATTGACCCTTTGGGGGCCGGCTTGCGGCCGCCGGTTCGCCCCTCATGAAATTCGTCGATGAAGCCCGTGTCAAAGTCCAGGCGGGAAACGGTGGTCGCGGCTGCGCCAGTTTCCGGCGCGAAAAGTTCGTCCCCTTCGGCGGTCCCGATGGGGGCGATGGCGGTCACGGCGGCAGTGTCTGGCTGAAAGCCGTCCAGGGCATCAATACCCTCGCTGATTTTCGCGTCGAGCGGACCTTCCGCGCGCCCCATGGCACCGCCGGCAGTGGCAATGACTGCACCGGGGCCGCCGGCGCCGACCTCTACGTTTCCCTGCCGGTGGGCACCGTCGTGCGCGATTCGGATACCGGGGAGCAGCTGGGCGATCTGGCCAAGGTCGGCGATGAGCTGCTCGTGGCCCGCGGGGGCAAGGGCGGTTGGGGCAACACCCGTTTCAAATCCAGCACCAACCGCACGCCGCGCCAGTTCGGCCCCGGCCTGCCTGGGGAGAAGCGCCAGCTGGAACTGGAAATGAAGGTCATCGCCGATGTGGGACTGCTCGGCATGCCCAATGCCGGCAAGTCGACGTTGATCCGCGCGGTCTCCCATGCGCGACCGAAGGTCGCGGACTACCCCTTTACGACGCTCTATCCGAACCTGGGGGTGGTCAGCGCCGGCGATCAGCGCAGCTTCGTGATGGCCGATATTCCGGGACTGATCGAGGGCGCCGCCGAAGGGGCGGGCCTGGGGATCCGCTTTCTCAAGCATCTGCAGCGCACGCGCCTGTTGCTGCACCTGGTGGATATCGCCCCTCTCGACCCCGAGGCCGATCCGGTGCAGGAGGTGCGCGCGATCGTCGCGGAGCTGAAGAAGTTCAGCGCGGATCTCACCGACAAACCCCGCTGGCTGCTGCTGAACAAAATTGATCTGCTGCCGCCCGCGGAGGCCAAAGCGCGTGCCAAGGACATCGTGCGGCGGCTGCGCTTTCGCGGACCGCATTTCCTGATTTCGGGAGCGACGGGTGCGGGAACGCCCGAGCTGGTGCAGGCGGTGATGAAGTTCCTGGAAGAGAACCAGCGCCCGGCCGACGATGCGGCCGCGCTCGATGATTAGGCCATCGCGCGAATGCGCGCGGCGAGACGGCTCTTGTGGCGATTGGCCTTGTTGCGATGAATGATCTGCTTGTTCACCAGCGAGTCGATGACCGGGACGGCCTCTTTGTAGCTGGTACCGGCGGCGGCCTTGTTGCCCCCTTCGACGGCGGCGGTGACCTTGCGAACGGCGCTGCGCATGCGCGAACGCAGGGCCACATTGCGTGCGCGGTGCTTCTCGGCCTGGCGAGCGGCTTTTTCCGCGGACTTGGTATTGGCCAAAGGACTCTCCGTAAAAACGTGGGACGTGCCCGATTCGAGGGGGCCGTAGTCTGCGGATCGACCCCAAGGTTGTCAACTTGGGGCTGCCCGAGTTGCCTATAATTTCAACGAAATGCAATTGATTCGTGGACTTCCACCGGCCGGTCTCCTCGCAGGGCGCCAGGCCCTCACCGTCGGCACCTATGACGGCCTGCACCTGGGTCACCAGGCGCTCCTCGCCCGCCTGCACCAACAGGCGCAGCGCCTCGGTGTGCCCACGCTGATGGTCACCTTCGAGCCCATGCCGCGGGAGTTCCTCGCACCCGAGAATCCCCCCGCGCGCCTGACCTCGCTGCGCGAGCGCTGGCGCTGCCTCGAACAGATGCCGTTGGACCTGCTGTGTGTGCTGCGCTTCGGGACCGCCACCCGCAGCCTCACGGCGGAGCAGTTCGCGGGGCTGCTGGCCGAGCGCCTGAAGCCGGCGCTCGTGGTCGTCGGCCATGATTTTCGCTTCGGCCGAGGCGGGGAGGGCACGGCCGAGAAGCTGCAGGCGGCAGGCGAGCGGTTGGGGTTCGAGGTGGACATCGTCGAGCCCGTGACCCTCGCCGGGGAGCGGCTCAGCAGCAGCGCGATCCGCGAGGCGCTGGCGGTGGCGGACCTCAAGCGGGCTGAGCGCCTCCTGGGACGTCCCTATACGATGACCGGACGGGTGGTGCGCGGGGAGCAGCTGGGACGTAAGCTGGGCTTTCCCACGGCCAATGTGCGCTTCCCTCACCGGCGGCTGCCGGTGGCGGGAATCTTTGCCGTGCGGCTGCGGATCCGCGGCTCGGGAACGGCGCTCAGCGGGGTGGCGAGCATCGGCACGCGCCCGACGGTGGGGGGCACCGAGCCCTGGCTCGAGGTCCATGTGTTCGATTTCGTCGGCGATCTGTATGGCCGCGAAATCGCCGTCGAGTGCGTGCAGTACCTGCGAGCGGAACTGAAATTTGAGTCGCTGGATGCGATGGTCGCGCAGATCCACGAGGATGCTGCCCAGGCGCGTCAGCTGCTGATCAATTGAATGAGCCTTCAGAAGAGCGTTGGAAAGTGCCTGACTACAAGCAAACCATAAATCTGCCGCAGACCGCCTTCGCAATGAAGGCGGATCTGGCGCAGCGCGAACCGAAAATGCTGGCCGAGTGGGAACAGTCGGATCTGTATGGCCGCATTCGCGCGGCGTCGCAGGGCCGGCCGCGCTTCCTGCTGGCCGATGGTCCGCCGTATGCCAACGGCACCATTCACCTGGGCCACGCGCTCGACAAGATTCTCAAGGACATCATCGTCAAGTCGCGCCAGCTGGACGGCTTCGATGCGCCGTACGTGCCGGGCTGGGACTGTCACGGCCTGCCGATCGAACAGGTGGTGGAGAAGAAGCACGGCCGTCCGGGGCAGAAGCTCGACGCCGCGGCGTTTCGTGCGGCCTGCCGCGCCTTTGCCGCCGAACAGGTGGACCTGCAGCGGGTGGATTTCAAACGCCTGGGCGTGCTCGGCGACTGGGCGCATCCCTACGTCACAATGGATCCGAGCTACGAGGCGCACCAGATCCGGGTGCTGGGCCGGATCATCGCGAACGGACATCTCTACAAGGGCGTCAAGCCCGTGCACTGGTGCTTCGATTGCCGCTCGGCACTGGCCGAGGCGGAAGTCGAGTACGAGAACCACACCTCGACCGCCATCGACGTGGCCTTCCGCGTGCTCGACAACCGCGATCTCGAGTCACGCATCGGCGCGCCACGCGGCTCGCTCGGCGCGACCCCGACCGACATCGTGATCTGGACGACGACGCCGTGGTCGCTGCCGGCCAATCAGGCCGTGGCCGTGAATCCCGAATTTGATTACGTGCTGGTCCATGCCGCGGGCCGCAACCTCATCCTGGCCTCGGAGCTGGCCCCGCAGTGCCTGGCGCGCTACGGCCTGCAGGCCGACGATGCCGTGACGTCGGAGCCCGTCTGCGGCGCCTTCAAGGGGCGGGTGCTCGAGCACCTGCGTCTGGCGCATCCGTTCCAGTCCTACGATGTGCCGGTCATTCTCGGCGAGCACGTCACGGCCGAGGCCGGTACCGGCGCGGTGCATACGGCGCCGGCGCATGGTCAGGATGACTTTGTGATCGCACGCAAGTACCACCTGGCCGTTCCGAATCCGACGGGGAATGATGGCCGGTTCCTGCCCGACACGCCGCTGGTCGCAGGTCTCAAACTGGACGAGGGCGGCAGACTCATCGTCGAGACCATGCGCGCCAATGGCACGCTGATCCACGCCGAGTCTTACGTGCACAGTTATCCGCACTGCTGGCGGCATCATTCCCCGGTGGTGTTTCGCACCACCCCGCAGTGGTTCATCAGCATGGAGCAGCAGGGCCTGCGCCGGCATGCGCTGCGGGACATCCACGAGGTCAAATGGACCCCGGCCTGGGGCGAACAGCGCATCAGCGGCATGATCGCGGATCGGCCGGACTGGTGCATTTCGCGCCAGCGCACCTGGGGCGTACCGCTGGCGCTGTTCGTCCACAAGGTCAGCGGCGAACTGCATCCGCGCACCCAGGAACTGATCGCGGCGGTGGCCGAGCGCGTGGCGCGCGCGGGCATCGAGGCCTGGTTCTCGCTCGACCCGGCGGAAGTGCTCGGCGAGGAGGCTGCCGATTACGAGAAGCTCAAGGACGTCATGGACGTGTGGGCGGACTCGGGCGTGTCGTTTGATTACATGGCCGCAACGCGTCCGGGTTTCGAGATGCCCGCGGATCTGTACATCGAAGGTTCGGACCAGCATCGCGGCTGGTTTCAAAGCTCGCTGCTGATGGCCGAGGCGCTCTATGAGCGCGCGCCCTATCGAGGCGTCGTCACCCACGGCTTCACGGTGGATGAGAACGGCCGCAAGATGTCGAAGTCACTGGGCAATGTGATCCTGCCGCAGAAGGTGGTCGGATCCCTCGGCGCGGACGTGCTGCGATTGTGGGTTGCGGCGACCGACTACGCCAATGAGATGAGCGTCTCGGACGCCCTGATCAGCCGCACCGCCGATGCCTACCGGCGCATCCGCAATACCGCGCGCTTCCTCCTGGGCAATCTGCAGGGCTTCGATCCGGTAAAGGACCTGGTGCATCCGGCGGAAATGGTGGCGCTGGACCGCTGGGCCGTGACTCGAACCGCGCAGCTGCAGGACGAAATCGTCGAGGCCTATCGCGAGTACACCTTCCATCTGGTCTATCACAAGGTTCACAACTTCTGCATCGTCGACTTAAGCGCCATTTACCTCGACATCGTGCGCGATCGGCTCTACACCACCGCGGCCGGCAGTCACGCGCGCCGCTCGGCGCAGACCGCGCTGTATCACATCGCGCATGCCATGGTGCGCTGGCTCGCGCCGGTGCTGTCCTTTACGGCCGAGGAGATCTGGCGCCAGCTGCCCGGTGCGCTCGAGCCTTCGGTGTTCCTCGCCCGTTGGCACAGGTTGCCGGACGGCGCCGCCCACGACATCGACTGGCCGGCCTTCATCCAGCTCAAGCGCGATGTGTCGCGGGAACTCGAGAAGCTGCGCGAAGCACAAAAGATCGGTGCACCGCTGGATGCCGAGGCGCATGTGTACTGCGTGCCGGCGGAGTTCGAGCGCTTCAACGCCCTGGGCGCCGAGCTGCGCTTCCTGCTGATCACCTCGGAAGCGACGGTCCACAAGGTGTCGGCCCCGCCGCCGAAGGCGGTGGCGGCCACCGAGACGGCGCGCGAGGGCGTGTGGGTCGAGGTGCGCGCGAGCGCGCATCGCAAGTGTGTGCGCTGCTGGCATCACCGCGCCGATGTCGGCGCCCATCCGGCGCACCCCGAGGCCTGCGGCCGCTGCGTCAGCAATCTCGAGGGTCCCGGCGAAGTGCGGAGGTTCTCGTGAGCCCCGCCGATTCGCTGCCGAAGCCGGTCATCTGGCCGAGCACCCTGCGCAGTGGCTGGCTGTGGCTGCCGCTCGCCGGGCTCGTCATTGCCGTGGATCAGCTGTCGAAGGCCTGGATTGTGAGCCATGTCCCGTATGGGGGCATCCGGCCGCTGCTGCCGGTGCTGGATATCACGCTCAGGTACAATCGGGGGGCGGCCTGGAGCATGCTGGATTCCGCCTCCGGCTGGCAGCGGTGGCTGTTTTCGGGGCTCGCGGTGGTGGTCGGCATCGGCCTTCTGTACTGGTTGCGACGGCTCAATGGACGCTCGCAGAAGCTGCTGTCGCTGAGCCTGTCGCTGATTCTGGCCGGCGCGCTCGGCAATCTGATCGATCGGTTGTGGGGCGGGCAGGTCGTCGATTTCATTCTCGCGCATTGGAATGATGCGCAGTTTCCGGCCTTCAACGTGGCCGACTCAGCCATCACGGTCGGTGCCGCGCTGATGTTGCTGGAGGCCTTCACGGACGGTCGCAGGAGTTCAGATTGATGCAAGTACTGCTCGCCAACCCCCGCGGATTCTGCGCCGGAGTCGATCGCGCCATCGAGATCGTCGAGCGGGCGCTGTCGATGTTCGGTGCGCCGGTGTATGTGCGTCACGAAGTGGTTCACAACAAACATGTGGTCGATCGGCTGCGCAATCTCGGCGCGGTGTTCATCGAGGAGCTGGAGGAGGTACCCCCGGGCGCCACGTTGATTTTCTCGGCCCACGGCGTTTCAACGGCCATCGAGCAGGGCGCGAAGGAGCGCCGGCTCACGGTGTTTGATGCCACCTGTCCGCTGGTCACGAAGGTGCACATGGAGGTGCAGCGCTATGCGCGCGACGGCCTCGACGTGATCCTCATCGGGCATCACGGTCATCCGGAAGTGGAGGGCACGCTCGGGCGCTTCGATACCAGTTTCGGCGGCCGCATCTGGCTGGTGCAGAACGTCAAGGACGCCGAAGAGATCAGCGTGCGCGATCCTGCCAAGCTCGCCTTCGTCACGCAGACGACGCTGTCGGTGGATGACACGGCGGAGATCGTCGCGGCGCTGCGCCGGCGTTTCCCGACCCTTGAGACCCCGCGCAAGGAAGACATCTGCTACGCGACCCAGAATCGCCAGGATGCGGTGAAGAAACTGCTCGAGAAGTCGGATGTGATGGTGGTGGTCGGATCGCGCGCCAGTTCCAACTCCAATCGGCTGCGGGAGCTGGCCGAGCGCGCCGGCATCCCGGGCTACCTGGTCGACGGCGCGGCCGACATGCATCGGGATTGGTTCGACGGCAAGAACGTGGTCGGCGTCACCGCCGGCGCCTCGGCACCCGAGGTCCTGGTGCAGGAGGTCATCAACCAGCTGCGCGAATGGGGGGCGCAGGTGCCGCAGGAGATTGCGGGCCGCGAGGAGCATGTGATTTTCGGGCTGCCCCGGGAGCTGCGGCGTCCGGAGGTCGGACCTTCGTCTTGAGGCTATAATGGCCGCCATGCAGGAAAACGGCCTCTCTGACCCTCCCGGGCAGTGTGCCCGGCGCCTGGCCGGACTGGGCATTCGGCCCACGGCCCAGCGCGTGCGCATCGCGACGCTGCTGCTGGCCTCGCCGCAGCATCTGTCGGCGGAGCAGATCCTGGCGACCCTGCGGGCCTCCGGCGCACGCGTCTCGAAGGCCACGGTCTACAACACCCTGAACCTGTTTGCGGCGCGGGGGGTCATCCGTCAGCTCTCGGTGGATGGCGCGCGCACCTGGTTCGATTCGAACGTCGCCCCGCACTACCATTTCCACGATATGGACACCGGCGCCCTGCTGGATGTGCCGGTGCCGGAAGTCGAATTCGCACGCCTGCCGCCCTTGCCGGCAGGCATGGAAATGGCGGGGATTGACCTGGTGATCAGAGTGCGAAAAATTTCCTGAATGGGCGCCGATTCTTAGTACAATCCGCGCCCACAATTTCGTCCCCCATCCCCCATTGGCTTCGGCGCTGACTTAGCTCAGTTGGTAGAGCAACTGATTCGTAATCAGTAGGTCCGCGGTTCGATTCCGCGAGTCAGCACCAATCCAATCAACCAGTTAGTGCGTAGCCAACCATCACTTCAGACGTTCGTTGAAATGCGTGGCCGTATCCAGGCCGGCTTTGCAGATGACCGCCAGCGTGTGGGCAAAGGAGTCGAGGCTCAGGCCGTCATCGAAGCGAACCACGGTGATGCGGATGGTCTTCGGACACTCATCCACGGGCGTGCCCTCGATCTGAAACTCGATGGATTCGCGGTTCAGCGTGTCCCGCAGCCGCTCCCAGAACTCGCGCTTCTGAGCTGGCGTGAGCGCGTTGAACGCCGCGACGTTCTCGGGCGCCGGTACGATGCCGCAAATCAGCATGATCGCGCGGGGCAGGGTCTTGGGATTGACGCAACTGATCGTAAAAGCGTTAGCCCCGCCGGTCTGGAATTGAATGCGCCAGTTGTTGTTGGAGTCGTCGCGCCGCAGCGGCGTGAGGGCAAGATCGCGCACCCATCCCTCGATGATCGTGGGGTCGGCTAAATCGGCTTTCGTCAGCATCGGCAAGGCTCCTTCGGAGCAATGATGGTCGGGCCGTGAATTGTGCATGACAGGCGTGAGCCACAGGCACCAAATACCTCGAGCCCGGTCCAATGGGGGCGCGACTCCCGTTTGATGCAATTTGTCACAACTGATTCTCCTGTCGTTCGTACTTGACGGGATTCAGGTGATATAGTTATATATAACACCATATGACTTGGGCGCGGCGTGACCGCGGCAGGGTAAAGACTTGGGCTCACAACCAGAATCGACCCCGGCACCAGACGAGCAGCCAATAGCGTGGATCGGGCGCCAGAATGTGGCGAACCTCCTCGAACCTGCCGTGAACGTGCCACACTCCGCCCGTTGGACGCCGCTCCGCATTGGCCTCGTCGGACTGGGCATCCTCGTGCTCCTCGCCGCGCTCGGCACCGGGCTCTATTACGCGACCAACCGGGGCAGCACGTCCGCGACCACGGAAGGGGCGATTCCACTCGTCACCGCGATCATGCCGGGCGTTTCACCGATCACCTCCACGGTCGCGTTCACCGGGACGATCAATGCGCGCTATGACATGCCGATCGGCACCGAAGGGGAGACCGGACGGGTCTCGGCCATCTATGTTGAGGCCGGCGATCACGTCAAAGCGGGTCAGCTGCTCGCTCAGGTGGACGAGTCGATCCTGAAGCCGCAGGTGGCGCGGCTCGCCGCATCGCTCGAGGAAGCCAAGGCGAACGCGGGGCTCGCCACCGCGGAATATGGTCGTGCGCAGGGCGTTGAGGCAGCCGGTGCCCTGTCGAAGGAAGACATCGAGAAGCGGCGCGCGGCGGCGATCACCGCCGATGCCGAGGTCAAAGTGGCGGCGGCGCAGCTGGCCGAATACGAGGCCCGGCTGTCGCACACGGAAGTGCGTGCGCCCGTCGATGGGGTCGTGCTGACGCGCGCGGTGGAAGTCGGACAGATCGTGACCCCGGGCGGGAACGCCATGTTCCGTCTCGCACGCGGCTCGGAAGTGGAGATGCGGGCGTTGGTGGCCGAACAGGACCTGCCGAGCCTGCGGGTCGGCCAGAGTTCGGATGTCTACCTGACCGGTGTCGAGAAACCCTTCCTCGGCAAGGTGCGCCTGCTCGGCGCCGTCATCGATCCGCAGACGCGCCTGGGCGAGGTGCGCATCGAGTTGCCGCCGGATCCCCAGCTGCGCCCGGGCGCCTTCGCGCGCGGTGAAGTGATCGTGGGTCGGGGCGAACGCCCGGTACTGCCGCAGACCGCCGTGCTGTCGGACGACAAGGGCACCTATGCGCTGGTCGTGAACGCGGACAACAAGGTGGAACGGCGCGATATCCATGTGTCTGACACCAACGTCCACGGGCTCGTGGTCTCCGCGGGGCTCACCGGCAACGAGCGGGTGATCATGACGGCCGCGGGTTTCCTGCGGATGGGCGAACGCGTCCAAGTGGTCGCGCCGACCAAAGCGCCCTAGTCATGCGCAATATTTCCGCATGGGCCATCCGTCACCCGGTGCTGCCGATCGTGCTGTTCGTGGTGCTGACCGCGATCGGCATTGTGTCCTTCATTCGCCTGCCGATCAATCAGAACCCGGACATTGATTACCCGATCGTGGAGATCGATATCTCGCAGCCGGGCGCGGCGCCCTCGGAGATCGAGAACCAGATCCTGCAGAAGGTCGAGGGCGCGGTCGCCGGCGTCGGCAATGTACGCAACATTTCCTCGGTCGCCAGCGAAGGCTCCGCCACGACCGACATCGAGTTTCAGATCGGTACGCCCATCGATCGCGCCGTCACCGATGTGCGCGACGCCGTCTCCAAAGTGCGTCCCGATCTGCCGCAGGGCATCCAGGAGCCGCTGGTGTCACGGGTGCAGGTCGCCGGCGGTCCGGTCGCATACTTCGCGGTCAGTACGACCCAGATGAGCGAGCAGGAATTGTCCTGGTTCGTGGACAACGCGCTCACCAAGCGGCTGCTGGCGGTGCCGGGCGTCGCGCAGGTGCGGCGTGACGGCGGCGCCGATCGCCAGATGCGAGTGGACCTGGATCCGGGGCGCATGCAGGCGCTGGGATTGACCGCCGTGCAGGTCAATCAGCAGCTGCGCGACCTGAACCTGGATGCGGCCGGCGGCCGCGCGCAGGTGGGGGGAGGCGAGCAGACCATCCGCGTGCTCGGCGGCGCGCAATCCGCGGTGACGCTCGGGGATGTGCAGATCACCCTGCCCATCGGCGGCACTGCCCGGTTGGGGGATTTTGCCGAGGTGCAGGACGGCATCGCCGAAGTGCGCACCATGTCGCGCCTCAATGGCCGCCCGGCGATCACCTTCGCGGTGATGAAGAGCAAAGGGGACTCCGACGTCGCGGTGCTGAAGGCGACCGAAGCGGAGATCGACAAAGTCGTCAAGGAATACGGCAACGTCACGGTCACGCGCGTCTTCACCACCGTGGAGCTGACCAAGCGTACCTATCGCACGGCGCTCGAGTCGCTGATCGAGGGCTCGCTGCTGGCGGTCGCCGTGGTGTGGATCTTTCTGCGTGACCTGCGCGCGACGGCGATCTCGGCGCTGGCCATTCCGCTGTCGGCGATTCCGACCTTCGCCTTCATGGATGCGATGGGCTTCACGCTCAACCAGATCAGCCTGCTGGCCCTGTCACTGGTGGCCGGTGTCCTGGTGGACGATGCGATCGTGGAAATCGAGAACATCGTCAGACATATGCACATGGGCAAGAGCGGCTATCAGGCCGCGCTCGATGCCGCCGACCAGATCGGTCTGGCGGTGGTCGCGACCTCATCGGCCATCATCGCGGTATTCCTGCCCGTGAGCTTCATGGGCGGCATCATCGGCCAGTTCTTCAAGCAGTTTGGCCTGACGGTGGCGGCGGCCGTGTTCTTCTCGCTGCTGGTCGCGCGCCTGCTGACGCCGGTGATCGCGGCCTACACGCTCAAGAGCGACCACAAGGTCCACGCCGACGGGGCGGTCATGAAGTGGTACCTGCGCCTGCTCGCCTGGACCATCGCCCATCGCTGGAAGACGCTGGGCATCGGGCTCGTGGTCTATGCGCTGTCGGTGCTGGCGTTCTACTTCCTGCCCACCTCGGTCTTTCCGGCCGACAACAGTGATGCCTCGCAGCTGACCATTGAACTGCCGCCGGGCGTGCGCCTCGAACAGACCGCGGCGGTGTCGGCGCAGGCGAGCGCCATCATCGCCAAGTACAAGGACGCGAGGAGCATCGTCGAGTTCATCGGCGATGACGGCGATGTGCGCATCGCCACGATATTCATCGAGCTGATTCCCTCGACCCAGCGCCATGACACCTCCTCGGAGTTCGAGAAGAAGGTCATGGACGAGCTGCGGCGGATTCCCGATGCACGCATTCATTTCCAGGTGCAAAGCGCCTCGGGCGGCGATGCGGACCTGACGCTGTACCTCACCGGCGATGACCCGGTGCTGCTCGATCGCAGCGCCGGGCAGGTGCTCAATGAGATGCGCACGCTCACGACGCTGCGTGATCCGCGCATCAACGGTGATCTGCAGCAGCCGGAGATCGTCATCCGCCCAAGGCTCGATCTCGCGGCGGCGCTCGGCGTCACGGTGGAGAGCATCAGTTCCACGATCCGCATCGCGACCCTGGGCGATCTGCCGCAGAACGGCGCGAAGTTCTCGCTGTCGGATCGGCAGATCCCGATCCGGGTCAGCCTGCTGGAGAGTTCACGGCGTGACCTGTCGACGCTGCAGAACCTGCCGGTGCCGGCCGTGGGCGGTCGCACCGTGCCGCTGAAGGCGGTGGCGGACATCAGCTTCGGCCAGGGGCCGAGCCGGGTGCGGCGTTACAACCAGAGCCGTCGCATCGAGCTCGACGCGGATCTCAACAACTCCACCCTCGGGCCGACCCTCAAGCAGGTCGAGGCCCTGCCGGCCATGAAGAACCTGCCGCCGGGCGTGCGGGAGGTGGAGACGGGCGATGCGCAGCTGATCACGGAGCTG
This sequence comes from Steroidobacteraceae bacterium, assembly GCA_035486855.1. GTDB lineage: Bacteria > Pseudomonadota > Gammaproteobacteria > Steroidobacterales > Steroidobacteraceae > DAIDKA01. The sequence goes on from DATHMT010000018.1 coordinate 15,005, forward strand.
TTCACGAACTTCGCGATTGCGATGGGCACCGGGGTGATGATGGTGTTCGCGGTGCTGGTGCTGCTGTTTGCACGCGTCTTCCAGCCGCTCACCATTCTGTCGGCGCTGCCGCTGTCGATCGGCGGTGCCGCCGTCGCGCTGCTGCTGACGCACCTGTCGCTGTCACTGTCGGTGGTCATCGGCTTTTTGATGCTGATGGGCATCGTGGCCAAGAATTCCATCCTGCTGGTGGACTTCGCCATCGAGGAGATGCGCATCGGCACGGATCGCACCACGGCGCTGCTCGAAGCCGGCCATAAGCGCGCCCGTCCGATCGTCATGACGACGGTCGCGATGATCGCGGGCATGACGCCGGTGATGCTGCAGCTGTTCCGGGGCGAGATGTTCCGCTCATCCATGTCCATCGCGGTGACCGGTGGCCTCATCACCTCGACTGCACTGACCCTGGTGATCGTGCCGGCGGTCTTCACGCTGGTCGATGACATCGAGCGCTGGGTCGGACCGCGGGTGGCCAATGCACTGATGTCCCACGAGCCGCGCACACCCACGCCGCCGGCTACGAAGGCGCCTCCGCACGCGGTATCCTAACGGGATGCAAGAACGTCCCGCGTGGTGGGTCCGGCTGCTCGCCGCGCTGCCCTGGTGGGTCATGAACCCCCTGGCCGATGGCATCGCGTGGCTCTCCTGGCGGGTGGTGCGCGTGGAGCAGCGCGCCCTGCGCGCGAACCTGACGGCCTCGTTCCCGACGCTCACCGAAGCGCAGCTGCAGCAACTGATGCGCGGGTACTACCGCGGCTTCGCGCAGGTGCTGATCGAAGTGGTGCGCTCGGTGAACCTGTCGCCCGAGGAACTGCGGCGCCGGGTGGTGCTCGAGGGTTTTGAGCCGGTGCGCGCCACCCTCGCATCCGGAAGCCCGGTGCTGCTGGTGGCAGCCCATCAGTGCAACTGGGAGTGGATGCTGCTGGCGCTGTCGCTGGAGTTGGGCTATCCGCTGGAAGCCGCCTACAAGCCGCTGGTGGATGGCTGGGCGCAGCGCGAAATGCTCAAGGCCCGCAGTCGCTTCGGAGCCCGCCTGGTGCCGGCCCAGGAGCTGCTCGCGCACATCCTCAAAGGCGGCCGCACGCCGCGGGCGATCGCAATGGTGGCCGATCAGGAGCCGCGCACCAGTGAGCGCCGGCACTGGACCCGGTTCATGAATCGCGACACCGCATTTTTCATGGGCGCCGAGGAGATCACCCGGGTGACGAAGTTCCCGGCGTACTTCGTCGGTCTGCGACGCACGGCCCGTGGGCACTACAGCGTCTCGGTGACACCGCTCGCGCAGGCCGGCGAGAAGTTGGCTCCGGGGCAGCTGACCGAGCGCTATGCGCGACTGGTGGAGGCGCAGATCCTGGCCGCACCCGCGGACTGGCCCTGGTCACACAAGCGCTGGAAGCTCAAGAAATCGCTGTACGCTTGAGCGCACAGGAGGCGCGAACATGTCCTTCACTCAATGGTCCCGGGTGCTGTCAGTGGCGGCGATTGCCGCATGGGTGGGCGCGGGCTGCTCCTCCAAGCCGCAGACCCTGCAGTCGCAGTACGACGCCCGTCTGCGCCATGGGCAGCCCGAACAGCAGGCCGATGCCGCAGCGGAACGCAAGGCGGACCGGGCCGACAAGGCGAAGCAGAAGCAGCGCGAGGAGCGCCTGGGACGATTGGAGACTTACCTCGCGGCGCGGCGCGATGCGGATTCTCTGGCCGCCGCCGCTTTGTTTGAGCGGGTCGTGGCGGGGTTCACCGGCCCGGACTCGCACGACCTGGCCTCCCGCGCGGCCGCCGCCGCGCCGCTGCGCGCCGATCTGACGTTTCTGCAATTGCAGCTGTGCGCGAGCGATCCGGACTGTGATTCACAGCCCCTGGAGGCCCGCCTGCGTCAGCTGGACCCGGACAACGGCGTCACCTGGACGTACGCGCTGCTGCGCGCGGATCGCGCGAATGATGAGGCGGGGCGCAAAACGGGGCGTGACGGACTGGCCCGCGCGAAACGGGTCGACGTGTACTGGAACAGGCTCGTCTCGCACCTGACGGCCGCCGCCGCCGGACACGCTGGATTTGATACCAGCGCTGCCATGATCGAGGTCATTGGCATCGAGGCGGCATTCCCGACGGCCCTGCAACCGGTCTCCAGAGCGTGTTCGGAAACGGCGAGCAAGCAACCGGAGGTTCTCACCGAATGCCGTCAGATCGCGAACGCTTTCCGCAAGGGCGATACGACTTTGTTCGAGCTGTACGGCAGTTCGCTGGCCGTTCGCCTGTGGCCGGCGGGGTCCCCTGAAGGCCTCGAAATCGCGACCGAGCGCCGCACCTTGCACTACCGCAGCGACCTGATGACCCGCAATGCCGCCAAGGTCAATTCGGATGGGGCGGCCCGCACCCTGGCGGCGATGTACGTGCGCTACCCGACCGAACAGACGGCCTTTCGCGCGCTGTTCATCGACCTGGGTCTGAACCCGGATCCGCCCGCCGGCTGGGTGGATCGCTGGCCCGGCGGCTAGTTAGGTGCGCGCCGCGCCTTTGCGCCACCAGTCGGGGTCCACCATGACCCCCTGATTGAGCAGGAACCGCGGCTGAGTGCCGTGGTGCGCCACCGGCGGCGCATGCAGCAGCAGCACGTGCATCAGGATCACATCGCCCGCCACGGCGGTGTTCTCGATGACCTGCAGCGCTATGCCATCGAGCTGCTCGATCCGCTCGTGAAAGCGCGCGACGCGCGCCTGCGGGTCACCGGGCGTGTGCAGGTCGCGCAGGTAGGGATGCCGTTGCAGCGACTTGCGCAGCTGCGCGCCTCGCGCTTGCGGTGCGGGCGGATGAGCCGTGAACCACTGGTGCACCAGGCGATGAGAACCGCTGAGCACGTGCATGCCCCCACCGCGAGGCTCGACATCCGAGAGCATCGCATGCACCTTCACCCCGCACGGTGGCGCGAGCGCTCCGGTGTAGTCGCCGTCGATGTGCCAGGTGGTGCTCGCGACATCCCATTCGCCCCGGGTCGGAAACTGCAGAAAGAAGGCGCCCCAGTCCTTCGGCACCTGCCAGGCCTGCCCTTCGAGCACGGCATCAATGGCGCGCAGCGTGCGATCGCTGCCGACGGCACGAAACACCGGATCACGCTTCAGATGCTGCAGATGTTCGGGACGCGCGATGGTCCAGGTGGCAGGATTCGCGCGCTCGATTCCCTCTGCGGCCAGCGCCTGCCAGATGACATCGCACATGCGTGCGGCATCCTGGGCGCTGAAGGCTCCGGGTATCCGCAGCCACCCATGAGTGCGGAAGTGGTCAGACGGGTCCAGGTCGGACATCGATGATCGTGCTGGGGATGATTTCATGGATGCTGCGAGCGCCGCATCCTACCATTGCCAACCGCAGCTCCAGATTGAGGATGTCCAGCACGCGCTCGACGCCGTCCTGGCCGAAGGCCGCGAGGCCCCAGGCATAGGGACGCCCGATGCCGACCGCGCTGGCACCGAGCGCGAGTGCCTTGAAGGCATCGGTGCCGCGCCGAATGCCGCCATCGACCAGCACCGGGATGGCACCGGCGACCCCCTGGACGACCTCCGGCAGCGACTCGAGCGTCGCGCGCCCGCTCTCGATCGAACGCCCGCCATGATTGGACACGATGATGCCGTCGGCGCCGTTTTCCACGGCGAGCATGGCATCAAGCCCGGACTCGATGCCCTTGAGCACGACCTTCATCTTCGTCACATCCTTCAGTCGTTTGACGAAGTCCCAGGTCAGGGATGGCTGGGTGAGGCCAAGCCCCTGGGTGTCGATGCCGCCGAACATCGGTTTGGTGCTGATGAGGTTGCGCGGATTGCCGTGCTCATCGACGGCGTGGCAGGTGCTGCAGGTACGGGTGTCTTCGCGGCGCAGGCGGGAGGCGGTCTCGGTGTTGCGGCCGGCGGGCGTATCCACCGTGACGGCGACGACCGGGCAGCCGGCACTTTCAGCGCGTTTGACCAGCTTGCGGGTGACCTCGAACTGGTTGGTGGTGTAGAGCTGGTACCACACGGGCGTGCCACGCGCCTCATTGATCGCCTCGACCGGGAACGACGCCTGGGTGGACATGATGTGAAACGCGTTTTTCTTCTTCGTGGCCCGGGCGACGGCGATATCCCCTTCGGGATTGAGCGCGCGCAGGCTGCCGATGGGCCAGCAGCCAATGGGCGATGCCGCCTTGATGCCGAAGACCTCGGTCGCCAGATCGATGTGGCTGACATCGACCAGGCGGCGCGGCCGCAACTGGTAGCGCCCGTAGGCGGCCTGATTGGCCCGCAGCGTGACATCGCCGTCGACGCCGCTTTGCAGATAACCCCAGTGCGCGGGTGGCACCAGGCGCTGTGCGACCGCTTCGAATTCGAACACATCCAGGGCGTCGGCGGCCGAGGCCGGCAGATGCTCATCGGCGAGTGCGCGCGACCAGGGTGGGAGCGCCGTGAACAGCGGGCTTGCGGCAAGGAACTTTAGTAGCGCGCGACGCTCCAGACTCATGGTGCCCCCTCAAATTCGTTGTGCAATCGATAGGCTATGCTACGCCAGTGAAATTTCTGCCGCTGCTGTGGGCCGGTCTGTGGCGCAAACGCGCGCGTACCATCCTGACCCTGCTGTCCATAGTGGTGGCCTTCGTGCTGTTCGGCGTGCTTGCCGGAATCGACGCGGGCTTCACGCATTCCCTGCAGGCCTCGCGACTGGACCGGCTGTTCACCGACTCGCGCTTCGACGCCTCGATGCAGATCGCCTATCAGACCCAGATTGCGCGCGTCGCGGGGGTCGCGCAGGTGGCGCCGCGGCGCGCACTGATCGGGTACTACCAGGACCCCAAAAACGGGCTGGTCGTCATCTGCAGCGATGAGCGCTTTTTCTCGCTGCGCCCCGAAGTCACCATCACCCAGGCACAAATTGCGGCGCTGCGCCAAACCCGGACGGGCGCCGTGATCAGCGTTTATCTGCAGAAGAAGTTCGGCTGGAAGGTCGGTGACAAGATCCCGCTGACGACCCAGGTGATGCGGGTGGACGGTAGTCAGGTGTGGACCTTCGACGTCGTGGGCATCGTCGATGATGCGGATTATCCCGGCCAGGCCAGCTGGTTTCTCGCCAACTATGAGTATGTGGATGAAGCGAGCGCCAGCGGCAAAGGCGGCATCGACCGGTTTCTGGTGCGCATCAAGGATCCCGACCGCGCGGTGCAGATCGGTCGCCAGATCGATCGCCTGTTCGCCAATTCGCCGGCGCCGACTCGGACGATGTCGGAGAAATCCCAGACGCAGTCCGGATTGCAGTACATCGGTGACATGAGTCTCTTCACCCACGCCGTGGTCGGCGCGGTCTTCTTCATGCTGCTCTTCGTGACCGGCAACACCATGCTGCAGTCGGTGCGCGAGCGCGTCCCGGAGATCGCGGTGCTCAAGACCCTGGGCTTTTCCGACACGGCCGTCGTGACGCTGGTGATCGCCGAGGCGGTCCTTCTGTGTCTGATCGCAGCGCTGCTGGGTCTTCTGGTCTCCAAGGTGGCCATTCCGCTGACGCGCCCGGTCATCCAGGACTTCGTACTGCTGCTGCAGACCAGCTGGATCGACATGCTGCGGGGCTTCGCGCTCGCCCTGATCGTGGCGGTGATCAGCAGTCTGTATCCGGCCTGGCGCGCCCGGCAGCTCACGATTGTCGATGCCCTGGCACGGCGTTAGGCGGCAGACCCAGCTATTGAACGCGCTCAGGCAGATCATCGCTGTCACTTCGATTGGCCTGCGCGCGATCCCGCAGCGTCTGGGCCCCTCGCTGGTCGTCGTGGTCGGCATGGCCTGCGTCGTGGCGGTGACGCTCTCGATCCTGTCACTCGCGACGGGCTTCATGCGCACCATCGATGATGCCGGGCGCGCGGATCGCGCCATGGTGCTCAGTCGCGACGCGCGCTACGAATACGCGAGCTCGATCACGCGTGACAACGTCCCGGTGATCGCCGATGCACCGGGAATCCGCAGGACGGTCGATGGCAAGGCCATCATCTCAGCGGAGACCTTGACTTCGATCCCGGTCACCAAGAAGAGCGATGGCCTCGATGCCTATCTGGACCTGCGCGGCATCGGCCCCGAAGGCTTCGCGCTGCACCCGGAGATCCGGTTGATCAGCGGGCGGAAGTTTCGGCCGGCGATGCACGAACTGATCGTGGGGAAATCCGCCCGGACGGCGTTCGAGGGCCTGGAGGTAGGCAGCAGTATCCAGATGCCCGAGGGCGATTGGACGGTGACGGGTGTCTTTGAAAGCGGGGGCAATGCTTCCGAATCCGAGTTGCTCGCGGATTCGGAGATGGTGCTTTCGAGTCTGCGGGCGACGACCTTCAAAAGCATGACGGTACTGCTCACCGATGCCGCCGCGTTCGATCGCTTCAAGACCGCGCTGACGACCAACCCGACACTCACCGTCGATGTGGTACGCGAGACGGACTACCTTGCGCTCCAGGCACAGGGCCTGAACCGGTTCCTGACGGTGGTTGCCTATCTGATCGGCGGCATCATGGGCCTCGGTGCATTGTTCGCGGCACTCAATACCCTCTATTCGGCAGTGAGTACGCGATCCATCGAGATCGCGACCCTTAGGGTGTTTGGCTTTGGCGCCGGTGCCATCCTGACATCGGTACTCGCCGAAGCGTTACTGCTGTCGCTGCTGGGCGCCGCGATCGGGGCGTCGCTTGCCTGGCTTGCCTTCAATGGCAATCTGCACTCGGCCGGAAGTCTGGTCTTCAGATTGACGGTGACCCCGGCCCTGATGGGCGAGGGCATCGCCGCCGCCTGCCTTTTGGGAATGCTCGGCGGCTTCCTTCCCGCACTGCGTGCCGCGCGGGTGCCCGAGGCGGTCGCACTGCGGGACGCCTAGGCCTTCAGTTTGCCCTCCAGGTGCGCGGCCAGTTCCGCGATGGTCGGGAAATCAAACAGCTCGGTGAGATCGATTTGACCCGGGAATTCCCGGTCGATCTGCTCGTGGATCTCGATCAGCTTCAGGGAACTCGCGCCGACCTCGAACAGGTTGTCATGCAGGTCGAGCTTCTTGCCCTCCAGCGCGGCGTCGCAGATGCTGCGGATCTTCTCCTCGATATCCGAGCGCGAGGCTGCCGCGGGTCCGCGCAGGGAGGCGCGCAGGGCATTCAATTCCGCCAGCTCCGTGGCGAACTCGCCCGCGATATAACCTTCCTCCAGCAGATGGCGTTGAATCTTGCCGCTGGTGGTCTTCGGAATGCGCTTCACGGGCACCACGTCCGCGACTTCCAGGCCGGTGTGTTCGTTGATGAGTTTCGAGACCTGATTGGCCAGCGGCAGGAACTCCCTGATCTCACCGCGATGCAGGACGAACGCGATGATCTGATCCGTCTGCGCGCCCGCCGGCCGCACGCCGGCGACCACCACCTTGCCGAGGTCGAGTCCTTCGGCGGCCTGGGCAATGCCTTCCAGGTCATGCGGGTAGTAGTTCTGGCCGTTGACGAACAGGATTTCCTTGGCGCGGCCCGTGATGTAGAGCTCGCCCTGACGAATCACTCCCAGATCGCCGGTGCGCAGCCAGCCATCGGGAGTGAAAGTCGCCGCATTCACGGCGGCGTCTTCGAAATATCCCTGCGTGACGTTGTCCCCCGTGATGAGGATGTGCCCGACGGTGCCTTCCGGAAGGTCCTGGTTGTCCTCGCCGCGGATGCCGATCTTGCAGAAGGGAATGGCGCGGCCGACTGACACGAGGTTCACCGCATCCTTCGCGCCCGCGACGCTGTCCTGCGCCGCCTCGCCGACCGTGAGGTGATGGCGGTCAAGCTGCACGGTGCGCAGCGCGCTGTCCGGGGTCGGGAAAGTCGCCGCAAGGGAGGCCTCGGCAAGGCCGTATACCGGGAACATGGACTCGCGCTTGAGGCGGGCGGGTCCCATGCGGGTCAGGAACTCATTGCACAGTTCAACCGAAATGGGTTCGGCGCCATTGAAGATCAGGCGCACGCCGGACAGGTCAAGCCCATCGACCGGGCGGTCGCCGAGGACTTTCAGATAGTGGCGATAACCGAAATTCGGCGAGCACAGGATGGTCGCGCGTTTCTGACTGGCAAAGGTCAGCCACAGCAGCGGCCGGCGCACGAACAGGTCCGTGGGCATCAGATGCTGGTGCAGACGGTTCGCGAACATGAAGATGTGGAAACCGATCAGACCCATGTCATGGGTCAGGGGCATCCAGGAGACACTGACATCATCCGGCGTGAAGCGGGCGATTTCACTGACACCCTGACAGTTCGCGAGGATGTTGCGGTGGGTGAGCACCACGCCCTTCGGCTCGCTGGTGGACCCGGAGGAGAATTGAATGAAGGCCACATCGGCGGGCTGCGCCGCCTGTGGCTTGCCGGGGCGCGACACATCATCCAGCTGATCCACCAGGAACACCCGGGATTTGAGCGTCTCGAAGGTTGCGGATTCACTGACCTGCGCGGCGAAGGTGCCGATGCGTTCCAAGGAGCGCCGATCGGTGTAGAGGAAGGGATTGCCCAGCTTGCGCGCGATGCGCAGCAGCTTGTGGCGGTGTTCATCGCTGATGCCCAGCGCCACCGGCACCGGGATGATGCCGCCGAGCACCGCGCCCCAGAAGGCATCGATGAAGGGCTCGTTGTCGGCCAGAAACAGGATCAGGTGATCGCCGCGCTTCGCGCCGAGCCGCTGCAGGTGGTAGAGGATTCCGAGCGCCCGCGTGTAGAGATCGGCGAAGGAGACGCTGCGCTCGTTCTGCTCACCCTCCAGGTAGGTGATGCTGCGGGCGACATTGCGGTTGCTTTCGATCAGCTCGACGAGAGTGGCGGGATTGGACATCAGCGGCGTTCCAGCCTCATGAATAGGGGTTTGCGGGTACGCAGATTGATCTGCGCTTCCAGCTCGATCGGCTCATCGGAGGCCAGGGTGAGCCGGTAGTGCCGGGCGACCTTGTACAGATGCATGAGCATTTCGTAAAGGGCCAGGGACTCGCCGATGCAGTGCCGGGGCCCGGCCGCGAACGGGATATAGGCGAAGCGTGGCCGTTCACTCTCGTGCTCGGCATCGAAGCGCTCGGGTCGGAACGCGTCCGGCTCCTTCCAGTACCTGGGGTGCCGGTGCAGCAGATAGGGGCTCAGCAGCACGTCGGTTCCGGGCGGGATTTCGTAGCCTGACAGCACGTCGGACTCGAGGCTGCGCCGGGACAGCAGCCACCCCGGCGGATACAGCCGCAGGGCCTCATTGACGACATTCTGGGTGTATTGCAGTTGCTCCATCTGAGCCAAGCCCGGGGCGGTCAGTTCCGGGGTGGCCTCGATTTCGGCATGCATGCGCGCATCCACCTGCGGATGTCGCGCCAGCAGGTACCAGGCCCAGTTCAGGCCGCTGGCGGTGGTCTCGTGACCGGCGACCACCAGGGTCATCACCTCATCGATCAGCGCACGCTCGCTCATCGGGTCGCCCGATTCCTTGTCGCGCGCGTTCATGAGCATGCTCAGGTAGTCGAAATGTTCGGCAGGTTCCGCACGGCGCTTCGCCATCAGCGCCGATACCAGTTTCGCGAGCGACCGGAATTGATAGGCGAACTTCAGGTCCCGGGCGGTTTCCCGGGTGACCACCAGGAAGGGATTGCCACCCGGTTGCTGGGTGAGGTTCGCCAGATCCTTGCCGAAGATCGATCCCAGGACGATTTCCAGCGTGAGCTCGCTCATGTCGTCCGTCAGATTGACCGGCTCGCCGCGGGCCGCCTGGGCCGCCCACTTGTCGATGAAGCGGCTGTTGGCCGCATCGATCAGCTGGTTGAACTCGCTGACCACGCGCCGGTGGAAGAGGGGCTGCATCATGTAGCGCTGGCGTCGCCAGAAATCCCCCTCGCTGGTCATGATGCCGTTACCCAGCAGGATCTTCACCCGATCGAGGCCCGTGCCCTTGGTGTAGTTGCGGTGATTGCCGACCAGTACCCGCTTCACGTCATCCGGGTGATTGATGACCCAGGTGTGCGACTTGCGGCCGGGGGCGTAGACCCGATAGATATCGCCGTAGCGCGCGCACAGCTGCGTCATCCGCTCCAGCGAGTCCTCCGTGGCGCCCACGTCGAATTGCACGTCGGCCTGCGGGGGCAGCGCGCCGGGTGGCGGGGCGGGTAAATCGGTCGCTGACATGCCAATATTCTCGCATGACCGATACCGGCCCGGGCGGGGAGCTCCGCAACACCCTCTACAAGACCGTCACGCGCTCCGGCCGGCGCATGACGCGGGCCCGGCGCCTGCTGTACGCGATCGCCGTGCCGCTGGCGCTGGGCATCATCCGGCTGTGGTGGCTGACGTGCCGCATCCGCCACATCGACGGTGATGAAAACCTGACCGCGGCGCTGGCGAAGGCGCCCTCACTGGTGCCCTGCTACTGGCACCAGCACCAATTGTTCTGCGCCCGCTATCTGCTGGAGCGTCGCTCGCGGGGCCTGGTACCGGGCTGGCTCATCAGCCCCTCGGTCGACGGGGAACTCGGCGCCATGATGGTGGGCCGGATCGGCGCCAGGGCGATCCGCGGCTCCTCCTCGCACACCGGCGCGCGGGCGCTGCGCGATTACTACGTGGCGCTGGTCAAGGAGAACATCTCCCCGATCGTGACACCGGATGGCCCGAAGGGTCCGCGGTTCAAGTTCAAACCCGGGGCCATACTCCTGGCGCAGCTGTCCGGCCGCCCGATGCTGCCGATGGCCTACGCCGCCTCGCACGCCTGGCGGATCCAGTGGGACAAGTTCGTCATTCCGGTGCCCTTCGCGCGCATCAGCATTGCCATCGGGGAGCCGCGCTATGTGCCACGGGTGATCGATGCGGCGGGCGTTGAAGCATTGCAGCGGGAGATGGAGCAGGTGCTGCTGCGGCTCTACCAAAAAGCGGCCGCGGGACTGTGAACGATTCTAGCGGCTGCGTCTCAGAATCAGGAAAATCTCCAAGCCGGGACAGTAACTTAGCTTGAATTCCTGCTTCCGTATGCCATTATCAGGGAAACCCGCAACCACATCGAAATTCACAGGCAAATTAGGTCGCAATGTCGAGCGTCCCGCAAGACTCCAACGTGGAGTTCACCGCTTCGGATGTGCTGTCCACGGACGTGTGGAGTGGCAAATCGCCCCCTCCGGTCGTCGTGATCGATGTTGCCTGTACCAAGATATCGGTGGACCTGCAGAACCTGCGCCGCGAATCGGCCGATGCCACCATCCAACGCAATCTCCAGCATCTCGTCGATCTGAGCGTCAGCGACTGCGCCTTTCTGGCCTTCATCGGCGAAGACGCGAAATTCGGCCAGGTGCAGGCGGCACGTCGCGGCATGGCCCATTGTCAGCCCGAGGCGCTCACCGGAGATGCCCTGGCCGACTACCCCTGGCTCAACTCCCGGCTCGAAAATCTGCGGCTCTCGGAGCTGCGCGACACCGTGATGCCGACGCCGGCCCAGGCCGCCGAAGGCAAGCGCTTCGCCTCGTTGCAGATCGGCTCGCTGCTGCTGGTGGTGTTCCATATCCAGAAGCAGCCCGCGGGGATTCTGGCGCTCGCGCGCGCCATGCCGCAGGGCGCCTGGGATGTGAACCTGCAGCTGCTGCTGAAACTCGTGGGAGCCAGCGTCGCGACCGGTCTCGATCGTCTGCGCATGTCGCAGCGTCTCGCGAAGGTCGAGGAGCGCCTGCATCTCACGCAGGCCGCCGCCAACGACGGTGTCTGGGACTTCGACCTCGAGAACAATGAGGTTTACTTCTCGCCCCGCTGGAAGGCCATGCTGGGGTACGGGGATGAGGACATGCGCGAGTCACCCGACTGGCGCAACCTGGTACACCCGGATGACATGACGCGCGTGCAGAACGCGATTCGCGACCATGTTGCCGGCAAACTGCCGATCTTCGAGAGCGTGCATCGCATGCGTCACCGCAGTGGTGACTGGCGCTGGGTCATCAGCCGCGCCCAGGCGCGCGTCGATCCCCATGGCCGACTGCTGCGCCTGGTCGGGGTCGAACTCGACATCACCGAGCGCAAGTTGTACGAGGAAGCGCTGTTTCGGGAAAAGGAAAGCGCGCAGATCACCCTGCAGTCCATCGGTGATGGGGTGGTCACGACCAACGCCGACTCGACCATCGACTACATCAATCCGGTGGCGGAGGAGCTGACGGGTTGGCGCCTGGAGGATGCCATGGGCCGTCCGGTCGAGGAGGTGTTCCGCGCCTTCCACGAGGAGACCTGTGAGCCTTTGGAGAACCCGCTCACCGTGGCGATCCGGCGGGTGCGGCCCATCAAGTCCGTCCGTCCGGTGCTGCTCATCCGCCGCGACGGCAACGAACTGTACGTGGAGAGCACCGCGGCGCCGATCCGTGATGGCGGCGGCCACGTTGCCGGCGGCGTGCTGGTATTCCACGATGTGAGCGAGTCACGCGAACTGAATCGCCGCCTGTCCTATCACGCCAGTCACGATCTGCTCACGGGTCTGGTGAATCGGCGCGAGTTCGAGGCCCGCATGGAGCGCGCGCTCAAGAGCGCGAAGGCCCGCGAAGCCTCCTACGCGCTGTGCTATCTCGACATCGATCAGTTCAAGATCGTCAACGACAGCTGCGGCCACAGTGCCGGTGATGCCCTGCTCGGGCAGGTCGGCGCGCTGCTGAAGTCCAAGGTGCGCTGGCGCGACACGCTCTCGCGGCTGGGCGGCGATGAATTCGGCATCCTGCTCGAGAGCTGTTCGCTGGATGAGGCGATGCACACCGCCGAGCAGCTGCGCGAGGCGGTGCGGACCTTCCGCTTTACCTGGGAAGACCGCGTGTTCCGGCTCGGTGCCAGCGTCGGTGTGGTACCCATCACGGCCGAGAACGAGGACGTGGCCTCGATTCTCTCGGCGGCCGACAGTGCCTGTCAGGCGGCCAAGGAAGCCGGGCGCAACCGCGTCCACAGTTTTGCCGAGAACGACATCGAACTCATGCGCCGCCGGCGCGAGATGCAGTGGGCGGCGCGGATCAACGCGGCGCTGGAAGAGGGCCGTTTCGAGCTGTTCCGCATGGCGATTCAGCCGCTGCAGCGTCCCGATCCCGGCCAGCACTACGAACTGCTGCTGCGGCTGCGTGATGAGTCGGGCCGAATCGTCTCGCCGGACAACTTCATCTCCGCCGCGGAGCGCTATGGCATTGCCCCGGCGATTGACCGCTGGGTGATCGAGAATGCGCTGCGCTGGCTCGTTTCGGAGGCCGACGAGCGCGAGACGCTGAAGCTGTGCTCGATCAACCTGTCCGGTCAGAGCCTTGGCGATGACAAGTTTCTGCCCTTCGTCATTGACCAGTTCCACCGCAGCGGCCTGGATGCCTCGAAGATCTGTTTCGAAATCACCGAGACCGCGGCGGTCGCGAGTTTTTCGCAGGCCAATCGCTTCATCCAGTCGCTCAAGGAGCTGGGCTGCAAGTTCGCGCTGGATGACTTCGGTACCGGCCTGTCCTCATTCGGATATCTCAAGCACTTTCCGGTCGATTATCTGAAGATCGACGGCAGCTTCGTGCGGGAAATTCTGCGCGATCCGATCGACCGCGAGATGGTGCGATCGATCAACGAAATCGGTCACCTCACCGGCAAGCAGACCATCGCCGAGTTCGCCGAGAATGCCGAGATCATCCAGATGCTGACCGGCCTCGGCGTCGACTACGCGCAGGGCTATGGCATCTCCCAGCCGCAGCGCGTGCTGAAGGCAGTAGGGACCTAAGCGCGCGCGTCCGCGGCGTTGAATTCCAGGCGCATCGACAGATCGATGGCGCGCACGTGCTTGGTGATCGCACCCACCGATATGAAGTCGACGCCGGTTTCGGCGATGGCGCGGACCGTTTCCAGACTGGTGCCGCCGGAGGCCTCGAGTTTCACCGGCGACCCGAGCTCACGATTGCGGGCGACGGCCGAGCGCAGGTCGGCGAGCGTGAAGTTGTCCAGTAGCACGATCTCGGGACGTGCGATCAACGCCTCTTCCAGCTGCAGGAGTGTCTCCACCTCGGTCTCGACCCGCAGGCGCGGCGTCGCGCGCCGCGCATTGGCGATGGCCTGGGTGATGGAGCCGGCCGCGGCGATGTGGTTCTCCTTGATGAGCACCATGTCGTACAACCCCATGCGGTGGTTCTGGGCACCCCCACAGCGCACGGCATATTTCTGCGCGCTGCGCAGGCCCGGTAGGGTCTTGCGGGTGTCCAGAATCGTGCAACCCGTGGCCGCCACCGCATCGACGTAGCGCCGCGCCTCTGTCGCCGTGGCGGAGAGTAACTGCAGAAAATTGAGCGCGGTACGTTCGCCGGTGAGAATGGCCCGCGCCGGACCTTCCACGGTGAAGAGGGTCGTATCCGCTTCGGCCGGGTCGCCCTCGGCGACCCGCCAGGTCAGACGGATCTGCGCGTCCAGCTGCCGGAAGGCCTCCTCGACCCAGGCGCTGCCACACAGGATCATCGGTTCGCGCGTGATCACCCGGCCACGAACACGCTGCCTGGAGGGCACCAGGCTCGCGGTCACATCACCGCCGGCGACATCCTCGCGCAGTGCGTTCGCCACCTGCTCTGCGAGGTCGGCGGGCAGCGGGCTGGGTTGAGCGGCGGGCTGCGCGTGCATCATGGTTGCAGCCTAGCACCGGGCAGCGCCGGGCTGAAGACCCTCGTTGCATTGTCGCCCTCACTGTATTAGTGTCTCAATACACATGGAGTCAGATGAACTCGTCATTCAGCCCAGCTCCGCGGAGCCCATTTATCGCCAGATCGCCCAACAGCTGCGCCGCCTGATTGCCAGTGGTCGGCTCTGCGCAGGGGACGAACTGCCCTCCGTGCGCGACGTCGCGGGCCGGCACGCCATCAATCCGATGACGGTCTCCCGGGCTTATGGCCAGCTGGAGCTCGAGGGACTTCTGGAGCGACGCCGCGGGAAGGGCATGGTCGTGGCACCGGCGCGCGGCCGCGCCCACTCGGCCGATCGGCGTTTGCAGCAATTGCTGCCGCTGCTCGAGGAGCTGTCGCGGCAGGCTCGCGAACTGGGGTTGCCCGCCGATTCGGTCATCGAGAAATGGCGCGCGCTATGGGAGATAGAACAATGAACGCCGTAGGTGCCGATGTTGCCGCTGATTCGCCTGACCGTGTGCTGAGCTGCCGGAACATTCACAAGCACTTTGGGATCCGTAAAGTCCTGAGCAATGTGAGCCTGTCGATCCCCAAAGGGGCGGTCATGGGTCTGGTCGGACGCAATGGCGCAGGCAAGAGCACGCTGCTGCGGATCCTGGTGGGACTGCTGATGCCCGAGTACGGCTCGGCCAGCATCTGGGGCGAATCCGCGCTGCACCTGACGGATGCCTCAAAGGTGCGGCTGGGATACGTGCCACAGAAGCCCGAGTCGCTCAACTGGATGTCCGTGGAGAGCATGTTGGATTTTCTCGGCAGCTTCTATCCGCGGTGGGACCGGGAATACGTGTGGAGTTCCCTCATGCGCTGGAACATTTCCCCTGCGCACCGGCTCGATAAGCTCTCGCCAGGCGAACGGCAGCGCGTCGCACTGATTCGAGCGTTGGCCAGCCAACCTGAACTGCTGATCCTTGATGAGCCGGCTTCTGCCCTGGATCCGGTGGCGCGTCGTGACCTGCTGCGCGAGATCGCGCTGCGTGCCGGCGAGTCCGGCATGACCGTGCTGTTCTCGACCCATATCGTGTCGGACCTGGAGCGCGTCGCCTCGCACGTCTGCTTTTTATACGAAGGCAAAGTAGTGCTCGATACGACCATGGATGACCTGAAGGAGACCCACGCTCGCCTGAGTGTATCGCGCGCGGCCGCCGTGACCCTGGCGCGGCCCATTCCCGGTGAGATCGCACGCCGTCGGCGACCCGACGGTGGACTGTCGATAGTGATCACGCGACCCGCCCAGGCGGGGTGGCCGAGCGCGGCCCTGTCATCGGATGCCGTTCTTGAGGCGATGAGCCTCGAGGATCTGTTCATTGAATTGACCGACGTGCCCGGCGCGGAGTGGTTCGCGAAATGATGCGCTGGGTACGGGCCGGGGCGACCGTGCTGTGTGGAGCGCCGCGTGTGTTGATCGCGACACTGATGATCTTCTGCCTGTGGGGCGCAGTGGGCGAGGTTGTGACGACCGCGACGACGCTGTCCCACCGCGGCGAGTTCGCCGCCATCGTGCTGTGCAGCTTCAACATGCCGTTCGCCGGGATTCTGTTCGCCAATTTTCTGAACCTCGCACGTGATCTGCGCGAATTGCGTGTTCCCCACCGTGGGCCGCTGATGGCCGCGGCCATGTCCTTTCCCTTGGTCCTCATGGTGCTGGCACCCTCGGTACTCGCGTGGTCATGGCACACGGGTCTTGCCGATGTCCTGATTGTGGCGTCGGCGGGGATTGCAGGTGGCGCCTTGGGTTGGATAGGGACGCTGTGGGCTCGCGCGCGTGATCCTGCACGTGCACGCAAGACCGCCACGATCTCCGGTCGCTCCCAGGCGCTGCGCGTCGCCCTGGGTCCTCCTTATGCGCCCACTTCCTGGCCAATGCGTTTGACCCAACTGGGACTGCTGGGTGCCGCACTCATCGTCGCACCCGTGCTCGTGGGAGTTTTCGGCGGTTCATTGAGCACGCAGAATTTCGCCCTGTTGTTGCAGGTGGCGGAGCTCCTGAGTTTCATGGCGGCGATCGTGCTGTGCTGGATCTGGCCGCTGTCGCGGGTCGTGATCCTCTTCAGCCCCGAACGGGGCGGGCTGAGCGAGCTGGCGCTGCTGCCGGGACTCGGCGGGCGCGATCTGCGGTTACACCAGTTGTGTAGGGTTGTCATGACGGGGCCCCTGACGGGCCTGCTGGCGTTGCTGCTCGTCGCCCTGGGTGTCGCAAGCATGGCGCAGGTGGCGGATGACACCTATATCAAACTGACGCTGGAATTCCTTCTTATTCCGATGGTTACGCTCCCCGTGCTGCTCGGTATGATCGTGCGGCGCGGCGCGTCCGGTGTGTGGTCGGTGGGCTTTTTCATGGTGACTCAGACGCTGACCCTGACGGTGTTGCTCTGGACACTGTCGTCGAAGATGTTTGCCGTACCGTCATTGCGCTGGCTCATCGTTGCGTTCGTCCTCCTGATCCTGACAATCGTCGTCATCACGACACTTCACTGCCTGCGCAGGATTTCACAGCGACCGCATCTCTTCATGGACGTTTCGCCCTGAGGGAGGGCGTGGTTTGAAGAATGGACCTTGAGCCCCCATAATCCTGCGTCTATCGCCCGAGCGGCCCTGGGCCGCCATCAAAAGGACTGGATTATGGAAGTCGAGGAAAAGATCAAGGCCGAGCTCAATTCGGCGCCGGTGGTGTTGTTCATGAAAGGCACACCGGATTTTCCGCAATGTGGCTTTTCCGCCCAGACGGTCGCGGCGCTGAATGCCGTGGGCGCGCAGTTCAAGCATGTGAACATATTCGAGGAGCCCGAGCTGCGCGAGGCCCTGAAGCGCTACTCGAACTGGCCCACCTACCCGCAACTGTATGTCAAAGGCGAGCTGGTCGGCGGCTGTGACATCGCCCTGGAGATGTACCACAGCGGCGAGCTGAAGAAGCTGCTGCAGGACAGCGGCGCCGTCGCCGCCTGATCGCGCCGGCGCTAGGGTTCTCCGGCGCCTGGATCGCTCGCAACGCTGTCGAACCACCCGAGCTGGCTGGCCCGGTCCTGGGCGGCCGCATAGGTGGTCTGCATGCGGTTGCAGACAAAACAAAACACGTCGGCCGTGCGCTCCGCGTCGTAGGACGCTGAGTGTGCGGAGGATGCATCCCATTGAATGCCCGCGACGGCGACGGCCTTGGCGAGCACGGTCTGGCCCAACGCCGCCCCCGCCAGCGTTGCGGTGTCGAAACATGAGAAGGGGTGAAACGGATTGCGCTTGACGTCCGTGCGCTCCAGCGCGGCATTCAGGAATCCGAGATCGAACGCCGCATTGTGTCCCACCAGGATCGCCCGGCGGCAGTCATAGGCCTTCAGCTGATGGCGTACTTCGCGAAATATGCGCTGCACCGCTTCGCGCTCGGGCAGTGCGGGGCGCAGCGGATGATAGGGGTCGATGCCCGTTACGCTGAGGGATGCCGGATCCAGCCGCGCCCCCGGAAAGGGCTGTACGTGGAAACTGTGTGTCGCGCCGCGCGACAGGGTGCCGCTGGCATCCATGTCGATGAACACCGCGGCGATCTCCAGCAGTGCATCAGTGCGCGAATTGAAGCCACCGGTCTCCACATCGACCACCACCGGGAGGAAACCCCGGAAGCGGCGACTCATGAGCGCGGCGGCGGCGGTCTTGATTATCTCTTCATTCTCGCTCACGAAGGCGGACCCGCGACCATGCGCCAGCCGATCGCCTCGCCGGCCCGCAGCGGCACCAGGGTCTCACCCCCGAAATCGTAGGTCTCGGGCACCTGCCAGGGCTCGGGGACCAGGGTGATGAAATCACGATTACGCGCCAGGCCATAAAAGTCGGCCCCGAATTCGGAGGCGAAACCCGGCAGCAACGGCAGGCGCCCGACGCTGTCGAAAACTTCCGCATACAGTTCGATGGCGGCGTGCGCGCTGAAGATGCCGGCACAGCCGCAGGCCGCCTCCTTGGTATGACGCGCATGCGGGGCGCTGTCGGTGCCGAGGAAGAACCGCGGATCACCGCTGGTCGCCGCTTCGATCAGCGCTTCGCGATCATCCTGCGTCTTCAGCACCGGCAGACAGTACAGATGCGGCCGGATGCCGCCGGCGAAGAGCGCGTTGCGATTCATCAGCAGATGCTGCGGTGTGATGGTCGCGGCCACCCCTTCGCGCGCCCCATGCACGAATTCGACGGCGCGGCGCGTGGTGATGTGCTCGAAGACGATGCGCAGACTGGGATGGCGCACACACAGCGGCAGCAGCACCTCATCGATGAAGCGTGCCTCGCGATCAAACACATCCACGTCCGGGTTCGTCACTTCGCCATGAACCTGCAACACCATGCCGTGCTCGCTCATCTGCTCGAGCACCCGGCGGATGTTGCGCAGATCGGTCACACCCGCTTCGGAGTGGGTGGTGGCGCCGGCCGGATAGAGCTTGAAGCCGGCGATGCAGCCGCTGGCCCGGGCCCGTACGACTTCCTCGGGTGCCGTACGGTCGGTCAGATAGAGCGTCATCAGGGGCTCGAAGGCGGATCCGGCGGGCAGGGCGGCGCGGATGCGCTCGCGATACGCCAGCGCCAGCTCCGTCGTCGTGACGGGTGGCTTGAGGTTCGGCATGACGATGGCCCGGCCGAAGCGCGCCGCGGTGAAGGGCAGCACGGCAGCCATTGCGGCGCCGTCGCGCAGGTGCAGATGCCAGTCGTCCGGACGGCGCAGGGTCAGGGCCGTCATCGCCTGGGTCTGCCGCTCGTCAGCGGCACCTTGCCGCCGCGCAACAGTTCCAGCGTGTAGCGCACGCCGAAGCCGGTGATGTCGGTGTTGATGTGGGCGAGGCCCCCGGTGCGAGAGGCAGCCGCGAGATCCATGTGAATCCACGCCGTCCCTTCGGGCACGAAGCGCGAGAGGAAACGGGCGGCGAGGATGTGGTCCGCCTTGCCGTCCGGCGTGCACTGCATGACATCGGCAATGCGGCTCTCGAGCTCTGCGTCATAGTCGGCATCGAGCGGAAAGTTCCAGACGCGCTCGCCGCTGGCTTCACCGGCCGCCAGCGCCACGGCAGTCAGCGCGGGCGGCTGCACGAAGATGCCGCTCATGCGTTCACCCACGGCGGTGACACAGGCACCCGTGAGCGTCGCGAAGTCGAGAATGAGCGCGGGTTGGCTGCGTCCGGCCAACGCCAGTGTGTCCGCCAGCACCATGCGTCCCTCGGCATCGGTGTGAATGACCTGGATGGTGGTGCCGTTGACCGCCGTGACCACATCCTGCGGCACATACGCTTCCGGTCCGGTGCGGTTTTCGGTGATGGCGAGCCACGCATCCACGGCCAACGGGGAGCGTTGTTCAGCGAGGGCGCACAACGTGGCCAGCGCCACGGCGCTGCCATTCATGTCCGTGTGCATGTCGAGCATGCCGCGGTGCGGTTTGAGGTTGGTGCCGCCGGTATCGAAGAGCACGCCCTTGCCCACCAGTGCCAGGTCGAGGCGCCCGCGATGACGCGGCGGTCGATAGCTCAAATGCGCGATACCGGCGGTGCGGCGGGCATTGCCCTGCGACACCGCGAGAAACGCGCCGGCGCCCAGGCGCTTCAATGAGCTTTCCGGCAGCCAGCGGAATTTGAGTTTGTGTCGGCGCGCGAGCTCGCGCAGCACGCGTTGGTAGCCGCTGGCATCGAGCTTGTTGGGCGGCAGTGCGGTGAGCCAGCGGGCGAGGCCGTTGGCGCGGGCTGCAATCTCCAGGCGCGGCAGATCCAGCGATCCGCCGAGCACGAGGATCTGCCGCACAGCCGCGGCACGCTTGCGCGAGGTGCGGAAGCTGGGCATCTCAAAGGCGCAGGCAAGGGTGGCGCTGAGCAGAGCTTCCAGCGCCGTCTCCTGGACACCCGCCGTTTCCGAGGGCGCCGCTACGCCGATCGATTCCCGGTTGCAAGTGCCCAGGTCCCGTGCCATGCGCCCCGCCAGTGACAGGATTTCAAAGGCACTTGCGTTGCGCGGCATCACGCCCAATATCAGCCGAGTCTGGCGTGCATTGGCGAGATTGACGTTGCGGAGGCTGCCGGGACTCAGACCGGCCTTCTGCCCCGATCTGGACGCCGTTTGGCGCCCCCGGACGCCACCTACGGCGTGCATCTGGCGCCAGGTTTGCGCGTGCGGTAGGGACGAAAACACCGCTGAGGAGGCATCCGTGGGAATGATGACTAGTATGGCATCGAGGGTGTCGGCGACACGCGCCGAAAGGCGGCTCAGGCGCTCGACCCGAGGGGGCGCCTGCACCGGTAACAGTGATGTTGCTCGAAGTGTCATGACCGGATCGCCTTGCTTGCTTGACCGTCGCCAGTGAAATCCGGATCATTACGCAGCTTGATTCAACGCGAATTCACGCGCAGTCCAATTGCGCATCCTAGCACAGCATCCGTTCGCGCCCGTGCCTGCGGGGGCGCGGTGTGCGGGGCGGAGTGTAGAGAGCCGCCATGACCGAACTTCCCAAATTGCAAGATCTCGACCCGACGGAAACTCAGGAGTGGCTGGAGTCCATCGACTCCGTACTCAAGACGCATGGCGCGGACCGCGCGCACTTTCTGCTCGAGCGATTGATCGACCACACGCGCCGCTCCGGCGCCTATCTGCCGTTCAAGCCGAATACGGCCTACGTGAACACCATTCCGGTGACGCAGGAGAAAGAATACCCCGGTGACCGCGCCCTGGAGCGCCGCATCGAGGCCTACCTGCGCTGGAACTCGGTGGCGATGGTGCTCAAGGCGAACAAGCTTTCCTCGGAGTACGGCGGGCATCTGGCGAGCTACGCCTCATCGGCGACACTCTACGAAGTCGGTTTCAATCATTTCTGGCGCGCCGCCTCGGACAAGCATCCCGGCGACATGATCTTCATGCAGGGCCATTCCTCCCCCGGTATCTATGCGCGCGCCTTCCTCGAAGGGCGCCTGACCGAGGGACAGTTGAACCGCTTCCGTCAGGAAGCGGAAGGGCCGGGCATCGGACTGTCCTCCTACCCGCATCCGTGGCTGATGCCGGACTTCTGGCAGTTCCCGACGGTATCGATGGGCCTCGGGCCGATGATGGCGATCTTCCAGGCGCGCTTCGTGCGCTACATGGAACACCGCGGGCTGGTGCCGCCGACGGATCGCAAGGTCTGGTGCTTCCTCGGCGACGGCGAAACCGATGAGCCGGAGTCCATGGGTGCACTCACCATGCCGGTGCGCGAGAAGCTCGACAATCTCGTGTTCGTCATCAACTGCAATCTGCAGCGCCTGGATGGTCCGGTGCGCGGCAACGGCAAGATCATCCAGGAACTCGAAGCCGCCTATCTCGGCGCCGGCTGGAATGTGATCAAGGTGCTGTGGGGCTCGCGCTGGGATCCGCTGCTCGCGCGCGATCAGAAGGGCATGCTGCAGAAGGTCATGGAAGAGACCGTCGACGGCGAGTACCAGAATTTCAAGGCGAAGGGCGGGGCATACACCCGCGAACATTTCTTCGGCAAGTACCCCGAGACGCGCGAGATGGTCGCCAACATGACCGATGAGGACATCTGGGCGCTCAAGCGCGGCGGCCACGATGCGCAGAAGGTGTTCGCCGCCTACTACGCCGCCTCCACCCACAAGGGGCAGCCCACGGTCATTCTCGCCCACACCGTCAAGGGCTTCGGTCTCGGCAAGGCCGGTGAAGGGCAGATGGTTGCACACCAGCAGAAGAAAGTGGACATCGATGGTCTGCGGGTGTTCCGCGATCGCTTCGCGATGCCCATTCCGGATGAGGAGCTCGGCAACCTGCCGTATCTGAAACTGCCGGAAGGTTCGGAGGAGGCCAAGTACCTGCACAACAGGCGCAAAGCCCTGGGCGGCTATCTGCCGGTGCGCAGGAATACCGCGGCACCCTTGGCGATCCCGCCGCTGTCGGCATTCGACGCCATGCTCGAGGGCACCGGCGAGCGCGAGATCTCCACCACCATGGCCTTCGTGCGCATCCTGACCGTGCTGCTGAAGGATAAGAACATCGGCAAGAACATCGTGCCGATCGTGCCGGACGAAGCCCGCACGTTCGGCATGGAAGGCCTGTTTCGCCAGATCGGCATCTACTCCTCGGTGGGCCAGCTCTACACCCCGCAGGATGCCGAGACGCTGATGTCCTACCGTGAGGACAAGAAGGGTCAGATGCTCGAAGAGGGCATCAATGAGGCCGGTGCAACGTGCTCGTGGATCGCCGCGGGCACCGCTTACGCCAATCACGGCATCAACATGGTGCCGTTCTACATTTACTACTCGATGTTCGGCTTTCAGCGCGTGGGTGATTTCCTGTGGGCGGCCGGGGACATCCAGGTGCGCGGCTTCCTGGTCGGCGCCACCGCCGGCCGAACGACGCTCGCGGGCGAGGGCCTGCAGCATCAGGACGGTCACAGCCTGCTCAACGCCAGCACCATTCCGAACTGTGTCAGCTATGACCCGGCCTACGCCTACGAGCTGGCCGTGATCATTCATGACGGCATGCGCCGCATGTTCGTCGAACAGCAGCGGGTGTTCTACTACATCACGGTGATGAACGAGAACTACGCCCAGCCGGCGCTGCCGAAGGGTGCGGAAGAGGGGATTCTCAAGGGAATGTACCGTCTGCAGTCCGGCGGCAAGGGCAAGGTCCGGGCCACCCTGTTCGGTTCCGGCACCATCCTGCGGGAGTGCGTCGCGGCCGCCCAGATACTCGAAAAGGACTACGGCGTACCGACGGACATCTATTCGGTGACGAGCTTCAGCGAACTGCGTCGCGAGGCGCTCGACTGCGAACGCCACAATCTGCTGAATCCGAAGAGCCCGGCGAAGGTGCCCTACGTGAGCACCTGCCTCCAGGACGTCGACGGCCCGATCATCGCCGCCACCGACTACATGCGCACGGTGCCCGACCAGATTCGCCAGTGGGTGGACCAGCGCTACGTCACGCTCGGCACCGATGGCTACGGCCGCTCCGACAGTCGTGCGGCGCTGCGGCGGCACTTCGAAGTGGACCGCAACTTCATCGTGGTGGCGACGCTGAAGGCGCTGGCGGACGAGGAAAAGATCGATCGCGACACCGTGGGCAAGGCCATCACCGCCCTCGGCATTGATCCGGCGAAGGCCGATCCTTTGAACTCCTGATCAAAATTCAACGAAGCAATAGAGAATCAACAGTGCCTCGCGTCATAGAAGTGCGAGTGCCCGACATGGGCAACTTCAAGGACGTGGCCGTCATCGACGTCCTCGTCAAGCCCGGCGACTCGATCGAGGTCGACGGCCCGTTGGTCACGTTGGAGACCGAGAAGGCCACCATGGACGTGCCGTCCACGGTGGCGGGTGTCATCGACAAGATCATCGCCAAGAAGGGCGGGACCGTATCGCCCGGCGATGTGATTGCCACCGTAAACGTCGAGGAAGCCGCCGGCGCCGCGCCCGCAGCCGCTGCGCCTTCGGCGACCGCTCCGGCAGAGGCGCCCGCGGCGCCTGCCGCCGCCAAAGCACCCAAGCCTGCGCCCGCTCAAGCCACCGCCACCGCACCTGCACCCGCGACGCCCGCTGCGAAAGCACCTGCGGCGGGCACCGGCTCGACTCTGGCTCCCGTCAACGAAAGTGGATTCTCCGCCGCCCATGCCAGTCCCTCGGTACGGCGTTTCGCACGCGAGCTGGGCGTGGATCTGAGCCGCGTCTCCGGTACCGGCTTCAAGTCGCGGATCACCGAAGATGACGTCAAGAGTTTCGTCAAGAAGGCATTGAGCGGTGGCGCGGCCCCGGCCGGCAAGGGCGGGGCAGCAGGGGGTCGCGGCCTGCCCAGCGTCCCCGTGGTCGACTACGCCGCCTTCGGTGCCGTCGAAACCAAGCCGCTGACACGCATTCAGAAGATCTCCGCATCGCGTCTGCATGCCAGCTGGGTGAACCTGCCGCACGTCACGCAATTCGACGAAGCGGACATCACGGATCTGGAAGACCTGCGCAACAAGCTGAAGGTCAAGGCTTCCGAGCAAGGCATCAAACTCACGCCGCTGGCGTTCATCATGCGCGCCTGCGTACGCGCGCTGCATCACTTTCCGACCTTCAATTCCTCGTTGGACGCGGGCGGCGAGAATCTCGTACTGAAGAAGTACGTCCACATGGGCTTCGCCGCCGATACCCCCAACGGCCTGCTGGTGCCCGTGGTGCATGACGCTGATCGCAAGGACATCTACGAAGTCGCCCGCGCGCTCGCGGAACTCTCGGAAAAGGCGCGCACCGGCACTTTGAACGTCGCGCAGATGCAGGGCGGCTCGTTCACGATTTCCAGCCTCGGCGGCATCGGGGGTACGGCCTTCACACCCATCATCAACGCGCCGGAGGTCGCCATCCTGGGCGTGTCGCGCTCGACGATGAAGCCGGTGTTCAAGGACGGCGCCTTCGTGCCGCGGCTGATGCTGCCGCTGTCGCTGTCCTATGATCATCGTGTCATCGATGGCGCGCTCGCCGCGAAGTTCACGACTTATCTCGCGCAGGTGCTCGCCGAGCCGCGCGGCCTGCTCGAAGCGGTGCCCTGATGGCTAACATTGATCTGGTCGTGCCGGATATCGGCAACTTCGACGCCGTCCCGATCGTGGACGTCCTGGTCAAGGTCGGTGACAGTGTTGAGATCGAGACGCCGCTCATCACCCTGGAGACCGACAAGGCGACCATGGATGTGCCATCGTCGGCCGCCGGCACCATCACCGAGTTGCTCGTGAAACGCGGTGACAAGGTCGGCAAGGGCACGGTGATCGCGCGTATCTCAGGTGCCGAGACTGCGGCCGCAGCAGCACCCGCGGCGCCCGCCGCTGCCGAGAAGCCGGCGGCAGAAGCCGCACCGGCTGCACCCCCAGCACCGGCGGCATCGGGCGATACCGTGCGCATGGCCATTCCGGATATATCGGCATCCCGTGTCGAGGAGAAGGCTGATCGCAGCACATCGGTGGTCGTGCTGGGTTCCGGCCCGGGCGGCTATACCGCGGCGTTTCGCGCCGCGGACCTGGGTCTCAAGGTGACATTGATCGAGCGCTGGGCCACGTTGGGCGGCGTATGTCTGAACGTCGGCTGCATCCCGTCGAAGACTTTGCTGCATGCGGCCAAGGTCATCGAGGAAGCGCACGAGATGGCCGTGCACGGCATCAGTTTCGGCAAGCCCACTCTCGATCTCGAGAAACTGCGGGGCTTCAAGAGTGGCGTCGTCAAGAAGCTGACCAGCGGGCTGTCCGCGCTGGCCAAGCAGCGCAAGGTTGAAGTGGTCACCGGGACCGGCAGGTTTGTCAGCCCGCACGTGATCGAGGTCACGGGCGCGAAGGGCACCGAACGCATCCGCTTTGACCACTGCATCATCGCCGCCGGATCCGAAGCGGTGAAGCTGCCGGGCTGGCCGAGTGATCCGCGCATCATCGACTCCACGGGCGCCCTGGAGCTGCCGGCTGCCGGCGGGCGCATGCTGGTCGTAGGCGGCGGCATCATCGGCCTGGAGATGGCCTGCGTCTATGACGCCCTGGGTACCAAGGTCAGTGTGGTCGAACTCACACCGACGTTGATGCCCGGATGCGATCCGGACCTGGTGAGGCCGCTCGAGAAGCGGCTGCGAGCCCGTTACGAGCAGATTCTGCTGAGCGTCAAGGTGACCGGCGTGCAGGCCACCAAGGAAGGCATTCGCGTGACCTTCGCGGGCGACAAGGCGCCTGAACCGCAGCTCTATGACTTCGTGCTGGTGGCCGTGGGCCGCTCGCCGAACGGCAAGCTGATCGGCGCCGATGCAGCCGGCGTGAAAGTCAGTGACCGCGGCTTCATTCCGACGGACAAGCAGATGCGCACCAATGTGCCGCACATCTTCGCGATCGGCGATATCGTCGGTCAGCCGATGCTGGCGCACAAGGCGACTCACGAAGCCAAGGTGGCTGCGGAAGTCATTGCGGGACACAAGGCCGCCTTCGACGCGCGCGTGATTCCGTCCGTGGCCTACACCGATCCGGAAGTGGCCTGGGTGGGATTGACGGAAACCGAAGCCAAGGCGAAGAACATCGCCTTCGAAAAGGGCCTGTTCCCCTGGGCCGCGAGCGGTCGCTCGCTGTCTCTGGGTCGGGATGACGGCTTCAGCAAGTTGTTGTTCGATCCCACTACCCACCGTCTTCTGGGCGGTGGCATCGTCGGTCCGAATGCCGGTGACCTCATCAGTGAAGTGGCCGTGGCCATCGAAATGGGCGCGGATGCGACCGATATCAGCCTGACGGTGCATCCGCATCCGACGCTGTCGGAGACCGTGGCGTTCGCCGCCGAGGCCGTCGACGGGTCGCTCACGGATCTGTACATACCGAAGAAGAAGTAGCGCCGGATCGCCCGCCGGGCCTCAGTGCAGGAACGGCAGCAGATCGCTGAAGTCATCGGTCCACAGCCGGGTGGTGTTGCGGGGAATGGCCTGCGAGACTGCGGCGATGTCGCGCAGGTCGAGAATTTTGGTGTCCGGACTCTCCAGCACCCAGGCGCTCGTCGTATTGAAGGTGTCTTCCTGGTCATTCTCGACCAGGCGCGTGGCAAGTCCGCGCGCCTGTGCCAGGCGCTGCACCACCGGCACCAGGTCCAGGTACAGGTTGCTGACATGGAAGGCGATGATGCCGTGGGGTGCAAGGTGGCGCAGATACAGGTCCAGCGCCTCGACGGTCAGCAGATGCACCGGAATTGAATCGCCGGTAAAGGCATCGATCACCAGCACGTTGAAATGCTGCGCAGTCTCGCTCGCGAGACTCAGCCGGGCATCGCCCTGGGCCACTTCGATGCGCGCAGCGCTGTCGCGCAGGAAGCTGAATTCGTGCTGGGCGATGTCGATCACCTGGGGATTGATGTCGTAGAAGCGAATGACATCACCGTCGCGGCCGTACGCCGCCATGGTCCCCGCGCCGAGTCCGATGACGCCGATGCGATGCGGCGCGGGGTCATGCGCAATGGCGGCCATGGCATGCCCGATGCCGGAGCCATCACCGTAGTACTCGGTCGCGCGGCGCCGGAATGCCGGGGCCAGGTACTGGGTGCCATGGGTAATGACGCCGTTCATGAGCGAGCGGGCGGCGCCCGTGCCGCCGTTCTGCTCCCAGTCATAGACGCGCAGCGTGCCGTAGAAGTTGCGGCGCGCGAGCACGGTACCGTCGCTGGACTCGTGCACCACCAGTCCTGCGGCGGCCAGCACCAAAAGCACGACGAGGATCGCACTGGCGAGGTAGACACGCCCCAGTCGCCGCGCCCGCCACAGCAGCAGCAGCGCTGCGATGCTCATGCCGATCTCCAGATCGAAATCGACGTTCATCACGGCGGGGGCAATGAGTCCGATGAGCACGGCGCCGAGGGCGCCTCCCAGGGCGATGCTGAGATAGAAGCGCGTCAGATAGCGCGGCGGCGGCCGCGTGAGGGCCAACCCGCCGTTGCAAAGCAGGCAGGCGCCGGCGAGCACGAAGCAAAAGATCGCGATCTGCGGAACGATCGGAATGGAATCGGCGTCGGTGTCCGGCCAGGAGGTGCGGGCGCTGAAGGCCGCATACACCACCAGCGCCCCGATGCCGCAGCCGGTGAGGCCGCGCGCCGACAGCCAGCGCCGGTCGGCAAATGCGACGATGAAGGTCAGCAGGTAAACCGCCAGCGGCAGGATCCACAGCAGCGGAATGGCGGCGACGTCGCGGGTCAGGTGGCGGGTCAGCGCCAGAAGCAGCCATGACCCCAACGCCGAGAGCGCGATCCATTCGCCGTAGCGAGAGGCGTCGGGTGCGGCATCGATCTGCGCTTCCGGTGCGGTCGTTGCAGTAACCGCCGCGAGCGCAACGCTGCGTGTCCGCAAGGCGCACACGCCGATCAACAACGCCCATAGCAGATATGCCGCGGACCAGGCGTACGCCTGCTGGTTCGTGCCCATCCACGGCTCCACGGCGAGCGGGTAGCCGAACAGGGCCAACATCGAGGCGAGATTGGAGAGCGCGAAGAGCGCGTAGGGACTGCGACCCGGCAGACAGCGCGCATACCAGCTCTGGACGAGCGGGCTGGTGGCGGACACCAGCACATAGGGCAGTCCGATGCTGAGCGTCAGCGCGGCGAGCACGCCGAGGGCCGGGTGAGTGCGTGCGAGGGCTTCGTGGGTCGACGGCACGATGGGCAACGTGGCGACCGCGGCCAGCAATAACACCACCACGATCCCGATCTGCTGTCGGCCGGACGCGGCTTGGGCCAGCCGGTCGGCGCCGGCATAGCCCAACAGCAGCGCGGACTGAAAGAACACCAGGCACGTGAGCCAGACGCTCGCCGAGCCGCCGAACTGCGGCAGCAGCTCTTTGGCGATGATGGGCTGAACCAGGAACAGAAGAAATGAGCCGCAGAAGACCGTAATGGCGAACAGCCGCGGGAGGGTCATTTGCCCTTCTTGGCCCGGCTCGCGGCAAGCCGTTCGATCCGCTCCAGATACGCCTGCTCATCCGGCGGCTCGCCTGCGCGCTGCGCCTCCGACAGCGTCTCGGCCAAGGGCTCCATCAAGGCATGTTCGGCCTCGTGCGCATCGCCGCAGCGCTCGCACAGCAGCGTGTGCAGTCGCGTGAAACCCGCGGGGCGATTGGTCGCCGCCTGTTCGCGGATGGCCAGGTGCAGACCCAGGTGCAGGAAGGGATTCGCACGGCCGCCCTCGGGGGTGAAATCGGCGGCCAGCACCTCCCGATCGGTCTCGAGCCACTCGATGTACTCGGGGTGCTCGGCGATGACCGCGGCAATCTGCCGCTCCAACGGCTGCAAGGGTTGCTGGGCGCGAAACTTGCGCCACGAGGCCAGGTACATCTGGCGCAGCTGTTCACGGCTTTGATCGCCAAAAATCGGCATCTCAGACGGTCTTGTCCGGATAGTCGCACAGGTCCCGGATCAGGCAGGTCGGGCACTTCGGCTTGCGCGCGGTGCACACGTAGCGCCCATGCAGCAGCAGCCAGTGATGCGCCTCGCGTGCAAACTCCGGCGGGGTCGTCTTCACCAGCTCGGTTTCCACGGCCAGCGGGGTGCGGCCCGGCGCCAGGCCCGTCCGGTTCGCGACCCTGAAGATATGGGTATCCACGGCAATGGTAGACTCGCCGAAAGCAATGTTGAGCACCACGTTGGCCGTCTTGCGTCCGACGCCCGGCAAGGCTTCGAGTGACTCGCGATCCTCCGGCACCTGCCCGTGATGCAGGTCCACCAGGCGCTGACACAGCCCCATCAGGTTGGCCGTCTTGGCGTTGTAGAGACCGACACTCTTCAGGTATGGCTTGACGCCCTCGATCCCCAAACGGAGGAGCGAATTCGGGGTATTGGCGACGGGAAAGAGTTTGGCGGTGGCCGCGTTCACGCTCTTGTCCGTGGTGTGAGCGGAGAGCATCACCGCGACCAGCAATTCGAACGGGGTCGTATATTGAAGTTCCGAGATCGGCTCCGGGTTGGCGGCGTGCAGGCGTTCGAACAGTTTCCGGCGCCGTGCCGGAGTGAAGCGTTTTTGCGGCGTACCGCGCTTTGCTGATTTCGTCATGGGGAATGAGGGTCGGCCGCCGGTGCCATTTTCTTGCGCGACTCGAGCAATGTGGCCCGTTCGGTCGCGCGGCGCTGCACACGCGCTTCGTGCGCCTGGAAGCGCTCGCGATTTTCGCTTGCCGACGGTGCGCCTTCGGGCCCCGCATCAGGATTCAGATCCACCATGCTGATGCAGTCCACGGGGCAGGGGGCGATGCACAGCTCGCAGCCCGTGCACAGCTGCGCGGCCACGGTGTGCAGGAAGCGCGGCGCGCCGATGATGGCATCCACCGGGCAGGGCGGCAGGCACTTCGCGCAGCCAATGCAGCGCGCCTCATCGACGACCGCCACGCGCGGCGGCGCCTCGACGCCGTGGTCGGGATTCAGGGGCAGGACCTCGCGGCCGAGCAGTCGCGCCAGCGCCTCGATGGTGGCGGCGCCACCCGGCGGACACTGGTTGATGGGCGTGCCATCGGCAATCGCGATCGCGTACGGCAGGCACCCCGAGTAGCCACAGCGTGTGCACTGGGTCTGTGGCAACAGCGCATCGATGGCCTTGATGTTCACGGTCCGGGAATCTTCAGGTGATGCGCATGCCCGCAGTCGCGCCTGAGTCCGGCGACAGCAGGAACAGGCCCGGTCCCGTGCCGCTGGCGCACAGCACCATGCCTTCGGAGACCCCAAAGCGCATTTTGCGTGGGGCGAGATTGGCGACGACGACGGTGAGACGCCCCACCAGGGTCGCCGGGTCGTATGCCGAGCGGATGCCGGAAAACACGGTGCGTGGGGCGAGCTCACCCAAATCCAGCGAGAGTTTCAGCAGCTTGTCCGAGCCGCTTACGGTCTCGGCGGCGAGAATACGGGCCACGCGCAGTTCCACCTTCGCAAATTCATCGATGGCGATGCTGGCGGGCGGCGCAGTGTCGGGAACGGGCTTCGCGACCGCCTTGGGCGGGCTGGTCTCAGTCACTTTGGGCGCTCCTTGTGGGGCGTCGAACAGTTTGTCGAGCGTCTTGGCGTCGACACGCGTCAGCAGATGCTCGTAGGGGTTGATGTGATGCCCCGCGGGGAGCACCGTTTTGCTGTCCGACCATTTCAAAGGCTCGATGCCCAGAAACTTTTCGGCGCGCGCCGCCAGCTGCGGCACCACCGGTTTGAGCAGCAGCGTCAACAGCCGGAACTGATTGATGGCCACACTGCAGACGGTGTGGAGTTGCTCACCTTTGGTGGCGTCGCGCGCCATTTCCCAGGGGGCATTGTCCGCAACGTAGCGATTGGCAAGATCCGCCAGCCGCATCGTCATCCGCAGTGCATAGCCGGTATCCCGTTGCTCGTAGGCATCGCGAATGACATCGGCGTCGCACTGGATTTCGTTCAGCACGCCGCTGCCGGCGTCGACGGCGGCCAGCGTACCCCCGAAGCGCTGGTTGATGAAATTCGCGCAGCGGCTGGCAATGTTGACGTACTTGCCCACCAGATCGCTGTTGATCCGCGCGAGAAAGTCCTCCGGATTGAAATCCACATCCTCGACATTGGCATTGAGCTTGGCGCCGATGTAGTAGCGCAGCCAGTCCGGGTCCATCCCGAGACTCAGGTAGCGCAGCGGATCGATTCCGGTGCCGCGCGACTTGGACATCTTGGCACCCAGCACCGTGAGGAAACCGTGCACGTGCACATTGTCAGGCACCTTGTAGGGTGAGCCGGCGAATTTGAGCATCGCCGGCCAGAACAGGGTGTGGAAATAGATGATGTCCTTGCCGATGAAGTGGATCTGTTCGGTACCGGGATCGGTCAGAAACTGCTGGAACGTCCGCGGCTCGCCGTTGCGCGCGGCGGCTCCGCTGGAAAAGTAATTCTCCAGGGACGCGAGGTAACCCAGGGGCGCATCCAGCCACACGTAGAAGTACTTGCCCGGGTGATCGGGGATGGGAATGCCGAAATAGGGCGCATCACGGGAGATGTCCCAGTCCCCCAGCTGATCCTCCTCCTTGCCATCGAGCCATTCCCGGGCTTTGTTGGCGACCTGGGGCTGCAGATGGCCGGGCGCGTCCACCCAGCCCTCCAGAAACGCGCGGCAGCGCGGGTCCGACAGCCTGAAGAACAGATGGTCGGACGTGCGCAGTTCGGGCACCGAGCCGGAGAGGGTCGAATGCGGATTGATCAGGTCGGTCGGTGCATTGACGGTGCTGCAGACTTCACAGGCGTCCGCGAACTGGTCCTTGGCATGGCAGTGCGGACATTCTCCCTGGATGTAGCGATCGGCGAGGAACATGCCCTTCACCGGATCGTAGAATTGCTCGACCGGCTTGATGTCGATCAGTCCGGCCGCCTTCAGGCGTTGATAAACGTCCTGGGCGAGTGCGGTATTTTCCGGGGAGTCGGTGCTGTACCAGTGATCAAAGCTCAAGCCGAAGCCGTCCAGGTACTGGCGGCGCCCCGCCGCGATGCCGCGCACAAGTTCCTGTGGCGTCACGCCGTCGGCCTCGGCTTTGAGCATGATGGGCGCGCCATGGGCGTCGTCCGCCCCGACGAAATGCACCTGAGAGCCCAGCATGCGCTGGAAACGCACCCAGATATCAACCTGGATGTACTCCATGATGTGGCCGATATGCAGCGGGCCATTGGCGTATGGCAGGGCACTGGTGATGAAGAGTTTTCGAACCATCCCGCCAGTTTACCGCACTGCCGGCGGTTTGCCGGTTGCCGGCACCGTGACGGCGATGCCAAGATGCCGCGGTGGCACGCAATGTGGAAATCAAGGCAAGGATTGCCGGCGTCGCGGCGCTTGCACCCCTTGCTGCACGACTTGCCGACGGCGGCCCGACGGTGCTCGAGCAGGACGATACCTTTTTCGCCTCCCCCAACGGCCGACTGAAGCTGCGCGATCAGTTCGAAGGCGGCGCAGAGCTGATTTTCTATCGGCGCGCGGACGAGACCGGGCCGAAGGAGTCGTTCTATGTCCGGGTGCCGGTTCCCGATCCGCACGCGATGCGCGCCCTGCTTGAGCTGGCCCACGGCCAGACCGGCCGGGTGCGCAAACGTCGCGTGCTGTTCCTGGTCGGTCGCACCCGAATCCATCTGGACACGGTCGAGGGTCTGGGGGAGTTCCTGGAACTCGAAGTCGTGCTGCAGGACGGCGAATCCGCCGCGAACGGGGTCGCGGAAGCCGAGAGGATCATGACCCAACTGGGGGTGGGCCCTGAGCAGCTGATCCAGGGCGCCTACGTCGATCATCTATGACCAACGCCACTCGCAAACCCATCCGCTATCGGGCGATCAGTTACTTTGATGCAATCCGTCGCTACGGCTCGATCCGCGAGGCCGCGCGTAAACTGGGAGTGGCCGCCTCGGCCATCAATCGCCAGCTCATCCAGTTCGAAACCGACGCCGGCTTGCCACTGTTCGAGCGCTTTGCGAACGGCATGAAGCTGACGGCGGCGGGCGAAGTATTCGCGCGCCACGTACTCACCGTGCTGCAGGACGCGCGTCGTGCCACCGAAGAGCTGGATTCCCTGCGTGGCCTGCGGCGCGGTGAACTGAGCATCGTCACCGTGGAGTCGTTGGGTGCCGCGGTGCTGCCGCATCTGCTGGCCGCCATGGCCACCCGCTATCCGGGCGTGAAACTCACCGTGAGATTTGCCGGATCCAACCAGATTCCGTCCATCATTGCCGCGGGCAACGCCGATGTGGGACTGGCGTTCTCGCTCGGCCCGCACCCGGAACTGCAGCAGTTGGGCACGGCTCGCTTTCGCCTGGGCGCGATCATGCGCCCGGAGCACCCGCTGGCGCGCGAGAAGCACGTGACCTTCTCCGAATGCGCCGTGCACCAGGTGATCCTGCCCACCGAGGAGCTCTCGATCTACACCGTGCTGTTGCCGCAACTGACGCGTTTCGCCGGCAAGATGCAGGTGGTGGCCGAGGTCGGTTCGCTCGAGCTGATGAAGAATCTGTCTTTGAAGCTGTCGGCGATTTCGTTCCAGACTCATCTGGGGATAGAGGCAGAACTCAAGTCACGGCGTCTGATCCTGGTGCCCCTCCAAAGCTCCGGTCCCGTGACCACGGATCTGGGGATTTACGTGCGCCGCGGCCGAACGTTTCCGGCCGCCCTGGATGCTTTCGTGACACTGGTGCGCGAGCAGCTGAGTGAGCTGGAAAAGGACAAGTAGGCCGCGCCATACTGGTGCACAGATACGGAGATTCACCCCGCAAGGGCGAGCACGGCTTTTGCATGACAGGAAGCATGCGCGTGGGATGGCGAGGAACAAGAATGCTTAAGACCTGGTGCTTCGCGGCGGCCATCCTCATGGGGCTCGCCGTCAGTATGAATGCAGTGGCGCAGACGCCGACCGCCCCGATTGTCGTCAAGGTGGTGGTGCTCACCACCTTCGAGATCGGCGCCGACTCGGGCGATGCCCCCGGCGAGTTCCAGTTCTGGCATGACCGGTTGAAGCTCGACACCCGCTTCACGTTCGCGCATCACCACGACCTCTTCATGAACCTGCACACGGGTGTGCTGGGAATGGTGACCGGTGAGGGCACCGCCAACGCCGGTTCGGCGGTGGTGGAACTCGGCATGGATCCGCGCTTCGACCTCTCGCATGCCTATTGGATCGTGGCGGGCATTGCCGGCATCGATCCTGAGGATGCATCGATCGGCTCGGCCGTGTGGGTCCAGCGGGTCATCGACGGTGACCTGGCCTACGAGATCGATGCGCGGGAAATTCCGAAGGACTGGTCCACCGGCATCTTTCCGCTGGAATCCCACAAGCCCTATGACCCCAAGGCCGAGCCCGGCGAAGGTCAGATTTTCACCTTGAATCGCAGGCTCGTGGGCTGGGCATATGGGCTGACGCGCAAGGTTGATCTGGGCGATGACGAACACCTGCGGGCCGCGCGCGAGTTGTATAGCGGGTATCCGAAGGCCCGCCGTCCGCCCTCGGTCCTCGAGGGCGACGACATTGCCGCCATGCGCTTCTGGCATGGCCGGCAGATGAATGATTGGGCCAATCGCTGGGTGCGCCTGTGGACTCACGGCCAGGGCAACATGGTGACCACGGAGATGGAGGACAGCGGTGTCCTGATGGGCCTGACCTATCTGGGTCGCAGCGGCCGGGTCAACGCCAACCGGGTCCTGATTCTGCGCACCGGCAGCAACTTCACCCTGCCGCCGCCGGGCCGTAGCGCCGCCGACAATCTCGCCCAGGAAGCCGAATCCAGCTACACGGCGCTACTGCCATCGCTCGAAGCGGCCTACAAGGTAGGCTCCCCCGTCGTCGCGGCACTGCTCAAGGACTGGAGCGTTTACCGCGATCAGCCACCCGGCGAGCCGACCGGCTCAGCCGCGCCGGTCGCGCCCGTGCCCGCGGCGGTGACCAAGCCCATCGAGATCAAAGTCGTCGTGGTGTCGATGTTTGAGATTGGTGCGGACACGGGCGACATGGCCGGAGAGTTTCAGAACTGGCATGACCGGCAACACCTGACCCAGCGCTTTGCCTTCGCCCACCATCACGACCTGTTCCTGAATCCGACGACCGGGGTGCTGGGAATGGTCACGGGAGAGGGTACGGCGAACTCCTCGACCGCCGTGATGGAACTGGGCATGGATCCGCGCTTCGACCTGACCCACGCCTATTGGATCGTGGCGGGCATCGCCGGGGTCAATCCCGACTATGCCTCGATCGGCTCGGCGGCCTGGGCGCGCTACATCGTGGACGGGGACCTCGCCTACCAGATCGATTCACGGGAAATCCCCGGCAGCTGGACGACCGGGATCTATCCGCTGCAGTCGAAGGGTCCTTTCGATCCGCAGGCGAAGCCCGCGGAAGGGCAGGTGTTCGCGCTGGATCCGGATCTGGTGCAGTGGGCGTTTGGCCTGACGCGCAACGTGGCGCTGGTCGATGACCCACAGATGCGACAGGTGCGTGGCCAGTACCGTGAACGCAATGCGCGGCGCCCGCCGTTCGTGCTCATCGGTGACCAGCTCGCGGCCATGCGTTTCTGGGGCGGCAGGCTGATGAACGACTGGGCCGATCAGTGGGTGAAGTTCTGGACCCAGGGTCACGGCAGCATGGTCACCTCCGCGATGGAGGACAGCGGCACGCTCGTGGCGCTCAGCTACCTGAATAGAACCGGACGCGTCGACAGCAAGCGGGTGCTGGTGCTGCGTACCGCCAGTGATTTCACGGTGCCGCCGCCCGGTGAGACCGCAGCCGAAGCGCTCACGAAAGAGAGCGAGCACACCTACGCGGCACTGGGGCCCGCGGTGGAGGCGGCCTACCGCGTCGGTTCGCCGGTGGTGGACGCCCTGGTCCAGAACTGGACGACCTACAAAGTTCATCCGCCGCACGCCGCCGCCGGAACAGCGAAGTGACGGCAGCCGCTGAAGCGGAATACTCCGAACTCATATGTGGGCTGGAGGATCGTCCGGCGCTCGCCGACGCTCTGTTGGTGGCGCTGCAGCATGTGCTGGCGATGTTCGTCGGCATCATCACCCCGCCGCTGATCATCGGCGGCGCCCTCAAGCTCCCCGCCGCTGATACCGCTTACCTGGTGAGCATGTCGCTGTTCGTCTCGGGGCTGGCGACCTTCATTCAGACCAGCCGCTTCGGCCCGGTGGGATCAGGGCTGCTGAGCGTCCAGGGCACCAGTTTCACCTTCATTTCACCGATCCTGGCGGCGACGGGCGCGGTGATCTCGGCCGGGGGCAGTGCGCATGCGGCACTGGGTGTCGTCTTCGGGCTCTCGCTCGCGGGTGCGCCGCTGGTCATGCTGCTGAGTCGCTTCATTCAGCGTGCCGGACGATTGATCACCCCGATCGTCACCGGAACGGTGGTGGTGCTGATCGGTCTGACGCTGGTGCAGGTCGGCGCCACCAATGTGGGCGGCGGCTTCGACGCCAGATCCGATGGCACCTTCGGCAGCCTGCAGAATCTGGGATTGGCCGCGCTCGTGATCCTCGTCGTGGTGATCTGCAATTCCTTCTCGTCCCGGCATCTGCGCATGCTGTCGGTGATTCTCGGCCTCGCGGCCGGATACGTAGCGGGCATCGTGCTCGGGCGCGTCAACTTCGGTGCCGTCCAAGCGGCGCCCGCACTCATCGTACCGACGCCCTTCAAATTCGGGCTCGGCATCCAGCTCGCCGCTTTGATCCCCTTTGCCTTCACCTACCTGATCTCCGCCGTGGAGGCGGTGGGTGATCTGACGGCGACCTCAGCCCTTTCCGGTCAGCCCATTGCCGGACCGGTGTTCATGCGGCGCCTGCGCGGCGGTCTGCTCGCGGATGGACTCAACTCGGCCATCGGCGCGTGCCTGGGGTCTTTCCCCACCACCACCTTCGCGCAGAACAACGGGGTCATTCAGCTCACCGGTGTCGGCAGCCGCCATGTCGGGCGCTACATCGGCGCGATGCTGGCGCTGTTGGGACTGATACCCGCGGTCGGCGCACTGGTGCAGGCCATGCCGCCCGCAGCGCTGGGTGGCGCGACGCTGATCATGTTTGGCATGGTGGCCGCGGCCGGGATTCGCATTCTGGCCCGGGTGCCGCCGAACCGGCGCAGCGCCATCATCCTGGCCATTTCCCTGGCCGCGGGCCTGGGTGTGACCTTCGTGCCGGAACTGCTGGGCCAGCTGCCAACGCTGCTGCGCACGACACTGTCGTCCGGAATTGCAACCGGCGGACTGTGTGCCTTGATCCTGAACCTGATTCTGCCGGGCGATCGTGGTTAGATCCGAACGAGGCTTCCTCGGGACGTTTCTGCACGCGCCGCAGCGCGGGGCGCTGGAGTGCCTCAAAGACACACTGATCATCGTGGGCGCCGATGGCGGGATCAGCGCCGTCCATCGCCACGACTCGCCGCAGGGCCGCACGCAAAGCGCACGACTGGCTGCCGCCGGCAGCCTCCTGAGGATGAAACCGGATTGCTATGTCCTGCCGGGCATGGTGGACCTGCACGTGCACGCACCGCAGTGGCCGCAGCTGGGCACGGCGCTCGATCTGCCGCTGGAGGACTGGCTGCAGAAGTTCACTTTTCCCTTGGAGTCCCGATATTCGGATACCGTGTTCGCCGCCCGTGTCTATGAATCCCTCGTCGCGAGCCTCCTGGCCAACGGCACGACCACGGCCCTGTATTTCGGCACGATTCACCTGCCGGCCACCAAAGCGCTCGCGGATATCTGTCTGCGCCGCTCGCAGCGGGCGCTGATCGGCCGGGTGGCGATGGACAATCCCGATCAGTGTCCGGATTTCTATCGCGATGGCTCCGCCGAGCTCGCCGAGCGTGAAACGCGCGAATTCATCGCTTACGTGAAGTCCCTGCCCGAGGCAGAGGGGCTGATCTTTCCGGTGATCACGCCGCGGTTCATCCCCTCGTGCACGGATGAGCTGCTGCGGCGGCTCGGAAATCTCGCGCGCGAGAGCGGCTGCCACGTGCAGACGCATTGTTCGGAAAGCGACTGGGAACATCAGTACGTGCTCGAACGCTGTGGGCGCTCGGATGCGGCGGCGCTCGACTCATTCGGGCTGCTGTCACGACGCACCGTGCTGGCCCATGGAAATTTTGTGAGCGATGCCGACGGCCGTCTGATCGCCGCGCGCGGCGCAGGGATTGCGCATTGCCCGCTGTCGAATGTCTATTTTTCCGATGCCGTGTTTCCGCTGCGACGGATGTTGGAGGCGGGCGTGCATGTCGGGCTGGGAACGGATATCGCCGGGGGCGCCAGCGCCTCACTGCTCGAGAACGCGCGGCACGCTGTGATCGCCTCGCGATTGCTGGAAGCCGGCGTCGACCCCCGGCAGGAGCGTGCACAGCGGCGCAATCCGGATTCGCGCATCGATGCCCTGACCGCCTTCTGGCTGGCGACCGCCGGGGGCGGCATCGCCCTGGATCTGCCCGTTGGCCTCTTTGCCCCGGGCTACCAGTTCGACGCCTGCGTGATCGATACGACGGTTGCCCACAGCAACCTGCGCGTCGCCCCTGAGGACTCGCCCGAAGCCGTGCTGCAGAAAATCATCTATGAGGCGGCGCGCGCCAATATCACGCAGGTGTGGGTCGCTAACCGGCTTGTGACATGACGTGGTCGATTTCGGTGTACCAGGACTGCTTGGCCTGCGGGTCGATGAACGAGGCCTCGATCGAGTTGCGTGCGAGTTGCGCCAGCTGAGCCCGAGTCAGTGCGAGCGCTTCGGCGACGGCCAGAAAATTATCGTGCAGGTAGCCGCCGAAGTAGGCAGGGTCGTCGGAATTCACGGTGACACACAGACCCTGGGTGAGCAGGGACTTCAGATTATGGTCAGCCATCTTGTCGAACACACGCAGCCGGACATTGGATAGGGGACAGACCGTGAGCGGCATTCGCTCGCGGGCGAGGCGCGCCACCAGCGCCGGGTCCTCGGTGCAGCGCACACCGTGGTCGATCCGCCGCACCTGCAGCAGGTCCAGAGCCTCCTCGATATAGGCGGGCGGCCCCTCCTCACCGGCGTGGGCCACCGCCAGCAGGCCCAGAGAGCGGGCGCGGGCAAAAACCTGTGTGAATTTGGATGGTGGATTGCCGACCTCCGAAGAGTCCAGCCCGACTCCCGCCAGGCAATCGCGCCAGGGAAGCGCCTGCTCCAACGCCTGCATGGCATCGTCGGCCGACAGGTGCCGCAGAAAGCACAGGATCAGGCGATGCGTGATGCCCATCTGCGCCTGGGCCTCCTTGAGCGCCCGGGTGATCCCTTCCATCACCACGGCCAGCGGTATGCCCCGGCTGGTGTGGCTCTGGGGGTCAAAGAAGATCTCCGCGTGGACGATGCCGTCCGCATGGGCGCGGCGCAGATAGGCGCTGGTCATGGCGTGGAAATCCGCGACATCCCGCAGCACGTTGGCGCCGGCATAATAGATGTCGAGAAAGGACTGCAGGTCCGCGAAACGATAGGCCGCGCGCAATTCCTCAACGCTCCGGTAGGCCAGGGCGATGCGGTGTTTCGCGGCCAATTCGAAGACCAGCTCAGGCTCCAGTGTGCCTTCTATGTGCACATGCAGTTCTGCTTTGGGCAACGCCCTGATGAAGTCCGGGGTGGAGAGCGCGATAGACATGACAAAAAGGGAAAAATGAACTTCCCGCCACTGTACAACATCGATAGCATCAATCCATGGGCCAACTGACGACACATGTTCTGGATATCAGTGCCGGCCTGCCCGCCGGCGGCGTACGGATCGAGTTACATGCGCGCGAGATCGAGGGTCTGCGACTGCTGGCGAGCGTGGCCACCGGTCCCGACGGCCGGCTGCCGGCACCGCTGTTGTCCGGCGCACAATTCAAGACCGGCAGCTACCTGCTCAAATTTCATACAGCGGAGTATTTTCGCTCCCGAGGCGTCCAGCTGCCGCAGCCGGCGTTCATCGAGCAAGCCAGCATTGAGATCGGCATCGCCGCGGATCAGCACTACCATGTGCCCCTGCTGATCGCGCCCTGGAGCTACTCCGTGTATCGGGGCGGATAGCGGCCATGGAGGTTCGCTTTCTGCTCAACGGGCAGTTAGTGTGCGAACCGGCACTGCCGTGCACCATGACAGTGCTGGAGTACCTGCGCGATGTGCGCGGCCTGACCGGCACCAAGGAAGGTTGCGCCGAGGGCGATTGCGGCGCCTGCACGGTGGTCGCGGGCGCACTGACGGCGGATGGGCGGCGCATTCAATATCGGGCGATCAATTCCTGCATTCGATTCATGGCCACCCTGGATGGACATGAATTGATCACGGTCGAGGATCTGCGGGCCGCGGACGGCACCCTGCATCCGGTGCAGCAGTCCATGGTGGACCATCACGGCTCGCAGTGCGGCTTCTGCACCCCAGGCTTCGTGATGTCGCTGTTCGCGTTGTACCTGGAGGGAAATCCGGCAACCCGTGAGCGCGTGATCTACACCCTGAGCGGCAATCTATGCCGCTGTACCGGCTACCGCCCCATCATCGATGCGGGGGTGGCCATGCACCGCTACCCGGCGCCGTCCGTCTGGTCTCCTGCAGCGCCGCTGGACGAAGCCCGACGTGCGGCGCTCGCGGCACTTACCCGCCAGGAACCGCTGCGGCTGCCGGGATTCTATGCGCCGCGGACCGAAGCGCAGCTGGCGGCCGAACTGCTTCGCCAACCGCAGTCGCTGATCCTCGGCGGCGGCACCGATGTGGGTCTTTGGGTCACCAAGCAGTTGCGGGATCTGCCGCCCATCGTCTACATCGGCGCCGTCGAATCCCTGCAGCGCATCGAGACTTCCGCGCAGGGACTGCGGATCGGCGCCGCCGTCTCCCTGACCGATGCCTGGGAGGCGCTGATCGAATGGTGCCCACCCCTTCAGGAGGTCGCGGACCGGTTTGCCTCCCCGCCGGTGCGCAACTCCGGCACTCTGTGCGGCAATCTGGCCAATGGTTCGCCCATCGGTGATGGTCTGCCGACGCTGATGGCGCTGGGCGCTGAAATCGAGTTGCGCCGCGGCGAACAGGCCCGCTGGCTGGCGCTCGAGAAGTTCTATCTGGGATATCAGCAAAAGGATCTGGCGCCCGGGGAATTCGTGGTGTCGGTCAGGGTGCCCAGACCTGCGCCCGGCGCGCGGGTCGGCGTGTTCAAACTCTCCAAGCGCATCGATCAGGACATCTCCGCGGTGTGCCTGGCCTGCATGACGAGCGTCGAGGCCGGCCGGATCACCTCGGCACGGCTGGCGCTGGGCGGCATGGCCGCGGTCGCCGCGCGGGCCCCGCACGCCGAAAAGGCGCTGCTGGGGGCACCCTGGTCGCGGGCCACGTTCGAGGCCGCTGCGGCGGCGCTCGCGCAGGATTTCAAGCCGCTGTCGGACATGCGCGCCAGCAGCGACTACCGGATGACCGGCGCCACCAATCTGCTGCGGCGGTACTTCCTGTCCTATGAGCCTCACGTCCTGACCCGGGTAGCGGACGTGACGGTATGAGCACCGAACCGGTACCGCCGCACGAGAGCGCTCATCTGCATGTGAGCGGGCTCGCGAACTATGCCGACGACATTGCGCTGCCGGCGAACACGCTGCACGGGGCATTTGGCATGAGCAGCATTGCGCATGGCCGGGTGACGCGCCTGGATCTGGCGCCGGTCTGGGCCGCTTCAGGGGTGGTCGCGGTGTTTGCCGCCGCGGATGTTCCCGGAGACAATAATTACGGCTCCGCCGTACATGATGATCCGATCTTTGCGCCCGGCCTGGTGCAGCATGTCGGTCAGCCGCTGTTCGCGGTGGCGGCGGGCAGCTACCCGCTGGCGCGGCGCGCGGCGCGCCGGGCGGTGGTGGAGTATGAAGCGCTGCCGGCGATCCTCGATATTCGCGCGGCGGTCGCTGCCAACAGCTTCGTTCTGCCGACGAACACGCTGGTGCGTGGCCGACCCCGGGAAGTGCTGGCCGAGGCGCCGCATCGGCTCAGCGGATCACTCGGGGTCGGGGGCCAGGATCATTTCTACCTTGAAGGCCAGGTCGCTGCTGCCATTCCGCAGGAGGACGGCGGCATGCTGGTGCACAGCTCCACGCAGCACCCGTCCGAGGTCCAGCAGATCATCGCGCACGCCCTGGGCGTGCCCGCCAGCCTGGTCACCGTGCAGTGCCGGCGCATGGGCGGCGGATTCGGCGGCAAGGAGACGCAGCCGGCGCTGATCGCCGCGGCCGCCGCAGTCATGGCCCGTGCCACGGGGCGGCCGGTCAAATTGCGGCTGGACCGCGACACCGACATGGAGATGACCGGCAAGCGCCACGATTTTGTCTGCGACTACAGCGTCGGGTTTGACGATTCGGGCCGGATTCTGGCGCTGACCGTGATGTTGGCATCGCGCTGCGGATACTCGGCGGATCTGTCGGGCCCGGTCAATGACCGCGCGGTGCTGCACGTCGACAATGCGTACTATCTCGAGAATGTCGAGATCGTGAGCCACCGCTGCAAGACGCACACCGTCTCGAACACCGCGTTCCGCGGCTTTGGCGGGCCGCAGGGCATGGTCATGATCGAACAGATCATCGATGCGATGGCCGGCTTCCTGCGCCTGGATCCGCTGACCGTGCGGCGCCGGAATTTTTACGGCGACCAGACTCGTAACGTGACGCCCTACGGACAGATCGTACAGGGCAATCGCACGGTTCCCATCGTCGATGAACTGGTGCGCAGCGCGAACTATCCGCAGCGCCTGCGGCAGATCGCGCAGTGGAACGCGGCGCAGCCGCTCATCCGCCGCGGCATTGCGCTCACGCCGGTCAAGTTCGGCATTTCCTTCACCGCGACCCACTTCAACCAGGCCGGCGCGCTGGTGCATGTCTACACCGACGGTTCGGTGCTGCTGAATCACGGCGGCACGGAGATGGGGCAGGGGCTCTTCACCAAGGTCGCGCAGGTCGTGGCCCACGAGTTCGGTCTGCCGCTGACGGCGATCCGCGTTTCGGCCACCGACACGT
The DNA here is from genome assembly GCA_035486855.1 of Steroidobacteraceae bacterium. GTDB lineage: Bacteria > Pseudomonadota > Gammaproteobacteria > Steroidobacterales > Steroidobacteraceae > DAIDKA01. The sequence continues at coordinate 58,621 of DATHMT010000018.1, forward strand.
CGAAAGTACCCAACACCTCGGCCACCGCCGCCTCCTCGGGTGCGGACCTCAACGGCAAGGCGGCGCAGGCGGCGGCGCAGAGCATTCGCGAGCGGCTGGTTCAGTTCGCCTGTGAGCGCTTCCAGGTGGCGGCCGCCGACATCCGCTTCGCCGACGGCCAGGTCCGGATCGGCGCGCAGCAGCTTGCTTTCGCGAAGCTGGTACAGCAGGCCTACCGCGCCCGCGTGTCCCTGTCTTCCACCGGCTACTACCGAACGCCGCGCATCCAGTGGGACAACGCCAGAATGACCGGGCAGCCCTTCTTCTATTTTGCCTTCGGCGCCGCGGTCAGCGAAGTGGCGATCGACACGCTGACCGGCGAGACGCGACTGCTGCGGGTGGACATACTGCACGACGTCGGCAAGTCGCTGAATCCCGCCATCGACATGGGACAGATCGAGGGCGGCTTCCTGCAGGGGGTGGGCTGGCTGACCAGCGAGGAGTTGTGGTGGGATGCGAAGGGGCAACTGCGTACCCATGCGCCCTCCACCTACAAGATTCCGGCCGTGGGCGACTGGCCGACCGTTGCCAACATCCGGCTGTTCGAAGGTCATCCGAACCACGAGGAGACCATCTACCAGTCCAAGGCCGTGGGCGAGCCGCCGCTGATGTTGGGAATCTCGGCGCTGCTGGCGATCCGCCATGCGGTGGCGAGCTGCGGACCGGTGGGCGCGACGCTGGAACTGATGCCCCCCGCGACCCCCGAATCGGTGCTGCGCGCCATCAATGCCGTGCGCCAGGTGGCGCCGTGACGCCCGGGCCGCAGGCGTGGCTGCCGACCGTGATCGAACGGCTGGCGCAGGTCCCTGCGGTGGTGCGCATCGTGGTGGCGCAGGTACAGGGCTCGACGCCGCGGGAGCCGGGGGCCTACATGCTGGTCGATGCGGCCGGTCACACCGGAACCATCGGCGGGGGCCGGCTCGAGTGGGAAGCGCTGGCGGCGGCGCGCGAGATGCTGCAGCAGGGCACGCGCTGCGCGCGACTGATGAATCGGGTGCTGGGTATCGATCTCGGCCAATGCTGCGGCGGTGTGGTCGCCGCATGGCTGGAGTGCTTTCCGGAGGAGAGCCTGCCGCAGTTGCGGGCGCTGGAGGGGCGGCTCGCCGCAGGCCCGGTGGTGCTGTCGACGAGCGTCTCGGCCGCAGGTGTGTGCCAGAGTCTGAGCGGCGAGGGCGAGCTGGCCCCGACCGCCGCGGCGCTCCTGGCGCTGCCGCGCAATCAGGCGTCACCGAGAGTTGCCCGCACCCGCGAGGGCGAGCTCGCTTTCTTCGAGCGGCTGGATGAGCAATATCCGGCCGTGTGGCTGTATGGTGCCGGACATGTCGGTCAGGCGCTGGCCGGAATGCTGGTGCAGTTGCCGCTGCGCCTGCTGTGGCAGGATTCGCGCACCGGCCAGTTTCCGCCGGGGAGTTTCGAATATTCGCGGGTACTGGCGGAGCCCGAACTCGTCAGGTCGGTGAACGATGCGGTCGCCGGCACTTACTTTGTGGTGATGACCCATGACCATGGGCTCGACTACGATCTGTGCCGCGCGGTGCTGCTGCGGGAAGATTCGGCATGGCTGGGATTGATCGGTTCGCAGAGCAAGGGGGCACGGTTTCGATCGCGCTTGCGGCGGGATGGCCTGGGGGCGCAGGCGATTGAACACCTGGTGTGTCCGATCGGCATCACCGGGGTCAACAGCAAGTGGCCGGCGGCCATCGCGGTGGCGATCGCCGCGCAGCTCATGCAGCTGCTGTCACAACCGGCGGCGGGTCCGCTCATCCGGGCAGTACCGGGCGGGCCGCTCGTTGCCTGTGCGGCGGGCGATTGTGAAAACTGCGGCGGACCGGCACAAAAATCAAAAGGCACGGTGGTGACCCAGACGTGAGTGGCTATTTGCTGGACTGGGGGAACCTGCTGGTCCGTTGGATACACATCATCACCGGCATCGCGTGGATCGGATCCTCGTTCTACTTCGTGTGGCTGGACAATCACCTGCAGGATCCCGAGCGGCCCGACGCTGATCCGGGCGTGGCCGGGGAGCTGTGGGCCGTTCACGGCGGCGGTTTTTATCGGGCGCGCAAGTACAAGGTAGCGCCGGAGATCCTGCCGCGCACGCTGCACTGGTTCTACTGGGAGGCGTACAGCACCTGGCTCTCGGGCGTCGGGCTGCTGAGCCTGCTTTATTTCCTGCAGGCCGATGCCTATCTGATCGATCCCGCGGTGCGCAGGCTGTCGCCGGGTCTGGCGGTGACGATCGCAGTGGGCATCCTGGTCGGCAGCTGGCTGATCTACGATGCGCTGTGCCGCTCGAAGCTCGGGCGCAGCACCGTCAGACTCGCCGTCGCCGTTGCGATCTTGGCATGCGTGCTGGCCTGGGGTGTCTGCGAGCTCTTCAGTGGCCGCGGTGCCTTCATCATCTTCGGCGCCGCCATCGGCACGATCATGGTGGCGAATGTCTTCTTCGTGATCATCCCGGGGCAGCGCGAGCTGGTACGGGCGAAGCAGGAAGGGCGGGAGGCGGATCCGGCCCCCGGCCTGCGCGGCAAGCAGCGCTCGGTACACAACACCTATTTTACGCTGCCGGTGCTGTTCGTCATGATCAGCAACCACTACGCAATGACCTATGGCGCGCACTACAACTGGCTGGCGCTCATCGGCATCAGCTTCTCCGGCGTGTGTATCCGCGCCTGGTTCGTGGCGCGACACAAACTCGAGGGGCGACAGGGCTTCGCCTCACTGATGCCGCTGTTCATGGGCCTGCTGGCGCTGCTCGCGGTCATCATCGGACTGTATCCGGATGATCCGACGCTCGCCCTGGCGGGGTCTGCGCCGGTGACGGCGGCGCAGGCGCAGGCGATCCTGGGTCAGCGCTGCGTGCCCTGTCATTCGCACTCACCGACGCAACCGGGCTTCAATGCGCCGCCCAATGGCATCGTGCTCACCTCGCCGGATCAGGTCCGCGCGCATCTGCCGGACGTGCAGAAGCAACTGACGCTGCGGACCATGCCGCTGGGCAATATCACCGGCATGACCGATGTGGAGCGGGCGCGCTTATTGCAATGGCTTGGCAGGGGCGCAAGGAGCTAGTCGCATGCTCACAATTGAGGCACTCAATGCCATGTCGGTGCAGCAGTTCACCACCGCGCTGGGCGGCATATTCGAGCATTCACCGTGGGTGGCCGAGCGGACTGCCGCTTTGCGACCCTTCGGCAGCCGCGAGCAGCTGCATGAGGCCATGTGCCGGCAGGTGGCCCTCGCGAGCGTGGCCGAGCAGGATGCGTTGATCCTGGCGCATCCCAAACTCGGCGCCCGCGGCCGGCAGCGCGCGCAGCTCACGCAGTCCTCGGCCCACGAACAAAGCCGCGCCGGCCTGGATGCCTGTAGTGATGCGGAATTTGCGCAGCTGCTGCATCTCAACGAGCTGTACATGAGCCGCTTCGCCTTTCCGTTCATTCTGGCGGTTCGCGGCCATACGCCGGACTCGATTCTGGCCTCGATGACACAGCGCCTGGGCAATGATCCGGCCACCGAGCGCAGCACGGCGTTGCAGCAAATCAACCGTATCGCGGGCTTGCGCCTCACCGATGGCATCGCGCCGGCATCCCAATCCGCCGCACAGGCGACGCAGTAATTGGTAGATTCGAGGCAAGAGAATCAGAGGATCAACGCCCAATGCTGCAGCGCCTGTTTGGCCTCGAGGCCCACGGAACTTCGGTGCGTACCGAAATTCTGGCCGGATTCACCACTTTCATCACCATGGCCTACATCGTGGTGGTCAATCCACTGATCCTCGGCGATGCGGGAATGCCCGTCGCCGGCGTCGCGGTGGCGACCTGCGTGGCGGCCGGCTTCGGCAGCATCCTGATGGGACTGCTCTCGAACTATCCGCTGGCGCTGGCACCGGGCATGGGACTGAACGCCTATTTCACCTATACCGTCGTCAAGGGTATGGGGATTCCCTGGCAGACTGCCCTCGGCTGTGTGTTTCTGTCCGGTTGCGCTTTCGCGCTGCTGACGGCGGCCGGCGTGCGCAAGGTCATCATCAATGCGCTGCCGCGCTCGCTGTTTGCGGCGGTGGGCGGCGGCATCGGGCTTTTCATCGCCTTCATCGGACTCAAGGACGCCGGCATCATCGTGGCAGACCCGGGGACGACGGTCGCGCTGGGTCATCTCACGACCCCGACGGCGGCCGTTTCGCTGCTCGGTCTGCTCATCATCGCCGCGCTGCAGACACGCGGCGTTCGTGGCTACATGCTCATCGGCATCCTGATCACCGCCGCGGTCGCCTGGAGTATCGGTCTGGCGCATTTCACGCCGGGCCATTTCTCACTGCAGGCGCTGAGCAGCACCGCCTTCAAACTCGACATTCCCGCCGCGCTGAGTCTCAAGGGAGGCGTCGGCCTGTCCGTCATCGAAATCATTTTCGTATTCCTGTTCGTCGACATGTTCGACAACGTCGGAACCCTGGTCGCCGTGACGCGTCGTGCCGGACTGCAGGCGCCCGATGGCAGTATTCCGCGCCTCAATCGAATCCTGGCGGCGGACTCGGCCTCGATGTTCGTCGGTGCACTCGCGGGCACGAGCCCGGTGACCAGCTACATTGAAAGCGCCGCCGGCGTGGCGGCCGGCGGCCGTACCGGACTGACCAGTGTCGTCGTTGGACTATTGTTCCTGGCGACGCTGATTTTCGCGCCGGTGGTGCAGGCCATCCCGAGTGCCGCGACGGCGCCGGCACTGATCCTGGTCGGCGCCCTGATGATGGGGGCGCTGGCGGAAATAGAATGGTCGGACCCGGGCCAGGCGATACCGGCGTTTCTGACCGTGGTGATCACGCCGCTGAGCTACTCCATCACCAACGGCCTGGCCTTCGGCATCACCAGCTACGCCGTGATCAAACTGCTGCGTGGTCAGGCGCGAGCGTCGGATTGGCTGGTATTCCTGCTCGCCGCGCTGTGCGTGGTCCGCTTCGTGTACCTGTCCTAGCCCTGCATCAGGTCGGCCAAAGCCAAGGCGACCACCTGGGTGGCCTTGCGCAGGTCTTCGAGCACCAGCTTTTCATCCGCACGATGACCATTGGCCTCCAGCAGACTGTGCGGCCCGGCGCCGTAGAGCACCGTCGGAATGCCCCGTTCGGTGTACAACCGGGCGTCGGTGTAGATGGGCACACCATTGGTCGGGATGTCCTCGCCCATGATCCCGCGCGCATGACGCTGCAGGGCGGCCACCAGTTTTTCCTGGCCCGGCACCGGCACGAAGGGCCGGGCCAGCAGGATGCGGCGCACGCTGAGGCGGATGCCCGGCAGTGCCGCGCCACGCTGCTGCAGCCACTGGGTGAGATCGCGCTCCACTTGCTCGGGTGATTCCTCGGGGATGATGCGACGGTCGATGCGCAGCGTCACCAGATCCGGCACGACGTTGGTGTTGATGCCGCCCTTGATCAGTCCGACGACCAGCGTCGGGTGATCGATCCCGGAAATCTTTGAATGTACGGCGGTGTAAGTCTTGCGCAGTTCATAGAGGCCGCTGAGGATCCGGGTCGCGGCCTCCAGGGCATCGATGCCGGTATCGGGCCGGGCCGCGTGCGCCGAACGTCCCTCGATGCGCACCTCGAGGTGCAGGCAGCCATTGTGGGCAACCACGACGCTGTAGCTAAAGCCCGCGCTGATGGCGAAATCGGGTTTACTCAGGCCCCTGGCGAGCAGCCAGGCCGGACCGACCAGACCCCCGGCTTCCTCATCGTAGGTGATATGCAGTTCGACCGTCCCGTGCAATGGGGCACCGCTGGCCTCGAGCGCCCGCAGTGCATAGGCGTAGGTTGCAATGTCGGACTTGGAGACGGCCACCCCGCGGCCATACATGACGCCATCACGGATTTCGGCACCGTAGGGATCCGTGGTCCAGCCCTCGCCGGGCTGCACGACATCGCCGTGGGCATTCAGGGCGATGGTGGGCCCGTTGCCGAAGCGTCGGCGTACCACAAGATTGGTGGCGCTGATCATGCCGTTGGCCTGCACCTCGGCGGTCGGCACCTCGTGCCGTTCGACGCTGAATCCCAGGCCCTCCAGTAGCTCGGCGGCACGGCGCGCGTGCGGGGCGCAGTCGCCCGGCGGGTTGTCGGAGGGCACCCGCACCAGTTCGGCCAGGAACCGCACCTGGTCCGGGAACGCGGCGTCGATCAGTGAGACGAGTGGGTCTTGGGGAATCATGGTGACCGGGATTGTACGCAGGTTAAACTGACCTTATGGCATCCAGCGACTATCCCCGGGACCTGATCGGATATGGCGCGGTACCCCCGAGCCCGCGCTGGCCGCAGAGTGCTCGCATCGCGGTGCAGTTCGTCCTCAACTACGAGGAAGGCGGGGAGGCCAATATTCTGCATGGGGATCAGCACGCGGAGAGCTATCTGCACGAGGTGGTCGGATCACCGGCGCTGCCCCACTCACGCAATCTGCAGGTCGAGTCGGTATACGAATACGGCAGCCGCGCGGGCGTCTGGCGGGTGCTGCGACTGGCGCAGGAATTCGGCATTCCGCTGACGATTTTTGCGGTGGCGATGGCGCTGGAGCGCCATCCGGCGCTCGCCCGGGAACTGGTGGGCCTGGGTCACGAGATCGCCAGCCACGGCTGGCGCTGGATCGACTATCACGGCGTGCCGGAAGAGCAGGAGCGCGCCGACATGCGCCGCGCCATCGAGGTGCTCACCCGGGTCACCGGTTCGCGCCCGCTGGGTTGGTACACGGGCCGGCTGAGCCCGAACACGCGCAAGCTGGTGGTGGAGGAGGGGGGCTTTCTCTACGACGCCGACGCCTACAATGATGACCTGCCGTACTGGGTCAAGGAGTCCGGACGCGATCATCTGGTGGTGCCCTACACACTGGATGTGAACGACATGAAGTTCGGCACCGCGCAGGGGTTCAATCAGGGTGAGGACTTCTTTGTCTATGCCCGCGATGCTTTCGATTCGCTGTACGCCGAGGGCGCCACGGCGCCGAAGATGATGTCGATCGGCCTGCACACGCGGCTGATCGGCCGGCCGGGGCGCATCGTCGCGCTGCGACGCCTGTTCGCGCACATGAGGTCCCACCGGGACGTCTGGTTCTGCCGCCGCATCGACATCGCCCGTCACTGGATCGAACACCACCCCCCGGTATGAGCGCACCACAAGCCGCAGCCCGCATCATGCAGCGCCTGGACGCGCTGGCCGCCCTGACTTCGGACCCGCCGCGTCTGACGCGGGTGTTCCTCTCGGCGGAGCATCGGCGCGCCAATGAACTGGTGGCGGGCTGGCTCGCCGAGGCCGGCATGCGCGCCCGCGTGGATGCGATGGGCAATATCACCGGGCGGGTGGAGGGCAAGGCGCGGGGACTGCCGGCGCTGATGCTGGGCTCGCACCTGGATACGGTGCGCGATGCCGGCCGCTACGACGGCATGCTGGGTGTGGTGACCGCCATCGAGTGCGCGCACCACATCGGGGCCGGCCTGCTGCCGTTTGCCCTGGAGGTCGTCGGCTTCGGCGATGAGGAGGGCGTGCGCTTCGGGTCGACCCTGCTCGGCAGTCGCGCGATCGCCGGAACGCTCGACCTCAAAGTGCTGGAGGCGACCGATCGCGATGGCATCTCCCTGGCCGAGGCCCTGCGCAGCTTCGGCCTGGATCCGGCCCAGGTGGCCACGGCGGCGCGCCGCCGCGAGGACCTGCTGGGCTATGTCGAACTGCATATCGAACAGGGTCCGGTGCTCGAACGCGCCGGCCTGCCGGTCGGCTGCGTCACCTCCATCAACGGTGCGACGCGCCTGCAGGTGCGGATGCAGGGCATGGCGGGCCACGCCGGCACCGTGCCGATGATGGCGCGTCAGGATGCGCTGGTGGCGGCGGCAGAGGTGATTCTGGCGGTCGAACAGCGCTGCTCGCAGGAACAGCACCTGGTCGGCACGGTCGGACGCATCGATGCCAGTCCCGGCGCCGTCAATGTCATCCCCGGTGAGTGCCGTTTCACGATTGATGTGCGCGCACCCGAGGACCTGCGGCGTCGCAAGGCGGTCGAGGACCTTCGCGCCAAGGTCGCCGAGATCAGCGTCCGCCGCGGCATCCAGCCGAGCATCACGGTCATGCACGACTCACCCGCCTCACCGTGCGCGCCCTGGCTGATGCAGCAGATCGACGCGGCGATCGCCGCGCAGGGCGTGACGGCGCAGCGCCTGCCCAGCGGGGCAGGCCACGATGCCATGGCGATCTCGGCCATCGCGGATACCGGAATGATCTTCGTGCGCTGTGCGGGCGGCATCAGCCACAACCCGGCGGAGAGCATCACGGTCGAGGATGCGCAGACCGGCTTCGAGACACTCTGCCGCTTCGTGCGCAACCTCGATCCGGCGCGCCGTCCGCTCAGCCCTGGTCCTTGACCGGCTCGAACTTCGCCTTGTTGATGCCCTTCTTGTAGGCTTCCTTGCCGGTGATCATGCGCTGATCGAGCAGCTGCTGGATGGCCGAGTCCATGGTGCGCATGCCGAACTGCGCTCCCGACTGCATGCTGTTTTCGAGCTGGTCGAGCTTGCCCTGGCGGATCAGGTTCGAGGTGGCCGGGGTGTTGACCAGGATTTCCAGCGCGGCCACGCGTCCCTGTTTGTCGGTTCGCTGCAGCAGCTGCTGCGAGACCACGCCGCGCAGCGAGGTCGACAGCATGGTGCGCACGTGCGACTGCTTGTCGGAAGGAAACACGTTCACCATGCGATCCACGGTCGCCGCGGCGCCGTTGGTGTGCAGCGTGCCCATCACCAGAATGCCCATCTCGGCGGCGGTCACCGCGATACTCATAGTCTCGAGATCACGCAACTCACCCACCAGGATCACATCGGGGTCTTCGCGCAGGGCCGAGTGCAGCGCCGCGGAGAACGTCGGTGCATGATGGCCGACTTCGCGCTGGCTGATCAGGCAGCTCTTGCGGTGATGCACGAATTCGATCGGATCCTCGATGGTGAGGATATGCCCCTGCACACGGGTGTTGATGTCATCGATCAGGGCCGCGAGGGTCGTGGATTTCCCCGAGCCGGTCTTGCCGGTCACCAGGATCAGCCCCTGGGTATGCCGACACATCTGGCGCACCGCGTCCGGCAGTTTCAGTTCATCCATGGTCAGCGCCTTGGACGGAATGGCGCGGAACACCGCGCCCATGCCATTCAGGTGCCTGAGCACATTGACGCGGAAGCGCCCGCGATCGCCCATGGTGTAGGCGAAATCGGCGCCTTCCTTGGTCTCGAAGCGATCGATGGCGATCTTCGGCATGATCTCGTACAGCGCCTCGCGCACCACCGTCGGGTCGAGTTTATCGGGGCGCAGCGGCATGAGGTCGCCGTACTGACGGATGCGCGGCGGATCCCCGGCGATGAAGTGCAGGTCGGAGCCGCGCTTCTCGAGGATCTCGGTCAGGAATGCGTCTATGGCTGCCATGAGGGCTTATTCGGCAGGCAGAGTCATGGTGGAGGTGAACTCCGCCTTGGGCAGTACGCTGGTGTCGGTGACGTACTTCTGGAACAGGTTCTTGTTGGCGGCATAGGCGTAGGCATCATCCGGATCGATCTCGCGCGCAGTGATCGCGGTCAGCAGCGCCTGGTCGAGCACCTGCATGCCCATGTCACGACCCATCTGCAATTGGGTGAGGATCTGGTGACTCTGGTCGGTCTGGATCAGCTTCGCGATGGCCTTGGTCATGACCATGATTTCGCAGATCGCCCTGCGCCCGCGTGCATCGCTGGTCTTGACCAGGATCTGCGTGATCACCGCGAGCAGACTCTGTGACAGGAAGCTCTTGGTCTGTTCGCGCTCCTCGACGGGCAGCGCATCGATGACGCGGTCGATGGTCTTCACCGCGCCGGTCGTGTGCAGGGTGCCGAGCACCAGGTGTCCGGTTTCGGCGGCGGTCATCGCCATGCGGATGGTTTCCGCATCGCGCATTTCACCGACCAGGATGACATCGGGGTCCTCGCGCATCGCGGCCCGCACCCCTTCGGCGAACGAGGGGATATGAGTGTGAAGTTCGCGCTGAATGACCTGGCTGTTCTTGCTGCGATGGACGAATTCGATCGGATCCTCGAGGCTGATGATATTGAGTTTGCGGGTGTGATTGAGGTGATCGATCATCGCCGCCAGGGTCGTGGATTTTCCGGTGCCGGTCGAGCCGGTCACGAGGATCATGCCCTGGTGGTAGTCGCACAGCTTGGTGACGATCGGCGGCAGTGCCAGCTTCTCCAGCGAGGGCACCTCGGTCGGGATGGCGCGAAACGTCGCGCCGACGCCGGTGTCCTTGCGGAACACGTTCACGCGAAAGCGCCCGCCGTCGGCGGACACGTAGGAAAAATCCAGGTCGTTGCCCGTGGCGAAGTGCTCGGCCTGGGAGCGGGTGAAGATCTCGGTGACGTATCCCTCCAGTTCCACCGCCCGCAGGTCGCGGAACTTGATGGGCAGCAGATCGCCATGCATGCGCAGCATCGGCGGGACGCCCACCGCCAGGTGAACGTCCGAGCACCCCTGCTGCATGCCGAGTTTCAGAAACGCGTCAATGCGCGCCACAGCTCAATCCTCCCGAGGCTACTTAGGGTTTTGCCAACTCTGGGCCACATAATCAATGGCTTGCGCCCGGAAATCCGACGTAACGCACGAAAGACGGCCCTTTCGGGGGCGGCGTGCACCGCCCTGGGGCAATCCTACATGTACGATTCGAGGGCGACGCGCAACTCGTCCATGGACTGGAAGCGCTTGTTCTTGTCCACCGCCATCGCCTTCATGACCGCATCGCTGAGTCCCTGGGGCAGGGCGCTGTTGATCTCGGAAGGCGGACGGGCCCGTCCCTGGACGTGCTGGTACATCACCGACATGTGGTCGCCGCGCGCATAGGGCGGCACCCCGGTGAGCATTTCGTAGAGGATGACCCCTTCGGCATAGATGTCGGCGCGCTCGTCGACTTTCTTGCCGAGGATCTGTTCCGGGGCCATGTACTTGGGCGAGCCGATGACATAGCCGGTCTTCGTCAGCTGCGTGTCGCCTTCGCGGTGCGCCGCCGCCACGCCAAAGTCCACGATCTTCAGCAGGCCATCCTGGTTGATGAGCACGTTGGCGGGTTTCAGATCGCGATGAACGATGCCCACCTGATGGGCGACGGTCATGCCGGTGGCGATGTCGCAGCCGAACTGCAGCGCACGCCGCAGGTCCATGGGCTTCTCGTTGACGATCTCTCCGCCCAGGGTATGCGACGGAAAGTACTCCATGGAGATCGCGTACAGACCCTGGATGTACAGAAAGTCGTAGATGCGGATGACGTTCTTGTGGGTGATCTTGCGTGAGTAGCGCAGTTCGTGCACGAAGCGCTTCATCACCTCTTCATCCTCGGCGACGTTCGGGTTCAGGAACTTGAGGATGAGGCGCTCGTCGACCACCGTGTCTTCCATCAGCAGCACGGTGCCGAAGGCGCCGCGACCGATACGATCGATGTATTTGTAGCGACCCTCGATGATGTCGCCGGTCTTGAGCGTGGTGATGTCCAGCCGCGTCTCGGCCGCCTTGCGGGCCTGGGCGAGCTGCGCTTCGGGTATCACCGTGGTGCCCGAAGGTGTGGCCGGGGTCTTGGCGGGGCCGCTGGTCGAACCGCGCGCCACCTGGGCCGCCACCGAAGTCAGGACTCCCGGAGTCGCGACCGGGGTGTTGCCGGTGCGCACATCCATCTCGGCCAGCGCCGCGACCGCGAGTCGCGCGACGGTCTGGTCGGGGGAACTGACCTGAGTCTGCAGGCCGGCGCGCACCTGTTCGGCCTGGCGATCATCGGCGAGCTTTGCCAGCGCCTGAATCGCCTCAATGCGGATTTCGCGTTCCGGCCGTTCGAGCATGGGCAGAATGACATCGATATGCTGCGCCTCGCCGAGCTTCCCCAGGGCGCGCACCACCACCGGCAGCGCCTTGGTATTGTCCAGCTTCATCATCTCGAGCAGCCGCGGCAGCGCCCGCTTGCTGCCGATTTCAGCCAGCGCATCGATGGCGCGCTCACTGACCCACCAGTCATTGTCGCGCGTGGCCTGGATCAGATGATCCACCGCCCGCTCATCCTTGGTCTGGTTGAGGATTTCGACCGCGGCGCGCCGGATGTCCTCGTCCTTCTCCTGGACCAGCTGCAGCACGGCATCGATCACCTTGGGTCCGCCGATTTTGCCCAGGGCATCGGCGGCGCGGCTGCGCACCCACCAGTCACTGTCCTTCAGCGCCTGCAGCAGGTACTTGACGCTGCCCGCATTGCCGACTTCGTTGAGGACCTCGACCGCCGAGCGGCGTGCGTATTCGTTTTCGTCCTTCAGGACATCGATCAGGTAGCGGACGGTGTCCGGATGATTGACCTTGATGACGACGTCCACGGCCTTGTTCTGCACATCGATTTCGGGGTCGCGCAGCAGGGCACACAGTCGCTGGACATCGACGATGTTGTCCATCTTCTGCAAGGCGCCGAGCGCGGCGCCGCGAATCAGCTTGTGCGGATCCTTCAGCTGCGCCAGCAGCGCGGTCTGCACTTCGGGCAGGTTGAAGCGCGAGAGGATGTTGATGATATGAACCCGGGCGATCGCATCCTTGCCATGCAGGCGTCCGATCAGCTCCGGCACGGCACTGGCGTCGGAAATCTCACCAATGATGCGAAACAGCGCGGCCTTCTCGTTCGGTTCCTGCTGGTAGGCGATCCCCAGTAATTCACGGACGTTGAAGCGTGATTTTTGCGATGCAACAATTTCCAGCAGGGCGGACTTGGACACGCCGGGCTGATTCAGCGCCTCGAGCAGCAGATGGGGCGGAAAATTTCGCGACGTGGTCAGCGCCCAGGAAATACCGGCGATGACGCGCGGGCTGCCCTCGACCAGGCCCCGCAGGAAACGCGGGAAAGTCTTGGCGCTGATCTGTGCGGACAGCACGTCGACCAACACGACCGTCAGGTTCTTTTCGGCTTCCGGCAGGGCTGCCAGGACAGCATCGATCACGCCCGGCCCGAGGCCCTTCAGCTTGGCTGCGGCCCTCTGGACTGCCGGATCGTTGGGACCCGTGCCGGACCGGATCTCAGATACCAGCCTGTCGGCGCGTAAGTTCGTGAAAAAGCTCATTCAACCGACAGCTAACCGTCTCTCGATCTGCATGACTGGCCAACGGTGCAAAGGGACACCCGCCGGTACGTGCGAATTATGCCACAGCCAACCTACCGCCTGGGCCCAAAGCCGTTGGGCATGCGTCGCTTGCAACGACTACAATCCGGCGCCTTTCGCCGACATGATGGTGTCATGAACGATCCACGCCTCAACCTGATACGCACTGCCCTGGAGAACTATGCCGACCCATTTTTGGGCGAGACCCTTGGGGCCGCTCAGGCCGTGGGTGAGGTAGCGCTGTCCGAAGGTCGCGTAAAGGTGCGATTGCGCTTCGGATTTCCGGTGGGGGGTTATGCGGACTCGTTGGCGGAGGCCCTCCGCAGTCAGCTTGAGGCCGTGGCGGATGCACTGCCGGTGGATCTGCAGCTTGAGTCGCAGATCCATGCCCATGCCGTGCAGCGACCGCTGAAGCCACTGCCCGGGGTCAAGAACATCGTGGCGGTCGCTTCCGGCAAGGGTGGCGTGGGCAAGTCAACGGTTGCCGCGAATCTGGCGCTCGCCTGGGCGGCGCAGGGTGCGCGGGTGGGTGTGCTGGATGCCGACATCTATGGTCCCAGCCAGCCCCTGATGCTGGGACTGACCGGGCAGCGTCCGAGCGCGCCGGATGGCAAGCACATCCAGCCGCTTGCCGCCCATGGCGTCGTGGCCATGTCCATCGGCTTTCTGATCGATCCGGACCAGCCGATGGTGTGGCGCGGCCCGATGGTGACCCAGGCGCTCACCCAACTGCTTGCGGACACGCAATGGGGCGAGCTGGACTACCTGGTGGTGGACATGCCCCCGGGGACCGGGGACATACAGTTGACCCTCGCGCAGCGCGTACCGGTCGCGGGCGCCGTGATCGTGACCACGCCTCAGGACATCGCCCTCGCCGATGCGCGCAAGGGACTGGCGATGTTCGAAAAGGTCGCGGTGCCGGTGCTGGGTATCGTCGAGAACATGAGCATCCATGTGTGCAGCAATTGTGGCCACGCCGAGCATATCTTTGGTTCCGGCGGCGGCGCGCGCATGGCCGCGCAGGCCGGAGTGCGGCTGCTGGGCGAGTTGCCGTTGGATGCGCGCATCCGCGAAGACGCCGATGGCGGTCGTCCGACGGTGGCCGCAGAGCCCGACTCGGCTCGCGCGCAGTTGTACTTTGAGATGGCGCGTCGCACGGCCGCGGCATTGGCACGGCGCGCGCGCGACCGCAGTACCGTCTTTCCCACCATCGTCGTCGAACCGTCCTGATAAAGTGCAGCGATGAGCATCAAATCCGACAACTGGATCCGCCGCATGGCGGCCGAGCACGGCATGATCGAGCCCTTCGAAGCCGGACAGGTCCGTCACGTCAATGGCCAGCGCATTGTGTCCTATGGCACGTCGAGCTACGGCTATGACGTACGCTGCGCCAATGAGTTCAAGATCTTCACCAACATCAATTCGACCATCGTCGATCCGAAGCACTTCGATGAGAAGAGCTTCGTCGACGTGAAGTCGGATGTTTGTTTGATTCCACCCAACTCATTTGCACTGGCGCGCACCGTCGAGTACTTTCGAATTCCCCGCAGTGTGCTCACGGTGTGTCTTGGAAAATCAACTTATGCGCGCTGCGGTGTAATAGTAAACGTAACGCCCCTGGAACCCGAGTGGGAAGGTCACGTCACGCTGGAGTTCTCCAACACCACGCCACTGCCGGCGCGTATTTACGCCAATGAGGGCGTGGCGCAGATGCTGTTCTTTGAGTCCGATGAGGTCTGCGCCACCTCGTACGCCGATCGCGGTGGCAAGTACATGGGCCAGAAGGGTGTCACGCTGCCGAAGACTTAAGGTGACGGCGGCGGATAGGTCACGCTGATGATGCGCATCGACAGGTCGACGCTGCCCTTGCGGCTGCGATTCGCCTGCAGCGGCAGGTAGTTGAGCTTCGGCGCCAGCCACAGCCGGGTCACCCGATCGGAGCCGGGTCGATCGCTGCGATAAACCACGGTGTCGAGCGCGCCGAGCGGGGTCTGCAGCACTTCGGTGCGCTCGCGCGTGTAGAGGTAATCCTTGGCCTGGTCATGATCGAACAGCCTGAATTGGCTGGGCGTGAGACCCGCCTGCAGGCGCCGCATGAGTTCGATCTGCACCGACATGGGGTCCTGGATGCCCTCATCCAAAGGCTGATCCACGGCATGGGTCTGCGAGGTGCCGTGCACCCGGTGCGTGCTTTGATCGAACTGCAGATCGACATCATCGCTGTGATCGCGCGCCTGACCGCTTTCCCGGTACTCGATCGGGACGACCTGGCCGTCCGCCAGCGTGAAAGTGCTGCTCTGGATCAGGGCGTCGGGAAATACCAGACGAAAGATGCCATGCGCCTTGATGTTCGAGCTGTAGGTGAAAGTCCCGGGCGCCTGCGAGGCGAGGGTCAGGGTCGAGTCCCCGGCCGTGATGCCGTGCCAGGCCACCTCGAAGGTGGCCACGAAGGGGGTCGGCGGCGGTTGCGGCGGCATGGACGAGGTCAACACCCCGCTGATTGTACAATAGGGCCATGAACCCACCTTATCGATCGCCCCGGGAGTCGGTCCGCAAGGACCGCTGGATTGCGCTGGCCGTCACCGTGCTCGGCCTGCTGGGGGTGGCGCCGGCCTGGGCCCTGCGACCCGTACAGGTGTACGAGGTCACCGTACGCGGCGCAACCGCGGCGACGGTGGTCGCCGACGGGATGCGCCAGGCGCTGGTGCGGGCGACGGGGCGACGCGATGCGCCGGCCAATCCCGCGCTCGCCGCCATCGTGCAGAACGCCGCGCTCTATCTGAAGGGAACCCGGTCACTGGCGGGCGGCGCGGTGCAGCTCGACTTCGACGGCACGGCATTGGCGCAGGCCATCGTCGCGGCCGGCGGCAGTCTCTGGGACAGCAATCGGCCGTTCACGCTGGTCGCGATCAACCCGGTGCCGAGCGGTCCCGCCGGCGATGCGCTGCGCGTGCTGCTGGAGCAGACCGCCGAGGAGCGCGGTTTGCCGATCAGTCTCGTGCCGTTGACGACCACCGATGGCAGCGGCGCGCCGTTGGCTGACGATGTGGTGCTGCAGAGTGCGAAGACCCTGGGCGGGGATGCCGTGCTGATCGGTCGAGGGGATGCCACCAATCCCGGGCAATGGCAGTGGCACCTGGTGAGCAGCTACACCTCCGCCGGCTGGACCGGTGCCTCGGAGGTGGGCATCAACGGCGCCGCGGACTCGCTCGCGAGCGTCGCCGCGGATACCGGCGCCAAGCCGCTGGTACAAGTTGCCGTCGAGGTCGCAGGTGTCGGCACGCTCAATGACTACGCGCGCGTGGAGCAGCTGTTGCGGACCACGCCCGGGGTGCAGTCATCGGGGCTGGCCGCCGCTCAGGGGACCACGGCGATCTTCACGGTGGGCGTACGCGGCGGTGGCGAAGCGCTGGCGCGGGCCTTGGCCGGGTCGGCGCATCTGAGCAGCGCCGCTGCGGGTGAAACCCAGGTGCAGCTGAACTACACGCCGTGAAGGCGCTGCGCTACCTGCCGAATCTGATCTGCCTGGGACGGATCGCGCTCATCTGGCCGATTCTCACGACACTCGCGGCTCACGAGTATGGCTGGGCCGCGCTGTGCTTCGGCATTGCCGGGGTATCGGATCTGCTCGATGGCGGCCTCGCCAAGCGTTTTGGCTGGACCAGTGAACTGGGGAAGTGGCTCGATCCGCTCGCCGACAAGTGTTTGTTGGTGACCGTGTTCGTGGTGGCGGCCTGGGCCGGCCTCGTGCCCCGCTGGCTGACCGCCGTGGTCGTCTCGCGCGATGTGATGATTGCACTCGGTGCGCTCACCTACCTCGCCTGGTTGGGGCCGCTGCAAGGCCACCCGACCCTCGCCAGCAAGCTCAATACGCTGGTCCAGCTGGCTTATCTGTTTGGCGTGCTGCTGTTCATGGCCAGCGGCTTTCCCCCGGTGCTGCTGCTGGAGGTTGGCGTCATGGTGACCCTGGCCACGACGGTGCTGTCGGGACTCGGGTACATCATCGAGTACTCGCGCCGCGCGGCGAGTTTGCCGGCGTAATCATGGATCAACTGCCTCTGGGGTTGCGTCTGGCGGACCGCGCCGTATTCGAGACTTTCTGGCCGCAGGGCAATGAACAGCGGGTGGCGCATCTGCGGGACGTGGCCAGCGGGGTGGCCAAGGGCGTGACCTGGCTCGCCGGCGCTCACGGCAGTGGCAAGTCCCATCTGCTGCAGGCCGCGTGCGCGGCGGCCCCAGCAGCGCGGCGCTGCGGGTACTTTCCGCTGGCGCAGCTGTTGCGCCTCGGGCCCGCGGCGCTGGAAGGTCTGCCACAGCTGGATCTGGTGTGCCTGGATGACCTGCAGCAGGTGGCCGGCCAATCCGCCTGGGAGCGGGCCCTGTTTGCGCTCTACCGCGAGCTCGAAGAGTGCGGGGGCTCGTTACTGGCCGCGGCGCCCGAGTCCCCGACGCTGCTCGCCTGGGAACTGCCCGATCTGGGTTCGCGGTTCACGGCCGCAGCCATCCAAGTTCTGCGGCCGCTGGATGAGGCGGCGCAGCGCGACGCCCTGATGCTGCGAGCGCAGGTCCGAGGTTTCGAGCTGCCCATGGACGTTGCACGCTGGCTGCAGCGCCGCTATCCGCGCGACATGGGCACGCTGTACCAGCTGTTGGACACACTGGACAGCGCGGCGCTGATCGCGCAGCGACGCCTCACCGTGCCCTTCATCCGTTCAGTTCTGCTGGGGCGGGCCCAGTCGTAGGCTGATCTGCGCAACGCGCCGTCCGAGCGCCTGCGCGAGTTCCTTCTCCTCGGTGGACAGACCTCCGCTCGCCATCCCGCTGACATGCGTGGCACCGTAGGGCGCGCCGCCGGAGCGCGTCTGATGCAGGGCGCCCTCGGTGTAGGGCAGTCCCACCAGCAGCATCCCGTGATGCAGCAGGGGCAGCATCATGCTCAGGAGGGTCGTTTCCTGACCGCCGTGCATCGTCTGGGTGGAGGTAAACACGGCCGCCGGCTTGCCGGCCAGGGTGCCGCTCGCCCACAGGGCACCGGTCCCGTCCAGAAAATGTTTGAGCGGGGCGGCCATGTTGCCGAAACGCGTCGGGCTGCCAAGCACCAGGCCATCGGCGCTGCTCAGATCCTCGGCCGTGGCATACGCCGGACCGCTGGCCGGTACCGCTTGCGCGGGGCCGTCCACGGCGGTCACCACCGCCGGCACCGTCCGCAGCACGGCGCTCGCGCCCGCGACACTCTCGATGCCACGACACACCTGGCGTGCCAGTTCCAGCGTGGCGCCGGTACGTGAATAGTAGAGAACCAGGATCCGTGCCATGTGATGCATCATACCGGTATGACCAGCAAGATTTGTTGGGTGAGCGGACGCGTGCAGGGCGTCTACTACCGGGGCACGACCGCCAGTCGCGCGCGGCAAATGGGCATCAGCGGCTATGCCCGCAATCTGCCCGACGGGCGCGTCGAGGTGCTGGCGCAGGGAACGGAGGCCGCGGTCGAGGCGTTCATCCAGTGGCTGTGGATCGGATCGAGCGCCTCGAAAGTGACGGCGGTGGAAGTTCGCGACCAGGCCGCCACTCAGCCGCGCGAAGGATTCACCGCGGAGTGATGGATGGGCGGGGCGCCCAGATCATCGGCGCCGGTCCAACGCGCCCAGCGTCCCAGTACCAGGTCCGAGTAGTTGCGGCGGCCGACGCTGCCGTTGTAGCGGGCCAGGGCACGCGCATAGTTGTTGTGCTCCTGCTGCAGATAGAAGCGCAGGATCGCGCAGCCCATGCGGATGTTCGGAGCATCGTGCACCAGTTCATAGCGGCGCATCCCCAGGCGCTCCGGCCAGAACGGCATGACCTGCATCAGACCGACCGCACCGGCATTGGATACCGCCCAGCGATCGAACCGGCTTTCGACATCGATGACGGCCAGCACCAGTCCGGGGGGCAGGGGCGTCGCGCCGGTACGGTGAGTCTCGCAGTACACCGAGGTCAGGATGTCCAGGCGCTCGGTGTTGTCCTTGACCCGGGCGCGCAGCCGCGGCTCCATCAGCTTGTACCAGACGGCCGAGTCGAATCGGTCCGGGAAGCATTGGGCCTGGGCGATCGCGGCGGCGACCACATCGCGCAGACCGGTATCGAGCTGCTGGTCGGCACCGGCCCGCGGGGCGGCCGCCAGCGCCAGCGCCAAGGCGCAAATCGGGCCGAACCAGCGGCGCGCGAGCGGTATTGGCGGGTGGGATGTCAGGGCTGGCATCTGGAGCGCGATCTTACAGTATCATCCCGCGATCATGACCGAGCTCAAAGACCCCTCTGACCTGCCGGTCGATCGCCCCCGCAGCCGCAGCATCTACCTGCTGCCCAATCTGCTCACCACCGGCGCCCTGTTTTCCGGGTTCTACGGCATCGTCGCGGCCATCGACAAGCACTTTGCGGCGGCGGGCATCGCGGTGTTCGTCGCGGCGATTTTCGACACCCTGGATGGTCGGGCGGCGCGGGCAACCCGCACGGAAAGCGCCTTCGGCAAGGAGTACGACAGCCTCTCGGACATGGTGTCCTTCGGTCTGGCGCCGGCGATCATCTCCTATCAGTGGGGCGTGGTCCGCATCGCCGAGTACGGCCGGGCGTGGGGCCGCATCGGCTGGCTGGCGGCATTCTTCTACGCCGTGGCGGCGGCGCTGCGCCTGGCGCGCTTCAACGCCCGCGCTGCCACCGCCGACAAACGCTATTTCGAAGGTCTACCGAGTCCGTCGGCCGCCGCGATCGTCGCGGCGTTCATCTGGTTTTCCAGCGAATGGCGTGAGCCGGGTCTGCCGGGCCTCGTCGCCGCCTTCGGCATCACCGCGATCGCCGGCGCACTGATGGTGAGCAGCTTCGGCTACCCCAGTTTCAAGCAGTTCAATCTCGACCGGCGGATCCGCTGGGCCTACATGATATTGGTGCCGTTGTTCTTCGTGCTGGTGGCGATCGACCCGCCGACCATGCTGCTGTCGATCTTCGGCGTCTACGCGGCCACCGCACCGCTGCTGTGGGTGGGACGGCGCATCCGCCGCCTGTTCCGCGGACCGGCGCCGCTTGTCTGAGCCGCTGGACTCGCAGCGCCGCCGCCACTACCTGGCGGCGCTGGGCATCGAGGAGTGGCAGCCGCGGCGTGCGCCCCCGCTGCCGGTGTCGACCCCCGCGCCCGCCGTGCCGGCATCCGCTCCCGATGCGACGAGCGCCTGGCAGCAGCTGACCGAGGAGGTGGCCCGCTGCACCCGGTGTGATCTGTATCGGACCCGCACCCGACCGGTGTTGGGGGTCGGCGACCGCCACGCCCAGTGGCTGGTCGTGGGGGAGGCCCCGGGCGCCGAAGAGGATCGGCAGGGCGAGCCCTTCGTCGGCCGCGCCGGCCAGCTTCTGGATGCCATGCTGCGGGCCATCGGCCTCGCCCGCGGCCAGAATGTCTACATCGCCAATATCCTCAAAAGCCGCCCCCCGGGGAATCGTGATCCGGCGGCGGCAGAGGTCGCCGCCTGCCTGCCCTATCTGGAGCGCCAGATCGAGCTGATTCGGCCACGACTTATTCTGGCGGTGGGGCGGATCGCCATGCAGAACCTGCTGGCGACACAAAGCACTCTGGGACGCATGCGCGGTCAGGTGCATGAGTTCGGGGGGCTTAAGACCCCGCTGATCGTCACGTATCATCCGGCTTATCTGTTGCGCAAACCCGAGGACAAGCGCAAGGCGTGGGAGGACCTGAAGTTCGCCCGCGGCGTCTTCGCCAGACTCACCTAAGGACAAGGCTACCGTTCCCTATGGCCACCGCCCCGGATCAGTTCGCAGCCGCCGGTGAACTCATCATTCGGCCCATGCGCGAAAGCGACGTTGCCGCGGTCATCGGCATTGAGCGGGCGTCCTATCAGTTTCCCTGGACCGAAGGCATCTTTCATGACTGTCTGCGGGTGGCCTACCTGTGCCGGGTGGCCGTGCAGGACGGGCAGATCGTCGGCTACGCCGTCATGAGCATGGGCGCCGGAGAGGCGCACATCCTCAATCTGTGTGTGCGCGAGGAAGTTCGCCGCGCCGGGATCGGGCGGACGCTGATTCGTTATCTGATCGAACAGGCCGAGACCGCCGGGATGGTGGAGGCGTTCCTGGAAGTTCGCCCCTCCAACGCCATCGCCATGGTGCTGTACCGCTCACTGGGTTTCGAGCAGATCGGTACGCGCCGGGGTTACTACCAGGCCGCGGGAGGCCGCGAAGACGCCGCGGTACTGCGCTTGCGGCTGCGCCGAACCTTCATTTGAACTTGCTTAGGCAGGTCACGAACGCGTAGGGGCTTTCACGAAGCTGACGCCCAGCTTACGCTCCGCCCGCGCATTTCTTCACACGACCCTTATCTCACCGTCGCTATTCTGCGCGGGCGTGGCACACCTAGACCTCAGTCTGCCGCATCCCGCGGCCCTGACACCCCGCCCATTCCCGATGTCGCCGCGGTGGTTCGAACCGCTGAGGCGATATTTGGGCGCCTGCGGGATCACGGCCTTGTGTACGGCTCTGGCGTACTCGCTGTTTGGCCGCATGGAGCCGGCGAACATCGTGATGGTGTACCTGCTCGGGGTCACCGCCGGCGGGCTGTGGCTCGGACGTGGCCCCTCGGTGCTGTGCGCCATCGCCAATAGCGCCGCATTCGATTATTTCTTCATTCCACCCCGCTTCAGTTTTTATGTCGCCGAGCCGCAGTACCTGCTGACACTGGTCGGCATGATCATCGTCGCGCTGGTCATTGCCAATCTGATGGCCAATATTCGCGGCCAGACGCAGGCGGCCGCGGCGCGCGAACGCTGTACGGCGACTCTCTATGCCATGTGCCGTGAACTCGCGGCCGCACCTGATGCGACTTCGATCGCGGCCGTCGCCGCACTGCATGTTTCGGCGGCCGTCGAGGGCCCGGCAATGCTGGCGCTGGCGGGCGAGGATCCCGCGGTGCCGCCTTGGTTCACGCCCGCCGATGCGGCAATCGTGCGATGGGTGTTTGACCATGGTGTAAGCGCGGGCCCGGGCTTGCAGCATTGGATCAACTCCCCGTGCCGATACCTGCCACTGGTCGGGGGCGAGCGCATCAACGGCGTTCTGGTCGTGCAGCCACCGCCCACGATCGCGCCAGGTTCGCATTCCTGGAACATGCTCGAGGCACTGGTGGGTCAGATCGCGATGGCCCTGGAGCGGGTGCGTCTGGCTGAGGTCGCCGCCGAATCGCGGGCCGCTGTTGAACGGGCCGCACTGCGCAACACGCTGCTGGCGTCGATCTCGCATGATCTTCGCGCCCCGCTCACGGCGATTGCCGGAGCCGGGTGTCTGGTCGCGCAGGACAGCATCCTCCTGGACTCGGCCAAGCGCAAAACGCTGGGACAGCTGATCGAAGTCAAGGCGCGCGATATGGCCGAGCTGCTCGGCAACCTTTTGGAATTGATCCGCCTGGAGGCCGCCACTGCGCTGCCCAGGGCCGATTGGCAATCGCTCGAAGAACTGATCGGGGCGGCGGTGCGGCAATCCATTCATCGATTCGATCATCGGCGGGTGTTGTGCGAGCTGCCGGAGGATCTGCCGATGCTGCTGGTGGATGGCCAGTTGATCCGTCAGCTGCTGTCCAATCTGCTCGAGAACGCGGTGAAGTACACGCCACCGGGTACGACGATCCTGATCCGGGCGGTGGCAGCCTCGGATCTCGTGATGCTGACGATTGAGGATGACGGACCCGGCTTCGGCTGCGTGGTCCCGGAGCGATTGTTCGAAAAATTCGAGCGCGGCCAAAAGGAAGGTTCGGTGAGTGGTGCGGGTCTCGGTCTTGCGATCTGCAGGGCCATCGCACGTCTGCACGGCGGCAGCATTCACGCGACCGGCCGCGAGGGCGGCGGAGCCCGTTTTGAGATTCTATTGCCGCAATCCACCACCGCAACCTGCCGGGTTGTGCAGGACCGCTGATGACCGATTCCATGCACCGCATTCTGGTCGTGGAAGATGACCTCGCGATTTGCGCGGTGCTGCAGACCCTGTTTGAAGGGGACGGATTTCGCACCGTGGCGGTGGGGACCTGCCGGGACGCCATCAGCTTCGCGCAATTGCAGCGCCCGGATGTCTGTATCGTCGACCTGGGTCTGCCGGATATGGACGGACTGCGGTTCATCGAAGAGGTGCGAACCTGGTCGGCGGTACCCATCATCGTGTTGACGGCCCGCACCCAGGAGCCCCAGCGCCTGGCAGCCTTCGAGGCGGGGGCCGATGATTACATCATCAAGCCCTTCAGCGGCCTCGAACTGATCGCGCGGCTGCGGGCGATCACGCGCCGGCTCGCGCGGCGCAATCGGCCCGAGGCGGTGCTGCATCTGGGTAGCGTCGAAGTCAATCTGGAAACGCGGGAGACGCGGGGCCCGGAAGGCAAGGTGCTCAAACTCACGCCACTCGAGCATCGAATCCTGGAGTGCCTGGTACAGCACGCGGGCGCGCTGGTAACGCACGAGCAGATCATGAACGAGGTCTGGGGACCGCAGCTGGCCGATCTGCGTTCACTGCGTGTTTATGTCGCCAGCCTGCGCCGCAAACTCGAGCGCGATCCCGCGCAACCCCAATACATATTGACCGAAGTCGGCGTCGGGTACCGGCTGGTATCCGACGGCGAATAGGCTTCACACTCCGTGCACGTGGTGGTGCTGCGCGCGGCCAAGAATATTCGAGACAACGGCCGCATTCGCGGCTCAATTTTTAATGCCTTTGTGTCTAGTGGCAGACGACAAGGTGCGGCACTCTGCTGATCACGACGAAGAGACCTCCTAACGACGGTCGCTTCGGTTCATCACGGAGTGCATAGAAATGTTGTCGAAAATCATAGTTAGTGTGGCGGCGGTTGCAGCCACTTCCGCGTGCTGGGCGGACGGCACATGTGACGTAGCCTTGATGCAGCAGTATCGCGACTGCGCACATATCGTCGGGTCACTGCGTCCGGAGAAGGCCGGGCAGGCGCGCGTCTTTGCCTATGACGGTTCTGAATACACAGGGGGGCAGGCAGCGTGGCTGCAGGGGCAGTTGCGCAAGATCGAGCGGCTTTGCGCGAGCACCTCGGCGGCAGACAAGGCAGAAGCGGCGCGCGTCTTGATGGATGTGGAGGCGCTCCTCAAGGCGCACCACAGCAATTCCTGAAGTCAATTCCGACGGTGCGTTCTGCGTCCCATCAATCATGCCGCCTCCGCCGAGGCGGCATTCTTGAATTCCAATACTTTTGTCGGGGCGATTTCACCAGCGACCGCCGCAACGCATGAATTGTGCCTGCGCGGGGAGCCCCGAACGGCGCGAGCATCGCAAATTCAGTTTGCGCAGCCAACACACAAAGCCGTTAAGAAATGCATTGATGCTTCGTCCACGGCCCTCTGTGCTCACGTTATGACCGGCGTGTGACGTGCGCGTTACCACTGTGTCTTTTCCGAGTTGTCCGGGTTTCGCGTGCCACCACACAATGAGCGCTGATAGCAGCCAGCGGCCGCAGAGACCGAAAACTATCGATCCCCAGATGAGGTCCCGCCATGCGCGAGTCACCGCTTCCACTACCTTTCAACATCAAATGGGTCCTACGAGGCGCAGCCGCGGCCGGGGTCGTCGCCACCATTGCCGCACTGTCCTACTTGACGTTTCACGGCAAAGAGGCTCACGCAAACGGCACGCCCGCGCCCCCGACGGCAGCGGCGGCATCCGAACCGGCGGTCCAACTGACCGCGGCACAACTCGGTTCCATCAGGATGGGCATCGCCGGCGAGCGTACGTTCCCGCAGGAGCGGACGGCGGTCGGCAACATCGACTTCAACGAGAATCTTGCGGTGCAGGTGTTCACGCCCTATCAGGGAAAGATCATCAGGGCGTATGTGGAAGTGGGTGATGCGGTCGCCAAGGGACAGACCCTGTTCACGATCGAGAGCCCGGATCTGATCCAGGCCGAATCCAATCTGATCGCCGCCGCGGCGACGCTCGATCAGACCGCGAGCGCCCTGGGGCGCGCCAAGAAGCTCTATGCGGTGCAGGGCATCGATCAGAATGACTATGAGACCGCGGTCGCCAATCAGCAGATTGCCGAGGGCGCACTCAAGGCCGGCCGCGACGCGGTTCACGTATTCGGCAAATCCGAGACCGAAATCGATGCGATAGTCGCCAATCGGAAGATCGATCCGACGCTCGTGGTGCCGAGTCCGATCGCCGGCCGTGTCACTGCACGCGCGGCACAGCCAGGCCTTCTGGTACAGCCCGGCAACGCGCCCGCTCCCTACACCGTCGCCGACGTGGTGACAGTGTGGATGCTCGCCAACGTCTCCGAAACGAACATTCGGTATGTGCACCCGGGCCAGCAGGTCAGCGTCGCGACGATGGCCTACCCGGATCAAGTGTACGAAGGCAAGGTCACGATTGTCGGCACCTCTGTCGATCCGAACCTTCACACGCTTCTCATCCGCTCGGAAGTTCAGAATCCACGGCGCGAACTCCTGCCGGGAATGCTCGCGAACTTTGTAATTCGCACGGGCACGCCAATTACCTCCGTGGCGGTCCCTCAGGCCGGCATCGTGCGCGAGGGCGACGGCACGATGACCCTGTGGGTGACGACTGATCAACGCAAATTTCTCCAGCGCACGGTCAAGCTGGGCCTGCAGAGCGATGGCTACGTGCAAGTCCTTGACGGATTGAAGCCAGGCGAGCGGGTGGTCACTGAGGGGGCGATCTTCCTGGATAACCTGCTCACGCCTACCGACTCAGACTGAGTCGCCGACCAGCCGCTTGAGCAAGACATGGTAGTTAAGGACGTTACAGCATGCTGAAGGGTGTACTCGCATTCGTGCTCACGCGCCGGATGATCGTGCTGCTGGGCCTGGCGGTATTTCTGGGCGGCGGTGTAGCCGCCTTCATGATGCTCAACATCGAAGCCTATCCACAACCGGCGCCCGTGATCATCGAAATCACGGCCCAGCAGGGCGGCCTGTCGGCCGAGGAGATGGAGCGCTACTACACAATTCCAATGGAGGTGGGAATTTACGGGACCCCGTACATCACGGAAGTCAATTCCACCTCCTTCTACGGCCTGTCGTTCCTGCGGGTCACTTTCAAATACGGCGTCGACTTCTACTTCGCCCAAACGCAGATCGAATATTCACTGCAGCAGAATGTCTCGCTGCCGAACAACGTGCAGCCACAGATCCAGCAATCGAGCCTGGTCGGCGAGGTCGTTCGCTATGCCGTGGTCGGGCCGCCTCACTTCGGCCTGGAAAACCTTCGCACCGTCCAGGACTGGATCGTGCTGCGCCAGCTCTCCACGGTACCGGGCGTGGTGCAGGTGAACAGCTTTGGCGGCCCCACGAAGGAATTTGAAGTCGAGGTGGATCCGCGCAGCCTGCAGACCTATGGCATCACCATCCCCCAGGTGATCACGGCGCTTGGCAATGCCAACATCAATGTGGGCGGTCGCGAGATCAATATCGGCCAGCAGTCGATCAATATTCGTGGCATCGGTCTATTCAACGATGGTGGAAACGACGATCTGACCAAGGGCTATAGGGTCGATGACATCGAAAACGTCCTTCTCAAGCAATCCGGCAGTGTGCCGGTGCGTGTCAGGGACGTTGCCCGGGTGTACGTGGGCAACGTCCCGCGGCTGAGCATCGTGGGCAAGGATCATGAAGATGACATCGTCGAGTGCATCGTCGTCATGGGGCGCACCTTCCATACCCAGGACGTCGTCCCGCGAATCATCGCCAAGATCGCCGCAATGAACCGGGACGGCAGTCTTCCCCCCGGCGTCAAGGTCGTACCCTTCTACGACCGGATGTCGCTCGTCCATGTGACCACCCACACGGTTCTGGAAAATCTGCTCTTCGGCTGCGTACTTGTTTTCTTCATCCAGTGGATTTTCCTCGGGGACCTGCGCAGTGCCATCGTTGTCGGCGTCAACATTCCGTTCGCGCTGCTGTTCTCCGTCATCATGTTGGTGCTGCAGGGAGAGGATGCGAATCTACTCTCCATCGGCGCTGTCGACTTCGGCATCATTGTCGATTCCGCAGTGATACTCGTTGAGAATATCTTTCGGAACTTTCAATTGAAGCCCGCCGACCAAAAGGCACTGCTGGAGGACTTGGCGGAAGGCAATCTCGGAACCGATCCCACGACCCTGCACGCCGTGTCGACGAGCAACGTGTGGACGGACCGGCTGCGGCTCATCTTCATCAGTGCGCTGCAGGTCGACAAGGCGGTACTGTTTTCCGTGGCGATTACCGTTGCGGCGTTTGTGCCGCTCTTCACCATGCAGGGTGTCGAGGGACAGATATTCGGGCCCATGGCCCGCACCTATGGGTTCGCGCTGGTGGGCGCCGTGCTGGCGACCTTCACGGTGACCCCGGTCCTGTCCTCGATACTGCTGCCGGCCAACGTCAAGGAGGTCGAGACGGTGGTGGTGCGCGCCATGCGCGCCATCTATACGCCGGCGCTTCACTGGGCCCTGGCGCGCCGACGCATCATTGTCGGGATCGGCGCGGTATTCGTCGTGGCGACCGGATTGCTGGCTACGCGGCTCGGTAGTGAATTCCTTCCCGCTTTGGAGGAAGGCAACTACTGGATCCGCCTGTCGATGCCGCCGACCATGGGGCTCGCGGCCGGTACCGAGGGCGTGCGCAAGATCCGTGAGATTCTGTTGAGTCACCCGGAGATCATTACCGTGGTGTCACAGCATGGCCGCCCCGACAATGGGAGTGATCCCTCGCCGTTTTCCAACGTAGAGTTATTCGTTCCGCTCCAGCCCCATGATAAATGGCCCTCGGGATTGACCAAGGACAAACTGACTGCCCAACTGCTGCAGGAATTCAACGACGCGGTGCCGGGTCTTACCTTCAATTTCTCACAGAATATTCAGGACAACATCGAGGAGGCGACATCGGGCGTGAAGGGCGCCAACTCCGTCAAGATCGTCGGTCACAATCTGGAGGAATTGGAAAGGCTGGCCCTCCAGGTAAGCAACCAGATCAAGCAGGTCCGGGGCATGGAGGATGTGGGCACCTTTCATGTGGTGGGCCAACCGAACCTCAATATCACGGTCGATCGGGACAAGGCGGCGCGGTATGGACTCAATACCGGCGATGTGAACAGTGTCATACAGGCGGCCATGGGCGGGGCCGTAGCGACCACGATGCTCGAAGGGGATCGGGCGTGGAATGTCACGGTGCGCCTCGCACCCCAGTACCGGGACAATATTGAACCGGTTGGCGATGTCAAAGTCGGCTATCAAAACGCCACCGGCGGGACATCCTATATTCCCCTGCGGGAACTGGCGACGATTACCCTGGATACGGGGGCGTCCTATATCTACCACCAGTCCATGCAGCGGTTCATTCCCGTCAAATTCAGCGTTCGCGGCCGTGATCTTGGAAGCACGGTCGCCGAAGCGCAGGATCGCATCGCCAAGAATGTCACTCTACCGACAGGATACCGCCTCGTGTGGGCCGGCGAATACCTGGAATGGCAGCAGGCAAAGGCGCGCCTTGAGGTCGTCGTGCCGCTCAGCCTGGTCCTGATCATGGTATTGCTCCTGAGCCTGTTCAACTCGTTGCGCGACAGTCTGTTGGCGCTGGCGGGCATTCCATTTGCGATGGGCGGCGGCATCATCGCGCTTTATGTCTCCGGTCAGCCATTGAGTGTTTCATCCATTGTTGGGTTCATCTCGCTGTTTGGTGTATCGGTCATGAACGGCATCCTGATCATCACCTATTACAACCAAATCAAGCGAACCTCCGGGATGAGCGGCCTGGACGCCATGGCTCACGCGGCTGAGCAGCGGATGCGGCCGCTGTTGATGACGTCGCTGGCCGCCTGCATAGGTCTGCTTCCCTCGGCGCTCTCGACCGGCATCGGCAGCCAGGTGCAGCGACCGCTGGCGTCGGTAGTCGTCGGCGGCATGCTTCTCGGACCGATTCTTTTGCTCCTGGTTGTGCCGGCCCTCCAGGTCATGTTCCTGGATAAAGACGAGAGCAAGGCCGATGCCGCGTCCGGTACTCCGATCGGTCACTAGGCGCAAAGTACAGAAAACATGTGGCTCTCAGAAAAACGTGGCGAAGTGAAGCGGGGGCTCCTTACCGTGGCGCTCATAGCCGGGCTCTTCGTCAGCGGTGGGCTGTGCGGACTTGCGGTCCGCACGATCGGCGGCCTCGAACAACAGCGCGCGCAACTCAACCGATGCGTGCTCGCCTCGAGGCAGGCCCATCCGAACGAGCGTCCGCGAGATGCACTGACGCGCCTTATGGTGCAAGTCCCGGCATGCATGAATGAGGCCGGTTATGAGCAGGTGGTCAATGACATGAGTTGCAGCCGGGAGGCATGGCAGGGTGATGTCTTCTGCTATGTGCCAAAAAGCTACCTCCGCAAGCTGATCTACCGCCTCGATGCCGCCAGGGTCGCGCGCCTGCAATCCGAGGCAGTACCGCGATCAAAAGTGGGTGGCGTATGAGGATGGCTGCTGTGGTGATCGCGATGCTGGTGCTCGATGCGCTTGCCGGCGCCGCGAACGCGGCCGGGACGACGCCCAATCAGTCGGGCGCGCGCGGCACGACTGTTCGCACACCGTTGGCAGGCGGTGCGCAGAGACGCGGGTCCGGGGCTAGTCAACCGAGCCGCCGCTCTGAGCAACCCACCCCCCCTGGGAAGCCCGGCAGCAACGCATCGCTCCGGCGCCAGCGGCTCCCGAGCCCGACACGCCAGTCCTCTTTGAGTGCATCAACGATCAGAGCGAGGGCGATGCTGGGCGCTCCGCCTGCGTCGCGTACCGCAGTGCTCGGTGGGCCCGCCAACTCCCGAGCCGTGCTTACCTCGACCGTCGATGGGACGGCCCATCGACGGCGATTCTGAGTCCCGAGGTGACAGAGGTAATGTCGGCAATACGGCCCCTCGTTCGATCGACCCTGCTCGTCGCGGCCGTCGCGCTTGCCTCGAGCTGTGCGGTCGGCCCGCGCTACCACCAGCCCGCGCCGCCGGCCAATGCCGGCTACGCACCGACACCCTTGCCGACGACAAGCGCAGCCGCGCCAGTTCATGGCGGGGAGGCGCAGCGTCTGATCAGCGACCGCGATATCATCCCGTTTGAATGGTGGCGGCTGTTCCGGTCTGCCGCACTCGACGAACTCATCGCGCGTTCGTTCAAGGCCAACCCGACCATCCCGGCAGCGCAGGCGGCGCTCGCGCAGGCGAAAGAGTACGTCCGTGCGCAGCGCGGCTTCTACTATCCGAACGTTGCGGCCGGTTTCCAGGGCGAGCGCGTCAAAGTGGCTGGCAACGTCACCCAGGAGTCCTCCCTCGGCATCCAGGGGAACGGTGACAATCTCGGACAACCCCCGGCGCCGGCTTCCCCGCTTTACTATCAGTTCTACACTGCCGGTCTCTCCGTCGGGTTCGTGCCCGACGTATTCGGTTCCAATCGGCGCCAGGTGGAGTCGTTGGCGGCGCAGACCGATGCTCAGCGCTACGCGCTGGAGGCCACTTACCTCACCCTGGCCTCCAATGTCGTCGGTGCGGCCATTCAGGAAGCGTCCCTGCGCGCACAAATCGCGGCGACCCGGCAGATCATCGCGGCAGACGAGAAATCCCTGCAAATTCTGCGTGACCAGTTCAGTCTCGGTTTTGCGATGCGCATCGATGTTGCGGCACAGGAGGCCGCCCTCGCGCAGGCCCAGACCCAGCTGCCCCCGCTGCAAAAACAGTTTGAGCAGACGCGCGATCTGATTCGTGCTCTGGTCGGTAACTTGCCGAACCAGGATGTGGCCGGCACCTTCGAACTCGATGCCCTGCAACTGCCGCCGCAGCTGCCGGTGAGCGTGCCCGCCAAGCTCATCGAGCAACGGCCCGATGTGCGGGCCGCCGAGGCGCAACTGCATGCCGCGAATGCTCAGGTCGGCGTGGCGGTCGCGGCAATGCTGCCGCAATTCTCAATCACCGGAACGCTGGGTGGCAACGCCGACCAGATTCCGGCACTGTTTCACAGTGGTGGCGCATTCTGGACCCTGGTCGGCGGCGTCAATCAGCCGATTTTCGCGGGCGGCACGCTGCTGCACACCCAGCGCGCCGCCAGCGCCGCCTTGAGGCAGGCCGCTGCCCAATATCAGAACACGGTGATTGCCGCCTACCAGAATGTGGCCGACAGCTTGCATGCGTGCCTGTCGGATGCCGAGGCACTCGCCGACGCCGTAGAGACCGAGAGTGCCGCGAAACTGACTTACGATCTCACGCGCCGGCAGATGGAGGTCGGCTACGTGAACTATCTGGCCCTGTTCAGCGCCGAAACAACCTACAACCAGGCGCTGATCACGCGCGTGCAGGCTGAAGCGACCCGCTACGGCGACACGGTCGCGTTGTTTCAGGCACTCGGCGGCGGCTGGTGGAATCGAAGCGAAGTGGCCGCAAAGTGAAGAAGATTTGCGCCGCTCTACCTGTCATCTTCCTGATACTCGCCGCAAGCTGCGCCGTCGGCCCGCGTTACCACCGACCCGAGGCGCCTGCCAATGCCGGCTACGCACCGGCGCCGCTACCGCAGACGAGCACCTCGACGCCGATTCATGGTGGCGAGGCGCAGCGCCTCATCAGCGGCCGGGATATCCCCTTCGAATGGTGGCGGCTGTTCCAATCGGCGGCGCTTGACGAGTTGGTAGAGCGCGCGTTCCAGGCCAATCCGACGATCCCGGCCGCGCGTCAGGCGCTGATTCAAGCACAGGAGTTGGTGTATGCGCAGCGCGGCTACTTCTTTCCGACGATCAACGCGGACTATAGCTTCGAGCGTCAGAAGATCGCCGGCAACCTCACCGTCGACAATGTTCCCGGCGTCGAGGGCAACGGCGATGATGACCTGCCACCCGTTCAGAACCTGAATGCCTTCCCGCACACTCACCCCTTCTTCTACGACCTGCACACTGCCGAGCTCACCGTGGGTTTCGTGCCCGACGTGTTCGGGGCCAACTGGCGGCAAGTGGAGTCGCTGGCGGCGCAGAGCGACGCGCAGCGCTTCGCGCTGGAGGCCACTTACATCACGCTGGCCTCCAATGTCGTGGCCGCTGCCATTCAGGAAGCATCGCTGCGTGCCCAAATCGCGGCGACCCGGCAGATCATTGCGGCGGATGAGAAATCCCTGCAAATCCTGCGCGACCAGTTGCAGCTGGGCTTCGCCATGCGCATCGACGTTGCGGCACAGGAGGCTGCCGTGGGGCAGGCCAGGATGTTACTGCCTCCGTTGCAAAAACAGCTTGAGCAGACGCGCGATCTGATTCGAGTCCTGGTCGGAAATCTTCCGAACCAGGATGTACCCGAGACCTTCGAGCTCGATGCGCTGCAGCTGCCGCCGGAGTTGCCACTGAGTCTGCCGTCCCGGATCATCGACCAGCGGCCCGATGTCCGGGCAGCCGAAGCTCAACTACACGCCGCCAATGCTCAGGTCGGCGTCGCGATCGCGGCAATGCTGCCGCAATTCTCAATTACCGGAAGCGATGGCGGCACCGCGGACCAGTTCGCCTGGATGTTTCGTACGGGTGGGCCGTTCTGGACCATCGTCGGCGGCGTCTCCCAGCCCATATTCGAAGGCGGTACCCTGCTGCACAAAGAGCGCGCAGCCAAGGCTGGCCTGAAGCAGGCCGCCGCACAATATCAAAGTGCAGTGATTACCGCCTATCAGAACGTCGCGGACACGCTGCACGCGTCCCTCGGCGATGCCGATGCGCTCGCCGCCGACGTTCGGGCGGAGAATTCTGCAAAGGTGACCTACGATCTCACGCGCCGGCAGATGGAGGTCGGCTCCGTGAACTATCTGGCCTTATTGAGCGCCGAGACGGCCTACCAGCAGACATTGCTCACGCGCGTGCAGGCCCAGGCGACCCGTTTCGGCGACACCGTCGCATTGTTCCAGGCGCTCGGCGGCGGTTGGTGGAATCGAAAGGAGATGGCGGGAAGATGAATTGCCTGCGCCCTGCCATGCTCATTGCATCCGCGGTATTGGCCACCAGCTGTGCGGTCGGCCCGCGATACCATCGGCCGCAAGCGCCGGCGAATGCAGGCTATGCACCGACGCCGCTGCCGGAATCTACCGCTTCGGCGCCGATTCATGGCGGCGAGGCACAGCGTCTGATGACTGACCGGGACATCCCTTTTGAGTGGTGGGAGCAGTTCAAGTCACCGGCGCTCAATGCACTGGTGGAACGGGCATTCAAGGCCAATCCGACCATTGCAGCCGCACAGGCCGCACTGGTTCAGGCACAAGAGCTGGTCTACGCACAGCGCGGCTACTTCTTTCCGACATTTGCTGCGAACTATAGCTTCGCGCGCACGAAAATCGCGGGTAACTTCACAGTCGATGATTCCCCTGGCACGCAGGGCGACGGCCACAACCTCAACCCACCGTTGCTTGACCTGCAGAACACCCCGCACACGGCGCCACTCTTCTACGACTTTCATACCGCCGAGCTCACCGTCGGGTTCGTGCCCGACGTCTTCGGGGCCAATTGGCGGCAAATGGAGTCGCTCGCGGCGCAGCGGGATGCGCAGCGCTTCGTGCTGGAGGCGACCTACATCACGCTGGCTTCCAACATCGTCGCCGCCGCCATCCAGGAAGCGTCGCTGCGCGCCCAGATTGCGGCGACTCGGGAGCTCATCGCTGCCGACCGGCAGGCCCTGCAGATCCTGCGCGACCAGTTCCGTCTGGGCTTTGCGATGCGCATCGACGTCGCGGCCCGGGAGACGGCACTTGCGCAGGCCGAAGCGACCCTGGTCCCCCTTCAAGAGCAGTTCGAGCAGACGCGCGATCTGATTCGTGCGCTGGTCGGCAACCTGCCGAACCAGGATGTACCGGAAACCTTCGAGCTCGATGCACTGCAGTTGCCGACGGAGTTGCCGGTGAGTCTGCCCGCCCGGATCATTGAACAACGCCCTGATGTGCGGGCTGCTGAGGCACAGCTGCACGCCGCGAATGCCCAGCTGGGCGTCGCGGTTGCCGCAATGCTGCCGCAGCTGTCGATCACCGGTGCGTACGGCGGCAATGCCGACGAATTCGCGTGGATGTTTCGCCACGGCGGGCCGTTCTGGAATCTGGTGGGCAACGTGACTCAACCCCTATTCGAAGGCGGTACCTTGCTGCACAGGAAACGTGCGGCAGACGAGGCGCTGAAGCAGGCCGCCGCGCAGTATCAGAGCAGTGTCCTCACCGCCTATCAGAACGTTGCCGATACGCTGCATGCGTCGTTGTCCGATGCCGATGCGTTAGCCACCAACGTCCGGGCGGAGACTGCGGCAAAAGTGACCTACGACCTCACGCGCCGGCAGATGGAAGTCGGCTACGTCAATTATCTGAATTTGCTGAATGCTGAGACGACTTATCAGCAGGCTCTTATCCTGCGCGTTCAGGCGCAAGCGACACGTTTTGGCGACACGATCGCACTGTTTCAGGCGCTTGGCGGCGGCTGGTGGAATCGTCAGGGCGAACCGAACTCAGGCTAGGGCAACCTGGCCACTGCGATGCCTGCGCGCTCGGCTATGGCTCTATCAGGTGTCCGGCGGCGGCCTTGATGAGCGCCTGCGTGCGTGTGGGAACGCCCAGTTTCCTGCGGGCGTTGTCCAGGTGAAATTCCACGGTTCTTTTGCTCAGACCCAGAATCTCGCCTATTTCTGCAAAGGTCTTGCCGCGCGCCGCCCACGTCAGGGTTTCAAGCTCGCGCCCGCGCAAGTCCACCTGCTTGGGCCAAAGCGCATTGCGGGCCACGCGTGCCAGGCGCGCAGCGATGACGGCCGCCAATACGTCATGATCCACCGGCTTGGTGACATAATCGTCGGCGCCGAGTTGCCAGCCCTTCAATTCGCTCTCCCGGTCGGCGAGGGCGGTGAGAAATACGAAGGGCATATCGGCGAACCGCGGTTCTGCCGCCGTTAGCCGTTCAAGAAGTTCGAAACCAGACATCGCGGGCATGCCGATGTCGCACAACACCAGGTCCGGTGGCGCTGCGAATACACTTGCCAGCGCGTCCCGGCCGTTGCCGGCCACGCGAACGGCAAAGCCACGCTCCGTCAGAGCCTCAGAGATCAACCCGGCGGCTTCCAGGTCGTCTTCGACGCACAATATTGCAGCGCATTGCCTGCTCATCGGGGGCGTGCTTCCTGAAGAAAACCTGGGCGCGAACATACCATTGGGGGGTGTAATGAATCGGTGAAGATTTGGGTGCGCGCTGGCATATGGCATCCGCGCAGGACTACTCTCATCCCCATCGTTCGCCATCCACGCGTGTCCTCCCGCGGCGGTAGTGTCGCGCCATATGAAACGACTGCACTCAATCCGGGGTCGACTGTCGCTGGTTTTCACTTTTCTGTTCGTGCTGCTTATCGTCGTCGGCCTGTCGGATCTTGGCGGACTACGGCAATTCAATGAGGTCTCCGCGCAGATTCGCGATCGCTGGCTGCCCAGTTCGCATGCTCTGGTGGATCTGAACAACTGGACCTCCGACTTCCGGGCGGCGGAGGCCTCACTGCTCCTGGCCCGCAATGGAGAGGAATTCTCGGCAACGGAGCAGGAACTCGTTCGGCTCGAGCGCAGCATCGGCGGCGCAGAACAGGCATACCGGAACGTCTACCACGATCCGGACGAGCTTGGACTCTATGATGCGTTCGAGGCCCAGTGGCTGAAGTACCACGCATTGGTGTCGCGGGCCGAGTCGCTGCTGGCCGCTGACGGGCGTGCTGAGGCGCTGCGGCAGTACGCGACCACGTCGAAGTCCGCATATGATGCGGCGAGCGATACCCTCGATGTCATCAGCGACCGCAACGCCGCTCTGGCGCGCGCGGCCAGTGGTCGCGCCGACCGTGCCTATGTGCGGGCCAGCCAGCGGATTGCACTGACCATATTGGTTGCGGCGCTGTTGGTGGCAGGGGCCATGCTGCACGTTACCCGCTCGATCTCTGCCCCATTGCTCGATCTGGCTGGAAGAATGCACAGACTCGCGACGAGCGAGACTACGGTGCCGCTGGCGGGCATGAACCGGCGGGATGAGATCGGCGAGATGGCACGCGCGGTCGTCGTGTTCCGGGACAATGCGATCGATCTTGCTGCAAGTCGCAAAGGCCTGGCCCAGCAGGCATCGATGCTGCAGGAAAAGCTCGCCGAGGAACAACGCCTGGCAGCATTGCAACGCAACTTTGTATCCATGGCGTCGCATGAATTCCGCACGCCACTGTCCATCATCGATGGGCATGCCCAAAGGCTGATATCGATGCGCGAGCGTTTTGGAGCCGCGGAAGTTGCGGAGCGTGCACACAAGGTGCGCAACGCCGTCGGCCGCATGATCGAGCTGATGGACAATCTCATCGGTTCCGGGCGGCTGATCGATGCGGAGTTGGAGCTCTACTACCACGCGGCCATCACGGATCTCGGCCCGATGCTGCGCGAGGTCTGCCAGGTACAGCGAGAGCTTTCGCCAAGCTTACAGATACTCGAGACCCTGGCGCCTGGGCCGCTGCGGGTATTTGGTGACGTGAATCTGCTCTCGCAGGTGTTTGGAAACCTGCTGTCCAATGCGGTCAAGTACTCGCCCCAGGGCGGCCTGATCAAGCTGTGCGCGCGTCCGGAACCGGACCAGGTTGTCATAAGCGTTGAAGATCACGGACTCGGCATTCCCATTCGCGACCGAACGCGGATCTTCGAGCGCTACTACCGCGGCAGCAATACTGCGGGCATTGGTGGAACGGGCGTGGGACTGCATTTGGTGAAATTAATGGTCGACCTTCATCATGGAGCGATTCAGGTGGACAGCATCGAGGGCAAGGGTTCCCGTTTCACGGTGCGGCTCCCTGCGCATGCCAGGGACCGGTTACGTCGCACCGGGGAGCACACCGCGTTCAAGTGTGCCGGCTAGTTCGGACGCAACAATTAATTAACAACCTCATAACTCGGTTACACGCTAACGTGCGGTGAAGGGTTGAGAAGGATGCGGCTGTTGAGGCTGCACGTCCCGGTCATGAGGAAATGGCGGATAAGTGCTGCTTCGAACAACAAGGCCATTGGTTCCCCGCCATCCCCGAGAGTCGTGCGGGCGCTAGTTCATAGCACGGCGGTCCACCCATGATGGCGGTGCTGAATGACGCGGACTGGCAGGGCTCCGGCGCAGCCGGATTGGCGAATTCCGACTCCCGTGGACGCATGATCGTGACGGTCGCTCCGGATGAGAACCCGGATTTCGCGGAGCATCTGGTGCGCGCGGGCAAGCGCTATGCCGTGGCGCTGGATCTGGACTGGACGGTCGTGTGTGTGGAAACGCCGCCGCTATTGAGTAATCCGAAGCTGGCGCGTGATTCGCGCCTCGAGGTATTCCGGTTGGCCGAGTCACTGGGCGCCGGGACCGTGACGCTCGATGCCGCGGTACCCGCCGTAGCGGTGGCGGCCTACACCAGACTTCACGGCATTCAGATGATCGTCGTCGGGGCGGCGCGCACACTGGCCCGGCCGCGCCTGTTGCGGCGCTCCACCATGGCGTCGCTGCTCGCGCAGTGCAGCGGCGCGGAAATCATTGTGATTGGACGCGACGCCGATCGCAGAGCCGAGGCCGATGGCGGGCTGACCGCAACGCGAGTGGTCGAGTACGCGCACTGGCTGAGCTACGCGGCGGCGCTGGGAATAACGGTGCTGTGTACGCTCATCGCACTGCCGCTCCTGAATCACGTCGACATCATCGACATCGTCATGGTCTATATGCTGGGAGCGACGTTGGTCGCACTGCGGCTCGGCCGCGGACCTACGATCTTGACGGCGGTGGCCAACGTGGGTGCCTTTGACTTCCTGTTCGTCCCGCCGCGATTCAGTTTCTATGTGTCCGACTCGCAGTATCTGATCACCTTCGGGGTCATGCTCGCAGTGGCCATCATCATTGCAAACCTGGTGGCGGTGGTGAGAAAACAAAGCATCGCAGCCGGGGCGCGTGCGCATACCAGTGCGGCTCTGCACGCGCTGAGTCGCGAGCTTGCCGCAATGCGAGACGGGGACGCGATGGCCGCCCTGGCCAGCCGCCACATTGCAGGCGAATCGCATGGAGCAGTGGTGGTGCTGCTCAGGGACAACCAGGGGCGATTGCGCCAACCGGGCGGTGCAATGGACCAAAGGTCAAAACGCAGGCCCGAGTCGGCAATCTGCGCATGGGTGGTGGAGCATCGACAGCGTGCCGGACTCGGCGGCGAAGCCTTCCCCGCCGAAAGGGCCATGTATCTGCCGTTGGTCGGCAGCCAGGAGTGCATCGGAGTTCTGGTGCTGTGGCCGCTCGATGTTCGACGTGCCTTGTTGCCGGAGGTGTTGCGTCTGACCGAAGCCCTTGCGGGGACACTGGCGTTGGCGCTGGAGCGCGTCCATCTGGCGGATCTGGCGGAGGCTGCCAGACTCGCGGCGGAACGGGCCGCACTTCGCAGCACCTTGTTGGCGTCGATATCCCATGACCTGCGCACACCTTTGTCGGCAATTGCCGGCGCCGGCAGCATGATGGCGCATGAGAGCTTTGCGCTGGATGCCCACAGAGTGGGGACTCTGGGTCGGCTGATCGAAGACAAGGCACGCGACATGACCGAGCTTTTGTCCAATGTCCTCGAACTGATGCGGTTGGAGACCGGTCCGGGTGCCCTCAAGCGGGAGTGGCATTCCGTTGAGGATATGGTCGGTCAGGCACTTCGGCAGAACCAGGGACGCCTGGCGCTCTGGCGGGTACAGGTGGCGCTGTCACCTACGCTTCCAATGCTGCTGGTGGACGGTGGTCTGATAGTCCAGATGTTCAGCAACTTCCTGGAGAACTGCGTCAAATACACGCCCGCCGGAACGACGATTTCCATTACCGCGGTTCCGGAACCGGACCTGATGCGGATCGTCCTCGAAGATGACGGGCCCGGTTTCGGGGATTTGAATCCAGAATTCCTGTTCGACAAGTTCGCGCGTGGGCGCCTGGAGAGCAATATCAGCGGGGTCGGCCTGGGGCTGTCTATCTGCCGCGCAATTGCCCGCCTGCACCTGGGCGATGTCAGCGCGGCAGCAGCGCCGTCCGGTGGTGCCCGCTTCGAGATCACCTTGCCAATCGACGCCGAATCGGAATCCCGAAAGGTCAGTGTGACCTCATGACATTGGCCATGCATGTCGTACTACTCGTTGAGGACGACAGCGGAATACAGAACGTACTGCGCATGCTCTTTGAGGCGAACGGGTTTCGTGTCGTAGTCGAGAAAACCGCAAAAGGCGGCCAACAGGCTGCGCGGGTACATCGCCCGGACATCATGATCGTCGATCTGGGACTGCCCGATGAGGACGGGATCAGGGTGATTCAGGAAGTGCGCCTGTGGTCACCGGTTCCCGTCATCGTGCTGTCGGCGCGCACCGCAGAGGAGCAGCGGCTGGCCGCATTTGAAGCGGGAGCAGATGACTACGTGGTCAAGCCGTTCAGCGCGCCGGAACTGATGGCGCGGGTGCGGGCGGCCCTGCGACGTCACGTGCGCGGAGAATTGCCCCAGGGAAAACTCGAACTGAATGGCGTAGCCGTTGATCTGAGTCTGCGCACGGCCCGGCGAACGAATGGACGCTCGGTACGTCTGACGCCGCTGGAACATCGCATGTTGGAGACACTGATCAGACATGCCGATAGAGTCGTAACGCACAAAACCCTGATGCGGGAAGTCTGGGGCCCGCATCGTGAGGACTCCCGTTCGCTTCGCGTCTACATCGGCAGTCTGCGCCGCAAGCTGGAAGAGGATCCGAGTCGACCACAGAATATTGTGACCGAACCAGGAGTGGGCTATCGGTTGGTGGTTGATCCGAAGTCGGTTCCGCAGTTCCCGGAGAGTTGATCCGCGCGCGTTTTTTAACACGCTTCCGTCTGTGCACGGAAAAACCGATCGGTAGCATGAACCGGCGGTTGTTCCGCTCAACGGAAGGGTCAAAATGAAAACGCGAAATCTGATACGTGGGACTGTCGCGGCGATTATCGCAGCTGGCGCTCCGCTGGGACTCGTCTGCGCGCAGGCGCCGGCGACAACGGCGAGCGTGGATGGCAAGACGGAGCTTGGCGCCGTAGTGGGAGTGGTGAGTGATGCTGCCGGGCGGCGCGTCGGCGGCGCTACGGTGACAGCGACCCGGGCAGATGGCAGCGGAGTCAGGGCGGCGATCGCGGGCAGTGATGGCGTATTTTCATTTGCCGACCTCCCGCTCGGCGCCTGGTCTTTGAGTGTCCAGGCCAAGGGCTATGCTGAGGCGAAACTTCCATCAATCACCGTGCTGCCGCTCCAGGCAATGCGCTCTGATGTGGTGATGCGGCCGTCGAGCAATGGTGATGGTGCCGGAATGTATGGTGGAACGCAGGTCCCCGGTACCGCGGCTGCTGCTACGGCGGCTCCGGGCACGTTGAAGGGTCTGGCATCGCAGTTCGTCAGGGCGATCTCTTATGCCACCGTGCCTGATTCGGTACTGGCACAGAACACCGCGCAGGCGGCCCCGCCGCCGGGGGCGCAGACAGTGCCGTCTGGTTCGTCGGCGCCGGACACGAAGGTAGACACCTTTACTCCGTTCGCCTATGGCGACTTCACCTGGCTGAACGGCAACCCGCGCAATTCGGCGCCGGCGTTTGATACCCCGTTCTTCACGCCGGATATCAGAGTGGATGCGGAGTACATGCAGGATTTCAATGGTCCCGTCGACCACACGATCGTCGGCTCAACCGAGTCGTTCCGATCGGGCGAGTTTCAGCTTGAACAGGTGAGCGTCGGCGGTGACTTTCATTGGGAGAATGTCAGGGCACGCATCCTGTACATGGATGGTCTGTTCGCGACGACCACTCCCCGAAACGACGCGAGCTCCGCGGTAGGCCAGTGGGATCTGCCGGACGCGTACCGATATCTGTCGGAGGCCAATGCCGGGTACCATTTCGACGTCAGTCACGGACTGAACGTCGATGCCGGAATATTTGTCTCCTACATCGGCCTGTTCAGCTACTACAACTACGACAACTGGACCTACCAGCCGTCCTATGTCTCGTCGAACACACCATGGTTCTTCAATGGGATGCGAATTCAGTGGTTCCCGTCGAATACGCTGAAGATCGAGCCCTGGATCATCAATGGGTGGCAGTCGTACGCCAAATTCAATGGTCATCTGGGTTACGGAGGTCAGATTCTCTGGCGCCCGGATGAGTGGCTGTCGCTGGTGTTCAATAACTACGGCGTGGGAACGGACAATCTGGGCTTGCCGCATACCACTCGCATTCATACCGATGACAGCATCGAGGTGCGTTACTACAACAATCCGGGCGCGCGCGGAATCTCCAAGATGGCATTTTCTTTGACCGCGGATGCCGGCTGTCAGTATGGCGGTGGCATTCACTGCAGCTCCGGGGCGACCAAGAGCGATTTCCTCGGCACGATGCTCTACAATAGAATCTGGTTCCACCACGATCTGTTGGCCGTGACACTGGGTGGCGGTGTGATGGATAACCCGGGTCGCTATCTGACGTTATTGCCACCCATCAATGGCGCGACTGCCGCGACCGGTACTCCCTATTTCACGGAGAATCCGGGGCAGCACGCCTACATGTGGGATTCGACCCTGAATCTTCAGTACATGCCAAAACAGTGGATTACCTGGTGGGGAGAGGTCGGCTTTCGGCACTCCGATATCCCGTACTTTTCCGGAGAGGGCGGCGTAACTCCACCCGGCGGCAACAATGGCTCGCCGGCGGATTATACCTGTAACTCCGGAGCGACTGCCGGTACGGCGGTGCTGACCCAGGCGCAGGCGGCATGCGGCAGCAGCGGGGTATGGTATCCCGACCTGCGCAAGCGGCAGGCGACTCTGTCGGCCGGGGTACTGGTGAAGTTCTGAGCCCAAGCCGCTGCTCTGATCAGTGGGCCCCGAGACGATTCGGGGCTCACTATGGCGGCGGCGTGAATGGCGGGTCGCGAAACGCCTCGGGCCGTTAGCGCAGTCCCGCTGCCGGTTCGGTTGCGTCCTGGAGGATGTCGAGGTGGCGCAGCTTCCTCGTCAGCGTGTTGCGACCCCAGCCGAGCAGTTTCGCCGCATCCCCGCGGCACCCTTGCGTGCGCCGCAATGCTGCGCGAATGAGCGTTCGTTCGAATTGAAGTTGGGCCCCGTCCAGCACCGCGCGCTTGCCCGAGAGTACCTGGCTGTCGGCCCAGTGAGCGAGCAGCTGCAGCCAATCCGTGTTGGAAGGAGG
The DNA here is from genome assembly GCA_035486855.1 of Steroidobacteraceae bacterium. Lineage (GTDB taxonomy): Bacteria > Pseudomonadota > Gammaproteobacteria > Steroidobacterales > Steroidobacteraceae > DAIDKA01. The sequence continues at coordinate 101,052 of DATHMT010000018.1, forward strand.
CTTTGCGTAATACTCGAGCGGAATGTCCTCGACCCGTATTTCCGTTCCAGGTGCCAGGACCGTGAGCTGACGACAAAGGTTCACCAACTCGCGGACGTTCCCCGGCCAGTCATATGCGCAGAGGATGGAGCAGGCCTCATCCGTCAGGGCTTTCGGTTCGACGCCCATATCGCGGGCGGCAACCCGCAGGTAGTGATCGAGGAGATCGGGGATGTCTTCGGACCGCGATCGCAGCGGCGGTAGGTCGATGCGTATCACGTTGAGACGATGATAGAGATCGGCGCGAAAATCGCTCTTTTTCACGCGATTGGGCAGATCCCGGTGAGTAGCGGCAATGACCCGCACATCAACGCTGATCGGTGCTGATCCACCAACCCTGTAAAACGCGCCCTCGGCGAGCACCCGTAATAGCCGGGTTTGCGCCGAAGGGGGCATATCACCGATCTCATCAAGAAACAAAGTTCCACCATGCGCCTGCTCGAAGCGACCAATACGGGCCTGGGCCGCCCCCGTGAATGCTCCCTTTTCGTGTCCGAACAGCTCTGCTTCCAGCAGTTCGGCGGGAATTGCTGACGAATTCAGCGCGACAAAGGGCTGGCCTGCGCGCGGACTGTGTTCGTGCAACGCCCGTGCGACCAGCTCCTTGCCCGTTCCCGACTCGCCCGTGATGAGCGCTGTGACGCTGGAGGTGGAGAGGCGACCGATTGCGCGGAAGACCTGCTGCATGGCGGGAGCGCGGCCTAACAGGCGCCAGGCGGGCGTCATGGATTGACGGTGGGAAGTCGTAGCATGTCGGGCCGGACGTGCCGCGCGTGCAATCAGGCGGATCGCCTCGTCGATGTCGAAGGGCTTCGGCAAGTACTCGAAGGCGCCGGTCTCGTATGCATCGACGGCGCTATCCAAGTCTGAGTGCGCGGTCATGACGACAACAGGCAGCGTTGGATCAATGACGCGCACCTTCTTGAGCAGCTCCAGCCCTGACTGACCCGGCATCCGGATATCGGTTATCAGAACGTCGGGCTTCCCGGTGTGGAAGGCCTCCAGAGCGAGTTCAGCGGACTCAAAACATTGAGTGGTGGCTCCGTATTGCCTCAGGGCCCGTTCCAGAATCCACCTGAAGGAGGCATCGTCATCGACAATCCAGACAGTCATCATTGGGTGAGTCATGGCTGTGCCGTACGTCAAATAAAAATGGGACCCGGCACATCGCCAGGCTTGTCCGAGCCTAGCGAGCCGCGTGTGAAGACGGTGCTAAGAAATGGAATTCCAGGGTGGCTGAACCGGCTCCGAATCCGGGGGGTTGCCCGATCGCCGCGCGCGGGTTTCAGCAATGAAAACAATAGGTTGCGCGATGGTTACGCGAGCCAGGCAAGCAGGCCGTTCATTCACGACGCCTTTGTACCCGGCTCGCTATGGCGAATCCTGACGCGCACCCTGTCGCTCGCCACACGGTTGTTTGCGGTCACGAGCCGTGCGGCAACGTCGCGATCAACGCGGTGTAGCCGGTCCACACGATCTCAATCCCAATGCACATCAGAATGAACGCCGACAGACGCACCATGACATCGAGGCCCGTCGCACCCAGTACCCGCGCGATCCGATCCGCGAAGCGGTACGCGATGTAGATCGAGAGCCCGATCCCGATCAGGCCAATCAGGGCGCCGGTGGCGTGCGAGGCCAGCTGCGGGAGATGGTAGGCGTCATCGGGCTTGCGACTGCCGATCGTCACCGCCACCGACATGGAGCCCGGGCCGACGGTAAGCGGCATGGTGAGCGGATAGAAGCCTCCGGCGGCCCTCCCGGACTGATTGGGCATATCGGCCGCCCCGTGATCGCTCCATTGTTCCTGGGTCAGAAGCTTCCAGCCCAGCGCCGTGACCACCAATCCGCCGGCGACCCGCATCACCGGCAGCTCGATGCCGAAGAACTGGAGCAGCCAGGGTCCCAGCGCCATCGAACCCAGCAGCAGCAAGAATCCGTTGAGGGCGATTTTGCGGGCCAGGACGTGCCGTTCCGCGGTCGAGGATCCCGCAGTCAGGGCCAGGAAGAACGGCGCGGCCTCCAACGGATTGACGATCGGAAACAGTCCCGCGAAGGTCAACAGCGCAGCACTCGATACATTGCCAAGCAGGGTATCCATCTATCTTAGAATACCCGACCTGATGATGTTGACCATCCATACCGCCTACGAGCTGTTCGACACCTGGATCGTGCTGGTGCTGTCGTTTGGTTGCGCCGCGTTCGCCTCGATCCATGCGCTGCTGACCAAGCCGGACCCGCGCAGCGCCTTTGGCTGGATTGCCATGTGCTGGCTGTTTCCGCTGGGCGGTGCGGTGCTGTACGGGCTGTTCGGTATCAATCGGGTGCGCGTGCGCGCCCGGCAGCTGCGCGGCGCCCTCGGCAATCCGCGCAACCCGGTGCGGCTCCCGTCGGCGGACGCGCCGGCCGATCACTTGATGCGTATCGGCGATGCCGTGACGCAGTGGTCGCGGATATCTGGCAACCTCATTGAATCACTCGAGAATGGCGAGAACGCCTTTCCGCCCATGCTCGAGGCCATCGCCGGCGCGCAGCGAACGGTGTGGCTGGCGACGTACATTTTCGAGACCGATCCGGTCGGGCAGCAATTCATCCAGGCGTTGGCTGCGGCAGCCAAGCGAGGCGTTGCGGTTCGGGTACTCATCGACGGCGTCGGCGAGTGGTACAGCTGGCCGCACGCGGTACCCGAGCTGCGGCGCTCCGGCGTGCGGGCCGAGCGCTTTCTGCCGCCCCGGCTGTTTCCGCCGCGTCTGTCCCTCAACATGCGCAACCACCGCAAGCTGCTGCTGGTCGATGGCAAGGTGGGTTTTCTCGGCGGCATGAACATCGGCGGGCGCGAAGTCGGCAAGTCCGGCGCACGACGCATGGCCGATCTGCATTTCAAGGTGCACGGGCCGGTGCTGCAGGAGCTCGGCGAGGCCTTTCGGGTCGACTGGATGTTCGCATCCAAGGAGACACTGGCAGTGCCCGAGGCGCCGCCCAGCTGCGGCAGCTGCCTGTGTCGGGTGATCACCGAAGGTCCGGACGAGGACAACGACAAGCTGGTGTCCGTCATGCTCGGCGCCGTGTCGATGGCGCGTGAACAGCTGCTGATCATGACCCCGTACTTCATCCCGCCGCCGGAGTTGAGTTCAGCGTTGCAGTCCGCGGCGCTGCGCGGAGTGGATGTGACACTGGTGCTGCCCGAGCGCAGCAATCTGCGCTACGTGGATTGGGCCTGCTGGCGCTGGCTGCAGCCGCTGGTCGAGCGGGGGGTGCGCGTGTTGCTGCAACCGCCCCCGTTCGCCCATACCAAGCTGCTGGTGATGGATGGGGATTACGCCCAGATCGGTTCGGCCAACCTCGATCCCCGCAGCCTGCGCCTGAATTTCGAGATTGCGCTGGAGGTTTACGATCCGGAATGCTGCCAGCGGCTGGCGCGCTACATCATTGAGGCACGGAATCGTTCAAAACCGCTGACCGCGCCCATGATCTCGGATATCGGTATCTGGGCGCGGCTGCGCAACAGCGTGTGCTGGCTGCTGTCGCCGTATCTTTGAGAGCACGCGCGTGCCTGCCGGGTCAGCCCTCGGGAGGTATCGTGACCATCGTGATGCGTCGCGACCCAAGGGTCGCACCGTCACTGGGTTCATCGATGACGACGTAGAAGCTCTTCGCGACCGTGCGGCGCGGGTCCGCGACGATCGGCACCAGCGCGTGCGCTTCATGCACGCCGCTCGGGATGTACTCGACCCGCGAATTCACCGGTACGAAATCCTGCCCGGGTTTTGCGGTTCCGGGCTCGGTCCACCAGGTAAAACTCACGTTGTTGCGATAGTTGTCGCGGCGCTTGATGATGACGCTCGCAACGGAATTGACGGGATCCACGTCAACCGCGTCCGCGGCCATCTCGATGCGGGCGGACTGTGGATACGCCGCGGCCGGCGCCTGCGTGGCGGCAGGGGTGCCCTGCGTGCGCAGTGCAACCGGCGCAGCAGCCCTGCGCACGGCATGCGCGACCGGTGCAGGCGTGCGGGCGGGTGGCGCCGGCGGTGCTTCGGTGATCAGCGGTTGGGCCGCGACCGTCGGCGCGGCGCCGCCTTGAAAGTTGCTGCGAATCGAATTCCATACTCCGCTTGCGCCCGAGCCGACTCCCGCGACCATGTTCGAGACCTGCTTGGGATTTTGCACCGCCCACCAGCACATCGCGGCGGCGAGCGCGATCAGCCCGCCCGTCAGCCAGCCCGATGCGGTGCGGGGGTGTTCGCGCGAGTTCATGACAGACTGCAGCAGGGGCAGGCGAATGGGCTCGGACGGCAGGTTTAACTGGTCGAGCCAGGTTTGGATGTCGGCAGGCCGTCGCTGGCGATTGAAGCTCAGGCCGTCCTTCAGCGCGCTCCATTGCCGCTGACTGATGCCGATGGGTCGCCGCGGTGACAGATGCGCTGCGCGCGCCTGCAGTGCATTGCGTCCCTGAAACGGATGTCTTCCGGTCAGCAGCACGTAGCTGACGCAGGCGAGCGCATAGATGTCATCGCGCACGTTCGCGGGGCCGCCGTTGAGCACCTCACAGCTCGAATAACTGGGCGTCGCCACCGGGATGCGTGACAGTTCCTCGGGGTTCGGTATCGTCGGCTCCCGATGCACCCGGCAGGAGGCGCCAAAATCCAGCACCCGGATGTCGCCCCAGTCGGTAATGAAGATGTTTCCGGGATTGAGGTCGCCGTGCACGACATCGCGCGAGTGTGCGTACGCGATGGCCGCTCCCACGGCCTGAATGATGGCCAGGGCGTACTGACGCTTCAGCGGGGTTGCCTTCGGATTGGTCAGCAGGCGACTCAGCGGGCCGCCGCTCAGCCGCTCCATGGTGAAGAATGTCAGGTCACCGTCGCGATCGAAGTCGTGCACGCGGACGATGTTGGGATGCGACAGGGTCTGCAGAATCTGGAATTCACTGCGCAACTCGGCCAATAACTGCGGACGCTGCGCGACGGCCGTGTGCAGTACCTTGATGGCCACGCGCTGTGCGCCGTCAATTTCATCGACCAGAAACTCGTCCAGCGCGGCATAGATCGTTCCCATGCCACCATGCGCCAGCACCCCCTGGATGCGGTAACGATTGCGCAGCACCTCGTTGGCGACGAGCGCGCGTGGATCGGCCGCGGCCGCGACCGCGGTCGCGATCTCGGTAACCTTCTCCGGGAGGAGTTTCTTTTCCTGTGGCTTGGCCGCAAGAGGCCTGGACTGCGGCTCGGCGATTCGCGGCTGCGAGATCTTGGGCTCGGCAACCTGCGGGCGACGGATCAGTAGCGCCTGCACCTGGCCGTTCAGGCCCTGAAATTCATCCGCACTGATCTTGTGGCGACGAAAGTACTGGTCCACCAGCGAGAGCAGCGTCCACCCCGAATCGGGGTTGCCCACGACGGAGTTGCGCACACCGCGAAAGAGCGTCTCCCAACTGCACTCGCCGGCGGAGAGATCATCGAGCCACTCCTCGAAGCTGCGATTGCTCTCGACAGGCGTAGGTTGGGTGGTCTCCCCTTCAAATCCCGCTTCTAACGGCACAGCTAACATCAATGGGCCACCCGAGTTAAGTTAAATTCGGCGACTTGGGAATCGACTCGCTTTCGGCCAGCCCGCCTGTCCTTCATCGTTGTAAGTATGCTCGGTAATAACGTCGAGCATGACTGTCCGATGACAACCCAGCAAGGACGTAGGCTTTCTCCGATTGCCAATAATCGTAATTGCGGAAACAGGTGCCCTGGATGGTATACTGTACAAACATACAGTCCCGTGACCATCTGCGGTGCCCGCCATGCTGCTTGATCCGAAACACCTCATTGACCGCTCCATCGCGGATCTTACTCAACTGTCTTCGCTGCTGGCCGCCGAAGTCCGCTGCGAGCGGCTGCTGCACTCACCGGAGCTGCGCGCGTGCGAAGAGGCGGTCGCGACCATCGGCAACCTGATTCCGCGGCTTCAGGCCGCGCGCAATGCGCCGATCGCTGCCCTCAGCGTGAGTCGTTGCCCCAGCTGCGACGACTGACAGGTACAATCGGCGCCCCTGGCCGTACCCCTGGCTCTGGGAGTGTCGTGGGCGCGAAAGGTTTGTTCCGGTGATCGAAGAAGAATATTCGAGTGAAATCAAGCGTCGCAGAACGTTTGCCATCATCTCGCACCCGGACGCCGGCAAGACCACGCTGACCGAGAAGCTGCTGCTGTTCGGGGGTGCGATCCAGATGGCCGGGACGGTCAAGGGACGCAAGGCCACGCGCCATGCGACCTCGGACTGGATGCGGCTGGAACAGCAGCGTGGTATTTCCGTGACCTCCTCGGTCATGCAGTTTCCGTTTCGCGACTGCATCGTCAATCTGCTGGACACACCGGGTCATGAGGACTTTTCGGAGGACACCTACCGCACGCTGACCGCGGTGGATTCGGCGCTGATGGTCATCGACTGTGCCAAGGGCGTCGAAGAGCGCACGGTGAAGCTGATGGAAGTGTGCCGGCTGCGCGACACGCCGATCATCACGTTCATCAACAAGCTGGACCGCGAGGGCCGGGCGCCGATCGAGCTGCTGGATGAGATCGAACAGGTGCTGAAGATCCGCACCGCCCCGGTCACCTGGCCCATCGGCATGGGGCAGCGGCTCAAGGGTGTCTATCACCTTCCCCAGGACCGCATTTACGCCTATCAGCCGGCCGAGAAGGGTCGCGTGGGTGAGAACTTCATCATCGACCGTCTGGCCTCCGACGAAGCACAGGAATTTCTGGGCAGCGAGGCCGCTGCGTTCGCCGCGGAAGTGGAGCTGGTGCAGGGGGCGACCGATGCCTTTGATCTCAGCGCCTATCGCGCCGGTAAGCAGACACCGGTCTTCTTCGGCTCCGCGATCAACAATTTCGGCGTGGAGGAGTTGCTGGCGGCGTTCGCCGAAAATGCGCCCGGCCCGCTACCGCGCGCGACGCGCGAGCGCATGGTCGAGGCGCTCGAGCCGAAGCTCACCGGATTCGTCTTCAAGATCCAGGCGAACATGGACCCGGCGCATCGCGACCGGATTGCCTTCATGCGCCTGTGTTCGGGACGCTACGCACGCGGCATGCGCCTGTTCCATTCGCGGTTGAAGAAGGAAGTGCGGATTGCCGACGCGCTGACCTTCATGGCGGCCGATCGCGCGCAGGCCGAGCAGGCCTTCGCCGGTGACATCATCGGGTTGCACAATCACGGCACCATCAATATCGGCGACACCTTCACCGAAGGGGAGGCACTGGGCTTCACCGGCATTCCGAGCTTCGCGCCGGAGTTGTTCCGCCGCGCGGTGCTCAAGGACCCTTTGAAAATGAAGGCGCTGCAAAAGGGTCTGGCGCAGCTGTGCGAGGAGGGCGCCACGCAGCTCTTCAAACCCTTGCGCAACAACGATCTGATCCTCGGGGCGGTCGGCCAGCTGCAATTCGAGGTCGTGGCCTTCCGTCTGCAGGACGAATACAACGTGCAGTGCGTGTTCGACACGATCGGGGTCCATACCGCCCGCTGGGTGTATTGTGATGACGCGAAGCTGCTGGCCGAGTTCGAGCAGCGCAATTACGAGAATCTCGCCGTGGATCACGGCGGTGCGCAGGTCTACCTTGCGCCCTCGCGCGTGAATCTGCATCTGACGCTGGAGCGCTGGCCCGGGGTCACCTTTCGCGAGACCCGCGAACATTCCGATGCGGCGGCCGCCAACGACTGACCTCCTTTTCGAACGCTCGCAGCTGCTGCGCCGTCGGCGCCTGGCTGCCAAAGCGCAGCCGGGCGTAGAGTTTGAGCAGTTCCCGGGCCTGGGTGGTCGCCTCAGGTCCGACCGGGAGGGTGGCCGCATACCCCAGCGGCCCCTGGTGCGACTGCCGCGCCGGTGCGTGACGGGCGAGCCGCCCGCACAACTTCAGATAGGCACGCGCCAGTCGGTCCGGCCCCGGGCCCTGGCGCAGCCGGCCAAACTGCCAGCCGACGATGAGCAACCACACCGTCAATGATGCCGCGAGCAGCCAGCCCAGTTGCTGCCAACCGGGGTCGCCGAAACCGAGACGGTCCAGCAGGCGCAGCTGCGAGCCGTAGTTATAGGCCACGACCTCGCCGCTCCACCAGGCGTTGAGTGCATCCCAGGCCTGATGTCCCTGCTGCAGCCAGGAGAATTCATGCAGCAGCCGCTCGGGAACGGACCCGGCGTCGGGCAGCAGATCCAGTATTCCGCGGCGCAGGCGCTCGGGCGCCACGACGGCGGTCGGATCCACCCGCATCCAGCCCTGTCCCTGTTCCCAGACCTCGACCCAGGCATGGGCATCGGAGCGTCGAATCAAAAGGTAGCCCCCGATCGGGTTCCACTCACCGCCCTGGTAACCGGTGACCACGCGCGCGGGCACTCCCGCCGCCCGCATCAGCAGCGCGAACGATGAGGCAAAGTGGCCGCAGAAGCCGCGGCGGGTTCTGAACAGGAAATCATCGACCGAGTTCACGTCCAGCAGCGGTGGCGTGAGCGTGTATTCGAAGTGACCGTCGCGAAACAGGGCGATGACGCTTTGCACGAACGCCGGGACATCCGGTGCGGCCGCGCGCATCCGGCGGGCCAGCGCCTGACTGCGGACATTGCGTTGCGGTGGATCGATTCGAGTGTCGATCTGCCGCGCGATGGGCGATAACCGGTCATCCGAGCGGGTGGTCGTCGAGGAGATCGCCGAATACGTGACCGCATCGTGCACCGGCCGATAGGCCACCAGTTGCCGGTCGGCGGTGAGCTCGGTGCCGGGCACCCGATCGTGCACCGTATCGAGCGCGGGCCACCAGGGCGTGGAGTCCGGTTCCAACCGGATCTGGTAGTGGTAGGCCGGCCCCAGATATTCCACGCTCTCGGACCGAAATTGGCTATGGCCGTGGGTCCAGGTATAGCCATCGAAGTCATGCAGCACCGGGCCGCGCCAGTAGCGCTCCTCGGGCCGCGGCAGCGGTCCGGAGAACCAGACTCGGAACACCGGATCGACCGAATTTCCCAATTCGGAAATACTTCCCGGACTCATGGTGTCGGACAATCCGGTCTGGGCCTGATTGGTGCCGCCGAGCGCCCAGAACGAACCGGACAGGCGCGGAAACAACGCGAACAGCAGCAGCGCCAGTGGCACGGCGATGGCCAGACTGCGCAGACTGATCCGCGCCGCCAGGCGCGAGGGCATCGGGGCCTGCGGATGCGCCGCATACAGCAGTGCCGTACAGCACAGCCAGGCCTGCAGCAGGTAAAGCGCGGTGCGCGGCAGCTGCTGCGATACCAGGCAGGCGGCGATCAGCAGGTAGCAGCTGACGCCGACCACGATCAAGCGGTCACGCGGCGTCGTTGCTTCCAGCAGCTTGACCGCGCCCATCAGTACCAGCAACGCCGAGCCGGCATTCAAGCCATTCAAGGTATGAAACATCGCCAGCACCGTGCCGGTCAGTCCCAGGACCAGCATCACCTTGAGCGCTCGTCCCGGAAGGCGGGCCCGACCATGCGCCGCCGCCATTGCCCATCCGGCGCCGCCGCAGGCGACCACGGTCACCCACAGCGGCACCTGGCTCAGGTGCAGAAATGCGCCGAACACATACGCGCCGAGCATCCAGTGCGTCGCCCGCCGCTCGTTTACGGGCAGCTCAAGCACTGGGCGCTGCCTCGGTGTCAAACAGCGCCAGGGCCCGCAGGCAGCGTTGGCGCTGCAGCAGTCCCTGGTCCAGCGCGATCGATTGATGCGGCAGCCTCAGCCCAAAGCGTTCGCCGTTGGCCGCCGCACTGAGGATCCAGCGCGCGAGCTGCGAGAGGCGCTGCTCGGTATCGAGGCCGCCGAGCGCCGCGAAGTCGAACAGCCGGTCGGCACCGCCACTGGAGGTGTATTCCTTGACCAGCAGCGGCGCGCCGCGCGCGTAGGCCTTCCAGGCTACCTGGCGCGGCGAATCGCCTTCGCGAAACGCGCGCAGCGTCGCCCATTCATCGGCCTCACCGCACTCGCGCGGTGCGCTCCCGCCCTGGGAGGCGGCGGCCAGCGGCAGGGGTCGTTGGCCCTCGGGCCTGGGATACACCGTCACCGCGTGCGCCACGTGCAGCCAGGTCCAGGCGCGAAACAGCCCGAAGGGCCAGGTGGTCAAGATGCGGATGCGACCGATGGGCATCGCGCCGCGTCGCGGCGTGGCGATGCTGAGCCTCACCAGCACGGTGCCTGCGGCAGGCGCGGTACAGGTCACGGCGGCCTGCGCGGTACCATCCAGCTGCAGGGCCATGCGCGGCTGTGCGCCGGCGTTGGTCAGCCGCAGTTGCAACTGCGCCTGTTCCCCGGCAAAGCTGTCCTGCGAGGACAGGTCGGTCACGGTCAACCCCAGGAGGTTGCGATGGCAGCTGTGCATCGCCACCAGCGTCATACCGGCCAGCAGAAACGTCAGCAGCAGCGCGAGGCTGTTGGCGTAATTGAGTCCGGCGATGAGCATCAGCAAGAGCAGGGCGCCGAAGGCGATGCCGGTGCGCGTCGGCAGGATGTAGAGGCGGCGGCGATGCAGGGTGACCGGGAGCAGATCCGCTCCCTGGCGGCGGCGCATCCAGGCGGCCATTCGGCGTTGCATGAAGGCGCGCATGCGATGCCCCCCGTGTGGAATCAGACCGGTACTGGAATGGCGCGTATCAGTTCGTGGGCCAGATCCGCATCGCCGCTGCGCCCGGCCTCGCGAGGCTCGAGACGATGGGCGACCACCGCGGGCAGCACCGCCTGCACATCCTCCGGCAGCGCCGTGTCACGTCCGATGATGTAGGCATGGGCCTGGGCCGCGCGCATCAGCCCCTGGGCCGCGCGCGGCGAGAGTCCGAGTTTCAGCTCGCCGCGCGTGCGGGTGTATTCAACCAGCCGTTGCACATAGTCGAGCAGGGGCGCCGAGCGGTGCACCTGCCGAACGGACTGCTGCATGCCGAGAATCGTCTCCGGATCCAGCGTCGCCGGCATCTGTGCGAGCTGTTCGCGCGGCTCATCGCCCTGCAGCAGCCGCCGTTCCGATGCCGCATCCGGATAACCCAGGCTGACCCGCATCAGGAACCGATCCAGCTGTGATTCGGGCAGGGCGAAGGTGCCCAGCTGCTCATGTGGATTCTGGGTAGCGACCACAAAGAACGGCTCGGGCAGTCGATAGGTCGTGAGGTCCACGCTCACCTGACGCTCCTCCATCGCCTCGAGCAGGGCGCTTTGGGTACGGGGGCTCGCACGATTAACCTCATCGGCCAGCAGCAGCTGCGTGAACAGGGGGCCACGCTTGAAGTGAAACTGCTGCGCGGCGCGATCGAACACCGAGACCCCGATGATGTCGGCGGGCAGCAGATCACTGGTGAACTGCACGCGCTGCCACGCCAATCCGAGGATATGGGCGAGCGCATGGGCCAGGGTGGTTTTACCGACGCCCGGAACGTCCTCGATCAGCAGATGCCCGCGGGCCAGCAGGCAGGCCAGGCACAGGCGTATCTGCGCCGGCTTGCCGAGAATGACGCGTTCGATGGCCGCCAGCGCGCGCAGCAGTCCCTCAGCTTGGGGTCGGGAAGGCGCCAGCATCATGGCTCCAGCTTGCGCATGATGTCGCGCTGCGCCTGGATGCCGGCGACCGTTCGCTCCTGTTCGACTTCCCGAGCGCGCTCCGCCTGCACGACACTCTCGGGTGCATTGCGCACGAAGGTCTCACTGGCCAGTTTGGCGCGGGTCTTGCCCAGATCCTGGACGGCCTTCGCGAGGCGCTTGGTCAGCCGCTCGATCTCGGCCGCTGCGTCGATCAGTCCGGCCATGGGCACCAGAATACTCAGCTCGCCCAAAAGAGCCGTGGCCGACGGGGGTGCCGCCTGCTGCGGGTCCAGCCGCTCGATGCCCGACAACCCTGCCAGATGTTCGAGCGCTCCCTGATTACGCAACGCGCGCTGCCACTCGAGCTGCGTCGCGCCGCGCACCAGGATCGCAATGCGCCGCGCCGGGGCAATGTTCATCTCGCTGCGTATCTGGCGCACGGCCAGCACGAACTGCTGCACCCAGGCGATTTCGTTCTCGGCGACTTCATCGGGCGGATAGTCGCTGGCGCGCGGGTAGGGCGCTACCATCACCGAGTCGCCACCGCGACCGGCCAGCGGTGCGGCTTTTTGCCAGATCTCCTCGGTGATGAAGGGCATCAGGGGATGCAGCGCGCGCTGCAGCGACTCGAGGATGTCCAGCAGCGTGGCCCGTGCGGCGCTGCGCGCCGCTGCGGCAGACTCAGCTGCCTGGAGCACCGGCTTGGTGAACTCGACATACCAGTCGCAGAACTCGTACCAGGTGAACTGGTAGAGCGCGCTGGCGGCGAAGTCGAAGCGATAGTCCTTGAATGCCGCTTCGACTTCACCGAGCAGTCGCCCGAACCGCGACCTGATCCAGCGATCGGCCGTGGCAAACTCAACCGGCACCGCGATGTCAGGGACGGCGAGCGCGTCGGCGGCGGGCGCCACCATCAGCATTACGAAGCGCGCGGCATTCCACAGTTTGTTGCAGAACTTGCGATAACCCTCGACGCGCGCCAGGTCGAAGCGGATCTCGCGCGTCGGGGTGGCGAGCGCCGCGAGCGTAAACCGCAGGGCATCGGTGCCGTGGGCCGCAATGCCTTCCGGGAACTGCCTGCGGGTGTTCTTCTCGATCGCCGGCTTCATCTGCGGTTGCATCAGGCCCGTGGTGCGCTTGGCGAGCAGCGCATCAAGCCCGATGCCATCGACGATATCCAGCGGATCGATGATGTTGCCCTTGGACTTCGACATCTTCTGGCCGAACTCATCGAGGATCAGCCCGTGCATGTAGACGTCACGGAACGGTACCTGGCCGGTGAACTTCAGCCCCATCATCATCATCCGCGCCACCCAGAAGAAAATGATGTCGAAGCCAGTCACCAGCACACTGGTCGGGTAGTACTTGGCGAGCTGCGGTGTTTGCTCCGGCCAGCCCAGCGTCGAGAAGGGCCACAGGGCCGCGGAAAACCAGGTATCCAGAACATCGTTGTCCTGGGTCAGCGTGACCGCGGGCCCCAGTGCATGCCGCGCGCGCACGTCGGCCTCATCGTAGCCCACGAAGACGCTGCCGGCCCCGTCATACCAGGCCGGAATACGATGACCCCACCACAGCTGACGACTGATGCACCAGTCATGGATGTTCTTCATCCATTCGAAGTAAGTGCGCGACCAGTTCTCCGGAACGAACCGCGTACGTCCGTCCTGCACGGCGGCGACGGCCGGCCTGGCCAGGGGTTCGACCTTCACATACCACTGATCCGTGAGGTAGGGCTCCAGCACGGCCCCGGAACGCTCGCCGCGCGGGACCTGCAGGCGGTGCTTCTCGACTCGTGCCAAAAGGCCCGCCAGCTCCAGTTCGGCCACGATGCGCTTGCGCGCCTCGAAGCGATCCAGGCCCACGAAGCGCGCCGGCGCGTTGTCATTGATCTTCGCCTGGGGTGTGAAGATATTGATCTGCTCGAGGTTATGGCGCAGCCCGATCTCATAGTCGTTGAAGTCGTGGGCAGGTGTGATCTTCACGCAGCCGGAACCGAAGGCGGCATCCACGTAGTCATCCGCGATGATCGGAATGAGCCGCTCAGTGAGCGGCAGGCGCAGCTTGCGCCCGATGAGATGCCGATAGCGCTCATCGTCCGGGTTTACGGCGACCGCGCTGTCGCCGAGCATGGTCTCGGGACGGGTCGTCGCGACGATGACGTGGCCACTGCCATCCTCGAGCGGATAGCTCAGGTGCCACAGGTGCCCGTCCTCCTCCTGCCCTTCGACTTCGAGGTCCGACACCGCGGTCAGCAGCACCGGATCCCAGTTCACCAGGCGTTTGCCGCGGTAGATGAGGCCTTCGCGGTGCAGGCGGACGAATGCTTCGATGACGGCGCGGGACAGCCCCGCATCCATGGTGAAGCGATCGCGGGTCCAGTCGACCGAGTCCCCGAGACGCCGCATCTGGGCACAGATGGTGCCACCGGACTCCTCCTTCCACTGCCAGACGCGGGCGATGAACTCGTCGCGCGACAGCTCGCTGCGATGCTGGCCTTTGGCTTCGAGCTGCCGCTCGACCACCATCTGGGTCGCGATGCCCGCGTGGTCGGTGCCGGATTGCCACAGCGTATCGGCGCCGCGCATGCGGTGATAGCGCGTCAGCGCGTCCATCAGCGTGTGCTGGAAGGCGTGCCCCATGTGCAGCGTGCCGGTGACGTTGGGCGGCGGAATGACGATGCAATACGGCGCGCCCGAGCCACGCGGCGCGAACCAGCCGCTCTTTTCCCAATGTTGGTAGATGCGCCGCTCGATCTCGTGCGGGGCGTAGAGCTTGTCCATCAATGCAGGCAACCGTAAGACAGGGTCGATCATTATAGCCGGCGCGCCGTGCCGGCCGGGCAGACGCTACAGCTCGTGAGTTTCCAGCGGAAAACCCCGCTCGCGGTAGGCCTTGAACCGCTCCCGGCCCGCGGCCCGGCGCGCCGGATCGGCATCGATGATCTCGATGATGCGGGTGGCCAGTTCGGGATGCGCGGGCAGCTGGGGCGTGAGATTGATGAGGACATCGACCGGTTCAGTCGGTCCGGCACCGCCATTGAGGATTACGGGGGTGCCGGTCAGCTGCGGCGCCCCCGAGGCGATTTCGTGCGGAATGAAGCTGTGCTCATTGGCGACCCACAGCATCTGGTCCAGCATGCCCAGGGTGGCCGGGTCGCCGTGCTGGATCAGCACCGTGCTGCCGGCCTTCCAGGCCTTCTCGGTGATGCGGCAGGCTACCGTCAGGAGCGCGCTCGGCGCGCGATCCGCGACCACGTAGAAGGTGACGGAGGGTTGCGCAGCCAGACCGGTCAGCCTGCGCCCGCGCGCCGGACCAGGAAGTCCGTCAGCAGCGGCATGGGGCGTCCGGTCGCGCCTTTGTGTGCGCCGCCCAGCCACGCGACACCCGCGATGTCCATGTGGGCCCACTTCAGGCCCTGCGTGAACTTACCCAGGAAGGCCGCTGCCGTGATGGCGCCGCCCTCGCGGCCGCCCACATTGGCCATGTCGGCGAAGTTCGTCTTCAGTTGCTCACCGTACTCCTCGGTCAGCGGCAACTGCCAGCCGCGGTCATCGGCGCGCACGCCGGCGGCAACCAGTTCGCTCACCAGTGCGTCATCGTTGCCCATGATGCCGCAGTGATGCGCTCCCAGTGCGACCACGCAGGCACCGGTGAGGGTCGCCATATCGACCACGATCGCCGGATCAAAGCGGCGGGCATAGTGGAGCGCATCGCAGAGAATCAGTCGACCCTCGGCGTCCGTGTTCAGGATTTCGACCGTCTGGCCCGAGGCACTGGTGACGATGTCACCGGGCTTGATGGCCAGGCCGTCCGGCATGTTCTCGCAGGTGGGGACCAGGCCCACCACCCGGATCGGCAGTCTGGCCTCGGCGAGGAATGCGATGGCGGCAATGACGGAGGCGGCTCCCATCATGTCGAACTTCATCTCATCCATGGCCGCGGGGTCCTTGAGGGAGATGCCGCCGGTATCGAAGGTGATGCCCTTGCCGACCAGGACGATGGGCGCCGTGCGCGGCGCGCGCGGACCCTGGTAGTCCAGGATGATGAAGCGTGGTGGCTGGGCGCTGCCCTGGGTGACCGCCAGCAAGCAGCCCATTTTCTCGCGCCGGATCGCCGCCTCATCGAGCACTTTGACCTTCACCGAGCGATGACGCTTGGCCAGACCCCTGGCGCGTTCGGCCAGGTACGTCGGCGTGCAGACATTCGGCGGCAGATTGCCCAGATCGCGCTGCAACGCCGTCGCCATGACCAGCGCCTGACCGTGCTCCAATCCCAGTTTGGCCTGTGCAACGCCCGCCGCGCGCACCGGCCCGGCGACCACCAGGCTGATCGCGGGGAGTGGGGGTTTCTTCCCCGTCTTGAGGTCATTGGTGCGATAGAGGACGCTCCCGGTGATCTCCGCCACGCAGCGCCCGAAATAATAGTCATCCAGTTGCTTGGCCGCCGGCCGTTCAAGCCCCAGGCCGACACTTTTCACGCGCGTCCGTCCGGCCGCGGTCAATGCCGCAGCACAGGCGCGGCGCCAGGCTTTGCGGTGGTAGCTGGATTCTGGCCCCAACCCGACCAACAACACGCGTGTGGCGTTCAACCCGGCCTGCGACAGCAGCTGCGTCTCCCCGGCTCTGCCGCTGAAATCCCCGCGGTCAATGACGCCTTTCAGGTAGCCGGCCGTGGCCTTGTCCACCGCAGCGGCCTCGGTGCCGAGCTTGCCGTCCTCAAAGACTCCCACCGCCAGACAGTCCACGGACAGGTCAGGGAAAGCTTTCGACCACACGTCAAACTGCATCATCGACCTCCACCTTGTGCCGCACACGGCCAATCCGAACCATTGTGGTGCAGCACGGCATGCTCTAAGGTTACCGGTTGAACACGCGAGTCTAACCGAATTCAGCCAGTAGGTAGGGTTTTGGGTCGTCTCCTCGAACGCTATATTTTGCGGGAAATGATCGCCAGTGGATTCGCCGTCACGCTGGTTCTGGTCCTTATCCTGCTCATCAACGAGGGCGCACGCGTACTCAGCCGGGCGGCCGACAACCAGTATCCGCACGATGTCGTCTTTGCCCTGATCGGCCTTGGCGCCCTGCAGCACCTGCCCATTCTCGTGCCGATCGGCCTGCTGCTGGGCATGGTGATGGCCTTCGGGCGCCTCTATCACGACAGTGAGATGACCGCGGCCCTGGCCTGCGGGGTCGGCATGGCGCGCGTCTACGCACCCGTGATCAGCGTGGGCATCGTGGTCGCCGGCGTGCTGGCGTGGCTGTCGCTCGAGGTCGGTCCCACCTCGATGGCGCGGGTCCTCGCCCTGCGCAGCGAAGCGGTGCATGCCGGACAGCTGGCCCCTGCCCCCGAGCGCTTCCGAAGTTTCGGCGGGGGCACGGTCGTCTATGCCCAGAACGCTCTGCCGGACGGGACGTTGTCGAATGTCTTCGTCGAGCACGAACGTGGTGGACGGGTCGAAGTGGCGCTCGCCCTGCGCGCGCGCCACGTGGTCTCGCCCGATGGCCAGAATCTCACGATCACTCTGTATGACGGGGAGCGCTTCGAAGGCGTGCCCGGCAGTGCGCAATTTCGCATCCTCAAGCATTTCACCGAGCTCACGATTCCGGTGCAGGTGCCGCCCTTGCGCGATGTCGCGGCGGATCTGGATGCTGCGCCCACCCGCGACCTGATCGGAGCCGCCGCGCTCGACCACCAGGCGCAGTTGCAGTGGCGCATTGCATTGCCGGTCATGTGTCTGGTGCTGGCCGTGCTGGCCGTACCCATCAGTCACCTGCGGCCGCGGCGCGGGCGCCTGTCGCGCGTGTGGCTGGCGGTGCTGCTGTTCATTCTCTACTTCTATCTGCTCACCTATGGCCGCGGCGCCATCGAGCGCGGCGCGCTGCCGGCCGGGCTCGGGTTGTGGTGGACCCATGTCGTGGTCGTGCTGATCGTGCTCCTGATCACGCAGCTGCCGGCGTGGCTCGCCCGATTGCGCAACCGGGCCCCGCCGAGCACCGCGGCGTTGAGTCCGGCATGAATATTCTCGATCGGTACATCGTCGGGCGCATTCTGGCGATGACCGCGCTGGTCATGGCCGTGATCATCGGGCTCGCGGTGCTCTTCACCTTCCTCAACGAGCAGGGCGATACCGGCACCGGCCATTACGGCACTCTGGATGCCTTCTGGTTTTCGCTGATGAACGTGCCGCAGGAGGCCTGGGAGCTGTTGCCGATCGGCGCGCTCATCGGTTCGATGCTGGGCCTGGGTGGTCTCGCCAGCGGCAGTGAGCTGACGGTGGCGCGGACTTCCGGTGTCTCGGTGCGACGGCTGGCGCTGTCGGTATTCATCGCCGGGATACTGCTGATCGGCCTGGAGGTGATCCTCGGCGAGCTGATCGCGCCGCCGCTGCAACAGGTCGCGCGGCAGCAGAAGGCGTTCGAACGCTTTGCCGATGCCAGCTTCAATGGCGGCGCCGCCTGGGTGCGTGATGGCAATCAGATCCTGGACGTCGAGCAGTCGCAGGATGGGGAGGTGCACGGCGGGATGCTCATATTCGAGCTCTCCGCCGACCATCACATGCTGGCGATCGGACGTGCCGCGGGCGCGTTGGTCGGCACCGATCACCGCTGGCTGCTGCGCAACTATGCCGAGTCGCGCTTCGCCGGCGATGAGGTCAGGGCCACCTCCCAGGACATACACACGCTTGAATCCAACGTCAGCGGACAGTTCCTGCATCTGGCCATGGCGGCGCCGGGGGAGCTGGCCAGTGGCGCTCTGTGGAGCCTCATCAGCTACTACCGCGCGAACGCGCTCGATCCGAAGCCCTACCTGTTCGCCTTCTGGTCGCGCATCGCACGCACCTGCGCCATCGCGTTCGCGGTGCTGCTGGCGATTCCCTTCGTACTCGGCCCGATGCGCTCATCCGGCACGGGCGTGCGTCTGCTGGTCGGCCTGATGCTCGGACTGGGATTCTTCTTTTTACAGCGATTCATCGAAAGCGGCACGATCGTTTTCGATCTCGATCCGGTGAAGCTCGCATGGCTGCCGACCACGGTGCTGGTCGTGGTGACGCTCGGCTTGCTGGCGCGCGTGCGCTGACGGGAGCTGCAGATTTGCGCCAGCGCCACGGCGCTGTCGGTGAGGATCCGGGCCCTGCGGCCGGTGGCTGCCCGGCGGTCAGCGACCAAGGTGGCGCGCCAGCCCGGTCCGGCTCAGAAGCCGTGCCCGGGTGAAAGCCCTGGCTGTCGCCGGATCAATTACGTCAAACCCTGCGGGTCGTGCGAAAAATCGCGGCGCAGGGCATTCATGGGTGAAAAATCTCCGGCGATTGTGTCCGCTGGGCCGCACAGCTACGATACCAAATTAGCCCGGGGAGGCCCTCGACGGCCGCCCTAAGAGATCAAGAAAATCTGATGATACCCACCTGCAAGGCACCGGATCCCAACACCCATAAGCCCAAGTATCGCCCGCCCGCTGGAGCGTGCGACGCGCACTGCCATATCTTCGGACCGGGCGACAGGTATCCCTACGCGGCCGATCGGACCTATACGCCACCGGATGCACCGCTGGAGAAGTTCCGCGAGCTGCAGACCATACTCGGCCTGGACCGTGCCGTGCTGGTCAACGCCAGCTGCCACGGCAGTGATAACTCGGTCATCGTGGATGCCATTGCGACCAGCGGCGGTCAGTACCGGGGCGTCGCCAACGCCGATGACAGCTTCACCGAGCGCGATTACGACAAGCTGCATGCCGGCGGGGTGCGCGGTGTGCGTTTCAACTTCGTCAGGCACCTGGGCGGCATGCCCGACATGGGCGAGTTTCACCGCATCATTGCGCGCATCCGGCCGCTGGGCTGGCATGTCGATCTGCACTTCGACGCGGGCGACCTGCTCGAGCACGAACAGCTGCTGCGCGACATGCCATTGCCCTTCATCATCGATCACATGGGTCGCGTCCCGACCAAAGCCGGTCTGGAACAGGAGCCGTTCCGCCATCTGCTGAAGCTGTTGAAATCGAACGAGCGCTGCTGGGTGAAGATCAGCGGCTCCGAGCGCATCTCGAGTGCGGGACCACCGTTCACCGATGCGGTCCCGTTCGCGCGCGCGCTGATCGAAGCCGCGCCGGATCGGATCCTGTGGGGCACGGACTGGCCGCATCCGAATATCGCCAAGCACATGCCCAATGACGGTGATCTGGTGGATCTCATTCCACTGATGGCGCCCGAACCGCAGCTGCAGCACAAGATCCTGGTCGACAATCCGCACCGCCTGTATCAGTTCTCCCGGTTGAAGGAAGGCTAATGTCCGACAAGCATCTGTCACCGTACCTCAATGAGTTCGAGGACATCCCCGGCACGCTGGTGTTCAATACCTTCCGTTCGCGTCAGGGGTTCAACCTGAATCAGTTCTGCATGTCGCTGATGAAGCCGGAGAACCGCGAGAAGTTCAAAGCCAACGAGGCCGAGTACCTCAAGCCCTGGAAGCTCACGCCGGCACAGACCACCGCGGTGCTGGAGCGCGATTACCTGACGATGATGAAGAACGGTGGCAATATCTATTTTCTTGCCAAGCTCTTCTCCACCGATGGCTTTCCGTATCTGGTCGCGGTCGCGACCATGACCGGAATGACGCAGGAGGAGTACTCCAACATGATGCTCAAGGGCGGGCGGAGCATCAAAGGCAACCGCAGCAAGTCCAACCCGAGTTTGTAAGCAAAAATGGCAAGAATTACCGCTGGTGTCACCACCTCCCACGTGCCGGCGATCGCCGCGGCCATCGATCTGGGCAAGCAGCAGCAGCCCTACTGGGCGCCGATCTTCAAAGGCTTCGAGTTCTCCCGCAAGTGGATGGCCGAGCACAAGCCGGATGTCGCAATCCTGATCTACAACGATCACGCCTCCGCCTTCGATGCGACGATTTTTCCGACTTTCGCCATCGGCTGTGCGGACGAATTTGAGTCCGCCGACGAGGGCTGGGGGCGCCGTCCGGTGCCGGTGGTGAAGGGCAATTCGGATTTCGCCTGCCACATCGCCCAGTCGCTGATCCTGAACGAGTTCGACATGACCGTCGTCAACCAGATGGATGTCGATCACGGCCTGACCGTGCCCCTGAACCTGCTGTTCGGTGACCTCAAGCCGGAGGATCAGTGGCCCTGTGAGGTCATTCCGTTCCCGATCAATGTCGTGCAGTACCCGCCGCCCACCGGCAAGCGCTGCTACGCCCTGGGAAAGGCGCTGCGCAAGGCGGTCGAGTCCTACCCGGAGGACCTCAAGGTCGTGGTGTTCGGCACCGGGGGCATGTCGCACCAGCTGCAGGGCACCCGGGCGGGTCTTATCAACCCGGAGTGGGACAAGAAGTTCCTGGACGGCCTGACCCGGGATCCGGTCGGGCTCACCCAGATGCCGCATATTGAATATGTGCGGGAGGCCGGTTCCGAAGGGATCGAGCTGGTCATGTGGCTGGCGATGCGCGGCGCGCTGAACGACAACGTGAAGGAGGTCTACCGCTTCTATCACGTGCCATGTTCGAATACCGCGCTGGGACACATCATTCTGGAGAATCTACCGTGAAGATCGTGGTCGCCGGTCAGGGCGCTTTCGGCGTAAAGCATATCGAGGCCATCCAAAAGATCAGCGGCATCACCATCGCCTCTTTGGCGGGTGGCAGCCCGGAGTCCACCGCGGAAGTGGCGCGCAAGTATGGGATCCCGCATTGGACCACCAACCTCGAAGAGGCGCTGGCCCAGCCGGGAGTCGAGGCGGCCATTCTCGCGACGCCGACCCAGATGCACGCCGCGCAGACCATGCAGTGCCTGCGGGCGGGCAAGCACGTGCAGGTCGAGATTCCGATGTCGGACAATCTGGCGGATGCGGAGAAGGTGCTGGCGCTGCAGCAGGAAACCGGACTCATCGCGATGGCCGGTCACACGCGCCGCTTCAATCCCAGTCATCAGTGGATCCACAAGCGCATCCAGTCGGGCGAGCTGAAGGTGCAGCAGATGGATGTCCAGACCTACTTCTTCCGTCGCACCAACATGAACGCGCTCGGCAAGCCACGCAGCTGGACCGATCACCTCCTGTGGCATCACGCCTGTCACACGGTCGATCTGTTCCAGTACCAGACCGGGCAGACCGTCTCGCGCTGCCATGCGCTGCAGGGGCCGCCGCATCCGGATCTCGGCATCGCCATGGACATGAGCATCGGCCTGAAGGTGCCGTCGGGGGCGATCTGCACGCTGTCGTTGTCGTTCAACAACGATGGCCCGCTGGGCACCTTCTTCCGCTACATCTGCGACAACGGCACTTATATCGCCCGCTACGATGATCTGCTGGACGGCAATCAGAAGCCCATCGATGTGTCCAAGGTGGACGTGTCGATGAATGGCATCGAACTGCAGGATCGTGAGTTCTTCAGTGCCATCCGCGAAGGGCGCGAACCCAATGCCAGCGTGCGCCAGGTGGTGCCCTGCATGCGCACCCTCGATCGGCTCGAGCAGGACCTGCTGAAAGGCTAGGCGTCCAGCGTTTTCATCATCGGGGCCGGATGCCGGTCCCCCAGGACGTGCATTTCATCGACTAGACGGCGCAGTAGCTGCTCCTCCGCCGCGGTCAACGACACGGCGAGCGCGCCCAGGTTGTCGTTCAGATGCACCCGGGTCTTCATGCCCGGAATCGGCGTGACATCCGCTCCTTGTGCGAGCACCCAGGCGATGGCCAGTTGCGGGAGGGTGCAACCCTTGCGCGTCGCCATTGAGCCGATCGCCGCGACCAGCTGCGCATTGTGCGCGGCATTGGCCTCCTGGAAGCGCGGCTGGTTGCGACGGCTATCATCGGGCGGCAGATCCTTGAGCGAGGTGAAATTGGCGGCCAGGAATCCCCGGCCGAGCGGGCTGTAGGCGACCAGGCCCACGCCCAGTTCGCGGCAGGCCGGCAGAATCGCCTGCTCGGGCTCCCGCGACCACAGCGAATACTCGTTCTGCACGGCCGCGATCGGGTGTACCGCATGCGCCCGGCGCAGGGTCTGGGCGCTGCACTCCGACAGGCCGATGTGGCGGATCTTGCCGGCCTTCACCAGGTCCGCGAGCGTCCCCACCGACTCCTCGATGGGGGTGTCGCGATCGATGCGATGCAGGTAGAAGAGATCGATGCGGTCGGTGCCCAGCCGCATCAGACTGGCCTCGACCGCCGCGCGCAGTGCGGCGGGATCATTGTCGATGACCATCTGGCCCGCGGCGTTGCGGGTGATGCCGTACTTGGTGGCCAGGATGAGGCCCTCGCGGCGCCCCCGGATGGTGGCGCCAATGAACTTCTCATTGTCCCCGAGCTGGTAGCTGGCGGCGGTGTCCAGGTGGGTGATGCCCTGGTCCAGCGCCGCCAGCAGCGTGGCGCGCGCCTCCTCGTCATTGCGCATGCCGTACCAGCCGATCAGCGTCATGCAACCGAAGCCCAGCGCCGATAGCTGCGTCCCGGTCGCGCCCAGAGGTCTTTGCTGCATTGGTCGGCCCCCAAGATAAACAACAGTAAATACCTTATTATTTGCGATCGTTAAAGTCTCACCCGGTATCCCACCATGATCATCGACTGCCACGGGCACTACACCACGGCCCCTGCCGATCTGACGACCTTTCGCGACGCGCAGATCGCGGCGCTCAAGGATCCGGCGCAGACCCCCTCCCGGGCATCGCTGCGTATCGGCGATGACCAGATCCGCGACAGCCTCGAGAAGGCGCAGCTGAAACTGCAGCGCGAGCGCGGTTCGGATGTGACGATCTTCTCGCCGCGTGCCTCCACCATGGCGCACCACATCGGCACCGAGGCCACGAGCCTGGAGTGGTCGCAGATCAATAATGATCTGATCGCGCGGGTGGTGAGTCTGTATCCGAGGAACTTCGTCGGCGTGTGCATGCTGCCACAGTCCCCCGGCGTCCCCCCCGCCCACAGCGCCCGCGAACTGGAGCGCTGCATCAAGGGACTCGGCTTCATCGGCGCGAACCTGAACCCCGATCCTTCCGGCGGCCACTGGACCTCCCCGCCGCTGACGGACAAGCACTGGTATCCGTTGTACGAGAAGCTGGTGGAACTGGATGTGCCGGCGATGGTGCACGTCAGCTCCTCCTGCAATGCGAATTTCCACGCGACCGGTGCGCACTACATCAATGCGGACACCACCGCGTTCATGCAGTTCATCCAGGGCGACCTGTTCAAGGACTTCCCGACGCTGCGCCTGATCATTCCGCACGGCGGTGGCGCGGTGCCCTACCACTGGGGTCGTTACCGCGGCCTGGCGCAGGACATGAAGCGCCCGCCACTGGGCGAGCACGTCATGAAGAATGTGTTCTTCGACACCTGCGTCTATCACCAGCCGGGTATCGATCTGCTGCTGAAGGTGATTCCGGTGGAGAACATCCTGTTCGGATCGGAGATGGTCGGCGCGGTGCGTGGCATCGATCCGACGACCGGCCAGTACTACGACGACACCAAGCGCTACATCGATTCTTCGGCCCTGTCGGCGGCGGACAAGATGCGCATCTTCGAGACCAATGCCTATCGGGTGTATCCGCGGCTGAAGGCACGGCTGGCCGCAGCTGGATAACGTCACTCACACCCTGATCGGGGCGCTGGTCGGAGCGGGACTTGCGCGCGGTCTGCGCCCGCGGGGGCGTCCGGCGCCGCTGCGGGCGGCACTACCCGATGACTCGTTCCGCGGGCTGATCGTGGTGAGTGTGACGCTGGGCAGCAACCTGCCCGACGTGGATGTGCTGTACACCGGCTTCGTCGGGGATCCGCTGGTTTATGTGCTGCATCATCGCGGCTACACCCATACGCTGATCGGCGCGCTGGTTGCAGCGGCCGTCCTGTGGGCCCTGTGCCTGCTGTGGCTGCGATTCCGACGCTTGCGCACGAGCGCCGGGGAGGCCGCCTGGATGGCGGCGGCCGCCGTCATTGGCGTGCTGCTGCATCTGGCGATGGACTACACCAACAGCTACGGCGTGCATCCGTTCTGGCCGTTCTTCAACGGCTGGATCTACGGTGACTCGGTCTTCATCGTCGAACCCCTGATGTGGCTGGCCGCGGTGCCGCTCATTTTCCTGCTGCAGACCCGGCTGGCGCGGGGGCTGGTGGCCATGGCGGTGGTGGCAGCCATCATCGCGGTGAGCGGACTCGGTGTGGTGGCCACGCCCGCCGTGCTGGCCTTCATTGCCATCGCGGCGGCACTGTTCGCCGTGGGGCGCTGGTCGCGGCCCGCGGCGGCGCTGACGTGCGGGATTGCCTGGTGGCTCGGGGTGACCGCTGTGTTCGCCGTATCGGGCCGCATCGCCACGGCGCGGCTGGGTTCCCTGGCTGAGGTCGAATTTCCGCAAAGCCGAACGCTCGACGCGGTGCTGACGCCAATGCCCGCCGACCCGGTGTGCTGGGATGGCTGGCTGGTGCAGGCGCAGCCCGGGCAGGAAGTCATGCGACATGCGCGGATTTCGTTGCTGCCGGGCCTGATTGCCGTGCACGATTGCCGCGGGGTGAATCTCGGGACGACCGCCGGCGCGGGCGGTGAGCGCGTTCCGGCCGCCGCCACCACCGGCATCCAGTGGTTGCAGCAGTTCTCGATGCCGGCGGACGCGATTGCGCGCCTCGCGCTGACCCAGTGTCGCGCGCGGGCGTTCATGCAGTTCGCGCGCGTACCGCTCGCGAGCGCGGAGGGCGCGGATTGGTGGCTGGGCGATCTGCGTTTCGGGGACGTGCGCGGCCGGGGATTCTCGCAGCTGCTGACGCAGCCGCCGGCGGCCTGCGATGGCCTGTCAGCGCCGTGGTCGCCGCCGCGGCCGGAGTTGCTGCAGACCGGACCATGAAGGAGATCGGCGTGGGGGTACTCAAACAATTATGGGTGCAGGTGCTGCTGGCGATGCTGGCGGGCATCGCGCTCGGCCACTGGTGGCCGAAGCTCGGCGCCGACATGAAGCCGCTGGGCGATGCCTTCATCGCGCTGATACGCATGCTCATCGCGCCGGTGATCTTCTGCACGGTGGTGCACGGGGTCGCCGCCATGAACGACATGCGCCGGGTGGGGCGCGTGGCACTGAAGGCGCTGATCTATTTCGAAGTCATCACCACGCTGGCGCTGGTGCTGGCGCTGGTGGCGGTCAACGTGCTGCGACCGGGCGCGGGGATGCATGTCGCCGCCCACTCGCTCGATGCGCAGGCGGTGAGTCAGTACACCGCCAAGGCGCACGCGCAGGGTGTCGCCCAGTTCCTGCTCGAGATCATCCCGACGACCTTCGTGGATGCTTTCGCACACACGGAAGTGCTGCCGGTGCTGTTCGTCTCGGTGTTGTTCGCCGCCGGACTGGCCGCCTGCGGCGAGCGCGGACGCCCCGTGCAGGAGTTGATCGACAGCGTGCGCGAAGTGTTCTTCCGCCTGGTCGGCATCGTCATGTGGGTCGCGCCACTGGGTGCGTTTGGTTCCATGGCCTTCACGGTCGGGCGCTTCGGTACGGATTCCTTGGTGGCGCTGGCGCGCCTGATCCTGACGCTCTACGGTGTGTCGGCCGTGTTCGTGATCGTGGTATTCGGTGCGGTCAGCTGGTGGTGCGGGATCAGCCTGTGGCGCCTGATGGGCTACATTCGCGAGGAAATCGTGATCGTCGCGGCCACGACCTCCACCGAAACGGTGCTGCCGCAGCTGATGCGCAAGCTGCGGGTGCTGGGCTGCGAAGACACCGTCGTCGGCCTGGTCGTGCCCACCGGCTATTCGTTCAATCTCGACGGCACCTGCCTGTATCTGGCGACGGTCGTGGTATTCCTGGCGCAGGCGACCGATACCACGCTGGGCCTGTCCGATCAGCTGATCATCCTGGGCGTGCTGCTTTTGACCTCCAAGGGAGCCGCCGGGGTGGCCGGTGCGGCGTTCGTGGTGCTGGCCGCGACCCTCGGCTCGGTCGGCAGCATCCCGGTGGCGAGCATCGCGCTCGTGCTGGGGATCCACCGGCTGCTTGCCGAGGCGCTGACCTTCGTCAATCTGGTGGGCAACAGCCTGGCCACGATCGTGGTGGCGCGCTGGGAGGGGGCCCTGGAGCAGGATGTTCTGCAACGGCAGATCGGGCGGCACGCCCTGCCGGCCCTCAAGGAGACTAAGTGATGAAGCCGACGCCCAAGGAACTGATCGCGAAGCTGCAACTGGAGCCCCATCAGGAAGGCGGCTGGTTCCGCCAGGCCTACAAGTCCGCCACCGAGGTTCAGGCGCCACAGGGCAGACGCAGCGCCGTCACGACGATCTACTACCTGCTCGAGCACGCTCGGGCGAGCCCCTGGCATGTCGTACGGTCCGATGAGATCTGGCACTTCTATCACGGAGCGCCCTCCGAGCTGTTCTGCTACGACCCGGTCACGCGCAAGCTCATCCGCTATCGGCTGGATGCGGTGACGGGTGACGGGGTGCAGGTCGCGGTCATTCCGGCCGGCAGCTGGCAGGCCGCCCACTGTCTGGGCGAGTACATGCTGGTCGGCTGCACGGTCTCACCGGGGTACGAGGACCAGGATTTCCGCTGGGTCCGGGAAGTGCCGGACCACGGGCAACACTTCGCGGGTGAGATGAGGGGCCTGGAAGCATTTCTGTAGGTTGGGGTATCTTCGGCTACAGTTTCCGATCACCCAACAAAGGAGCGACGACATGAGCAAGGGCATGGATCGTAAGAAAGAGGAAAAGAAGAAGCCGACCAAGACGCTGGAAGAGAAGCGCGCGGCCAAGCGCGCCAAGAAGGAAGGACGCGGCTGAAGCGGCGGCGCGTCGTTCACTGACTGCTGCCGCGAGCAGGAGCGCCGCGGCAGCAGTTCCGGATCATTGGTATTCCAGGCCCAGCGCCGCCAGTTTCTCGCGGAACTTGTAGATATCCATTCCCAGCTCCCCCGAGGCGAGGCGCTTGCGCTTGTCTTCCTCGGCCGCGGCCCGCTTGGCGGCTGCCTGCGCCACTTTCGCCGCATCATTGCAGCGCACCACGCACACGCCATCATCGTCGGCGACCACGACATCGCCCGCATTGATCAGTTGGGCGGCGCAGATCACCGGCACATTGACGGACCCGAGGCTTGCCTTGATGGTGCCCTGGGCGTAGATCGCCTTGCTCCACACCGGGAAGTCCATCTGCTTGAGGGTCGCCACATCGCGCACCCCGGCGTCGATGATCAGCGCCTGAACGCCATGCGCCTGCAGCGAGGTCGCCAGCAGATCGCCGAAGTAGCCGTCCTCGCACGGTGAGGTGGGCGCCACCACCAGGATATCCCCCGGCTTGCACAGCTCCACGGCGACGTGAATCATCCAGTTATCCCCGGGCGGGGAGGACACCGTGACGGCCGGACCCGCGATCGACTTGCCGGCATAGATCGGCCGCATGTAGGACGCGAGCAGACCGATGCGCTCCTGTGCCTCATGAACCGTGGCCACCCCATAAGTGCCCAGCGCCTTGCAGACGTCCGGGTCCGGTCGTGCGATCTCGCGCACCGCGACATGCTTGCTAATGGGAATCTCCTTCAATGACTCTGCAGCGGCGTGGCCTTGCCCGGGTTGCCGGTCGCCTTCGGGGCTGCCTTCGGGGCTGGCGCCGGCTTGGGCTTCAGCAACTGCTCGAGGGGGCGGAATATACCGTCGTAGCGATAGCCGGGCACCTCAAACTCCCAACCACCGAGGCGGCTGTTGAGATCCTGGACGCGCTGCCGGGCCGCGGACGCGTTCGCGCTTGCCACGACCGTGAGGTAGCGCGTCGCGCCCTGCTGCAGACCGGCGATCGTGAGCGTCACGCCATCGCGGGTCTGGAAAATCGCGCTGGCGGTGGGCGTGAGCGTGCCGGCCTTGCGGACATCATCCAGCTGCAGCCCGGCGAGCGCACCGGCCTGGGCAGCGGGCGCGCTGGGATCGGAAAGCTCCCGGCCCTTGGGGATGGGAGTGACGACCAGGTCGGCGCCGGCGGTCGTGCCGGAACGCTTGATGACGTAGTCCGGCCCACCCGGGACCTTCAGATCGATTTCGACGACCTGGTCCGCTGCGATGTCGAGGATGGAACGATCCAGCCAATGGCGCGGATCAGCATCCGGTGTCAGCTGCGGACTTGCGAGCAGGCTCTGGGCTGCACCGGCGAGGCGGACGAACACCGATCCGGTGCCCGAAGTCTTGCCGACGATGAGACTCAAGGTCTTGGCGTTGAGTCCGATGTCGAGCCCGGTGCTGGCCGACTGCGCGCCGCGCGGATCCTCGACTCCCAGCTTCGAATACAACGTCGGATCTGAGGTTTTCTGTTCTTCGATCCTCAGCGCGGCCAGATCCAGCAGCAGTTTGCGCACCTGGCCGGTATCGGCCGGATAGCCGCGCTCGGCGACCAGCCAGCGGGTGGCATCCCGGTTGAGGGTCGTGCGACTGCCATCGCCCTTGAAGATCGAGAGGCGCGTCACGGCATTCAGATCGTTCCGCTGCAGGGGCAGGACCTGGCCGCTCGCATCGGCAGCGGTATCGGAGTTGTGCCGCGACACGAGCCAAAGCCCGACTCCCGCGACTGCGCAGCCGGCGACGATCAGCGTCAGAACCTGGGCCGGCCGGATCATGACCGCGCGCCGCGCTGGTGCCGTCGGCGCACCCACAGACCGAGCAGCACCGCGATGACGGTAAACAGCACCGGCGCCAGAATGATGTTGATGAACTTCATCCAGTTGCCCAGATGTGTGATGTCCTGGTCGAGTCCCAGGCGCACACCGCGCAGATCCTTGCGGATGCGCAGCTTCTCGGCCTGGAAGCGCGTCAGCGCCTGTTCCTGATCGGGCGTGAGGATGGCGACGCCACGATCCGCGCGCTGGGACTGCAGGGCCGCGAGCTGGTCCTCGGTGGCGTGCAGCTGCTTCTCCAGCTCCTGCTCCTTGTCGCGGAAGCGCTCATCGGCCCGCGCCCGCAGTGCTTCCACGCGCGCGAAGGGACGCTGGTAGGTCGCGCGGCCGCGAATCGAAATCAGATCATCGCTGCCGGCGAGATTGTCCAACGCATTGGCGACCAGATCGCCATTGTTGGCGAACGGCTGGGCGATCCGCTGTCCGGCCAGCTCCTGGGCATGCACCCACAGGTAGTCCGACAGCACATCGGTGTCAGCCACGACGATCAGCTCCAGGGGCTTGGTGGAATGGGTCAGCAAACTGGCCCCGGGAGCGAGCGTCACGCCCTGCGGCAGCCCGCCGGGGAAGGCGGTGGTGATGTTGCCACTGACGCGGGCCGCGAGTGTGTAGTGCTCGCCGGTGGCATGAAAACCATCGAACAGCGTCGCCGGGTCCTGCAGCTCGAGGAAGCGAGACACCGGCATCAGCTGTGCTTCGCTGCTCGAGAACAGCAGCGGCTCGAAGCTGACGGTCGCGCCTTTGTGCAAGGTCAGATGACCGGCCGTGGCGAGATTGATGTTGGAGAGACCCTCGGTGATCACATCCTTCGGGTTCATGGCCGAGGCATCCAGCCCCAACACCCCCAGGTGGCGCTCGGGCTCCTGGCCCTCACGCACCGTGACGCTCATGGCGTAACGCGAATCCGCGACTACCTGGTGTGCATCGAAGTCCACCCCCCAGGCGCCGAGCAGGGTCTCCAGGTGCGAGGAGCGATCGGCGGTCAACGCGGCCGCCGGATTGGATTGATCGGCGCCCGCCGGATCCTGGTCAGCCAGCGGGTCCACGAACAGCAGGATATGGCCGCCGCGCAGCGCGAACTGATCGATCGCGAACTGTGCCGCGGTCGAGAGGTGCTTGGGATGCACCAGCACCAGGACATTGATTGCCGGGTCGATGCTGCCGACGTTGCCGTCGAGCATGCGCACGTCCATGACCTGCTGGATCTGATCCAGCACCACCCAGGCCGCGCGCGGCTGACCGGTGTTCGGGTCGAAGCCGCCGCTCATCGGCAACTCCGACAACCAGCCGATGACCGGACGCTTCGCGCCGCTCAGCTGGTACACCAGCTTCGACAGATCGTACTCCAGGAACTCGCCCTTGTTGGGATCAAAGAAGTCGATGGCGGCGTGACCATCGGTGGAGTTGGTCCCCGCGAGCCCGAAGTACAGCGCGTTGGCGGCGTTGCCGCCGACGTTGACCGAGTGCACGCCCAGTTCGGCCGCGCGATCCTCGTCGGCCGAGAAGGGCTGCGGATCGATGAAGTGCAGATGAACCTTGCCGCCGGAGCGGGATTCGAATTCGCGCAACAGGTCGCGCACGCGATTGGCGTAGCTCGCCACCTGTGGGTACTGGCTGCCGGTCGCGGCACTGTAGAAGAAGTACAGGTTGATGGGCTCTTTGAGCCCCTTGAGAATGCGATCGGTGCCGGGTGCGGTCGTGAACAGATGATTCTGGGTGAGATCGATGCGCCAGCCGCGCAGCGCGTAGCCGCCCAGCAGCGTGATGCCGGCGAACAGCAGCGCCAGCGCGATCAGCGTACCGCTTCCCAGGGTTGAACGTTTCATCGTGAATCGCCCTTG
The DNA here is from genome assembly GCA_035486855.1 of Steroidobacteraceae bacterium. Lineage (GTDB taxonomy): Bacteria > Pseudomonadota > Gammaproteobacteria > Steroidobacterales > Steroidobacteraceae > DAIDKA01. Next base: position 132,111 of record DATHMT010000018.1, read on the forward strand.
AGGATCATTCGGACTTGCGCACGTCGAGCACGACGGCGGTGGCCAGCAGGAACCAGGTGATGAGCAGCGCGAAATAGATCAGGTCGCGGATGTCGATGACCCCCTTTGAGATGGCCTCGTAGTGCGTGAGGAACCCGAGCGCGCCGATGCCGTCCACCACAAACTGCGGGGCCCAGCCGCGAAAGGCGTCGAGCACCAGCGGAAAGCCGGCGACCAGGAACACGAAGCAGGCGGCGATGCCGACGATGAAGGCCACCACCGGGTTGCGCGTCAGCGCCGAGGCCAGCGATCCGATGCTCAAGAAGCCCGCGGCCAGGAGCATGCTGCCGATATAGGCCGCGAGGATCGCGCCGTTATCGGGGCTGCCGAGGTAGTTGACGGTGATCCACAGCGGGAAGGTGAGCACCAGCGCCAGCACCGTGAACAGCCACGCCGCCAGAAACTTGCCGACGACCGCCTGCCACAGCGTCACCGGCAGGGTCATCAGCAGTTCGATGCTGCCCGTGCGCCGCTCATCCGCCCACAGGCGCATCGATACCGCCGGAATCAGGAACAGGAACAGCCACGGGTGGTAGGTGAAGAAGGGATTCAGATCCGCCTGGCCGCGCTCGAAGAATTCACCCAGATAGAAGGTGAACAGGTTGGCGAGCACCAGGAAGATCAGCAGGAAGATGTAGGCGAGCGGGGTGGCGAAGTAACTGGCCAGCTCGCGGCGCATGATGATGCCGACGTTGCGCATGTTCGGTGAACCTAAGCGGTGATGGTTCTGAAGACGTCATCGAGCCGCCCCGAGGGCGCACGCGCCGCCAGCCCCTGCGGCGTATCGTCGGCCACGATGCGGCCGTGCGCGATGATGATGGCGCGCGTGCACACGGCGTCCACCTCTTCGAGGATATGGGTCGAGATGATCACGGTTTTGTCGCCCGCCATGTCGTTGATGAGCGTGCGCACCTCGTGCTTCTGGTTCGGGTCCAGCCCATCGGTCGGTTCATCCAATATCAACACCGGCGGATCGTGCATGATGGCCTGCGCCAGGCCCACCCGCCGCCGGAATCCTTTCGACAGGGTTTCAATGGTCTGGTTCAACACGCTCTGCAGCTGCAGACGCTCGATGACCGCGTCGATGCGCGACCTCGCGCTGCCATGCAATTGGCGCAGCGCCGCGATGAAGTCCAGGAAATCGCGCACCGTCATCTCACCGTAGGCGGGGGCCCCTTCCGGGAGATACCCCAGGCAGGCACGCGCCGCGAGCGAATCGCTGTCCACGTCGTGACCACAGATGCTGGCGCGCCCCGAGGTGGCGTTGATGAACCCGGCCAGCATGCGCATGGTGGTGGTCTTGCCCGCGCCGTTGGGGCCGAGGAAACCCAGCACCTCCCCCGGTGAGACCGTGAAGCTCACGGCATCCACCGCCGTGAGCGACCCGTATTGCTTGGTGAGCGATTCAGTTTTGATCATGGTGGGGCCATAGACTAAGTCCGAGCATCCTTGCTGCGCCAGAAAAGTATCATCGCCGCGGCGCCCAGCATACCGCCCAGATGAGCAAAGTGAGCGACGCCGGGTTCACTGCCGCTGACCCCCTGGAACAATTCCACCAGGCCGTAAATCGAGACGAAGGCCCAGGCGGGCAGCGGAATCGGCGGGAATATAAGCGTGATTCGCGCTCGGGGAAAGTACATGGCAAAGGCCAGCAGCAGTCCGAAAATGCCGCCGGAAGCCCCCATCGTATCGGCATCGGAATGCTGGAACATGGCGACGGTCTGCTGCGTCAGGCCTGCCGTCAGCACACACACGAAATAGAAAAGTATGAAGCGCCGTGCACCCAGATACGATTCGATCGGCGTGCCGAACATGAACAGGGCGAACATGTTGAGAAATATATGCAGGAAGCCCTCATGCAGGAAGGCATAGGTCAGAAGCTGCCAGGGCTCGAAGTTCGTGCCGGGCGGCCACAGGGCGAACCACTGCTCCAGCTGCGGTCCGATCAGCAGCTGCAGCAGGAAGATGCCCACGTTGGTGAGCAGCAGGGCCCGGGTGACGGGCGGGATTTTCGCAAGCATGCGCTATAGTAGCGCCGGCGCGAGAGCCTCACTCAGGAACCGTGTCAGTTCGGGTGCCGCGCTGTAGGCGACATTGAACCGCAGTCGCGGCACGTGCGTCTTGGCGGGCGAGAACAGCGCCCCCTTTGCCAACAGAATGGCCCGGCCCCGGGCGGTGCGCACCAGCTGGTCCAGATCCGTCGTTGGCGGGACCTCGCCCCAGAGAAAAATGCCGGCGCCGTCATCGCCGTCGAACCGGACGCCCGCTGACTCGAGCGCGCGGCGGCTGTCGGCCCGCATCCGCGCGATGCGCGTACGCACCTGCTCGATATGGCGGCGGTAGCGTCCGCCATCGAGCACCTCGGCAACAATGGCTTCGGTGAGCGTCGATCCGGACAGGATCGAGAGTACCTTGCGCTGAACCAGATCCGCGATGAGCGCCGGGTGACTGGCGACGTAGCCGACGCGCAGCGCGGGCCCGATGAGCTTGGTGAAGCTGCCCACGTGAACCACGTGTCGGAAACCATCGATCTGCGCCAGGCGCACCGCGGTCCCTTCGTACAGGTCACCGTACACGTCATCCTCGATGACCGTGAAGCCATACTGCTCGGCGAGCGACAGCAGCCGATGGGCGCGGGCCGAGTCCATGGTCGTGCCGGAAGGATTGTGCAGCAGGGTCTGGACGAAGAACGCGCGCGGACGGTGCGTACGACAGGCCTCTTCCAGCGCCGCAAGGTCAGGTCCATCGCAGCGTCGAGGCACCGGTATCAGTCGCAGATGATGGGCGCGCAGCTGTTCGAACAGCACGAAATATCCCGGATCCTCCACCAGCACGGCATCTCCGGGGGCGAGCAGGCTGCGGCACAGCAGATCGAATCCCTGCGAGGCGCCGATGGTCGTCATCAGATTGTCGACGCCGGCGGCGATGCCCTGGCGCTGCAGTTTGGCGCTGACCTGCTCGCGCAATTCGCGCAGTCCCTGGGGCGGACAGGTCGCCCACAGTTGAGGCCGGCGGCTGCGCGCCACGCGCGACACCACGGCGCTGGTCGTGAGTTCCTGCACCCAGCTGTCGGGAAGAAATCCGGACCCCGCCGCGATCAGCCGCGCGGGTTCGGCAAACAGTGCATGTAGCAGCGCCAGCGCATCGGATCCGGGATCCGGCACGGCCTCAATGACGGCAACCGCCGTGCCCGAGACGCGCGCGGCCACATAGAAGCCGCGCCCGGCGCGCGAGGCGATCAGGCCGCGGGCCACCAGCCGATCATACGCATCCACGACCGTGAACGGACTCGCCCCGGTAAGGCTTGCCAGCCTGCGAATCGATGGCAGGCGCGTGCCGGCGCTGAGCTGGCCGTCCTGGATGAGTCCGCTCAGCCGTCCGACAATCTGGTCCACCAGCGGGACCGTTGAATCACGGGCCAGCTCGAACATCAGGTGACCATCATGACGCCCGTGGCGGCCAAGGCCACCGCCATCACCCAGTTGAATGCCCGGCGTGCGCCCGGACGGGTCAGGATCAGTCCCAGTGAACTGCCGAACACGGCCCAGACCGTGATGCAGGGCAGATTGACCAGCGTGATGATCGTGGCCACATAGCTGCTCCCCAGGAACTGGCCCAGCTGCGGCGGCAGAAACAGCGTGGCCGCGGTCAGAGCGATGACCCATGCCTTGGGATTGAGGAACTGGAAGGCCGCGGCCTCCCAGAAGGTCACGGGCTTGCCGGCGCTGCCGACCGCGCCGCCCTTGGCCCGCAGCAGCTGCCAGCCCAGAAACAGCAGGTAGGCGGCCCCTACCCAGCGCAGCGCGGCATGCACTTCGGGAAAGCGGGTGAACAGCAGTCCCAGTCCGCCACAGGAGGCCGCCACCAGGAAGGCGAAGCCGCAGGTCACTCCGAGGATGTGCGGCACGGTGCGCCGCAAGCCGAAATTTGCGCCCGCGGCCGTCAGCATCACATTGTTCGGTCCGGGGGTGATGGACATAACGAACGCGTACGTCGCACAGGGCAGGGGATCCAACATCGGGCTATCTCCGCGAACATCTCATGCCACCTTAGAGGCAGGGCGCCGCGCCGGGAAGAGACGCCCGGTACGCTCCCGGGCGTACTGTGCAGGCGTAGCGCCAGTACGGCCTGACGCTTTATGCTTGGCTGCTCGCCGTCCCGCAACTACCAAGAGTACCGCTGTCAATGGTTAAAGAGGGTGATCTGCTGTGGACGCCAAGCGCCGAATGGGTGGCCGGCTCGAACCTGGCGCACTTCATGAAGTGGCTGCGGCAGCATCGCGGTCTGAATTTCACCGATTACGCGGATCTTTGGCACTGGTCGGTCGATGACATCGAAGCCTTCTGGGGCGCGCTGTGGCAGTACTGCGATGTGCAGGCCTCCGTGTCCTACGAGCGGGTGCTGGGTCGCAGCGAGATGCCGGGCGCGGATTGGTTCCCCGGGGCGCGCCTGAACTACGCCCAGAACGTGCTGCGCTCGGAGCGCCCCGACGCGACGGCGCTGTTCTATTTCAATGAGCGCACCGCGCTCAAGGCGATGAGCTGGCAGGAGCTGGGCGGCGCCGTGCGCATCCTCGCCACCCAGCTGCGGCGACTGGGCGTGGTGCCCGGTGATCGCATCGCGGCGTATCTGCCGAACTCACCCCATGCCATCATCGCGATGCTCGCGACCACCAGCATCGGCGCCATCTGGACCAGCTGCGGTCCGGACTTCGGAACCCGCGGCGTACTCGACCGCTTTGCGCAGCTGGCACCGAAAGTGCTGTTCTGCGTCGACGGCTATCAGTACGGGGGCAAGCCGTTCAACCGCCGGCCGGAGCTTGCGCAGATCGTCGACGGACTGGATTCGCTCGAACAGGTGGTGTGCCTGCCGTACCTGAACACCGCCGACCGCACGCCGTTCGCCAAGCCGACGGTCTTCTGGGACGACCTGCTCGCGGCACGCCCGGTCCCCCGCTCGGAGTTCAAATTCGAGCAGGTGCCTTTTTCGCACCCGCTGTGGATCCTGTTCTCCTCCGGCACCACCGGCTTGCCCAAGGCCATCGTTCACAGCCAGGGCGGCATCCTGCTCGAGCAATTGAAGGCCTTCAATTTCCAGATGGACATGAAGGCCGGCGAGCGTCTGTTCTTCTACACCACCACCGGCTGGATGATGTGGAACTTCCTGGCGAGCTCGTTGCTCAAACAGGTCGTGCCGGTGCTGTACGACGGCAGCCTGATGTATCCGGAACCGGACTCGCTGTGGCGGATGTACGAGGAAACCGAGGCGGTCGTGATCGGCGCGAACCCCGGTTACGTGACGCTGCTGCAGAAGGCCGGGATAGTGCCCAAGGAAAAATTCAAGTTGCCGCACCTGCGCATCGCGATGCTGGCCGGCTCGCCGGTGACGCCGGAAGTGATGGAGTGGTTCTACCTCAACGTGAAGGACAACATGAGTGTCCAGAACGGCAGCGGCGGCACGGACATCTGTTCCGGCTTCATCGGCGGTGTGCCCATCCTCCCGGTGCGGGCCGGTGAGATGCAGGCACCGCTGCTGGGCGTGGCGGTCGCGGCGTTCAACACCGAAGGCAAGAGCGTGGTCAACGAAGTGGGCGAGATGGTCGTGACGCGCCCGCTGCCTTCGATGCCGATCTACCTGTGGGGCGATGTGGACTTCAAGCGCTACAAGGAGTCCTACTTCGACGAATTCCCCGGCGTCTGGCGCCAGGGCGACTTCTTTCGCATCAATGAGCGTCTCGGCGGTTTCGTGCTGGGGCGCTCGGACGCAACGCTCAATCGCCATGGCATCCGCATCGGCACCGCCGAGATCTACCGCTCGCTCGCCCTGCTGCCGGAAATCGAAGACTCGTTGATCGTCAACCTGGACCTGGCCGGCGGGAAATTCTTCATGCCGCTGTTCGTGAAGCTGCGCGGCGGCCAGTCACTGGACGCGGGCCTGATCGAACGGATCCGCGCCAAGCTGCGCTCGGAGTACTCACCGCGGCACGTGCCGGACATCATCTATCAGGTACCGGACATCCCCTACACGCTGACGGGCAAGCGGATGGAGGTTCCGGTGCGGCGCATACTGGCCGGTACGCCGCCGGCCAAGGCCGCCAATCGCGATGCGGTCGCGAACCCGGCAGCGCTGGATTACTTTGTGGAGTACGCCCGGACACAGACGGACTATCCGCTGGCGGACGCCGTCGGCAAATTGGCGTGACAGCGCGGGATTAATACGGAGATTCGTGCAATGGAAGACGTAAAACTGCTGATCGGTGATCGTGATGTGGCCGCCAGGGGCGCCGCGACGTTCAACCGGCTGAATCCGCTCTCCGGTGAAGTCGCCACCAAGGCGGCCGCGGCGCAGGTCGAGGACGCCATCGCCGCGGCCGAGGCGGCCGCCAAGGCCTTCCCGACCTGGTCGGCGCTCGGCCCCAACGCGCGCCGCGCCAAGCTCAACAAGGCGGCCGACCTGCTCGAAGCGCGCGCCGGCCAGTTCGCAACGCTGATGATGGCCGAGACCGGCTGTACCAATGGCTGGGGGCATTTCAACGTCCACTTCGCGGCACTGATCCTGCGCGAGGCGGCCGCCCTGACCACGCAAATCACCGGCGAGGTCGTGCCCTCGGATGTACCCGGCATGATGGCCATGGCCATTCGTCAGCCGGTCGGCGTGTGTCTGGGCATCGCGCCGTGGAATGCGCCCGTCATTCTGGGCGTGCGCTCCATCGCCATGCCCCTGGCCTGCGGCAACACCGTGGTGCTCAAGGCCTCGGAGGTGTGTCCGGCGACGCACCGTCTGATCGGCTCGGTACTGAAGGAAGCCGGGATGGGCGAGGGCGTCGTGAATGTGATCACCCATGACGCCAAGGATGCCGCGGCGGTGTCGGAGGCCCTCATCGGTCATCCGGCCGTGCGCCGCGTGAACTTCACCGGCTCGAGCCGCGTGGGGCGGATCGTGGCCCAGACCGCCGCCAAGTACCTGAAGCCGGTGCTGCTGGAACTGGGAGGCAAGGCGCCGCTGATCGTGTTGGACGACGCCGATCTCGATGCGGCCGTGAGTGCCACGGTATTCGGCGCCTTCGCCAATTCCGGCCAGATCTGCATGTCCACCGAGCGGGTCGTGGTCCATGAGAGGGTGGCGGACGAGTTTGCGGCCAAGCTCGCCAAACGGGTCGCCGGGTTGCCCTCGGGTGATCCGCGCGAGGGCGAGGTGGTATTGGGGTCGGTGGTGGGCCGGCCGACGGTCGATCATGTCGAGCAGCTCGTGGCCGCCGCGGTGGCGCAGGGCGCGAAGGTGCTGGTCGGCGGTGAGAAGACCGCCAGCACACTCATGAAGGGCGTCGTCGTGGACCATGTGACGCAGCAGATGGCGCTGTTCCGCGAAGAGACCTTCGGTCCGCATGTGTCGATCATCCGCGTGAAATCCGCCGATGAGGCGGTCGCGGTCGCCAATGACACCGAGTACGGACTGTCATCGGCCATTTTCACGCGCGACATCGCCAAGGGTCTGGAGCTCGCCAAGCGCATCGATGCGGGTATCACGCACATCAACTCGCCCACCGTCCAGGATGAGGCGCAGATGCCCTTCGGCGGCGTGAAGTCATCGGGTTATGGCCGCTTCGGCGGCCGGGCCGGAGTGGCGGAATTTACCGAGCTGCGCTGGGTCACCATTCAGACCACGCCGCGACACTATCCCTTCTGAACGTATCGAGAGGCAACCATGGATCTTCAGCTGCGCGGCCGCAAGGCCATTGTCACCGGTGCGACCAAGGGCATCGGGCTTGCGATCGCCCGGATGCTGGCCGACGAAGGCGTCGATCTGGCGATCTGCGCACGCACCGCCGCCGATGTCGCGACCACCGTCAAGTCGCTGGCCGGCAAGGGTGTCAAGGCCTACGGCGACGCCGTGGATGTGCAGGATCGCGACGCCTACACGCAGTGGATCGGTTCCGCGTGCGAGCGGCTCGGCGGTCTGGACATCTTCGTCTCCAACACCACCGGCACGCCGGGCCTTGCGGGCGAGACCGGCTGGAAGGCCACTTTCGAAATCGATCTGATGGGGGCGGTACGTGGCGTGGAGACGGCGTTGCCGTACCTGCGCAAGTCCTCTTCGGCCGCCGTGGTGCTCATCGGCAGCATCTCGGGAGTCATGTCCAAGATGATCCCGGCGCCGGGTGCCTATTCCTATGGCGCGGGCAAGGCGGCGCTGATCGCCTACGGGGCGATGCTCAGCAAGCAGGTGGCCAAAGAGGGCATCCGCGTGAACACCGTCTCGCCGGGGCCGATTTACTTTGAAGGCGGTCCCTGGGATCGGATCCGGCAGAAGGCACCGGCCGTGCTGGCCGATGCGGAGGCACACTGCGTCATTGGCCGGCTGGGACGTCCGGAAGATGTGGCCGCCTCGGTCGTGTTCCTCGCCAGCCCGCTGTCCGGATTCACCGTGGGTCAGAACCTGCACGTGGATGGCGGCTATATGGAGCACATTGCGTTTTGAAGTGTCGGCGATGACGCAGCGTGAGGTTATTTCGACCGACACCGTGCAGCCGCGGCGGCGGGTCATGTTCTGGAACGACATGGCCTGCGATTCACTGACGCCGCAGGCCGCAGAGCCCTACAGCCCGCCTACCTTCGGCGGCCGCATGGTGCGCGCCGACATCGGCGATCTGCGTTTCGTCGAGTTCAATTCCGAACCGGCCGTGGTGCGCCGCTCGCGCGAGCATATTGCACGCTCAAATGAAGACAATTACCTGATCCGCTTCCAGCTGGGCAGCGAGAGTGTGTGTTCGCAAGGTGGCGCGGACGTGCTGCTGAAGCCTGGGGATTTTGCGCTGTGCGACTCGGAGCGACCCTACCAGCTGGCGTTCGCGCATCCGGTTTCGATCCTTACCTTGCGCGTCAGTAAGAACCTGCTGCAGCGCTACGTGGGCAGTCCCGAAAACCTGGTGAGTGTTCCGGTCTCAGGCAGCAGGGGCGCGGGCCACCTGGCATCGCGAGTGATCCGCGAGATCTGGGAGTCGGCCGATGAGCCGCTGGTTCCCGCGGTGACACCGCGGGTGGCGAACGTGGTGCTGGAACTCATTGCCAGCGCCTATGTGGGAGTCGCCCGGGCGAATGTGGATCGTTCCTGTCTCAGCTCCGCCCAGCGGCTGCGGATCCTGGATTTCATCGAGCAGTCGCTGGGTGATCCGGATCTGTCGCCGGCGATGGTGGCGCAGGCGCTGAAGATCTCCACGCGCCACGTGCACCGGGTGTTCGCCCTGGACGGCAACACTGTGGCCCGTTACATACTGCGCCGGCGCCTGGAAAAGTGCCGCACGGCGCTGCTGGATCCGCTGCTGGCGGGATTGAGCCTCACCCATATTTCCAGCGAATACGGCTTCCGTTCGCTGCCCCATTTCTCGCGCCTGTTCCGCGAAGAGTTCGGCGTAGCCCCGCGCGAGTATCGTCGCAGCCGTACAACAATGGATTTGTCCCCGCCAGACAAGTAGGAGGTCACCGCGCGACAAACAGCTCTCTGAACCGTCCCCTATGATGCGCCTGCAGCAAAAGGGGGGTCTTTCATGAGTTGTTCCGTCACGCAGTCCGTGCGCCGAATCCTTCGGCCCTGGCTCATCGTATCGCTCGCATCGTCGGTCCTGGTCGGTCAGGCCATGGCCGATGAGCAAACCACGACCACGCCGCCGCCAGCGGCACAGGCCAGCGATGCCGATCTGCAGGAGGTCGTCGTCACGGCGCAGTTTCGCAAGCAGAACCTGCAGGAGACACCGCTCGCCATCACCGCCATCAGCGCGGCGCAGCTGGAAGCGCGCGGCGACTCGAACCTGGTGGACGTGAGCACCGAGGCCCCCAACGTCAACCTGCGCGAGACCGGCGGCGCCTTCGGCCCGGGCATGTCGGCCTCCATCCGCGGCGTCGGCCAGGCTGACTTCGATCCGGCCTTGGAGCCCGGAGTCGGCATCTACATCGACGATGTCTACTACCCCAGCCTCACGGGAGCCAACTTCGACCTGCTCGATCTGGATCGGGTCGAGATTCTGCGCGGTCCGCAGGGCGTGCTGGGGGGGCGAAACTCCGAAGGCGGCTCGGTCAAGCTGTACTCCAAGCAGCCGGACGGCAACGACGGGGGCTCGGTGGATGTGACCTATGGTTCGCGCAACCTGATCGAAGAGCGGCTGTCGGCCGACACCACGCTGATCAAGGACAGTCTGTATCTGCGCGTCAGCGGAGTCGACAAGAAGCAGGACGGCTATGTCACGCGCTATGACTACGGCTGCCTGTATCCGGACAGCGGTATTCCGGACAATTCAGCCACGTCGAACTGCGTTTCGGGCAAGGAAGGAGGCACCGACTATACGGCGGGGCGCGCGGCGCTGCGCTGGTTGCCGATCGAAGGACTGGAGGTCAACTACTCCATCGACGTCACGGTTGACGATTCGCCGGTCGCTGCGACCGTCCTGCAGGCGGTGAATCCGACCGCCAGTGGTTCCATTGCCTCGGCGACTTACGGCGTCCCCTACACCTCGGCGTTCGTGCCGCCGAACCCCTGGATCAGCTATGCCAGTTTCTCGGACGTGCGTCCGGATGGCACGACACTGACTTTTGACCCGACCACGCACACCAAGGTCTGGGGCATGAACCTCACGTCAAACTGGACGGCGAGCGACAGCATGGCGGTGAAGTCCATCACCTCCTATCGGGAGTTCGACAGCAGCTGGGTGGAGGACAACGATATTTCACCGCTGTCCGGATCGCTCGGCGCGGAACACATCTGGAATCACTCCTTCAGTGAGGAGCTGCGGCTGGATGGCAAGTATTCCCTGCTCGACTACACCGTCGGCGCCTACTACTTCGGTCAGGGCAGCACCTACGCGACCCACCAGGTCCTCAACTATGTCGGCATCTTCCCGCCGTTCCTGTGCTCGGGGCCGAGCACGACCGATTGCATCTTCGAGTTCAATTCGACCGGTGACGTCGTGGCCGCTTCGAGCTATGCGGGCTTTGCCAACGGCAGCTTCCACATCACCGATGCCCTGACCTTCAATGCCGGCGTGCGCTACACGGATGAGAAGAAGAGCTACACCTTCTCGCGCGAGCCGGTCGATAACCAGGCGACGCTCGGCCTCACCGCGCTGAACGGCTACACCGGCACCTACTCCGGCAACAAGGTGGATTGGCGCGCGAACCTCGAGTATCAATTCACTCCGGATCTGATGTCCTACGTCAATGCCTCAACCGCGTTCAAGGGCGGCGGCATCAATCCACGACCTTTTCTGCCGACCCAGGTTCAGCCGTTCAAGCCGGAGTACCTGACCGAATATGAAATGGGCATCAAGTCGGACTTTCTGGATAAGAAGGTGCGGGTGAACGTCGCGGCCTTCTACAACAAGTTCAAGGATATTCAGCTGACCCTGCTCAGTTGCCCGCAGTATTCGGGCGGCAGCACGACCGAGCCGTGCGCGGCGCCGGTCAATGCGGGCAATGCCAACATCAAGGGCGTCGAATTCGAAGGCGAGTTTCACCCCATCGGTGGCCTGTCCGTCGATGCCAGCGTGAGCTACCTGAACTTCGCGTACACCTACATCAGTCCGCTGGTGAACACCCCGGAGCTGCAGGTCCCGGTGGGATCGACCGCGCCCGGCACGATCACCTGGAAGTGGTCCTCGGGCATTCAATATGAGTACCCGATATTCAATGGCTCAACGATCACACCCCGGCTGGAGTTCAGTTACAGCGGCGGCTTCAATACCAACGCCGTCGCGGCCCCGACCAATCGGGTGGCGGGTGATCATCTGGGCACAGCGCGCGTGACCTGGCGTTCGCCGCAGGACGCGTGGGAGGTGTCGGTGCAGGGACTCAACATCTTCAATGAGATCTACTACATCTCCAACTTCGATCTGACCGCAAGCTCGGGCGCGGAGTACGGACTGGTCGCGCCGCCGCGTGAGGTCTCCATCGAGTTCAAGCGGAAGTTCTGATGCGCGGTTGAGAGGCGCCCGCGAGAGCGGGCGCCTTTTTGAGCCCAACCCGACCTTTTACATCTTGTGCTTGAATTCGAGATCCAGCTCCCGCGGCGGGCCCGGATTGTCGATCTGCGTGCCCTGTCCGGCCGATACCAGGTCGAACTGACCGAAGTAGTACTGTTTACCGGTCAGGTTCTTCACCTGGAAGATTGCCTGCCAGTTCTGCTTGCCGTTTTCCCAGCTCAGGTGGGCGTTGTAGAGCGTGTAGCCGCCGGTTCGGTTGTAAGGCGAATTCTGCGCGGCAGTATAAATCACGCTGCGGGTGTTGGAGTCGAGCCGTGCGGTAACCGATCCGCGCGCCCCGAACAGCACCGTGTACTGCGCACCGGCATTGCCCGACCACTTCGGCGTGTACGGCGTGATCTCGTTGGGTGTGATCAGCGTGACGGGGTTGATATAGGTGTAATGGAAATCGAGCCAGCCGAGATTGGCATCGAACTTCAGCCCGCCGACCCGCGCTTCGGTCTCGAACTCAATACCCTTCTGCTGCGCCGTACCCGCGTTGTACGGCAGCGCGCAGGGCGAGCCGAAGTTCTGGCCCGCCTCCGCGCTCGCCGCGGCAATGGATGGGATGGCACTGCAGTCAGCCAGCGTGAGCTGGATGTCACGGTACTGTGAGAAGTACCCATCGATGTTGGCGTGTATATGGTTGTCGAGCCAGCCGGTCTTCAGGCCAATCTCATAGGTCGAGAGACTTTCTGGCTTGAACTCAATGGATTGTGCGACGTAGAAGGGACGCGGGTCCACGCCACCACCCTTGAATCCGGTGGAATACTGCGCATAAATCATGTCCGCATCGGTGAGGTGATAGTTGAGATTTGCGCGCCAATCCAGACGGGTTGCCGAGTAGTGCGCGGAAGTGCCGTTCAGAGGTGCGACATCGATTGCCCCGCTGCCCGTGCCGCCGTCATCGTCCAGCCGGACATAGTGGTAGGTCTTGTCCTGGCTCGTGAAGCGGGTGCCGAAAATGGCCTCCAGGTTCGAGGTCAGATGCCAGGTCGTATGCAGGAAGGCGGCCCGGTCATGGGCCTCCACCGGATCATTCTGGTAGAAATTGAGGATGTCCGGCAGTCCGGTGAACAGCAACGCGTACGACAGATCCTCATGCCCGAAGTACGTCGTCTCCTCGCTGAAGTAGTACCCGCCGACCGTCCAGTCCATGAGCTTGCCGAGTGTGCCGGAGAGGCGCGCCTCTTCGCTGAACTGATGATGGCCCATGGACTCGGCACCCAGATCGAGCGGCCAGATCGATACGCTGTTGTCGTGCACCCATGAGGCCGTATAACCGCGGAAGGCCGAAATGTTCTTGAACGTCAGGCCGTCACCGATCTGCCAGTCGGTCGTCCAGGAAGCGCCCCAGTTGTGTTCGGTCTGCTGCGGATTGACGCAGTAGGCCTGCTCGTTGGCATTGTTCCCTACCGCGATGGGCGTGCCCGGAATGGTTCCGGTACCGACCGGCGATGGTGTCGGCATGCAGAAGTTCGCGTACGTCGAGTAGAAGTTCTTGGGGATGATTTCCGGTACCAGTGTCTCGTTGTAAGGCAGCACATAGCCCGGGGTCGTCGTCGGGACCCCCACGATGGGCGAGCTCGCGGTCAAGCCGGATGCATTGCCCACCAGGGGACCGGGGCCCGCATAGCCCAGTGTCTCGGCCGGATGCTCGTTATTGGCGTTGGCGAGGTCTCCAATCAAATTCATTTCGAGCTTGTCGCTTGCCAGCCAGCGTATCGCTATCCGACCCGCTGCGCTGCCGACGCCACCCTCGTCACCGTAGACGCACTTCGTGGTCTGGGTCGGGAACCCTTGTAACGTTGAGTAGGTGCCGGGCACCAGCGCATCACCGGCGCCGGGGTTCGTGTTGATGGCCGTTGCCTGGAAGCTCGGATTCACGCACTCGAAGTTCAGGTCTTTGACATAGCCGTCCTGCTGATTCCCCATGGCGGAGAGCCGAATGAAGAGATTGTCGGTCACCGCGAAATTCGTTCCGGCCCGTATCTGGACGTGATTGCGGCTGCCACCGAGCAGATCGAAGCTCATGCTTTCGGTCGCATCGGGCTTCTTGGAGTACAGCTTCACCGCGCCACCTTCGGAATTCATGCCCTCCAGTGTGCCCTGCGGGCCGCGCAGCACCTCGACACGGTCGAGATCGAGCAGGTCGAAGATGGAGCCGGTCAGAGTGCCGAAGTACACATCGTCGATGTAGATGCCGACTCCAGGCTCGAGGGCTGGATCCAGATCCGACTGCCCGATACCGCGGATGAAAGCCGACATGGACGGTCCGAAGGCAGCCGAAGACTGACTGAGGAACACGCTGGGCGCGTTCGTGGCGATTTCAGTGATGCTCGTCTCGCCACGCTCGGCAAGGTCTGCCGCGCTGACTGCCGTGATGGAAAGCGGCGTGGATTGCACGTTCTCAGTGCGGAACTGCGCGGTGACGATGACCTCCTGCAGGCCGCCCGTATCCACTGAACTCTGCGGCGGTGGCTGCGGCTGCGACTGCGCCTGCGCAGCCGACGCAGCCAGAATTGTGGCAACCACCGACGAGATAGCCACCAACTTACCGGTTCCAGATTTCCTCATAGCGCCCCCCGATGCCATTGAAATGATGAAAAAGTTGTCAACCTGAGGACATGCCTGTAGCGGCGGCGCACGAGCGTGCACGCCGATCTGTGTTTGATTGCTTAGTCGCCCCTCAACCCCTAACGTCCCCAGATCTAGCTCTAATTAGGACAATGTCATTTTTCTTTAGAGCAAAGATACCACTACCGAATGCGCCACCGCTAGACCCTGTTGCAGCGAACCCGCACATATCGGCAAGATTATTTTGGAGTAGCGTGGCTGCCGTTGTAATCTCAACACACGGGGCGCCGGCGCCGTGATGGGCTGCCCGGGCCCGGTTGCCGGAGGAGGTCTTCCGGACGTTTGGCGCGGTGCACGACGCTGCAGTCTCAGGTGAACTGGGCGATGGTGGTCCGATAGACCTTGGGCGCCAGAGTATGGATGTCCTCCTGGCGCAACTTCTTGTTCAGGACTTCGATTCCCCAGGGGCCGGTCCAACCCGCAGCGCGGACCTTCGTCACGAACGTTCTGATGTCGAACTCGCCGTCGCCGCACAACTGGCGATGTCCGGTGGTCTCCTCGACCATGTCCGGCATGGAGTGCTCGCGGGAGAAGCCGTCGTTGATTTCCATTCCAATGCGGTACTGGGCCGGGAAGCTCGCGACGGCGTCGTAGGGAATGTTCAGCTTCACCATATGCCAGAGGTCAAAGAAGATGCCGCCGTTGCGCGCGTCGGTGCCCTGCGCCAGGGTCAGCGCGTCCTTAAGTGAACTGATGATGCTGAAGGGCATCATCTCGAAGGCGATGCGCGTTCCGTAGTCCTGCGCCTCGCGACACAGTCCCGCAAAACGCTCGATCAGCTTGGGCATCGGACACTTCTGGTTGGTGAAGTCGCCCACCTTGATCGCGCGCGCGCCCAGCGCGGCGGCCGCTTTGAACAGCAGCGTCTTGGTGACGTCAGATTGGGCCTTCTCCTCGCCATCCTTGAACCAGCCGGTCAGAAACTCCAGCTCAACGTGGCGGATGCCGTTGTCGGTGAGGATTTTCTTCATGTCAGCCAGCGAGTAGCGCTGCAGCGAGTACTCAAGGTCGGCATGCCACAGGCCGATGCCGGTGAATCCCGCCCTGGCGGCCTCTTCGACCCGGACACGAAAGTCGACTGAGCTGTATTCGGGGCCCGTGTGCGGCACCGCGCCGACCGCCAAAGTCCAGTAGGAGGCGAGTAGATCAACTTCGGGTGTCATCCGAGGTTTGTACACCGCGTGCAGCGCTGCCGTAAAGGGCCGCAGCGGGGTAGACTTGCCCGCGCAACCGCAGGTCAAGGAGCCTTCCGCCATGAACGCCGCCATCGACATCGCCCGTCAGCCCGAACCCTCCGCAACCGTCGCCAAATTCCTGAAGCGTCCGCCACGACTGCTGATCGGCGGCGAGTGGGTGGAAGCGCGCTCCACGGCGACCATTCCGGTCGTGGATCCCGCGACCGGCCGGCAGATTGCGGTGGTCGCCGACGCCAATGCGGCGGATGTCGAGCGGGCGGTGGCGGCGGCGCGTGCGGCCTTCGAGAAGGGCGCCTGGCACGACATGCTGCCGGTGCAGCGCGAAGCGCTGATCTGGAAGTTATCGGACCTCATCGAGCAGCACGCCGATGAGCTCGCGGAACTGGAAAGCCTGGACAACGGCAAGACCAAATTCATCGCCAGCGTGGTGGACGTGCCGAACACCCGCGATTACTTCCGCTACATGGCGGGTTGGGCCACCAAGCTCGAAGGCGCAACCTTCAATACGTCGATTTCGACCGGCCCCGGATCCAGGTTCCACACCTATACCCTGCGCGAACCGATCGGCGTCGTGGCGCAGATCATTCCCTGGAATTTCCCACTGGCCATGGCGGCGTGGAAGCTGGGCCCGGCGCTCGCCTGCGGCTGTACCTGTGTGCTGAAGCCGGCGGAGCAGACGCCCATGTCGGCACTGCGTCTGGGCGAGCTC
This sequence comes from Steroidobacteraceae bacterium, assembly GCA_035486855.1. Lineage (GTDB taxonomy): Bacteria > Pseudomonadota > Gammaproteobacteria > Steroidobacterales > Steroidobacteraceae > DAIDKA01. The sequence continues at coordinate 148,699 of DATHMT010000018.1, forward strand.
ATCACCGAGGCCGGGTTTCCGCCCGGCGTCGTCAATATTCTCACCGGCAATGGCGAGACGACCGGTGCGGCGCTGGTCGCACATCCCGGCGTCGACAAGGTCGCCTTCACCGGCTCCACCCCGGTGGGCAAGACCATCAACAAGGCGGCGACCGATACCCTCAAGCGGGTGTCCCTGGAACTGGGCGGCAAGTCACCGGTGATCGTACTGCCGGATGCGAATCTCGAGGCGGTGGTGGGCGGGGCAGCCAATGCCATTTTCTTCAACGCCGGCCAGGTGTGTGCGGCCGGCTCCAGGCTCTACGCCCACAGCAAGGTGTTCGACCAGGTCGTGGACGGCGTGAGCCAGGCCGCGGCGCGCATCCGCCTGGGGCCGGGGTTGGACCCGACCACCGAAATGGGCCCGCTGGTGTCGAAGGAGCAGCAGGAGCGGGTGTTGGGCTATATCGAATCCGGTCGCAAAGGCGGCGCGAAGGTCATGACGGGCGGCGAGGCACCCGCGGGGCAGGGCTACTACGTCAAGCCGACCGTCATCGCCAATGTGCGCCAGGACATGGCGATCGTGCGCGAGGAGATCTTTGGACCGGTGCTGGTCGCGCAGCGCTTTGATGATCTGGAGCAGATCGCCGCCTTGGCGAACGATTCCCCGTACGGGCTGGGCGCCAGCATCTGGGGCCGGGACATCAGCGCGATCCATCGCCTGATCCCCAAGGTGCGCGCCGGTACCGTGTGGGTGAACTGTCACAACTTCGTCGATCCGGCCATGCCCTTCGGCGGCTACAAGCAATCCGGATTTGGTCGCGAGCACAGTCATACGGTCTTTGAGCACTACACGGAGATCAAGTCCGTGTGCATTGCGCTTTAACTGATGTGGCGCAGCGCCGTTGCCGCGATCTGCCTGGCGCTCCTCGCCGGTTGCGCGCAGCACGAGTCAGCCGTGGCGGTGGGTGCCGGTTCCACGCCGGCTTCGGCGCCGGCGCCGAAGAGCGAGCCGGTCGATACCGCGCGCTTGCTGGGCGCCGGCGGCGACGGTGACAACTGGCTCACCTACGGCCGCACCTACGACGAACATCGTTTCAGCCCGCTGCAGCAGATCAATACCGGGAACGTTGCCGGCCTGAAGCCGGCCTGGCACTACGATCTGCCGGTGGATGCGCGCGTCCAGGAGTCCACGCCGCTGATCATCGACGGGGTGATGTACGTCACCGCCGCCTGGAGCCGGGTGTTCGCACTGGATGCCGCGACCGGTGTGCTCAGGTGGAGCTATGACCCGCAGGTGCCGGGTCACACCGGCATCGAAGCCTGCTGTGATGTCGCCAATCGTGGTCTGGCGGCCTGGCGCGGCCGGGTGTACCTCGGCACGCTCGATGGCCGCTTGGTCGCGCTGGACACCGTCACCGGCAAAGCGGTGTGGGCCGTGAACACAATTGCTGCCGGTTCGCGCGCGACGATTACCGGCGCGCCACGTGTCATCAAGGGCAAGGTCATCATCGGCAATGGCGGCAGCGAGATGAACGCCCGCGGCTACCTCTCGGCCTACGACGCCGACACGGGGCAGCTCATCTGGCGCTTCTACACCGTGCCCGGCAAGCCGGGCGTCAGGGACGGCGCAGCCTCCGATGAGATTCTGGCGAAGCTCGCCAGCAAGACCTGGCGTGGGGAGTGGTGGCAGCGCGGCGGTGGCGGCACGGTCTGGGACGCCATGGCGTACGACCCCGAGCTGGATCTGCTGTACTTCGGCACCGACAACGGCGGTCCCTGGAACAAGAGTTTCCGTTCGCCGGGAGCAAGCGATGATCTGTTCATCGCCTCGATCATCGCGGTCCGTCCGGACAGCGGTGAGTACGTCTGGCACTTTCAGAACACGCCGGGTGAGGAGTGGGACTACAGCGCGACCCAATCCCTGGTGCTCGCCGATCTGACCATCGATGGCCGCGTGCGCCACGTCATCATGCAGGCGCCGAAGAATGGCTACTTCTACGTGCTCGATCGGCAGACCGGCAAGCCGATCAGCATTCACCAGTACGTCGATGCGCTGAACTGGTCGAAGGGTGTCGATCCGGTGACCGGCCGCCCGCAGGTGAATCCGCAGGCGCTCTACAATCGCAGCGGCAAACCGTGGGTGGGCACGCCAGGTCCCGGGGGCGGGCACAACTGGATGCCGATGTCCTTCAGTCCCCAGACCGGTCTGGTCTACATTCCCGTCATCGAAGTCTCCTACCCCTATATCGCGCAAGCCTCATACCGGCCGACCCCGCTCACTTTCAACATCGGTGTGGATGAGAACGCCAACAGTCTGCCGCAGGACCCGGTGATCAAAGCGGCGGCACTGAAGGGTTTGAAAGGGCGACTCTCGGCCTGGGATCCGATCGCGCAGAAAGAGGTCTGGCGCGCCGAGGTACCGTACCCGTGGAATGGCGGTACGTTGGCGACGGCGGGCCATGTCGTCTACGAGGGCGATGCCATGGGCCGGTTCACGGCCTACGACGACGCCGATGGCAAACAGCTGTGGAGCGTGCAGACCGGGACCGGGACGCTCGCGCCACCCATCAGCTACGCGGTGGCGGGCAAGCAGTACATCGCGGTCGAGACCGGATGGGGTGGCGCGTTCGCATTGTCGGCGGGAGAACTCGCGCGCCGCACGCAGATCGATCGCGGCAATGTTCCGCGCGTCATCGTCTTCTCGCTGGACGGCAGGGACACTCTGCCGCCGGTGCCGGCGGCCTCCACCGCAGTGCTCGCGATGCGGCCGGAGTTGGGCAACGCCACCCAGGTGGCACGGGGCAAGCTGCTGTACCACACCTTCTGCACCAATTGTCACGGCGACACCGCCGTCAGCGGCGGCACCATGCCGGACCTGCGTTTCTCGGCGGCGCTGAGCCACGATGATGTGTTTCAGCGGATCGTGCATGACGGCATCCTCGAGCCCAAGGGCATGGTCGCCTTCGGCAGTCTGCTCGATCACGACCAGATCGAGCTGATCCGCGCCTACGTGACTCACCGTGTCAATGAAAGCGTAGCCGAACATCAGGTCGCGGCAGACGCGAAGTAATGCGTCCGATCATCCTGTTGTGTCTCACACCATGGATCGCGGCCGCGGCCGCCGCGCCGGTGGTGAACACGGTGACGCTCAAGACGCCCGCGGGTGTGGTGCGCGGCGCCGAGCAGGATGGCCTGCGCAGTTTTCTCGGCGTGCCCTACGCGATGGCACCGGTGGGAGATCTGCGCTGGCGTGCGCCGCAGCCGCTACCCGCCTGGAGCGGGACTCGCGATGCCCTGCAGTTCGGCCCGCAGTGCATGCAGGGCCAGCGCGGCCCCGCAGCCAGCGCCATGAGCGAGGACTGTCTGTTCCTCAATCTGTGGGTACCGGGCAAAGGGATCATGCACCGCCTGCCGGTGCTGGTGTGGGTGCATGGCGGCGCGTTCAAAGTCGGTTCCGCTTCGCAGCCGCTGTACGACGGGGCGAGCCTCGCCCGAGCCGGCATGATCGTCGTCACCTTGAATTATCGGCTGGGGAAATTCGGCTTCCTGGCACACCCGGCGCTGACTCAGGAGCATCCGGAAGGGCCCCTGGGCAACTATGGCCTGATGGACATACTCGCCGCGCTCAAATGGGTCCAGACCAACATCAAGTCCTTCGGCGGTGATCCCAACAAGGTCACGCTGGCCGGCCAATCGGCCGGAGGGGCGGCGGTGTACGACCTGATGAGTTCGCCCTTGTCCGCGGGGCTTTACGCCAGGGCCATCATTGAATCGGGGGTGTTCAGCTCGGCCTCGACCACGATGGCGAAGGCGGAAAGCTCGGGCGCCGCGGCGGCGCTGAGCTGGGATGCCAATGCCAAAGACGCCGCGGCACTGCGCAAGGTGTCGGCGGCCCGGATCCAGGGGGACGGCCCCGCGCTGGCCGGAGACTTCGGCCCCATGATCGATGGCAAAGTGCTGCCCGAAGACGTTGCCATGGCCTTCGATGAGGGAAAAATCGCCTCGGTGCCGCTGTTGATCGGTTCGAACAGCTATGAGGTGGGTTTCTTCGGCGATGTCGGCAAGGGCCTGGCGCAGCGCCTGGGTCCGGAATGGCGCAAGGTCACCGCCGTCTATGACGGCTATGGCACGAACCGGACCGAACTGATCGAGCAGCAGCTCGCCACCGACATGATGATCACGGCGCCGACGCGCACGGCCGCCCGTGCCGCCGCCGCGCATGGTTCGCCGACCTTCCTGTACTACTACTCGTACGTGCGTCCGGCGCAGCGTGCGGGGGTGCCGGGCGCTTCCCACATGGATGAGGTGTATGCGCTGTTCGGACACATGAACCTGATGGCCGGCGGCAGCGCCGAACAGGCCGATGCGCTGCCGGTGGTTGCCGCGATGCAGGAGCGCTGGGCGCGGTTCGTCATCAAGGGGAACCCGGCCACGAAGAGCGAGCCGTGGCCGCGCCTGGATCTGGAGAATCCGCAGCTGCTCGAGTTCAGTGATGGCGGCGAGTTCGTGCGCGAGAACTTCGCCGGCGACCGACTGGATCTCGCGGCGGCGATGCCGCGCATCGAGCCCGCGCGTTAACGCAGGCTGTTCAGGCGATCGGTTCCCATGCGCTCGACCATCCAGCCCGGATATTCGGGCGCCAGCGCCGACACTTTGTTCAAGGCAGCCAGATCATCGCTGCTGAGCTTGACGGTCGTCGCGGCCAGATTGTCCAGCAGCTGTTCGCGGGTCTTCGCGCCGATGATCACGGAGGTGACGGCACTCTGATGCAGCAGCCACGCGAGGGCGACCCGCGCCACCGAGGCGCCGAGCCGCTCGGCGATCGGGCGCATGACATCGATGATGCGGAAGGCCTTGTCGCGATCCACCGGCGGAAAATCGAAGCTCGTGCGCCGCGCGCCTTGGGGCCCCTGCGCCTCGCGTGTGAACTTGCCCGACAGGAAGCCGCCCGCGAGCGGGCTCCAGGGCAGGATCGCCAGGCGCTGATCATTCGCCAGCGGAATGATTTCGCGCTCCAGCTCACGGCCGGCGATCGAGTAGTAGGCCTGGATGCTTTCGAAACGCGCCAGACCCCTGCGTTCGCTGATACCGAGCGACTTGGCGATGTGCCAGGCCGCGTGATTGCTGACCCCGAGGTAGCGCACCTTGCCGGCCCGGACGCAGTCATCGAGCGCGTCCAGGGTTTCCTCGATCGGCGTGACCGGATCGGTGCCATGGATCTGATACAGATCCACGTGATCCAGCTGCAGGCGCTGCAGGCTGGCATCCAGCGCCGCCATGATGTGGTAGCGCGACAGTCCCAGTTGATTGACGCCGGGACCGGCGCGGCCGAGCACCTTGGTGGCAAGCACGAACTGGTCGCGCGGCAGCCCGAGGTTGCGCAGCGCCTGTCCCAGGATCTCCTCCGAGCGGCCGCCCGCGTACACATTGGCGGTATCAAAGAAATTCACGCCGCCCTCGACGGCGGCCTTCACGAGGTCATCGGCCACGGCCTGTCCGAGACTGGCGATCTGCGCCCAGATGCCTTCGCTGCCGCCAAACGTCATGGCACCCAGGCACAGTTCCGACACGACGAGGCCCGTGTTGCCAAACTTCTTCATGCGCATGGGAATCTCCTAATGGCTCGCAGGCCGGCCGGCCCCGGCGGCCGCGGCATCGCGGACGGCGGCGTCCAGGTCATCACCCAGTTCCAGATAGCGACCTGACAGGGCGCTGTAGCGGCCGCTGGCCAGGTCGAGGCAGCGCTGCGCGCAGCGCACCAGATCGGCATTGCGGTGCGGGGATTCGCGTACCGATCGCAAGCGCTCGATCATGCCCGGCAGCCAACGCTGCGCATCGGGACTGTTGGCGGTCTGCTCCGCCATGCCGGTGTAGACGAAGCCGGGGTCGATCGAGAAAACGTCGACACCGAATTCACGACTCTCCGCGGCCGCAACCGCCGCGAGGCGGGTCTGCGCGATCTTGCCCAGGCAATAGGCACTCAGGTAGGGCGCCACGATGCGGCTGGCGATGGCGGACACCAGGATCACCGTGCCTGAGCGGCGCTGGGTCATGCCGGGCATGACGCGCTGCATGTAATAGAAAGGGGCGCGGATGTGCACGTACTGGGCCGCCACCCACTCCTCGGGATTCACCGACCAGACCGGCCCGAAGGGTCCGGGCACGCCGGCGTTGCTGACCAGCACGCTGACAGGCCCCAGCTCCCTTTCGGTCGTGGCTACGACACGGTCGACATCGGACGGATCGGTCACATCGCCGCAGACCGCGATGGCGCGACCGCCGATGCGGCCGATGTCTTCCACGGTGGACTGCAGTTCGGGCAGCGAGCGTGAAGTGACCGCCACCGCCGCGCCTTCGCCGGCGAAGCGCATGGCGATGGCCCGGCCGAAGCCACGTCCCGCGCCGGTCACGATCGCGACCCGACCTTTCAGCACATCTCCCATAACGGCACCTCAAGTTTTCTCGCGAAGTCTAAGGCACCGGACCGCACTCGTGTGGGCTGATACGCTTTTACCCACACCGGCGCAGTGACGTGCCGTTAAAATAGCTTCATGTACACCACCAGTTCAGCGATGTTGTCGGCCCTGCGTGAAGCAGGCGTGCAGTACCTGTTCGTCAATCTCGGCAGCGACCACAGCGCCTTCATGGAGGCGTACGCCGTTGCCCGGGCGACGAACGATCGGGATGGGGGAGAGTTTCCTTATCCGGATGTGATCACCTGTCCCAATGAGATGGTCGCGCTGAGCGCCGCGCACGGTCATGCCGCGGTCAGCGGGCGCGCCCAGGCCGTCCTGGTGCACGTGGAGTGCGGGACCCAGGCGCTGGCCGGCGCGGTCCACAACGCAGCGAAAGGTCGCGTGCCGGTGATCATCATGGCCGGAATGTCACCGGCCACCCAGGAGGGCGAAGCGCGCGGCAGCCGCAATGAGTTCATCCACTGGATCCAGGACGTCTTCGATCAACGCGGCCTGGTGCGCGGGTACATGCGCTACGACAACGAGATCCGGGTCGGATCGAATGCACCGCAGATCGTGCATCGCGCCCTGCAGGTGGCCAGCAGCGATCCGAAGGGCCCGGTATACCTGGTCGCGGCGCGCGAGATTCTGGAGCAGGAGATACAGCCGCACCGCGAGGATGTGCGCCTGTGGCCGCGGCTGGGGGCGGGCGCCCTGGCGCCGGAGGATGCCCTGGAGGTGGCCAAGACCCTGGTCGCGGCCCGGCGGCCGCTGGTGGTGACGACCTACCTGGGACGCGTCCCGGAAGCCGTGGCCGAGCTGACCCGGTTGTGTCGCCGGCTGGGCATGGGGGTGCTGGAGTCGGTGCCGTCCTCGGTCAATTTCCCTCCCGATGATCCCCTGCACCAGGGCTGCCAGTGGAACGAGAAGCGCCAGAATCCGGCGCTCGAGGAGGCCGACACCATCCTGATCCTCGACAGCGACGTGCCATGGATCCCGTTGATCAATCGACCGTCCGCGCACGCCCATATCCTGCACATCGACGTGGACCCGCTGAAGCAGCAGATGCCGCTGTGGTACGTGCGTGCCGCGCGCGCCTGGCGGGCGGACGGCGCCACCGCACTGCGCCAGATCAATGCGGCGCTCGACACCCTGCAGGTGGATGCCGCCGCCGTGCGCGAGCGCACGGCCCATCTGACCCGCCGCCACGAGGCCTTGCGCGCGGAGCTGAAGCGGCTCGAACAGCCGGGCGAGATCCTCACGGCAGAGTACGTGACGGCCCAGGTACGCGAGGCCATCGGCGAGGATGCGCTGGTGCTCAGCGAAGCGGTCACCAATTTTCACGTGGTGACCAATCACTCCGGACGCCACAAGCCGGGGACTTACTTCGTCAGCGGCGGCGGTTCGCTGGGTTGGAACGGCGGGGCGGCGATCGGCGCCAAGCTGGCGCGCCCCGATGCACTGGTCTGTGCCTTCACGGGCGATGGCACCTTCATGTTCTCGATCCCCTCGAGCGTGCACTGGATCGCCCGTCGCTACCGCACCCCGTTCCTGCAGATCGTGTTCAACAATCAGGGATGGCGGGCGCCGAAATTCTCGATGCTCGGCGTGCATCCTGAAGGCTTCGGCAGCCGTGCCGAGGAGCTGGACATCCGCTTCGAGCCGCCGCCGGATTACTCCGGCATCGCCGCCGCCGCGGGCGGCGCGCATGCCGAAGTCGTGAAGCATCCGGCGCAGATGGCGCCGGCGCTGCAGCGCTCGCTGCAGGCCATCCGCGAGGGCCGCTGCGCGGTGATCGACGCCTGGTTACCGCGACTGTAGGTTGAAGACCTGTTCGGCGTTGGTCTGGAAGAACTTCTTCTTGTCGGCCGCGCTCATGTCGATCGCATCGCAGGCCGCGACTTCGCTGGCCTCGAACTGGTACGGATAATCCATCGCGTAGAGCACGCGCTCCGCGCCGAGCACCTGCTGCGCAAAGGTAATGGCCGGACCCCAGGGCATGCCGCTGCAGGTCACGAAGATGTTCTGGCGCATGTAGTCGCTGGGCAGTCCGCGCAGCGGCTTCCAGTTCGGGTAGCGTTTGGAGTTCAAGGTCGCGCGGTACATGTAGTCGAGGCGGAACAGCCAGTAAGGCAGTGCCTCACCCATGTGACCGATGACCACGCGCAGCTTTGGGAAGCGATCGAACACACCGCTGACGATCAGCCGCAGCACATGCAGCGCGGTCTCCACGCCAAAGCCGTAGATCGCGCCATCCAGTCCCGCCTCCAGGAACGGGGCGATCATGCGGTCCGAAGGGGTGTTGGGATGGATGTAGATCGCGGCGTTGCAGGCTTCCGCGGCGGCAAAGATATCCCAGTACTTCTGGGCATCCAGGTACTCACTGTGCACATGGGAGTTCAGGATGACGGCGTGCAGGCCCAGCTTGCGGATGCCGCGTTCGATTTCCTGCGCGGCGGCGCCCGGATCCTGCGGCGCGATGGCCACCATTCCTGCCAGGCGCGCGGGGAACTTCGCAATGGCGGCGGCCAGCTCATCATTGCTGGCGCGCGCCAGCGCCGTGCCCGTCGCCGCATCAAAGATATGCGCGCCCGGCGAAGTCAGCGCCAGCACCTGGACATCGATGCCGGTCGCGTCCATGTCGGCGATGCGCCGTTGGTCGAGGTACTGCAGCCGTTCAATGATGGAGGTCGCGCGGGCGCTGGCGCTGCCCAGGTAGAACCCCCACATGGAATTGAAGCCGATGTCATCGATGCTCTTGCGGGCCAGTACTTCGCGGTACTGACGCAGCATGTCGGCGGTGGCAAAGGCTTCCTCGGTGGCGATGCGGCGGTAATCTGCAGCTGACATAGGGGCTCTCTTGAGACGGGCAATCCACGCAGGCGCGCATGATAGCGGACTATACTCGGCAGGTTGCACACCATAGTTGAACCCGATGTCCAAGTACCAACCCAATCTCGATCTAGAAAAGCTCACTGCCATCGATATCCACACGCACGCCACGATCTCGGGGCGTGCACCGCGGGATCCCTGCGCCCATGCCTTCGATGAGCAGATGGTCAAGTACTTCCGCTCGGGCAAGGCGCCCACGATCGCCGAAGTCGCGCAGTACTACCGTGAGCGCAATCTGGCCGCCGTGATCTTCACCGTCGATGCGGAGGCCGGCGCCGGCCATTGGCGCATCGCCAACGAGGAGGTCGCCGAAGTCGCCGCCGAGAACAATGACGTGCTGATCCCGTTCGCCAGCGTCGATCCGGCGCGCGGCAAGATGGGCGTGCGCGAGGCCCGGCGGTTGATCGAGGACTACGGGGTGCGCGGCTTCAAGTTCCACCCCTCGATGCAGGCGTTCTATCCCAACGACCCGAAGTGCTACCCGCTCTACGAGGAGATTGCCGGGGCGGGCCTGCCGGCCCTCTTTCATACCGGCCAGACCGGTGTGGGCGCGGGCCTTCCGGGGGGCATGGGCGTCAAGCTCAAGTACTCGAACCCCATTTTTCTGGATGATGTGGCGGCCGATATTCCCACCCTCACCATCGTGATGGCCCATCCCTCGTTTCCCTGGCAGGACGAGGCACTCGCCATTGCAACGCACAAGCCCAACACCTGGATCGACCTGTCCGGCTGGTCACCGAAGTATTTCCCGCCGAACCTCGTGCAATATGCCAATTCGCTGATCAAGGACCGGGTTCTCTTCGGCTCGGATTATCCGGCGATCACGCCTGACCGCTGGATGGCCGACTTCGAAAAACTGACCATGAAACCCGAAGTGCGACCCCTGATCCTGAAGGAAAATGCGATCCGGCTGCTTGGCCTGCGCCGTTGACAAGTCGCCCCGTGTTGGTGCGTCAATCATTTGCCCGGCGGATAGTCGGTATCGTGCAACTTGCGTTGCGGCATCGCGCCGTCAGGTGGACAATGCCACCCGCGGCGGGTGGTCCCGAACGTTGACTAATTCCGAATAAAGCATCGCGATCGCAACGACGGACCCAAGCTGTTTCCTGTTTAGGCCAGATGATTTTTCAAGAGGTGGGGCAATGAGCCAGCAGAACCTGGAAAGTGTGTTGAAGGCGGCCGGCAATCCGGTCCAGATGTTGCGCAACTCCAAGATCGGTGCGTACGTGTACCCGGTGGTGCCGAGCGAATACACCAACTGGCGCGACGAGCAGCGTGCCTGGCGCGACGGCGCGGTGCTGTTCGATCAGTCGCATCACATGGCGGAGTTCACGGTGAAGGGCCCGGACGCGCTGAAGCTGATGTCCTATTGCACCATCAACAGCTTCAACAACTTTGCCGTCGGCAAGGCCAAGCAGATGGTCCCCATCAGCTATGACGGCTACGTCATCGGCGATGGCATCCTGTTCTATGAAGACAAGGACGAGCTGGTATTCGTCGGCCGCGCGCCGACGGTGAACTGGCTGCAGTTCCAGGCCGAGACCGGTGGCTTCAAGGTCGACACCATTCGCGATGACCGCTCGCCCTCGGCGCCGCGCGGCAAGGCCGTCACCCGCCGCCACTACCGATTCCAGATCCAGGGTCCGAATGCCTGGAAGGTGATCGAGAAGCTCAACGGCGGTCCGCTGCCGCAGGAAATCAAATTCTTCAACTGGAGCCACATCAATCTGGGCGGCCAGAAGGTCAAGGCGCTGCGCCATGGCATGGCCGGTGCGCCGGGACTGGAGATCTGGGGCCCCTACGCGGAATACGAAAAGATTTTCAACACCGTGATGGAAGCGGGCCGGGAATTCGGCCTGACGGCCGTCGGTTCGCGCGCTTACGCCTCGAACACCCTGGAGTCCGGCTGGATCCCCTCCCCACTGCCGGCCGTCTACAGCGGCGAGAGCATGAAAAAGTATCGTGAGTGGCTGCCCGCCAACAGCTACGAGGCGACTGGCTCCATTGCCGGCAGTTTCGTCTCGAACAAGATCGAGGACTACTACACGACTCCGTATGACCTGGGTTACGGCCCGTTCGTGAAGTTCGACCACGATTTCGCGGGTCGCGAGGCGCTCGAGAAGCTGTCCAAGCTGCCGCACAAGAACAAGGTGACCTTCGCCTGGAGCGGCGAGGACATGGCGAAGATCTTCGCCTCGTTCTTCCATCCCGGAAAGCTCTCGAACAAGTACTTCGAGTGGCCGATCGCGAACTATGGCTCGTCCTCCTTCGATGCGGTCAAGAAGGGCGGCAAAGTGGTCGGTTATTCGATGTTCGGCGGCTACAGCTACAACGAGCGCACCGCGCTGTCGCTGGGCGTCGTCAATCCGGACATCCAGATCGGCGAGGAGCTCACGCTGGTGTGGGGCGAGGCTGACGGCGGCACCGCCAAGCCCACCGTGGAACGTCATGAGCAGACCGAAGTGCGAGTGCAGGTCGCCGCCGTGCCCTACGGCGAAGAGGCCCGCAAGAACTACGCTTCGGGCTGGCGTACCGCGAAGAAGTAAGGCTCACATCGCAAGCTCAGTGGACGGGGTGGGAAGAGATTTCCACCCCGTTTTCATTTGCGGCACCAAAAGGCTAGAGCGTCGCCCGACCGATGATGTCGCTGCCGCCGCTGACGATGGCGGCGAAGGCGCGCGCCCGCGGCAGAATATGCGCCGCATAGAACTCCGCCTGATCGAGCATCGGGCGCGCGGCGCCCACCTGCTGGGCCGCGAGCGCCCATTGCCAGCCCCCCGCGACCACCCCCAGCCATTGCAGAAACGGATAGGCGATGCTGCCCACGATTTGTGTTTGGGCAGTACCGGCGCCGAGCAACCGCTGGACGTATTCTCGCAATGCCGTGCATTCATGCAGCAGCGGTGCGCGCAGCGGCGCGCCAGCCGCGAGCGCAGCGGCCGCCGCCTCGATGTGGCTCAGCAGTTCACCGAAGGCCACGGCGCGGTCGCGCAGGATCTTGCGAGCGAGCAGATCCTGGGCCTGGATGAAGTTCGTGCCCTCGAACACCGGCCCGATGCGTGCATCACGATAGATCTGCGAGGCCTCGCAGTCATCGACGTAGCCGGTGCCACCATGCACCTGGACGCCCAGCGAGGACACTTCGACGGCAATGTCGGACGCCCAGGCCTTCACCAGCGGGGTCAGCAGCCCCAGCCGTCGCTCGGCGCGGGCGCGGCTGGCGGCCGGGGTCGACTCATCATGAACCAGGTCCAGCGCTGCCGCCGCGCAGTAGGCCAGGCAGCGCGCGGCATGGGTGAGGACGTTCATGGTCAGGAGCATGCGGCGCACGTCGGCGTGCTCGATGATGGGCACCTGCGCGCCATGCGCATCCCGCCCCTGGCGCCGCTCCGCAGCGTAGGCCAGGGCCAACTGCCGCGCGCGCTCGGCGAGACCCGTGGAGTGCAGGCCGACGCCGATGCGCATGTGATTCATCACCGTGAACATGCACCCCAGACCATTGTGCAGCTCGCCGATGAGCCAGCCGCGCGCACCGTCGCGTTCGCCCAGGGCCATCACGCAGGTCGGACTCGCGCGAATCCCCATTTTGTGTTCCAGCGACACCGCACGCAGATCGTTATCGTGCCATTGGCCGGATTCGTTCAGGCGCCGTGGCACCAGGAACAATGACAGCCCCTTGACGCCGGGTGGTGCATCCGGCGTACGGGCGAGCACCAGGTGGACGATGTTGTCCGCCAGGTCATGCTCGCCCCAGGAGATGAAGATCTTGCGACCGCTCAACAGCCAGCTGTCGCCCGCCGGTCGCGCCAGGGTTCGCACCGTGGAGAGGTCCGAACCCGCCTGCGGTTCCGTCAGGCTCATGGCCGCGGGCCATTCTCCACTCACCAGCGCGGGCACATACGCGGTGCGCAAAGCATCATTGCCATGAACCCGCAGCACCTCGACCGCGCCCACCGCGGTCTCCGGCAACATCGCAAAGGCGAGGTTGGCGCCGCCCCAGATTTCGGTGGTGGCCGCGGCGATCAGCATCGGCAGGGCCTGGCCGCCCCAGTCCTGCGGCGCCGCCAAGGCTGGCCAGCCATCTGCACGGAACTTCTGCCAGGCGGCCGCGAAGCCGGTCGCGGTGGTGACGCCCCGGTCGGTGAGCCGCGAACCCTGGGCATCGCCGCTGCGATTGAGCGGCGAGAGCACCTCGCGTGCCATGCGTGCGGCCCCCTCGAGCACCGCCGCCGCGGTCTCGCCCAGAATGTCCTCCTGCGTTGCCGTAGGCGTGAACCCACAGCGGCGCGCGGCCTGCTCCTGCGCAGCCTTGATCAGTGCCAGCGGTGCTTCATAGGGCGCGGTCATTTCAAGTAGGATCGATCCTGATGTTTCATGCAGCGCCGAGTCGATTGAACTGTCCGGGCCGATATCATGTCATACCGACGATGAATGCCAATGCAAAGTCCGTGGCGCAATCCCGGCCTCAGGTGCACACCTTTCGCGCGGACCATCTCGGCAGCTTCCTGCGCCCCGGCGCGCTGCTCGATGCGCGCGATCATTATTTCAAGGCCCGGGACATCAGTGCCGAGCAGCTGCGGGCGGCCGAGGATGCGGCAATCCGCGACGTGGTCAAATTTCAGGAGAAGCTCGGGTTCAAGGTCATCACGGATGGTGAATTTCGGCGCGGTTCCTGGCACGGCGATTTTCTGACCCGGCTGGGCGGCGTGGTCGAGCAGGGCGGTCGGCTGAAGATCGCGGGACCGATCCGGCATCTGCAGGCCATTCAGCTGCGGGACTTCCAGTTCCTGAAGTCGGCCACGCCGTGTGTGGTCAAGGTGCCGATTCCCTCGCCGACCATGCTGCATGGTCGGGACGGCGCCGCGCGCAGCGTCTACCCGGATCTCGAGGAATTCTTCGACGACGTCGCGGCCGCGTATCGCGTGGAGATTGCGAGCCTCGCGGCGGCGGGTTGCAGCTACGTGCAGCTGGATGACACCAACCTCGCCAGGCTGTGCGACGGCGCGCAGCGTGAGGCCGCACGGGCCCGCGGCCATGATCCGGACCGGCTGCCCTATCTCTACGCCCGCCTGGTCAACGATTCGCTCCGCGACCGCCCCGAGAACATGACCATCGGCATGCACCTGTGCCGGGGCAGTTTGCGCAGCAGGGCCGCGGACGGCGGCTACGAGCCGATCGCCGAGGCACTGTTCAACGAATTCGACGTCGACGCCTATCTGCTCGAGTTCGACGATGCACGCTGCGGCGATTTTGCTCCGCTGCGTCATCTGCCCAAGGGCAAGCTGGTCGTCATGGGTCTGGTCACGACCAAGCTCGGCGAACTCGAGTCCAAGGACGACCTCAAGCGGCGGATCGACGAAGCCGCGCGCTACATGCCGCTGGGGCAGATGTGCCTGTCGCCGCAATGCGGTTTCTCGAGCACCGTGCACGGCAATCAGGTCGAGGTCGAGCAGCAGGCGGCCAAGTGCCGGCTGGTGATCGAGACCGCGCGCGAGGTCTGGGGCGCCGACTGATTCTCAGGTCGAAAGGTCGCGCGCCACGTCGATGAACAGCGAGCGCAGCCAGGCGTGCCCGGGGTCCGCCTCGTTGCGCGGATGCCAGAGCAGGATCTCATGGCCATCGAGTGCATCGAAGGGCAGGGCGAAGATCTTGAGCGGCACCAGCGGCATCACCAGCCGCGCCACCCGTTCGGGCACGGTCGCCGCAAAGGGCGAGCCGGGCAGCATGAACAGCATTTCGAGCAGGCTCTGCGCCGTCGCGCGTACGTTGAGATCCATGCCGATCATGCGTCGGACCAGCTCCTCCACCGGTGCGGTGTGCCCGTTGGGACGCGGGAAGATGTGCGGCAGAGACTGGTAGTCCGCGAGCGTCATGGTGTCAGCCGGAAACGCCAGCTCCTTGGACATGACGCAGACCCAGCGTACCGGCCTGAGCTCGATGTACTTCAGGGTCTCGGGAAATTCACCCAGTCCATACACGCGCGTGATGTCCAGTGACAGACACAGGTCCGCATCGCCGTAACTCAGGCGCGTGAGACTGGTCTGGGAGACCTGCTCGACGTGGCACTGGACCTGCGGCGCCTCGCGCGCCAGCCGCCCGAGCACCCGGGGCACCAGTTCCGGCACGGCCTCATCGGTGGCGATCACGGTGAACGTACGCCGGACCGTTGCCGGGTCAAAGGTCGGCTGAGTACCCAGGGTGGCCTGAACCTTCAACAGGGCCTCACGAACCGGCTGCACGAGGGAGCGTGCCCGGGGCGTCAGCTCCATGTCCCGCCCGACCCTAACCAGCAGCTGATCCTGGAAAAAATCCCGCAGTTTCTGCAGCGACGCGCTCATGGCCGGCTGGGACAGGAATACCCTTTCGGCGGCGCGGGTGACGTTTTTCTCGTGCAGCAGTGCGTCCAGCGCGATCAGCAGGTTCAGGTCGAAGCGGTTCAGCTGCATTGAGTCGTCAAGTCCTTACCGGGCACTCATATTGGACGCGAATAGTGCCAATCCGCAAAAGTGATTGCCCAGATTACTTAAGCAGGGCAGTTGGGTGGGCGGACCCCAGGCTGTGTGCGACAATGTTGCGAATGAGCATCCAGCAGGACATCTACATCTGAACGTCATGGCGGCCGTCAAAGAGGTCGGGACGCTCGCCGCCACTGGCGTGGAAGTCAGCGTGGATCGCTGGGTGCGGGGCAGCGCCACCCACACCACCGATCGCGTCGCCGAGGAAGTCCCGGTCGCGCTGCTCTACAACGGCGAACCGCACGTCGTCATGCTGGCGACCCCGCAGGATCTCGAGGATCTGGCACGCGGTTTTTCGCTGAGCGAGGAACTGGTGGATAGCCCGGAGGAGATCCGCGGCATCGAGGTGCGGACCGCGCCGGACTCGGCCGAGGTGCGTATTGCAATTGCCTGGGAGCGCTTTCCGGAGCTGCTGCGGCGGCGACGCAACTTGACCGGACGCACGGGCTGCGGCCTGTGCGGAACGGAGACGCTCGAACAGGCCGTTCGCACGCAGCAGACCGTGGGCGAGGGTCCGCGGGTCAGCATCGCGCAACTCCATGAGGCCATCGCCGGCCTGCCTGCGCGCCAGCTGCTGAATGCGAGCACCGGCAGCGTGCATGCGGCGGCGTGGGTCGTTCCGGGCCGCGGCATCGAGTACGTTCGCGAGGATGTCGGGCGTCACAACGCCCTGGACAAGACTTTGGGCGCGCTGGTGCAGGCCAACGCGGACCTGGAGGGCGGCTTCATGCTGGTCACCAGCCGGGCGAGTTACGAGATGGTGCAGAAGACCGCCGCCATGGGGGTCACATTTCTGGCGGCGCTCTCGGCGCCGACTTCATTCGCCATCCATCATGCGCAGCGGTGCGGGTTGACGCTCGTGGCTTTCGCCCGGCGCGAACAGCATGTGGTATACGCCAACGGGCAGCGCCTGGTCGAAGGGTAAGCTGCTACGAATTCCCAGTTGATTTCTATAAAGAGTAGAGGGGCCTTCCGCCATGACTGCGATTGACCTGGACCAGCTGAAAAAGCGCGCCGTCGAATTTGCGCGCAACACGTCGACCGAAATCTCACCGCACGATGAACCGAAGCTGGAGTCCCTGGTCGGCGTGCTGCCGGCCGGCACGACAATCTACGTGGCGCATACCCCCAAGGCACAGATGTTCGACGTCGTGCGGGTCGCCGCCAAGGTGCAGTCGCTGGGCTTTCGCGCCTCGCCGCACTGCGTGGCGCGGCGCATTCCGAGTGAGGCCATGCTGCGCGAGGGCCTCAAGCAGGCGCGCGATGCGGGCATCGAGCAGGTGCTGCTGGTCGCCGGTGACCTGACGCCGCCGGCGGGGCCGTTCACCAGCACGTTGGAGCTGCTGGACACCGGAGCCATTACCGATGCCGGCATCACCCATGTCGGCGTCGCCGGACATCCGGAGGGGCACCCGGCGGTCGACAACGAGACGCTCTGGAAGGCGCTCGCCTATAAACAGGCGTTCGCCCAGCGCACCGGGGTGAAGGTGCATATCGCCACCCAGTTCAGCTTCAATCCGGGCGCGGTGGCCGAGTGGGACCGGCAGCTGCAGGCCAACGGCATTACCCTGCCGGTGCACCTGGGCATCGCCGGCCCGACGCCTTTGGCGAAGCTTTTGAAGTTTGCCGCCATGTGCGGGATCGGTGCCTCGCTGGGCTCGCTGTGGAAGAACATGGGCAACATGACGAAGCTTGCGACCGGCATGGCGATGGCGCCGGATGAGATGCTGTTGGCGGTGATCGCCAACGGTGCCGGCCAGCCGCCGAGCCGGCTGGTGCAGCCGCACTACTATGCCTTCGGCGGGGTCATGGAGACGGCCGTGTGGCTGCGCCACCTCATCGATGGCACCTTCACCATGGACTCCGACGGTGAGAAGTTCACGGTGAATGCCTGATGAGCACCGCGGGCAAGGCGCTGATCTGCGGGTCAATCGCCTACGACAGCATCATGGTCTTCAATGGCCGGTTCAAGGATCACATCCTGCCGGACAAGATCCATATGCTGAATGTGTCCTTTCTGGTGCCGCAGCTGCGACGCGAGTTCGGGGGCTGCGCGGGCAACATCGCCTACAACCTCAAGCTGCTGGGGGATGCCGGGTACCCCATGGCCACGGTCGGGCATGATTTCGCGCCCTACCGCCAATGGATGAGCGAGACGCAGGTGCCCCAGGACTACGTGCGGGTCATCTCAAGCGAGCACACGGCCCAGGCCTTCATCACCACCGATGAGGACGACAACCAGATCACCGCGTTTCATCCGGGCGCGATGCAGCACTCGCACCTGAATGAGATCCCGACCGATGCCGGCATCACCCTGGGAATCGTTTCGCCGGATGGTCGGGATGGCATGATGCAGCACTGCGCCGCGTTCGCGGCGGCCGGTATTCCGTTCATCTTCGACCCCGGTCAGGGTCTGCCGATGTTCAGCGGCGAGGAGCTGCGCGGGCTGGTCGGGCAGGCCTCCTGGCTGACCGTCAACGACTACGAGTGGCAGGCCTTTCAGCAGCGCACCGGCTGGTCGCCGGCCGATGTCGTGGGGCACGTCAAGGCGCTGATCGTGACCCGGGGGGCCGAGGGCTCGACCATCTACACCCCTGCGGGCGAGGTGGTGATTCCGGCCGCGAAGCCACAGGCGGTGGTGGATCCGACCGGGTGCGGGGATGCCTACCGCGCCGGCCTCATCCACGGGCTGCTGCGGGGGCTGGACTGGCCCGTGACCGGGCGTATTGCCTCGCTTCTGGGGGCCCTGAAGGTGGCCTCCAGGGGCCCCCAGAACCACCGTTTCACGCCCGCGGACTTTGCCGCGGCGTACCGGGGGGCCTTCGGCAGTGACCTGCCGCGCTGAGCCCGCTGCCTGTATCATGTGCCCCCCTTAACCCCAATCAGGACTTGAAGCGCATCCATGGCCAATAACTACGTATTCACGTCGGAGTCGGTATCGGAAGGACATCCGGACAAGGTCGCCGATCAGATCAGCGATGCGGTGCTGGATGCCATCCTGACGCAGGACAAACGCGGCCGTGTCGCCTGCGAGACGCTGATCAAGACGGGAGTCGTGATCGTGGCCGGCGAGGTGACGACCTCGGCCTGGGTCGATGTCGAGGCGCTGGTGCGCAAGACCGTGCTGGACATCGGCTACAACACATCCGAGATGGGCTTCGACGGGGCGAGCTGCGGCGTGCTGAACGTCATCGGCAAGCAGTCCCCGGACATCGCCCAGGGAGTCGATCGCAAGGATGAGCGCAAGCAGGGCGCCGGCGACCAGGGGCTGATGTTCGGCTATGCCACGAACGAGACCGACGTGCTGATGCCGGCGGCGATCACCCTGGCGCATCGCCTGGTGAAGCGTCAGGCCGAGGTGCGCAAGAAGGGCAAGCTGCCGTGGCTGCGCCCGGATGCGAAGAGCCAGGTCACCCTGCGCTACGAGGATGACAAGCCGGTCGGCCTCGAGGCCGTGGTGCTCTCGACCCAGCACAGCGACGACATCTCCACGCGCGCACTGCGCGAGGCGGTCATGGAGGAAATCCTGATCCCCATCCTGCCGAAGAAGTGGATCGACCACCGTACCAAGTATCACATCAACCCGACCGGACGCTTCGTGGTCGGCGGCCCGGTGGGTGATTGCGGCCTCACCGGTCGCAAGATCATCGTCGACACCTACGGCGGCTTCGCCCGTCATGGCGGTGGTGCCTTCTCGGGCAAGGATCCGTCCAAGGTCGATCGCTCGGCGGCCTATGCGGCCCGCTACGTTGCCAAGAACATCGTCGCGGCAGGTCTCGCGGATCGCTGCGAGGTACAGGTTTCCTACGCCATCGGCGTCGCGGAACCGACCTCGATCATGATCGAGACCTTCGGCACCGGCAAGGTGACGCGCGAGCGGCTCACGCAGCTGGTACGCAAGCATTTCGACCTCACGCCCTACGGCCTGCGCGAAATGCTCGACCTGGTTCGTCCGATCTATCAGATGACCGCTTCGTACGGGCATTTCGGCCGTACCGAGAAGGAGTTCACCTGGGAGCGCACCGACAAGGCGGAGCTGCTGGCCTCGGAACTCAAGGGCAAGGCCCGCGCGGCCTAGAAGGAAATCTGCCGTGCGTTTCGCACGGCAGCGTCCGGCGCCTGAGGAGCGCTGCGACAGGCATCCGCAGTGAGACTGCGGCCGCGCCTGCCAGGCTCAGGAGGCCGGACGTCAATTGAAGTACACGGCGCTCGTTCATCAATTGGAGCATTGAACATGAACGCCACACTCAAGCCCGCTGCGGGCTTTTCCGACTACAAAGTTGCCGATATGAATCTCGCCGGCTGGGGCCGGCGCGAGATTGCCATTGCCGAAGTCGAGATGCCGGCGCTGATGGCGATCCGCAGTGAATACGCCGCCAGTCAGCCGCTGAAGGGCGCGCGCATCACCGGCTCGTTGCACATGACCATCCAGACGGCGGTGCTGATCGAGACCCTGAAGGCGCTCGGCGCCGACGTACGCTGGGCCTCGTGCAATATCTTCTCGACCCAGGATCACGCGGCCGCGGCCATCGTGGCGACCGGCACCCCGGTGTTCGCCGTCAAGGGCGAGTCGCTGGAGGACTACTGGGACTACACGCACCGCATTTTCGAGTTCGCGGACGGCCAGGGCCCGAACATGATTCTGGATGACGGCGGCGATGCGACCCTGCTCATGCACCTGGGCGTGCGCGCCGAAAAGGACGCCGCGCTGATTTCCAAGCCCGGCAGCGAGGAGGAAACCTTCCTGTACGCGGCCATCAAGAAAAAACTGGCCGCCTCCCCGGGTTGGTACTCGAAGATGTCGAAGGAAATCCGCGGCGTCACCGAGGAGACGACGACGGGCGTGCACCGCCTGTACCAGATGCAGAAGGAAGGACGCCTGCTGTTTCCGGCGATCAACGTCAATGACTCGGTGACCAAGAGCAAGTTCGACAATCTCTATGGCTGTCGCGAATCGCTGGTCGATGGCATCAAGCGGGCGACTGACGTGATGGTCGCCGGCAAAGTCGCCCTGGTGTGCGGCTACGGCGATGTGGGCAAGGGTTCGGCGCAGGCGCTGCGCGCACTGTCCGCGCAGGTGTGGGTCACGGAGATCGACCCGATCTGCGCGCTGCAGGCCGCAATGGAAGGCTACCGGGTCGTCACCATGGACTACGCGGCTGACAAGGCCGATATCTTCGTGACCGCGACCGGCAACTTCCACGTGATCACCGGCGAGCACATGAAGAAGATGAAGAACCAGGCGATCGTGTGC
>DATHMT010000019.1:0-11449 GCA_035486855.1 Steroidobacteraceae bacterium
AAGCGATTTTTGCCTATGTCGTGTGCCGGGGCGAGCGGCCGGTGGGAGAGGAGGCCACGCGACTCGGCGCCGAACTGCGCGAGTGGGTCGGCAAGCAGCTTGGCGCCATCGCCAAACCCGATGACATCCGCTTCGCCGAAGTGCTGCCGAAGACCCGTTCCGGGAAGATCATGCGCCGGCTGCTGCGCGCCCTGGCCCGGGGTGAGGAGATCACGCAGGATATTTCGACGCTGGAGAATCCGGCCATCATTGCCCAGTTGCGCGGCGAGCAGGCGGCCAAGTCGTGATGCCGTGATTCTCGCGCGCTAATTGTCCGGGACGCCGAGTTCACTCAGCACGTTGTGCGCCCGGTACACCACGCGCAGCGCCTCGAGCATTGCCGCCGAATCGACCGCCACCGCGCGATTGTCGGCCGGGTCGTACCAGAAGGCGCCGGCGATCGAGTGGATGTTGCCATCGAACACCACGCCGACGATATCGCCCTGCGCATCCAGCAACGGGCTGCCGGAGTTGCCGCCGACGATGTCATTGCTGCTGCTCAGGTTCAGTGGCGTGTCGGAATTCACCCTCTTGCGCGCATCCAGCCACCGCGTCGGAAGCTGGAAGGGCTCATAGTCGTTGGCGCGCGCAAACAGGCCATGCAGCTGCGTGAACGGTGCGACGACCGCCTCGCCTTCGCGCCATCCCTGGACGGTGCCCGCGTTCACCCGCAGCGTGAAATTCGCATCCGGATAGGCGGTGGTGCCGGAAGCCGCGAAGCGCGCGCGGGCGATCTGCTCGGAAGCCGTCTGCACGGGTGCCTCGACTTCCTCCTCGTAGCGTTTGCGCAGCGCCCGGGCCGCCGGATCGATGCTGCGCGCCAGCTCGATCATCGGATCGCGCGCGGCATCGACGGCCGCCGCGCCCCCGCTCCACAGCTGCATGCGATAGGCCGGATCGGCGAGCCTGGTGCTCGCGATGAGTCTCGTGGTGAGACCCTCCGGGGACTCCTTCGCGAACAGCCGATGAACCAGCGGATAGTCCGGACCCAGGAACTCACGCATGCGCGCGAGCGCGAACGACAGCGTCAGCTCCTCGAGGTCAGCGTAAACGGGTACGTTGGCGCGCAAGGTCTGCTCGACCCGCGGCAGCGCGCCGTCGGTGTATTCGCGCAGCCGCTCCTCGTTGGGTTTGGATCTTTCCTCGGCACCGCGCACCAGGGTCCGCGCGTAGCTGAAGAGCAGTGAATCGAAGCCGCCGGCGCCTTCGATATAGGCGTACGGCAGCGACAGCAGCCGCTTGCTCTCCTGCGCCCGGGCGATCTGCTCCCAGGGGTCCACCGCCTCGTGACTGGCGCGCGAGAGAGACTCGAAGCGCGCCCGCGAGTCGCTCTCCTCACGCCGCAGGCGATTGAGGGCATCGGTCTCGAGCAGCGCGTCGAGCTCACGGCGCCTTATCTTGAGGATGTTTTCCAGGTTGATCAGTGCCATCTGCGCGATGCGCGCATTGACCGGGCGGATCCTGCTGAACTCGATCAGCCGGCCGCGCAGCTCCGACTCACGCAAAATGGCGTGCGGCAGCTCCACATCGCGCATTTCCAAAAGCTGCGCCACCGTCAGCTCCCGGTAGGTGGAACCGGGATTGCCGACCACGAACACCGCCTGCCCGGCCTTCGGTCCGTGAAAATCCACGTGCAGAAAGGCCGGCGTGTGCGCCGGTGCGCCGTCATGGCCGTAGGCCCGCAGCAGCGCCACGTCCAGATCCCAGCGCGGATACTGGAAGTTGTCCGGATCGCCGCCGAAGGCCGCCATGGCAAGTTCCGGGGCGAACACCAGGCGCAGGTCGACGTAGCGCCGATAGCGGTACAGGTAGTACTGACCGCCGGCGTAGAGCGCGACCGTCTCGCAGCGGATCTGTGCGCCCGGATCGGTGATCCGCGATTGTTCCTCGCAGGCCTGTTCGAGCCGGGTCTCGGTCTTCTTGCGCGTGACGTTCGCGGCGCGCGCATCCAGATTGCGCGTGGCCGCGACGATCGTTGCCGTCACATCCTCGGTGTCCAGCAATACGTCCGCGACCTGTGAGCTGCACTGCAGCTCGCGATCGCGCGTGGCCGCAAGGTATCCCTCGCTGACCAGGTCCTGGCGACGCGAGGAGCGCTCGGCGAGGCAATTGCGCACGCAGTGCTGATTGGTCAGCAGCAGGCCGTCGGCCGAAACGAACGCCGCGCTGCAGCTGGCGAGGCGCACGCTGGCACCCTGCACCCGTGCCAGCCATTCGGGTGTGAGGTCAACGCCGAACTGCTGGCGCATCGCCGCCGCGGGCAGCAGCTGCAGCGGCCACATGCCCTCCTCGGCGCGGGCGGTACCGATCGCGAGCACGGCGCCCACGAGCAGCAGGCGAGGCAATCCGGCGCTGGGCACGCTACAGCGACCCCGTCAGCAGCAGCAGCAAAGTGCCCTCCGGCGCCTCCAGCAGCGCATTGCTGTCGGGCGCGAAGCTGCGCGGCAGCGAGCCTGCGAAATTCACACCGGCGGTACGCAGATGACTGATTTTCTCGGGCATGTCCGCTTCGCAGAATACCAGCGCGGGTGCCGGCAACCAGCGCGGCAGATGCAGCCCCAGATCGATGCCGTCGCTGGTCAGACTCAGGTGCGGGTAGGGATCCTCGTCTTCGGGCATCGCGACGAAGCCCAGCGGTTCCCAGAACGTTGCGACCGCCGCCGGGTCGCGCGCCGGCATGCTGTAGTGAGCAAAATAGCCGCACGCCGAATGTTGATTCAGACTGCGGTCGGCCGGAGAAAAAGTCCGCGCCGCCACCATCCGGATCCGCTGGCCGGCCGGATCGGCGAACTCGATCTGATTGAAAACTTCCGCATCGGTCTGCCGCAGCGTCAAATCCACGCCGGCCTCATCGAGTGATTGCGCGATCGCCGCCAGGTCCGGGTGGATGAAGGTGATGGCACCGAAGTCCGCAGTCTCGTGCAGGCCCACCACCAGCCTGCCGTCCGTGACCACGCCATAGCGATGCGACCATGCATCGCCCGTGGGCGCCTGCCAGAACCCGAGGCGCTCGTAGAAATCGATCGAAGCGCCGATGTCGGTCGTGGTGACGCTGAGCTCGTGGAATCTTCCCGGCATGGAAGCCAATGGCGTCGGCGACTTCAGGCGCGTGCGCCGCGTGGCGTGCCGGTGCTACCGAGGCCGAAACCCAACTGCGCCCAGCCCTTGTCGGTCCAGCCCTGGGTGTGCTGGCAGATCAGATCCGCGAGAAAGCGCACGTGTCCGGCGCTGGCATTCAAAGCCGGCACATAGGCGAACTTGCGGCCCCCGGACTGCATGAAGCGGTGGCGGTTTTCCAGATTGATTTCATCGAGGGTCTCCAGGCAGTCCACGGGGAAGCCCGGACACACCACCGTCACATCGTCCACGCCGCGCGCGGGCAGCCGCGTGAGCTCATCGAAGGTGTAGGGCTGCAGCCACTTCGAGGGTCCGAGCCGCGACTGGAAGCTCACGCTCCACTCCCCATCCTTGAGCAACAGTTCATCGGCGAGCAACCGGGCAGTGCGGTGGCATTTGAAAAAGTACGGGTCACCCTTGTCGAAGTAGGCCTCCGGAATGCCATGAAATGACATCAGCAGGTGGCCGGTGCGGCCATGCTGCTCCCAATGCGCCTGGATCGAATCGCGCAGCGTCGCGGCGAAGCCCGGATGATCGTGATAGTCGCCGATCAGGCGCAGCTCCGGCAGCCAGCGCCAGCGCGCCAGCTCCTGGGCCACCTGATCGTAGACCGCGCCGGTCGTCGCTCCGCAGTACTGCGGAAACATCGGCAGCACCAGAATGCGCTGGGCGCCGGACTGCTGCAGCTTCGCGAGCCCCTCGGCCACGCTCGGTGTCGAGTACAGCATGCCGAGTTCCACCGAAAACGGAGCCAGCGCGCGCTGCGCGAGATTGCTGGTGAGCCGCATGCGCAGTTCGCGCGAGATGCTCAGGAGCGGGGCGCCGTCGGCCGTCCACACCCGGCGGTACTTGACCTGGGAGGCGCGCGGGCGGGTGCGCAGCAGGTAGCCGTGCAGTATCGGAGTCCACAGCCAGCGCGGCAGTTCGATGACGCGTGGGTCGCTCAGGAACTTCGCCAGGTAGCGGCGGATGTCGTGCAGCTCGAGGCTGTCGGGCGTGCCGGTATTGACCAGCAGGATGCCGATGCGCTCGGCATCCTGGCGGAAGTCCGGCGAGCTGATGTAGCGCAAGGCGTTACTCGCCGCGCAGCTGCTGCGCCAGGAAGGCGAGCGTGCGCTGGCGCGCGAGCTGCGCCGCATCGGCGTTGAAGCTCGCGCGCATGTCGCAATTGAAGCCGTGATCCGCCTCCGGATAGATATAGAACGTGCCGCGCTTGTCCACCGCCCGGATCTGGTCGATGTCGCTGGGCGGGATGTGGCTGTCCCTGCCGCCGAAGTGATAGAGCACGGGGCATTTCGGCGTCTTGCCCAGCTCGGCAACGATCCCGCCGCCGTAGTAGGCGACGGCGCAGGCGATCGGCAGCTCACCGGCGCTGACGTAGGCCATCTTGCCGCCCCAGCAAAAGCCCACCGCCCCGACCCGACCGGCGTGCTTGACCACCGCGATGCTGGCCCCGATGTCCAGCAGGGTCTTATCCGGCTGCAGCTGCTGCACGTAGCCGAAGCCTTCCTTCATGGTGTCGGGGTTGTACCCCAGCTCGATGCCCCTGCGGATACGGTCGAAGACCGCCGGTGCGATGGCGACGTACCCTTCGGCCGCGTAGCTGTCGGCGACCGCGCGGATGTGGGCATTGACGCCGAAGATCTCCTGGATGACGACGACCGCGCCACGCGGCTTGCCGGTGGGCGCCGCCAGCCAGGCGCTGAATTCATGGCCGTCACGGGCCATGAGGGTGATGAATTCGCTCATTGGAACCTCTTCGATGCCTGCGGCTCAGCAGCCGGGCAGACAAGGATACCGCCGCGGTCCCCTCAGCGCACCACGCAGCGGTTGCGGCCGGCGTCCTTCGCCTCATACAGGGCGCCGTCGGCCCGTTCGAAGGCCATATCCGGCACATCACCCATGCGAAAGCTGGTGATGCCGCAGGAGGCGGTGACCGTGACCGGCCGGTCCCGGAAATGGAAGGCGATCGCCTGGATGCCGGCGCGGACCTTGTTGCAGGCCTTGAGCGCCTGCTCCGAGTCCATGCCGATCATGATCATGACGAACTCCTCGCCACCGTAACGCGCCACGAAATCCGTGCCGCGGACGTTGCGCGCCAGATGCTGGCCGAGGATGCGCAGCACCTTGTCGCCGGCCATGTGGCCGAACTCATCATTGATGCTCTTGAAGTTGTCCACGTCCCAGGCGGCGATCGTGATCGTGCCACCGTGGCGCTGCCAGCGCGCGAACTCATGGGCCATGCGATCGTCGTAGGAGGCGCGGTTCGGAATTCCCGTCAACGAATCGATCATGGCGGCGCGCTGTTCTTCCTGCAGACTGTTCTGCAGCACGCGGCTCTCGCGCTCGAGCTCCTCGACCCGCGCACGCAGGCTCATCGTGCGATCCACCTGCGCGGCCAGGCGTTCCTCCTCGCGCGAGCGGAAATCGGTCAGATGCGTGTTGATGGACTCGAGCCGGGTGCCGACCCGGCCGCGCAGCTCGGTCAGCGACTCCGACTCGGTCATGTCGCTGGAGATCTCGTTGACCTCGCCCATCACCAGCATGTTCAGCTGCTTGCTGTTGTCGCGGGTGCTGGTGCGGTCCGCATCCTCGTAGGCGAAGAAGGCCGAAATCGCCTCCAGGCGCGAATCGATCTGCTTGAGCATGTCCTCGATTTCGCGCTTCTCCCGCAGCAGCGAGGTGCGCTGCTCACCGATCAGATTGGTGACGCGTTCCAGCCGATCGGCGAGCTCATCCGAGGACAGGTCGTTGAAGGTGCGGTCGTGGAGCGCCGAAATCGCCGGCCGCAGTTCCGGCAGGGCCGAAAGGCGATCGAGCATGGATGCCAGTGCCGTGTGGATGCGATTCTCGCGATCCGATGAGTTGCCGGCGGCCGTGGCGGCGGGCAGTGATTGGGTCGACGCGGTGGCGGGTGCCGACGCTTTGCCCGTCTCACGTGTCGCCGCGGGGGTCTTGCTGACCGTCGTGATGGTATGCAGCGCCCGCTGCGTCTGCGTCGTCGAGATCGGGGGGGCGCCCTTCGCGGCCGGCGCCGCTGGCGCTGCCGGGGTAAGCGCCGCTCGCTGCGGGGCGGTATCGGTGAGCGTGGCCTGCCGGCTCGTCGCGCCGGTGGACGGGGGTTCCGGCCCGCGCAGCATGTTGATCGTTTCGGAACTGATCTGATCGAGCCCCGCGACGGCCCGCGTGAGCGGCTCCAGTGCCGCGTTGATCTGGGCTATTTCCAGGCGATTGCGCGTCAGGGACCCGATCTTGCGCAGTTCTTCATCGAGGCGCGCATCCCGGCCACGGCCCGCCAGGCACAACCGCCCGATCAGCAGCCGGAGTACACCCTCGAGCTGGCCGGACTGCGCTTCCTGCGCTTCCAGTTGCGACAGAACCTCTCGATATTTTTGGCGCAGTTCTTGTTCAGATGCCATCGGTGGATCATGGGCGGCCGTCAGAGCTGGGGCACATCATATTATGTGCGCTCAAGAATTGCTGTGACTCCCATACCACCAGCGGTACAAACAGAAACCAATCCGCGCTTCGCCGACGGATCGGATGCCAAGATTTTCGCTAGGCTCGCGACAATGCGCGTCCCGGTCGCGGCGAAAGGATGGCCCAGTGCCACACTGCCGCCCTTCACATTGAGGCGGGCCCGGTTGATGCTGCCGAGCGCCTTGGGCAATTTGAGTGCGTCACGGCAATACTCGTCGGATTCCCAGGCCGCCAGGGTCGTCAGCACCTGGGCCGCGAAGGCCTCATGCAGTTCGTAGTAATCGAAATCACCGAGTCCCAGTCCGGCATCGTTCAACATGGCGGCCACGGCATAGGCCGGTGCCATCAGCAGGCCCTCGGCGCCCGTCGCAAAATCGACTGCCCAGGCTTTGCCGTAGGACAGATACGCGAGCACCGGCAGGCCATGCGCTTTGGCCCACTCCTCGGTACCCAGGAGTACGGCACTGGCGCCGTCGGTCAACGGGGTGCTGTTGCCGGCGGTCAGCGTGCCGGCTGCAGTCAGGTCGAACACCGGGCGCAGTTTCGCGAGCTTGTCGGGGCTGGTATCCGCGCGGACATTGTTGTCGGCGGCGAGCCCCCGAAACGGCACCACCAGATCCCCGTAGAACCCTTCCTTCCAGGCCGCCGCGGCCTTGTGATGGCTCTCGTAGGCCAGCTCGTCCTGCGCCTCGCGGGTGATGTGCCACTTCTGGGCCGTCAGCTCCATGCTCTGCCCCATGGACAGACCCGTGCGCGGCTCGACCACGCCCAGCATCACCGGTTTGAAGTGACGCGGACGCAGGCCAAAAAACGGCTTCAGTCGGGCCATCGCCGAACGACCCATGTAACTGCGCAACAGCAGCTGCTGATAGGAGCGCGGGTAGACGATGGGTGGGTCGCTGATTGAATCGACTCCGCCGGCGATGCCGGCCTCGATCTGGCCCAGTGCGATCTTGTTGCCCACCAGGATCGCCGCTTCGAGGCTCGTACCACAGGCGCGCTGGATGTCCAGGCCCGGGGTCGCGGGACTCAAGCCCGAAGACAGCACGCTCTCGCGCACCAGGTTGTAGTCCCGGGAGTGCTTGATCACGGCTCCGGCGATGACATCGCCCAGGTGCTCACCCTGGAGCTTGAAACGCTCGACCAGGGCCCGGAAAGTCTCCGTCAGCATGTCCTGATTTGCGGCCGTGGCGTAGGCGCCATAGGCCCGGGCGAAGGGGATCCGTAACCCGCCGATGATCGCTACCCGTCGAACCTGTGCGCCTACAAGCATGTGGCCTCCGTTGTGGCTGGCAAGAATGCCACGTCGGTTTGAGATTGGCACTAAACCGGGGCAAGATGCCGCGCTCCACCGCCCAACCGGCAACCCCAAGTGACCCGAGCCCGTATCGATCGAGTCTTCGAGCGCCGCCTGTCAGCCCTCATCAACAGCGGGGAGCCGCAGGTATTGCAGGGCGGTCGCAAGGGGACGGAGAAGGAGTCGCTGCGGGTGCAGCCGGATGGCGAGCTGGCCCGCACCGGCCATCCCCGGGCGCTGGGTTCGGCGCTGACCAACGAGCACATCACCACCGACTTCTCCGAATCCCTGATCGAACTGGTCACCCCGCCGTTCGTGCACACCTGGGAGCTGCTGCAGTACCTGCTCGATCTGCACCAGTTCATCTACAGCCACCTGGGTGACGAGCTGCTGTGGGCGACCAGCATGCCCGGGCACATCGAGTCGGATGCCAGTATTCCGATTGCGCAGTACGGTGTGTCCAATGTCGCGCAGATGAAGAGTATCTATCGCCGCGGTCTCGGGCTGCGCTACGGGCGCATGATGCAGGCGATCTCGGGCGTGCATTTCAACTATTCGTTCCCGGCGAAGTTCTGGGAGGCGTACCAGGAACTGCGCGGCGCCCGCGAGCGTGGACAGACCTTCATCTCCAGCGGCTATTTCGAGCTGCTGCGCAATTACCGCCGCTATGGCTGGATCGTCCTGTACCTGTTCGGGGTCTCCCCGGTCCTCAGCCGCTCCTTCGTGGCCGGTCGCGAGATCAGCCTGCCGCAGCTCACGCACGACACCCTGTACGAGCCCTATGCCACGTCGCTGCGCATGAGCGACATCGGCTACCGCAACCGCAATCAGGCGGGACTGTCGGTGTCGGTCAACAGCCTCGAGCAATACGTGCACGACCTGACCCGCGCCATCAGCACGCCGCACCCGGCCTACGAGGCGCTCGGCGTGAAGGTGGACGGTGAATATCGGCAGCTGAATGCCAACATCCTGCAGATCGAGAACGAGTACTACAGTTTCATCCGGCCGAAGCGCGTCGCGGCCTCCGGGGAGCGCCCCACCCGCGCACTGCTGCGCGCCGGGGTCGAATACGTCGAGGTGCGGGCGCTGGACGTGAGTGCCTTCGATCCGGTCGGGGTCAATCAGACCAAGATGCGCTTCCTCGAGGCCTTCCTCGCGCTGTGCGTGCTGAAGGACAGCCCGCCCATTGATGAGAGCGAACAGACCCTGCTGGATGAGAACCATCTGCTGGTGGCCCGCCGCGGCCGCGAGCCGGGACTGGCCCTGTGGCGCGATGGCCGGGCCATGCCCATGGAGACCTGGGCCACCGAACTGCTCGATTCGATGACCGGAATATGTGAAGTGCTGGATCGAGGTGATCCGGCGCGCCCCTACTCGACGGCGCTGGCGGCGCAAACGGCCAAATTTGCCGATGTTCGGCTCACACCCTCGGCGCGACTGCTCACCGAGCTGCGCTCGACGGGGGAATCGTTTTTTGAGCTGGCGCTGCGCATGTCCGGCATGCACAAGGCCTATTTCCGGGATCTGCACACCCCGAATCCACACCGTCTGAACGAATTGTCGGTCGAAGCCGAGGAATCACTGCGTGCGCAGCGTGAACTCGAGGCATCCGACAAGATGACGTTCGAGGCGTACCTGGCGAAGTATTTCTCGGACCTGCCGGCTTAGCGCATCCGTATCAGGCGTTCGCGGGCCACTTCGGCCCGGGCCCGCAGGTCAGGCAGCAGCGCCCGCTCGCAGCCGGTGCTCACCGTCTCGGTGGTGGCCAGCTGCAGGTCGCAGAAAGCCCGGAAATACTCGGCATACCACAGCTCATAGGCGGTCATCGGCGCCTCGAAAGCCGGGTCGCGCATGATCTCGGTGCCGATGAAGTGGGAGCAGGAGCCGCTCACCCAGCTGCGGGCGTAGTGGCCGTGTTCGACCACGATGGCTTGCGCGTAGTCGCGAGCGCCGTAAAAGAGCGCGATGAACTCATGCCGCTTGCGGCCCGTGATCTTGCGGTCGCGCAGGTACTCGAATACCGCCCGACGGTGGACCAGGCGCAACGCGGTTTCGCGCATTTTCACCATCTGCGCCCGCAGACGGGTCGGCTGGCAGACCTGCTGCATCAGGTGCGCGTGGCCGTTTTCCCACTCGGTATAGCTTCCCGGATGCTGGATCAGCCGTAGCGCCAGTATCTGGTTTTCCTGGTTGTCGTCGCGGGCCGTCTCCTCGACGTGGGCATGGGAAACCCGCATCAGACGGTCGTATCTCAAGCCCCCGGCCATATTGTCCTCGTTGGGTCGATGTCAGATCAGTGTCGACATGGACAACAAATTCTAAGTATCTGCTGTTCGCCGCAAGCTGAATTCATGACCACTGTTGTCGTGACAAATTCACCGTACGGCAGAGCGATGTTAGCAGATCGAAATGACACTGCAATGAATCGGGTGAAATAACAACAACACCCGCGGCGCACTTTTTTGCGAAGCAAAAAACAGTGAGCGCTCCCATCGCAAATGTCGGAGGATTTGCGAGGAATCGCCGCCGATCGCGAGTGATGCGCGAGGTGATCTTACGGCTCACATCAAGCTTCCCCGGCGCACGCTTTGCGTGGCCCGACGGCGCGTCACACCGGTCGGGACTGGAATCGCCGCCGCGAAGGTGCGACGCTGCACGATGAACGCACCAAGTCGGGGCGGCCCTTCCGCGACGCCGCTCTGCAACAGTGCGTCGTGCGCCGCGACGAAACCTGCGAAGGCCTGAAAACCCGTGATTTTCCAATCGCTTTGCGCATGGCATGAAAACTGCAAAAATGCTCAGGCCTGCGTAACATGGCCCATAAGTACCTGGACGGGGAATTAACAACATGAAACTGGTCACCGCGATCATCAAGCCGTTCAAGCTCGACGACGTACGCGCCGCATTGTCCGACATCGGCGTTTCGGGAATGACTGTCACGGAAGTAAAAGGATTTGGCCGGCAACGCGGCCACACCGAGCTGTACCGCGGCGCTGAATATGTGGTGGATTTTGTGCCCAAGACCCGTATCGAGGTGGCGGTTCGCAGCGACCTGGCCGATCAGGTCGTGGAAGCGATCCTCAAGTCT
Organism: Steroidobacteraceae bacterium; assembly: GCA_035486855.1. Taxonomy (GTDB): domain Bacteria; phylum Pseudomonadota; class Gammaproteobacteria; order Steroidobacterales; family Steroidobacteraceae; genus DAIDKA01. The sequence goes on from DATHMT010000019.1 coordinate 11,022, forward strand.
GCCAAGACCGGCAAAGTCGGCGATGGCAAGATTTTCATCACGGACATCCAGCGCGTCATCCGCATCCGTACCGGCGAGACGGACGACACGGCGCTGTAACTTTCCGCAACCCGCGTCGGTCTTCGGACCGAAGGACGCGAGTTCCAGCCAGATCGAGCAAGAAATCGGGGCCGCATCTGCGGCCCCGATGAGCCTGTGCGCCCCGCGGACGCGGTAGACTGCCGGGGATGGACATTCCTGATGCAGTGCAGCTGGCCGCCCGCAAACTGCACCTGGGCGAGAACCGGCGGCACATCTTCTTATGCACCGGCGGCAAGTGCGCGACTACCGAATCCCAAGAGCAGGCCTGGGACTACCTGAAGCGTCGCCTGCGGGAGCTGGGTCTGGTGGATGCCGCGGGCGGAGTCCTGCGTACCAAAGCCAATTGT
>DATHMT010000020.1:0-37048 GCA_035486855.1 Steroidobacteraceae bacterium
AACTACAAACGCCCCGATGCCGCGGTCACCGAGAGCTTCAAGAATCCGGTGAATACGACGGCTGCGGCGCTACCGCCCGATAAGTGGTGGACCCTGTTCAACGATAGCGTCCTCAATGATCTCGAGGCGCAGGTCGTGGTGAACAACCAGAATATCGCGGAGGCCTCCGCAGCCTACATGCAGGCGCGCGCGGTCGTGCGTCAGGACCGCTCCAATCTGCTGCCCTCCTTCGGTCTCACCGGGGGCGCAACCCGCACGGCCTCGGGGGCGGGATCTTTTGGCGCCAGCTTGCCCACTACCGTGCCTTACTCCAATACCACGACGACCACCACTTCCTACCAGCTCCAGGCCAGTACCGACTGGCAATTGGACGTGTGGGGCAAGCTGCGCCGGACCCTGGAAAACGCCCGCGACAGTGCGCAGGCCAGCGCCGCCGATCTCGCCAATGCCGAACTCTCCAATCAGAGCCAGCTGGCGACGGCCTATCTGCAGCTGCGCGGTGCGGACTGGCAGCGCAAGCTGCTGTCGGACACCGAAAAAGCCTACGAGCGCACGCTGTCGATCACCCAGAACAAGTACAAGGCCGGTGTCTCGGCCCGCACCGATGTGCTGCAGGCGCAGTCCCAATTGTTCTCGGCGCAGGATCAGGAACAGGCTGAACTTCTGCAACGCGACCAGCTGGAGAATTCCATCGCGGCGTTGATCGGCAAGCCGGCCTCGGGCTTCAAGCTCGCGGCGCTGGACACCTGGGACATTCCGGTGCCCCAGATTCCCTCAGGCGTGCCTTCGGAACTGCTGCAGCGACGTCCGGATATCGCGCAGTCCGAGCGCCAGATGGCCGCCGCCAATGCGACCATCGGCGTGAATGAGGCGAGCTACTTCCCGGCCATCACCCTCACCGGCTCGTATGGCTATCTGTCGACCGCCATCAGTTCGCTGTTCAATCAGGCCAGCCTCTCCAAGTCGATCGGCGGCTCCCTGACGCAGACCCTGCTGGATTTCGGTGGCCGTCGCGCCCAGGTGGATCAGGCGCGCAATGCCTACGCCCAGGCGGTCGCGACCTATCGCCAAACCGTGCTGACGGCCTTTCAGGATATCGAGAACGATCTGGCTGGAGCCGACATCTATCAGAAGGAATACGAACTGCGCCGTCAGAACTCCGAGGCCCTGGATCTCACCGAGAAGCTGACCCTCAACGAGTACAACGCCGGCACGGTCGATTTCACCACGGTGGTTGTGGCGCAGACTTCCGCATTGAGCGCACGTTTGAGTCTGGCCCAGATGCGAGTGTCGCAGCAGACCACCGCCGTCACTCTGATTCAGGATCTCGGCGGCGGCTGGAAGGCCCCGGACTACTCACACTATCAGTGACGCACCAGGCGGCGGCGCACGGCCGCCGTGATGGCCGTCAATTCCGTCACCTTGAGCGCCGTCGCGCAGGCGGCAAAGGCCGTGGCCGCCACGACGATGGTGCCCAGCAGCCAGCTCAAGCGCAGCCAAAGTCCTACTGCCTGCCAGTCCGGCAGCAGCCAACGCATGCTGGCCAGGCACACCACCGCCATGACCGCCGACGCCAGCGCGACCCGCAGCGACAGGAACCCCAGCGCGCCGGAATAAAACCGCCCCAGCTCCCGACGCATGAGCAGATACAGCACCAGGAAGTTGGAGGTCGCGATGCAGGCGGTGGAGAAGGCAAGACCGCGCTCGCCCCAATTCAGATGCCAGGTGAAGAACCAGTTGAACAGCAGATTCAGGCCCACGGCCGCGAAACTCACGAACATGGGTGTCTTGCGCCGGTCGATGGCATAGAAGGCGTTCACCAGCACTTTCAATGAAGCGTAGCCGATGAGCCCGAAAGCGTAGTACTGCAGGCAGCCTGCCGCTTGATGGGCCTGATCTGCCGTGAAGCGCCCGTGCTGATAGAGCACCGAGATGATCGGGTCGGCGAGGACGATCAATCCCACGGTGGCCGGGATGGTCATGAGAAAGGCCAGCCGGATGCCGCGGGCGAGCTCGGTGCGAAATCCGTCGCGATTGCCGGCCGCCGCCAGACGGGCCAACAGTGGCAGCGAGACGGTTCCGAGCGCCACCCCGAAGATGCCGAGCGGCAACTGCATCAGCCGAAACGCGATCGAGAGATATCCGGTGGGGCCATCACCCAGATGCGAGGCAAAGACCGAATTCACCATCACATTGATCTGGGTGGAACTGGCCGCGATCACCGACGGCACCATCAGCCGCAGCACTTCCGAGACGCCCCGATCCCGCCAGGCAAGATCGACGCGAAATCTGAAGCCCTCGCGCCACAGTGCCGGCAGCTGCACGGCCAGCTGCAGCAGCCCACCCACCAGAGTGCCCAGCGACAGTCCCAGAAGGCCGCGCGGACCGAAGTGCGGATCGAACAGCCACCCGAGTCCCACGCCCGCGATGATGGAACCGAGATTGAAGAAGCTCGAGGCCATCGCCGGGACACCAAACACGTTGCGGGCGTTCAGCATGCCCATGACCAGTGCCGCCAGGGACACCAGCAGAATGAACGGATACATGATCCGCGCCAGCGTCACGGTCAGTGCCTGCTTCGCCGGATCAAAACCCGGCGCCAGCATCGAAATCACCCAGGGCGCAAAAATGATCCCGAGCACCGTGATCGCGCTGAGCGTGATCATCGCCAGGGTCGTGACCTTGTTGGCCAGCCGAAATGCGGCGGCGTCGCCTTCACGGCTGGCGGTTCTGCTGAAGATGGTGATGAAGGCCGTGGACAGCGCACCCTCGGCGAACAGATCACGCAGCAGGTTCGGAATGCGAAACGCGATGGTGAAGGCGTCCATCAGCAGGCCGCCGCCCAGCAGCGCCGCGAATATCTGTTCGCGCGCCAGCCCGAGCAGTCGACTGCACATCACGAACAAACCCACGACGCCAGCCGCGCGGGTATTGAGGGTCTCGGTCCGGGACTGCGCCGCACTCACGCCTGCACCCCGTCACGCCGACACCGCAGCGCGGCGGCCACCCAGAACAGTCCACTCACGCCGACCGCAACCGGCACCAGCAGCACCGCCTCTCCCAATGAGGTGCGATCCGAGACGCTGCCGATGAGGGGCGGGGAAATCACATCCCCGAGAATGTGGATGGCCAGCACGCTGAGCGCCACGGCCGAGGCTCGGTGGGCGGGACTGACGAGGCCGACGATCACCGAATTGATGGGCCCGGTGGACATGAACAGCAGCAGTTCGGCGATGACCAGCGCCGCATAGTAGATCGGAGGCGAGGTCGAGGTGAGGCAGACCACGGTGAGCGGCAATGCCAGCAGGGTCGCCAGTCCCGACACCCACAGATAGGCCTGCCGCGTGTAGCGCAGGCAGTAGTCGCCCAGCCACCCGCCGAAAAAAGTGCCGACGAATCCGGTGACGACCACGATGGCGCCAAATCCCGTGGTCGCCTGCGACACCGGTACCGTGCGCACCCGTTCGAGGAAAGTGGGCATCCAGAACGCCAGCCCCCCCACGGCGAAGGTGTACGCCGCATAGCCCAATACCGTCAGTGAGTAGGAGGCCTGCCGTGCGAGCTGCAGGTACAGGGAGGCGGTTCGCTGCAGCGCCTGAAAGACCCCCGGCCGCTCCGCGGTGGGCTCGGGCACCTGGGGCAGCATCCCCGTGGTGCTGCGCTCCATCGAGCCGCGCGGCGGGTCAGGGACCCGCAGCACCCACAGGGCCAGCAGCAATCCGGGAACCCCCGCGACCATGAAGGCGGCGCGCCAGCCCCAGGCCTGCGAGACCAGGCCGCCCACCACATATCCCAGTGCGGCGCCCACCGGAATGGCCATATAAAAGATCGCGAAGATCCGCCCACGTCGTTCGGGTGGGTAGTAATCCGCGAGCAGCGCCGGAGAAATCGTCGCGTAGGCCGCCTCACCCACGCCCACCGCCGCGCGCGAGGCGAAGAGCTCCCAGTAGCTGCGCGACAGACCCGACCACATCGTCGCCAGGCTCCACAGCGCCACGCCGATCGCGATCGGCCGCGTCCGGGAGCGCCGGTCCCCCAGGTAGCCGAATGCCGGCGCGGCGAGCATGTAGACCACCACGAATCCTGGCGCCAGAAAGCCGAGTTCAAAGTCCGTGGAGACGATGCCCGAGGCTTTCATCTGCGGCAGCACCGCCGAGGGGATGAAGCGATCCAGGTAGTTGAGAAGGTTGATCAGGGTCAGGACGAACAGGCCGCGAGCAGCGAAGCGGACGGTGGTTTGCTGCTGACTCACGTGATTTCGCCCCAGACCCGTTAAAGGGCAAAATGATACGCTGCGCCCTGGGTCCAATGCTGAGATCTGTCGCGAGGATCTACCATGCCGATCGCAGGAACATCGCTTGGGGTACTGGCCAGCGCGCTGCTCGGCGCGCTCACGTTGTCGGCCGCGGCCGGCGCGGCGGCACCGGACCCGGATCAGCAGCGTTGGTTGACCGCGCATGAGAACGGGCTGGTCACCGACGCCCAGGTTCACTTCTTTCCGCTGCCCCATGAGCGCAGCGGGCCGACGACCCTCACGGTTGCGATGGACGGCCGCGTCTGGTTCACCGAAGGCAGCGGCAATCGCATCGGCAGCATGAATCCCGACGGCAGTGACCTGATGGAGTTTCCGCTGCCGCATCCGGACAGTTCGCCGCGCATCATCGCGCGCGGCTCCGATGGCAATTTCTGGTTCTCCGAGCACACCGGCAACCGCATCGGCCGCATCACGCAGAATGGCGTCATATCCGAATGGGAGATCGCGACCCCGAACAGTCAGCCACGCGCCATCTGCCTCGGCGCCGACGGCAATATCTGGTTCGGCATGTTCGCGGGCGGCAAGATCGGTCGGATCACGCCCGCCGGGCTCATCAGCGAATTCTCACCGCCCACTCCCGACAGCGGCCCCCGCGCCCTCGCTACCGGCGCCGATGGCAATGTCTGGTTCTCCGAGTACCGAACCAACCGGATCGGTCGCATCACCCCCAAGGGGGTCATCACCGAATTTCCCCTGCCACGTCCGAACTCGGGGCCCGGCGACATCACCATGGGGAGCGATGGCGCATTGTGGTTCGTGGAGCTGTCCGGCGGCATGGACGGCCTGCGCACCGATGGTAACCGGGTCGGACGCATCAGCTACGAGGGCCGGATCAGTGAGTATCCGATGCCCGCCGGCGGCGCCTCCGCCATCAATGTCGCGGTCGGCCCGGATCACAATGTCTGGTACTCGCGTGGCGCCCTGCTGGGTCGGGTGACCCCCGCCGGCGTGATCACGGAATTCCCGATCGGTGACGCCCGCGCCGTCGGATTGTCGGCGGGGAGCGATCGGGAGCCCCCGACCCGCCTCGTCAACCGTCTTTGGTTTGCCGACGGCGGTGCCAACCGCATCAGCTATCTGCAATTCGTACCCAAGTCGGCGGATCGGTAAACCATCGCGCATGCTGACCTGGAACCCGGAGCTGTATCGGCGCTACGAGGATGAGCGCACGCGTCCCGCAGCCGAGCTGCTCGCGCGAGTTTCGCTCGCGCGCGCGCGCCACGTCGTGGATCTGGGTTGCGGTCCGGGCAATTCGACGGAACTGCTGGTGCGGCGCTTTCCCCAGGCGCAGGTCCTCGGCGTCGACAACTCCCCGGCCATGCTCAAGAGCGCCGCAGAGCGCCTGCCGCGCGTGCGCTTTGAACTGGCGGACATCGCCACCTGGGACGCCGGACCGCAACGGCCCGATCTGATCTACGCCAACGCCGCGCTGCAGTGGGTGCCCGACCATGAGCGTCTGCTGCCGCGCCTGTTGGCGGCGCTGGCGGCCGGAGGCGTGCTCGCCATCCAGATGCCGGACAGCCGCGAGGAACCCACCAATCGCCTGATGCGCGCATTGGCCGCCCGGGATCCGTGGCGTGGGGTCATCGGTGATGCCAGTCGCGCGCGTACGGAGCTGCTGCGCATCGAGGATTACTACGATCTGCTCGCCACCGCGGCGGCTCGGGTCGAGGTCTGGCATACCATCTACCAGCATCCCATGGCCTCCGCGGCGGCAATTGTCGAGTGGGTTCGAGCCACCGGGTTGCGGCCTTTCGTCGACCCCTTGCCGCAGGCGCTGCGAGTCAGCTTCCTGGCCGAATTCGAGCGCGGGATCGACGCGGCCTACCCGCCACGAACCGACGGCCAGCGCCTGTTGGCCTTTCCGCGCCTGTTCATCGTGGCGCAAGCCAGAGCCTTACCTACGTCACCGCCGTAGGACAATCCGGTCGCGCGCCCGCGCCCCACACCGATCCTCCCTGGTTGCAGCCCGCAGCAGAATCGGTCGCGACTCAAATTCGCGTTGCTTGAATTCACACTAGGAGGACGACGATGACTACCAGCAGCAATACCAGTGGCTATGTGATTTCCTCGGATAAGGTGGAGGGGACGACGGTTTACAACGGATCGGGCGACAAGCTCGGATCGATCGATGATCTGATGATCGATAAGCGCACGGGCCATATCCGCTACGCCGTACTGGAGTTCGGTGGCTTCATGGGCATGGGCACGGAACGATACCCGATACCGTGGAATGTACTGCGGTACGACACCGACAAGGACGGCTACGTAATCCCCCTCGACAAGGGAACCCTCGAACGCGCTCCCCGATATCGCGTCGAAGAGGTGCCGGTCTACGACAATGCCTACGGAACCCGAATCGATCGGTACTACGAAACGCACTGACCCGCCTGCGCAACGCCGGCTCGTGCCCAGCGGTGCGAGCCGGCCTAGTAATTGCTGAAGAACGACCGGGTCGCAGCCACGCAAAAGGGCGCGACCAGGGTCGCGTGGTAGGCCGCATCCACCGCGGCGGCCCCCCCGTCGGTCGCCCCTTGGGCAACCGCCGCCACGGCCACGGCGTCCTTGGCCAACTCAAACCCCTGTTTCAGTGAAGCATAGGGATCGCCCGAGGATTCGAGGTCGACGATGCTGATCGAGGCGGAGGCCGGCGCCTTCTTGGCCCAGTAGTTCTGGATCAGCTGGGTATTGAGCCAAAAGACCAGCGGGTCCAGATCCCCGCCGCACAACTGCACGGGCGCGAGCGGCACCCAATTTCGCAAGTCATTGGCTTGCAGCGCCTGACGCCACGGCAGCTGCGGCGTTGCCGCCGGCAGCCCGGTCGTCACCGTCGGAAAACCACCGTCCGGATTGGCCTGAGCATCCTCGAGATAGGTCAACCGGTAGCTGTTCTGAATCAGATTGCCGCTGCCGAAGCCCAGTGCAAACACCGCGGCGAGGCTCGCGGGCGTCGTGGGCGGTGTGATGTCGGCATACTGCGCCGCCGGGGGTGTCGAGCTGAACAACGCATACTCGGGCAGCAGGCCCGCGCTATAGATCTGCCCGCGCGTCATGGTGCTCGGCAGGAGGGTGGCGATGCCACTCGCGTACTGCGACTCGAATATCTGCGCCGGGGTCGTATAGATGTTCCCATACGCATGCTGATAGGCGTCGATGATCAGGGTCGTGGAGATCGTGGCATCGCCGTTGACGTCACCGTAGAACACGGCATCGGCGAACGCCGCCAGTGCGTAGGGCCCGGACATCGGCGCCGCGGCAGTGACCGTCAGGCCAGCCGCCTCCATGGCGCGCTGGGTGGCCATGGCCACGTAACCTCCCTGCGAATAACCGGTGATGAAGAGCTGCCCGTTGTCGCGCGTGAGCGTCGCCGATGCGAGCGGCAGGGCCGTACGGGCCGCCGTCAGGGCATCGATCATGTCCTTCGACTGCTGCTCGGCCACCAGATAGGGATGATACGTCAGCGTCGAGGTATCGTAGCCTGCGTAGTTCGGCGCGACGACGATGTAGCCCTGGGAGGCGAAGATCGCCGCGAGCGTGAGCGCCTCGGCGTTACTCAGATCCGTCATGGTGAACGTGCGGTCCGTGGTCGTGCCGTGCGCGTAGAGCACGACGGGCCGCTTGCCGGTGCACTCTGAGCCCAGACCCGACGGCACCATCAGCGCGGCGGATGCCGTGGTGGGTTCGTTCGCGGCGCCGACCGTCTCGTATTCGACCTTGTAAATGAGGACGTCGCAGACCGGCGCTCCGCTCAGGGCGAGCAGCTGTTGATTGGTCGCGACATTGAGTTCCAGCAACAGACTCGGCGCCGTCACCGTGGACAGCAGTTGCGCCGGACTCTCGAGCAACGTTCCTTCAGCCGGCGTACTCGTCGCGCCGCCCGAGCCACTCGAGCCGGTACCACCGCTGTTGCTGCCGCTGCCACTCATGCCATCGCCGCCGCCACAAGCCGCAAGCAGCAGCGCACCGAGAAGCAAAACGGACAAGCGAATGCTGGGCAGCATGAACAGTCCTGTGCACAGGCAGAGTCACCGTTAGACTCTCATCGGATGGGTGTGTTCCCGCGCGATCGGGCGTAGATTTGAGACCATGAATCCGATGCCCGATCTTGATGAGCGGCTCGATGAGGCACTCGAGGAGTCGTTTCCCGCCAGCGATCCGCCGGCCGTGCACGCCATTGATCCACAGGAAAAGCCATCGCAGACCCCGGCGCTCCCGGAGCCCAGGCAGTCATCGTCTGCTCCCGCGGGCCAAAAATCGTAACTGTTTGATTTGTTTCATCATTTCAGAAAGACCGTGCCCTGGCGACTGTCCGGGCGGAGAGTCAGGCCCTGCCGGCCGAAAATCCCTCGCCGTTGACTCGGCAAGGCCTCCCCAGAGGTGCGCGTCGCGCTGGTCATAATCGGGGCTTTACGCGCTGAACCGTCAAGACATTAGTGCAGTCGGATGGGCCGCCCGCATAGTAAAGTACACAGGTTATAGAGCAGGAGGGGGAATGCGTAAGAGTCGACCACTGTTGAAATTTGCGTTGATGCTGGCCGGTGCTTGCGTGCCGCTGGCTTCGCTCGCGCTCGCCTCTGATGCAGCGCCCCCCCAGGATGCGCCGAAGGCCGATCCCGGCAAGACCTTCCACGACATGGTCAGCACCCGCTGCGAGAAATGCCACAACTCCGATGACTGGGCCGGAAGCCTGGCCATGGATACCCTGGATTTGAATCAGGTTGGCGACAATCCGGATGTCTGGGAAAAGGCGATCGCGAAACTCGGCAGTCGACTCATGCCGCCGGCGGGACAGCCGCAGCCCAATCAGGCCGATGTCGATACGGTGGTCGATTATCTGCAGGCGACGGTCGATGCCTCCGCGAAGGACCGCGGTGTCGGCCATGTACCGATTCAGCGGCTCAGCCGCGCCGAATTCGCCGCGTCAGTAAAAGACCTGGTCGGCGTCGAAGTCGATCCCAAACAGATTTTGCCGACCGAGATCGAAGTCGATGGCTTCAGCAATATCGCCGGTGCCCTCGTGATCTCGCCCTCCTTCATGGAGCAGTACCTGTCGGCCGCACGCAAGGTCGCGCAGCGCGCGATCGGCGAGCCGGTGCCTAAAATGGCCAAGGTCTTCTATCGCGGTGGCGGCGGTGGCGGCGGCCAGGCCGGACCGGGTTCGCCATCGCAGGTGAACCACAAGGACGGATATCCGCTGGGCACGCGCGGCGGCGTCAACTTTACGCACGTCTTTCCGGCTGACGGGGAATATCGCTTCGACTTCCTGGAAGGCGACAGCATCGACGCGGGCCTGTATCCGCGCGGTATGGAGACCGAAGCCACGATGGTCGTGCTGATCGACGGCAAGGAAGTCGCGCGGCGCCAGATCGGTGGCTCGTCAGATCTGGATCTCGCCGATCGCGACGGCCCCAAGGGACGCTCGGCGCTCGTCGCGAAGGTCTCGGGCATCCCGGCGCATGTCACCGAAGGCGCGCACAACGTGGTCGTCACCTTCATCGAGCGCTCCTGGGCCGAGAGCAACGACCCGACCGGTGCCGGCAAGGTCTCGGGCATGCCCATCATCCGCGATGGCGTGCAGGTGGTCGGACCCTTCTCGCCCCAGGGCCTGTCCCTGAGCGAGAGTCGTGCCAAGATTTATGTCTGCCAGCCCAAGGATGACTCCGAGGACACCGCCTGCGCGCAGCGCATCGCACGGCATCTGGCGACCGAGGCCTTCCGGCGTCCGGCGACCGACGCCGATGTCCAGTTGCTGATGAAGTTCTACGCGATCGGGCGCGCCGAAGCGGGCGGCTTCGATTCCGGCGTGACCGAGCTCGTCACCGCCGTGCTGTCGAGCCCTGACTTCCTCTATCGCTCCATTCACTCCTCGACCACTCCGGGCGAGGTACGGCAGCTGAGTGACCTGGAACTCGCCTCGCGTCTGTCGTTCTTCATCTGGAACGAGGGGCCGGATGATCAGCTGATCGGGCTCGCCACCAAGCATCAGCTCTCCGATCCTGCGGTCATGAAGACCCAGGTCGACCGCATGCTCAAGGATCCGCGTGCCGAGTCGCTGGTCGCGAACTTCGCCACCTCCTGGCTGAACCTCGGCACCTTGGCGCAGGTCGAGCCGCTCGATCCGACCTTCAACGCCGAAATGCGCACCAATTTCGAGACCGAGGCGCGCCTGTTCCTGGAAGCGGTGCTGCTCGGCAATCGCAACGTCACCGAGCTGATGACGGCGGACTACACTTTCCTCAATCAGCCGCTCGCCCGCCAGTACGGCATCAGCGGAGTGCTGGGTCCGCAGTTCCGGCGGGTGACGTTGACGGATGAGACCCGCTGGGGACTCCTGGGCAAAGGCGCCGTGCAGCTGCGCACCTCCTACTCCGACCGCACTTCGCCCGTGCTGCGTGGCGAGTATGTCCTCGATCGCATTCTGGGCACTCCGCCCACGCCGCCCCCCCCGGGCGTCAATACCGATCTGTCGGTCCACGAAGGTCAGCCGCCGGCCACGGTGCGCGCGCGGCTCGAAGCCCACCGCGCCAATCCGACCTGCAAAGGCTGTCATGGCGTGATGGATCCCTACGGCCTGGCGATGGAGAATTTCGACGTGACCGGACGCTGGCGCACGGTCGACACCGCGGCCAACAAGGCGCCCATCGATCCCACGGCGGAGCTCGACAGCGGCGTCGTGCTGCACGGTCCGGCGGACCTGCGCCGCTATCTGACGCGCCGACCGGAGCAGTTCCCGACCACCGTCACCAAACGCTTGATGATGTACGCGCTCAATCGCGAACTTGAATACTACGATATGCCGCAGGTGCGCAAGATCGTGCACGATGCGGCCGCGAACAATTACACCCTCGGCGCGCTGATCACCGGCATCGTCAACAGCGACTCCTTCCGGCGCCAGGGATCCGAACAGCAGTCGACCAAGCAGCCGCTGCCCACCAAGGTGGCGTCCATCGATACGAGCCGCATCGGCACCGTGAAGCCGCTGCAGGAGAGATAGGTAATGGCGATTTTTCTGACCAAGAAGTATCTGTCCCGGCGCACCTTCCTGCGCGGCAGCGGTGTGGCGCTGGCGCTGCCGTTCCTCGATGCCATGGTGCCGGCCGCGACCGCGCTGGCGGACACCGCGGCAGCGCCGAAGACGCGCGCGGGGTTCTTCTACATTCCGCACGGCGCGATCGCCAACAACACGCCCTTCGGCAAGGATGTCGACGCGTGGACTTCGAGCGGCAAGGGCGCCGACTTCAAACTCGGCCATACGGTCGAGCCGCTGGACCCGGTCAAGAATTACGTCACGACCTTTGAGAACATCGAGAACCTCGCGGCGGGCGGCTCGGTCCACACCCTCAATCCGGCGACCTGGCTGTCCTGCGTACGCCCCGACACCGCGGCCAAGGGCGCCAGCATGGCCATCACGCTCGATCAGGTGATCGCCCAGAAACTGGGCCAGAAGACTGCATTGCCGTCGCTGGAGGTCGCCTCGGAGACCACCATTCAGGTGGCCGCCTGCGGTGGCGCAGGCTGCTACTACGCCTCGACGACCTCCTATGCCGGACCCACCTCGCCGCTGCCGATGGAATACAACCCGCGCAAGGTGTTCATCCAGCTCATGGGCGAAGGTGACACGGCCGCCGAGCGTGATGCGCTGCTGCGCAAGAACTCGAGCATTCTCGACATGGTCTCCGACCGCGCCAAATCCCTCAGCAATGATCTGGGACCGGGCGACAAGCAAAGGCTCGAGGCGTATCTCGACACCGTTCGGGAGCTCGAGCGGCGGGTGACCATGGCGGCCTCGCGCGACCTCTCGGGCATCAAGGTGCCGGATGCACCGGTCGGTGAGCTCGACGATTTCGACAAGCAGGTGCGGCTGATGTTCGACCTGATTGCCCTCGCCTATCAGGCCGATCTGACGCGCGTCGCCTCCTACGTGATGGTCGCCGAAGGCACCAACCGCACCTACAACCATGTCGGCGTGCCGGATTCCTTCCACCCGGTCAGCCATCATTCCAATGACCGCGAGCGCATTCGCCGCCTCACGGTCATTCAGCGCTATCACATGGAGCGTTTCGCGGACTTCGTGAAGAAGCTGTCCACCATCAAGGAGGGCGATGGCAGCATTCTCGATCACTCGCTGTTCCTGTACGGCTCGAACATGGGCAACAGCAACCAGCACGACAACTATCCGCTGCCGGAGGTGCTGGTCGGTGGGGCAAACGGTGCACACGTGGGCGGCAAGAACCTGACGCTGCCGGCGCGCACTCCGCTCGCGAATCTGCACCTGACGATTCTGGACAAGCTTGGCATCAAGCAGCCGAAGTTCGGCAACAGCACCGGCATCATTGCCGAAGTCTAAAGACGAGCACGAGACATGAAGATGACTGACCGCAGAAGCTTCCTGCAGGCCGGGCTGGGAGGGGTCGCCGGGCTCATGTCCGTGCCGCTGCTCGCCAGCCTCTCGGGATGCCAGCAGGTCCCCGCCCGTACGGGGACGAGCGCAAACGCCGGCCGCGCGGGCGCGCTGCCCACGCAGAAACTTTCCGAGCGGGTCACGCTCATCACCGGCGCACCCGGCAACGTGGTGGCCCTTCAGTCGGGCGACGGCATCCTGCTGGTCGACAGCGGTTCGACCGAGCTTGCCCACGCCGTGCGCGCAACGCTCGCCGGCACCCGTGTTCATACGCTCTTCAACTCGCACTACCACGCCGACCAGACCGGCGGTAATGCGCTGTTTGCCCGCGCCGGCGCCGTCATTCACGCCCACGCCATCACCCGCGAATGGCTGGCCGCCGACTACTACGTGCCGGCCGATGACCGCTGGGTGAAGGCACCCCCGGCGGCCGCCGTACCCACCGTCACCTTTCATCAGAAGGGCGAGCTGAAGGCCGGCGCGGAAACGGTCGAATTCGGTTATCTGCTCGAAGCCCACACGCGGGGCGATATCTATGTGTTCTTCCGCGACTCCAATGTATTGGCGGTCGGCGATGTCGCCTCACCACAGCGTGATCCGGTCCTGGACTGGTACGCAGGCGGCTGGCTCGGCGGCCGGGTCGATGCCATGACGGATCTTCTGGCGCTGGCCAACGATACGACCCAGATCGTGCCGGCCTATGGACCGGTCATGACGCGCGCGCAGCTGCAGGCCGAGCGCGACATGATGCAGCACCTGTACGACCGCACCACGCTGCTCACCACGCAGGGACGCAGTGCGAAGGACATGCTCGACGCCGGAGTCATGAACGAGGTGGACCGCAAGTTCCAGGACCCGTACCGCTTCCTCTACGACGACGCCAAGGGTCTGTGGGCCCACTACACCAATTTTGGGGGCAACATTGTTTAAGTCGACGATCCGTGCCAGCGGCGTGGCCGCTGCCATCGGTTTGCTCATCCTCGGGGCGGCGTCTGCTTCGGCGCTGGCCGAAGGCCCGCAATCGCTCGTCGACCTGATCCGCGCTGGCAATCGCGAGGCCGTGCTGGCCGCGATCACCTCGCCCGCCGTCAATGTCAACGCGACCGAGCCGGATGGCTCGACCGCACTGCTGTGGGCGACCTACAAGGTCGATCATGAGATGGTGCGCGCACTGCTGAAGGCCGGCGCGAAGGCCAGTGTCACCAACAACTACGGTTCAACGCCGCTCACCGAGGCGGTGAAGCTGGCGGATATCGACCTGGTGCGCATGCTGCTCGATGCGCATGCGGACCCCAATTCCCCGAATCAGGACGGCCAGACGGCGCTCATGCTGGCCTCGAGCCTGGGCTCGCTCGAGATCGTGCAGCTGCTGGTGAATCACGGCGCGAACGTCAATGCCGTGGAGAACTTCCGCGGCCAGACGGCGCTGATGTGGGCGGCTGCCGAAAATCATGCCGACATCGTCGATCTGCTCCTGGCCCATCATGCCGACGTCAAGCGTCGGGCGAAGTACGACGACTGGCCGCGGCAGATGACCTCGGAGCCGCGGGCGCAGTTTCGGCAGACCGGTGGTCTCACCGCCCTGCTCTATGCCACCCGTTCCGGCTGCTATCGCTGCGCGGTCGCGATCGTGAAGGCGGGCGCGGACGTGAATGAGCCGAATCCCGATGGCATCACGCCGCTGATCAATGCCCTCGACAGCCGCGACTACGACATCGCGATGTTCCTACTCGACAAGGGCGCGAACCCGAATGTCTGGGACATGAACGGCCGCACGCCGCTGTATGTCGCGATCGACATGAACTCGTACCGCGGGCGCGGCTTCGGCGGCCCGACCGGGTTCGCCGGCTATGGCAGTCCGACCGCGGCCCATCCGCCGAGCAAGGCCACGTCGATGGATGTGGCCAATCGGCTGTTCGCCATGGGCGTCGATGTCAACCATGAACTTACGCGCATGCGGCCCAACGGCAATGGCCGCGGGCGCTTCGAGGATTACATGATGCGCGGGGGCACCGGACCGCTGATGGTGGCGACGCTGAGCTGGGACGATGTGGCCATCAGGGCGCTGCTGGAACACCACGCCGAAGTCGATGCGCCCAACGATTTCCAGATCACCCCGCTGATGGCCGCCTCCGGCATGAGCGGGTCGGGCCGCAGCGGCGGTGACGGCCCACAGCGTGAGGATGTCCAGGCCCGCGCGGTGCGGGTCATCGATCTGTTGCTGGATGCCGGTGCCAACATCAACGCCCGCGTCACCGACAGCCGCACCCATACGGCCAAGTTGGTGGCCTACGTCCAGGGCCGGGATCATGAAGGCCAGACGGCGTTGTTCGCAGCCGCTGAATCGGGTTGGGGCGATGTCGTCAAGCATCTGCTCAGTCGCGGCGCCGACCCCACGGTGCGCGATGCGGCCGGCAAGACGGCACTCGACTACGCCCGCACCCCCCGGGCAGCCGGACCGGGTGCCCCCGCCAACAACCGGGCCGCATCGGAAAGCCGTGCGGCGGCGATCGCGATTCTCGAATCGGTCACGACCAAGCCCGGAATCGGGGGCGATACGGCGATGGCCAAATAGCCCGTGTAGGATATCGATCGCATCATGTTGGTCACTCTCGATGACCACGCGCGTTCGCGCAACCACTACTCTCTGCCGTAGTCACCGGCAGTCGCTCTTCAGCTGGCGGTGATCAGCCGCTGCCGTGGATGAAACCGCGGTGGCGGCGCTATCGCCCGGCAGCTGCAAGAGAGGACATCGCCATGACTGAGGCTACGTTGAAAGGTTTGCGGGTCGCGATTCTGGCCACCGATGGCTTTGAGCAATCGGAGCTCTTGGAGCCGAAGAAGGCCCTCGAGGCTGTGGGCGCCACCGCCCGGGTGGTCTCCCCGAAGGACGGCGACATCCGCGGCTGGAATCACAAGGAGTGGGGTGAATCGGTTCGCGTGGATCAGGCCCTGAACGGGGCGGATCCGCAGACATTCGACGCGCTCGTGCTGCCGGGGGGCGTGATGAACCCCGACTCGCTGCGCATGCAGCCGGCGGCGGTCAGGTTCGTCCGCTCATTCTTCGATGCCGAGAAACCCGTCGCTGCCATTTGCCACGGTCCCTGGACCATCGTCGAGAGCGGCGCGGCCAGGGGTTATCGCATGACGTCCTGGCCCTCGCTCAAGACGGACATCACCAATGCCGGTGGCGACTGGGTCGATCAGGAGGTCACGGTGGATGATAATCTGGTGACCAGCCGCAAGCCCGACGACCTGCCGGCCTTCAACCGCGAAATGCTCGCACTGTTTTCCCGGCACCAGCAGCAGCGAACCCATCAGTAGATCTTGAGCCGCCAGCGGCGGTGGACAATGCCAAGTTACCGGCATAGTGTGCCGGCGCATGACAGTGTTTCAGCGCAGTTGGCGGGTTCGCCTGGGGTGCGTGGCGGGCGCGGTGTGGATCTTCGGCACCGCGGGGGCGCAAACGCTGTTCAGCAGCGGTCCCGTGCCCTTCACCGCACAGGAAGCGGCGCGCGGCCAGAGCGCCTATGCCGAGAACTGCGCTTCCTGTCACGGACCTCATTTGACCGACGGCCGCTTCGGGCCGCCGATGAAGGGCGATGCGTTCAAGGCACTCTGGCAGGCGCTGACGCCGGCCGCCCTGCGCACGGTCATTCAACGGATGCCGCCGGCGGCGCCCGGCAGTCTCGACAGCCCGACGTACACCGATATCGAGGCGTATCTGCTGCGGGAAAACGGCGGCACGCCGGGCACCGTGGCGCTGGCCGCCTCGAGCGCGTTGGGCGGCGCGGCCAACGCGGCCGTGCGCCTCGGTAACGAGGACGCCACCTATGTGGCCGTCACGGCCGCCCGGAAGGCCCTGCTGGATAAGCTCACGCCGGTCTCCGACGCCGTGCTGCGCGATCCCCCGGCCGCCGATTGGCTGATGTGGCGCGGCACGTACGCCACCCAAAGCTACAGCCGGCTCGATCAGATCAACCGGAACAACGTCCACAGTCTGGGCGTCGCCTGGACATTGGCGCTGCCGGCCAGCCAGAACGAAGGCGCGCCGCTGATCCACGATGGCGTGCTGTTCATCGATGCCGCCAACACCGTTGAAGCGATCAATGCCGTGGATGGCAGCATTCTCTGGCGCTATATCCGCTCGCTGCCGGAACCGCTGCACAACGGCAATGAAGCCCGGATGCGGGGCCTGGCGATTTACGAAAGCCGGCTCTACGCACCCACCGCCGATGGACACATCGTGGCGCTGGATGCGAAAACGGGCGATCTGCTCTGGGATCATGCGGTGGTGACCGCGGCCCAGGGCGTGCGCCCGGGCCTCTTTGACGGCGCCTACTTTCATATTTCCGGCGGCCCGCTCCTGGTTCACGGCAAGGTGATCGTCGGGGTCAGCCTCGCCGTGAACACCGGTGGCGGCGACTATATCGTCGGTCTCGACGCGCACAGCGGCCAGGAGCAATGGCGGTTCAACACCATCGCGCGCCCGGGTCAGCCGGGCGGCGACAGCTGGAATGGCGCGCCCGCCGAACAGCGCTACGGCTCCGGCGTCTGGTCGATCGGCAGCTACGACCCCGATTTGAATCTGGTGTATTTCGGCACCGGCAACACCTATGACGTGGGCACGCTGCTGATACCGCGCGCGGGCCAGAGCCTGTCGAACAACGATGCGCTCTACACGGACTCGACGCTGGCGCTCGATCCGGACACCGGCAAGCTGTCCTGGTACTACCAGCACATGAACCGCGACGTGTGGGATCTGGACTGGGCCTTCGAGCAGGCCCTGGTCACCGTGCCGATCGATGGCAAGCCGACCAAGCTCGTGGTGACCGGCGGGAAGCTCGCGATCTTCGACGCCGTGGGCGGCGCCGATGGCCGCTATGCCTTCTCGCACGATTTCGGCATCCAGAATTTCGTCGCCAGCATCGAGCCGAACACCGGCCGCAAGATCATCAAACCGGAGTTTGCGCCCAAGGCCGGACGGACCGATGTGATCTGCCCCAATCCCACCGGTGGGCGCAGCTGGCCGACGACCGCGATTGATCCGGCCTCCGGTTACCTGTACGTGCCGCTCGTGGACAACGACTGCATGGATTTCAGCTGGACGCAGCGTGATGCCGGCCAGATTGCCGCCGGCGGCCAGGACACCCGGCTGCGCGGTCGTCCGAAACCGGACAGCGATGGTCTGTTCGGACGCATTGCGGCGGTCGACCTCAAGACCCGCAAGCTCGTCTGGTCGCAGCGATTGCGCGCACCGATTGCCAGTTCGCTCCTGGCTTCGGCCGGCGGCCTGCTCTTCAGCGGCGCCCGCGATCGTCAGTTTCGCGCCTATGACGCCGCCAGTGGCCAGGTGCTCTGGCAGGTCGGCCTGAGCGCCTCGCCGAGTTCCTCGCCGGTCACCTATAGCGTCGGTGGCGTGCAGTATCTGGCGGTCATCGCCGGCGGTGGCGGCGCCTTCGATGCCGCCGGCCGCGGCCTGACGCCCGAAATCATCGACCCCCCGGCGGGCACGACCCTGTGGGTCTTCAGGCTTCCCGCGCCGTCGGCCCCATGAACGACAAGGTCTGCCTCGTCACCGGCGCAACCGACGGCATCGGCAAGGAAGCGGCCTGTGCCCTCGCGCAGCAGGGCGCCCGGCTTTTGATCCAGGGCCGCGATCCGAACAAGGGCGCGCGCGCCATCGCCGAACTCAAGGCGCGCAGTGGCAATCCGGCCATCGAGTTTCTGCAGTGTGACTTCGCCTCGCTTGCCGAGGTGCGGGGCCTCGCGGCTTCGGTCACGGAGCGAACGGCGAAACTGGATATCCTCATCAACAACGCCGGCAGCATCTTCCCCAAGCGCGCCTTGTCCAAGGACGGCTACGAGCTCACCTTTGCGGTCAATCACCTGGCGCCGTTCCTGCTCACGAATCTGCTGCTGAACATGCTCACGCGCAGCGCGCCGGCCCGCATCGTCACCACCTCATCGGTCGCCCATCGCGGCGCGCAGCTGAATTTCGCTGACCTGCAGGCGGCGCGCAAGTACTCGCCGATGGGCGCTTACGGCACATCGAAGCTCGCCAACATTCTGTTCACGCGCGCCCTCGCGAAGCGTCTCGACGCCACGCAGGTCACGGCCAACTGCCTGCACCCCGGCCTGGTCCGCACGAGCATTGCGCGCGACATGCCGGCCTTCGGCCGAGCCCTGTTCAACCTGTTCGCGAAGTTCGCGCGCTCCCCCGCGCAAGGCGCGCAAACCCTCATCTACCTGGCGACCTCCCCCGAGGTCCAGGGCGCATCGGGTGGCTACTATGTCGACTGCAGGCTGATGCCGATTTCGCCGGTCGCTCAGGACCGCAACGCGGCGGAGCGACTGTGGCAGGTCAGTGAGGAATTAGTTGGACTCGCCGCGGGTTAACGGCACTCGGGCCGCGCTCATCAGCGTAACGGGCCCCATCAGGCCCGACGCCGCCGTGGGTAGCGGTGTGGGTCCTGTCTGATAGCGCGGTTCGCCCGCCGCGCGTAGAGCCGCCATGCGATTCAATAGGGTGGTATCCAACCGAATTGTGAAGCTGTTGTCGCCCGGCCTCAACCACTGATCGACGGCCCATCTGCCGTAACCAGTCGTCTGCTCGGTGACGATGTGACCATTGACCGACAACTGCATGGCGCCGGCGACTTCACCCACCGTCAGGAGGGCCGCTCGGTCGGCCCCGAACCACGACGCAGGCAGATTGATCTGGGCGGTGTACAGCCCTTCGCCGACCGCATCTTTCAGTTCGCCCATGGCGCGCCAATCCGTGAGCGACGCAAGATCCAGATCGTGATGCCGGGAACCCTCGGGCAGGCGCTCATCGACCTGCAGATGCCATCGCGACAGCTCCAGGGGATGCGGTAGCCGCCCGAGATCGACATTGCGAACCTGGGCATCGCTCAGGACCAGGCGTTGTGTGCCACCGCGCGCATCAAACACCAGCAGATCATCGGCGTGCTGTTCGACTTGTTCGGCGGAGCTGCTGATGACGTGACGCGATGGCGCCTCCCCGCGATGAAAGAGCAGCACCGTCGTGGCGTGCGGCATGACGACCAGCGGCACGAGCGTCCGCGCCCCTTCTACGCTCCACTGGGCAACCCGCTCGCCCGCTCCGCTCCACAGATCCAGCTGGTACGGTGCCCCGATTGCCGCGAAGCTCGCAGGGGTGGCCACCGGATTGTCCGTGGGATTGAATATCCACCACAGATCCTGTTCCGCGGTTTGCCGATGAACGCTGAGCAATGTCGAACGCTCGCCAAAGGATGCCGCGGGCAAACAGTTCAGGCGCTGCAACGTGCCCGGTACGTCATCGGCACTGTTCACCTGTGCGACATTGCCAAGTCGCATCAGCGCCGCCATCGCACGCTGAACCGCCCGGTCATTCTCCAGCTGATGCAGCAGGCCGGTGCTGAGGCGCGTGGGCTCACCGATCACGACTACCGGCAGGCCGTGCTGGGCCATTGACAACACGGCCCGCGCCGCCTCGGCAGGGATGCTTGCCTGGCGATCCAGGATCAGGGCCCGATAGCCGATGCCGCGTCCGTAGAGAGCCCCGCGCGTCGCGGAGGCCGCCACGCTGGTCAAGGCAAGTGGATCAATGAAATCGTACGTGTAGCCCGCGCGCTCGAGCCGGTCGCTCGCAAACAGCGGCCCGCCGTCATGCGCCGTGGACAATCCCCGATCGTGGTAGATCGCGACATCGATCCGCGCCTGTCCGGACTCCAACACCTGCGTCGAGCGCGAGAAATAACGCGATAGCGCCGGCCAATCCCGCCACTGCGGCCATCCGGCAGTCCACGCATCGCCCAGACCCAGCGCCGCGCCCCCCTGTGGCGTTGGCCACGCCGTGTCGGCACTGCTGAACTCGGTCAGCAGTCCCATCGTGACCCCGCCCGCCAGCGCTTCGTTGAGCTGCTGTGCATAGTCGACCGGTTGTTTGCGGTAGATGGCAAAGTCATCACCAAATTCGAGGGTGGCGCGCTGGACGCCGGCCAGGTGCGCGCCGGAGCCGGTGAGGCGATAGGAATCCATGACGTGGCGCCAACGTTCGCTGCCGTAGGCGGGCACGGTCGGATCGAAAGGCCTGGCCCAGCCCGGATCGAATGACTCGTTCTCGGGAATATCCACATAGCGGGCACTGCGCAGCATATCGAGCGCGAGATAGTTATAGGCGACCTGCACGCGCGAGCGCAAGCCGTGCGCATGAGCCCAGTCGGACAAGGCGCGCAGGTAACGCTCGGAATACAGGTCCGTCAGGGTGCGCTGATAGTCGTAGCGCACGCGGGCGCCGATATCCCCATCAAAATCAAACGGCCTGGGAGGCAACGCTCCCCCCCACGCCGGATCGAGCGGGTTGAAGGAGGCTTCCCGCGGCGTATAGAGCACCGGCAGGTACGGAATGATCGAGTAGCCGCGGCGCTGCTTGAACTGCTGTGGCAGGTCGCCCGTCCAGAACATCTGGGCCTGCACTTCCAGCGAATCGTGCGCCAGATTGCCGCCACGCAGCAGCGCGAGGCTGCCCGGCAGGAGGTGAGCATCCAGATACGCAAGTGCCGATGAGATGCCGGCGCTGCTGAAGATATCGGCCGTGTAATATCGGCCCGGGCCGCTCTGGGGTACCCGGCTGCTCCATACACTGGGGTCTTCGAATGGATTGAGAGTGAAGACCTGCCCCGTGGCGCGCTGCCAGAAACTGAACAGCAGCCAGCGACCGGCCGGTACGCGCCAATGCAGGACACCGGCGTGATCCAGCTGGTGAGTCAGGTCAATCACACTCGAGAACTCGAGCACCACGGGCGTCGTGGCTTCATCGGTGACGCGCGCCGCGCTGACAGCGACCAGCGTCGCATGACCCACCAGCCCGGCGGGCTGGCGCACGGTCTGTGCGTAATCGGTGTCCCCCTGCACGCTCAGGTGCTCCATCACCAGCTGCTGCATGGAGTCGGCTTCGGAGATGCCTGCGCTCTCATAAGGCTGAGAGCCGCCGGGTGCCAGGTCCAGATGAATGCCGAGGCGCTGTGCCTCCAGCAGCTGCTCGTGCAAGGCCCGCTGTGCGACCGAAGGTTCCGAGCGAAAATCGACCCCGATCTCCACGCCGCCGAATCCCGCCGCCGCCAGCGCTTCCAGATTGTGGTCGTCGGCGCGACTCCGCGCCTTTGGCCGGAATTGCGCGGGGGGATCGGCGAGCTGCGGAAAGACCTGCCGCCAATACGGCTCGTCAGCCGCGGCGGCAGGCGCTGCCCGAGCGAGGGCAAGCGCCGACATCAGCATTCCGAGTGCGCACAGAACGCGCACGCTCGGCGCCGCTTCTGACTTCAAGGCTTGGTCAGACCGTAGGATGCCATCCACCAGTAGAGCTCATCGATCCAATGGTCGCTGGTGCCATTTCTGAGCATCATCGAAAAACCGTGCTGACCGGAACGAAAGACATGCATCTCGGGGGTCGACTTGGCCTCGCGCAGCGCATCGAAGAATTTGATCTCGGCGGCCCCAGCGAGCGGGTCATCTTCCGCTACCGCAAGAAAAGCGGGCGGCGTATTGGCCGGAATGGCGGGCATCGGTCCGCCGATGGGTCCGCCATACATGATGCCGACGTAGTTGGGGCGCTGCGCAGCATCGGGCGCCAGCATCGTCCCCGCAGTCAGCGCGGCGCCGGCGGAAAATCCCATGAACAGGACACGATCTGGCGCAATGCCCCACTTCGCCGCATCCGAGCGGACCAGCTTGATGGCCTGTAGACCGTCCGCGACGGCGTTCGGCTGGGTTTCCGCGGGCAGCGGAATCATCATCGGATTCGGGGCCGCGGCGGCCCCTGGCGCAGGCGGCGCGGGCACGCGCCCGCCCGGCAAGACTTCCTCATCCGTTTGCGGGGTCGGCGCCAGACGGTACTTCAGCACGAAGGCAGTGATGCCGTGTTGTGCGAACCACTCGGCGACCCAATAACCCTCCTGGTCAATTGCCAGGACTCGAAAACCACCACCCGGGGCAATGATCACCGCCGTCTTGGAAGGGTTGCCGGACTTGGGCTGGAATACCGTCAGAGTCGGTTCGCCGACATTTCGAACCAGATGCAGGTTGGTGTGGGGAACCGCCATCACGCTTTCTTTGAGCGTGGAACTTTGCGCGCCGGGTGGCTTGCCGGGCCATACCTGGAGCACTTGCCGTGATGTCAGCGGCTGTGCCAGCTGCGGCGGTCGCTGTGCAAAAGCGGTTGCCGCAACGAGCGACGCGCCCCAAGCGAGGCACAGACCGAACAGCTGTTTCATCATATGTCCCCCGTCAGACCTCGCAAGAATAGGCAGCGCCCCTAAGAATGGGAATCCGCTTTTCCTGAGGCGTGCTTTCGGTCTCACCGCATGGTACGGCCGCGGCTAAGAACGTTGGCTTTCGATCTGCGCCAGGCTCTTGCCTTGATGATTGGGCGCCCAGATCAGCCCAATCACGGCGCTGCCGACCAGAAACCCGGTCAGGATCCAAGCCAGGGTTCTGAAATCCGTGGCCGAGAGGATCGGGACGAACAGGCTCCAGAGGCCGAGCGCGATCCGCACTACCGCGAAGGTGACACCCTGAGCCGTGGCGCGCAGCAGCGTTGGAAACAACTCCGAACTCCACAGCTGGAAGAACGACTGCGCCCCAAATCCGCCACCCACCTGCATCAGGAAAATGTGCAGCATGGCCACAGATGTCGTCAGCGGCAGCAGGGCGAGCAGGGACATGCCTACGATCTGAATTGCCGCTGCAGCGACGAACAGGTGGCGCTGATTGACCCGATCAGACAGCGGCATGAAGACGAGCGCGATGGAGAGCATGCTCAAAGTGAAACTTACCGCCTGCAACCCGACGGACGCCGCCTGTGTTTGCCCCCCCACCGTGCGCAAGATGTACGGAAAGAAGAATCCGTTGGTGCCGGCCCACAGATTCCACATCCCGTACATGCCGATCAGAAACAGCATCGCCTTCAGGTGTCGACTCGAAAAAAGCTGTCCCAACTGGCTGCGCGTCGGCGCCAGGCTGCGCGCGAGCTCATCCTGGCGGGCCGTCCTCGCCTCGCTCCAGATTCTGGATTCGAGCATGCGCGAACGCAGGAAGGTCAGCACCAATGCCAGCAATGCGAGATGGGCAAACACGATCCGCGCTGCCACAGTTCCCAGCGGTGTCAGCACCAGAAACAACAGCAGTACGACGACCGGACCCAGATACCAGAGAATCTGCGCCGAGCCGCTATGCCGGCCGCGCCGACCGGCCGGCGCGTTTTCCGCAATCAGCGACCAGGACGCGGGAATATCGGCGCCGACCGCGAGTCCCACCAGTACGAATCCGACCACGATCATCCACGGCTCCACCGCGAACACCAGCCACGCCATCCCGAAGGCGTAGAAGAGCATGTCGTACTGATAGATTCGTTTGCGTCCGTAGCGGTCACACAGCCAGCCACCCAAGGCAGCCCCGATGCCGGCGGAGATCGCATTGGCGCTGAATGCGCCCAGAATGCCGACAAAACCGCGGCTTAGATGATAGCGCTCGACCCACAGCGCCAACGCCGCAGAACCGGCGACGATTGAACCGCCATCGATGTAGTTGGCCAGACCCGCAAGAATCGTGTTCCGCCAGCCATTCATCGCCGCACCTCGGGTAACAATTGTCGCCAGGCCTGCCGATACTCCGCCAATCCCGTCAGCGCCAGCGGCGCCAGGGGCACCCGTGTTTCGACGGCACGAGCAGGAAAACCGCCGAGGTAGACCGCCGCGGCATTGCAGCCCTCGAGGCTCGCGCTGGCGAATACCTGATCATCCGGCCGCCAGGCGGCCAGCAGCGGGCCAAATAACGGATTGACGGCGAGCGGGCCGTCGAGAAAGACTTCCGCGCTGGCCCCCAGCAGATCGATCGACAGATCGCTCATCAATGCCACGTAGAGCGTCGCGAGTGACGCACTCTCCGGGGCGGACAGCCCCCGCTTGCCCACGATACTTCCCTGGGCCGCGGGGAACGGGCCGCCCGGAGCAAAGGATGGCAGGGCGAAAATCTGCTCCTGCAGCAGGGTCGCCAGCGCCTTGGCATCCGGGAGGGCCTCGGTCCGGGCGATCGCCTGGTATTCGCGTCCGCCCATGAACCGCGCGGTACCCACGGGCGATGAATAGGCATCGACCCCCGCCAGCATGTCGCGCTCGGCACGAAGTACGCTCAACGGCACTGCGTGGGCCATCGTCACGGTCCACGTGCCACTGGAAACGACCGAGAATCCGCCCCGCTGCGGACTGCTCCCCAATAAGTACTGCAGGTAGGAAGCATTTGAATCATGGATGCCGCAGCTCACGCGACATTCCGGATTCAGGCCCGTGCGGCTCGCGACACCGGGCGTGATGGTGCCCAGCGTGTCGCCCGCGAACCGTTGCGGGGGGAGCAGGCGCTGCCACTGATGCTTGCGGACCAGGCCCGAGAAGGCTTTTCGCTGCGGACACCACAGATCGGTGTGGCAGCCCAGTGAGGTCACCTCACTGGCCATACTGCCGCAAAGGCGCCAGGCCCAGTACTGGGGATAGAGCAGTGCATGTGCGACCTGCGTGAAGACATCGGGTCGATTTCGCTCCAGAAAAAACCATTGGCGCGCGAGGTTCAATCCGCCTGGCAAACGTGGCGAATAAGTCGTCTCAAAGGCATCGCGTGCCCGCTCGTAGTCCTCGTCAGGGACGTCGAATACGGTGTCCTCGTAGTCGGGTGCCGCAAGGATCTCCCCCTGCCCGTCGATGAGGATGGCCGCGGCGCCATGCGCGAGCGGCACGATCACTGACACCCGCTGCTTCACAGGCAATGGCGCGGCTTCGAACATCGCCAGCAGCCATTGTTCGATCCCCAAGATATCCAGTTGGCGCAGGCCCGCGGATTGGGTGATTTCGTTCGCTCGTTTCGCGCTCCACAGGGTCCGCAGCGATGTTGCGTCGACCAGCGAAAGTTTAGCGTTGCTTTTGCCGATATCGAGAACGGCGACCACGTCACTCATATGATTGCGCGGGCTCGCATCAGGCGCCCTGCTGACGCAGCTCATCCTGAGCGATACCGGCAACGATAACTTCAATACCGGCCGCCCGGAATGTCTCGAGCTCCTCGGCAGAGGCTCCATCATCGGTGACCAGCGTCCTGACATTCTCGAGCGCAGCGACGATCATGGCGGATTTGCGCCGCAGTTTGCTGCTGTCGGCCATCACCACCACGTTTTCAGATCGCCGCAGCAGCTTGCGCTGAGCCTGCACGATCAAAGGGTCCGCCTCCATGATTCCGAAGCGATTCACCCCGTAGCAGCCGGTAAAGAGCCGGTCGCCCCAGAAGCTCTCGATCGCATCGTGCTCAAACGGACTCAAGATGATGTTCTGTTCACGATAGATCGTGCCACCGGGCAGGGTCACCCGATTGCGACTGGTAGCCAGCAGTTGCGCCGCCATTGCGAAGGAATTGGTGAGGATGTCCAGTTCCTGGTCCACCAGAAACTCCGCCAGCGCGAAGGTGGTGGTGCCGCCATTGATGATGATGCTCTCGCCGGGCGTGAGCAGGCGCGCCGCCGCGCGCGCGATCGCCCGCTTCTGTGGAACATTGATCCCCTGACTCATCAGGAACGGCAGCCCCACGAGGTGCGCCTGGTGCCGTGGGTGCAGCGCTTCTGCGCCGCCACGGATGCGCTTGATCCGACCCTGTTCCGCCAGCGCATTGATGTCACGGCGGATGGTCGCTTCGGAGGCTGCGAGCAACTCCACCAACTCGCTGACACTCGCGAAGGAATGCTCGGCGACAATCTTCAGGATGAGCTGGTGACGCTCCGCTTCAAGCACCTGCAGTTCCCCCAATGCTCGAGTGTTGATCGAAAATGATCATAATCGATCACAAACAGAGGCGTCCAGCCCCGTTCACGTCCTTAGGGCCCGCTTCCAGCGAGATGTCTTGAGCGGCGATTGTATTTGCTCGATAATGATTGCCATCGGTCATTCGGGGGACCCAAACGTTGAGCCTGATAGAAAACCGCTGGGACGATTCCCTGGCAGCGACGCTCGGACCTGCGCAACTGCTGCTCTATCGTTCGAATCTTTTGGGCTCGGACCAGCGCGTCACGAACTTCGGGGGTGGCAATACGTCCGCCAAACTCACTGAGCGCGATCCCCTGTCGGGCGAGGACGTGCCCGTGCTCTGGGTCAAAGGATCGGGCGGCGATCTGGGAACGATGAAGCTCGAAGGCTTTGCGACCCTGTATCTGGACAAGCTCCTGCGGCTTCCCGCGTACTACCACGGACCGGAAGATGAAGATCAAATGGTGGGCCTGTATGCCCACTGTACCTTCAATCTGAATGCCCGGGCGACGAGCATCGACACGCCGCTGCATGCCCTGGTCAATCGAGCGCACATCGACCACATGCACCCGGATGCGATCATCGCAATCGCCGCTTCTGCCGACAGCCGGCTGCTGACGGAAAAACTCTTCGGTCAGAACATCGGGTGGCTACCCTGGGTGCGCCCCGGTTTTGAACTCGCATTGCAATTGCGACAGTTCGCAGACTCCCATCCCCAGGCGCAGGGTGTGCTGCTCGAGGCCCACGGATTGTTCACCTGGGGAGCGAGCGCGAAAGAGTGTTATGAGACGACCCTCGATGTGATCAACCGGGCCATCACGCATCTGGAACGCAACTCCAATCGCGCCCATGCATTGGGTGGGAGCGTCGTAACGGCGTTACCGGGTTCGCGGCGTCGCGAAATTGCCGCCGCCCTGATGCCGCGCATCCGCGGCCTGATTTCGGCCACCAGCCCTAAAGTCGGGCATTTTGACGACAGCAGCGGAGTGCTCGAATTCGTGAACAGCGCGGCGTTCGAGCCACTGGCAGCCCTGGGCACCTCCTGTCCGGATCACTTCCTGCGCACCAAGATCAGGCCGCTGGTGTTGCCATTTGATCCGATCAAGGGGACCGAGCGCGACCTGATCGAGCGCCTGCCGGCCGCCGTGGACGCCTACCGCGCCGCCTATACGCAATATTATCTGCGCTGCAAGCGCGCCAACTCGCCCAAAATGCGCGATGCGAACGCGGTCGTATATCTGATTCCCGCCGTTGGCATGATCACCTTTGCCGCCGACAAGGCCACCGCGCGCATCGCCGCGGAGTTCTACATCAACGCCATCAACGTGATGCGCGAGTCCTCCACCCTCTCGACCTACCGCGCATTACCGGAACAGGAGGCCTTTGACATCGAGTACTGGCTGCTCGAGGAAGCCAAACTGCAGCGCCTGCCGAAGCCCAAAGCGCTCGCCGGGCGCGTGGCGCTGATCACCGGCGGCGCGGGCGGCATCGGGCAGGCCACGGCGCGACGACTGCTGGATGAGGGTGCCTGTGTGGTGCTGACCGACATCGATCGGGATGCGCTGGAGGCAGCCACCCACCAACTGAAGAGTCAGTTCGGCCGCGATGCCTGTGTTGGCATCTGGGGCGACGTCACCGATGAGGCCTCCATCGGTGCACTCTTTCGCGAGGCCGCCTGGAACTTTGGCGGGCTCGATATCTGCGTCTCGAACGCCGGCATCGCCTCGGCTGCGGGCATCGAGGACACGACGCTCGCGCTATGGCAGCGCAACATGGATATATTGTCCACCGGCTATTTCCTGGTGAGCCGCCAATGTGTGCAGCTTCTCAAAGCCCAATCCATGGGCGGCTCGATCGTCTTCATCGGATCGAAGAATGCCCTGGTGGCCTCTCCCGGGGCTGCGGCCTACTGCACCGCCAAGGCCTCGGAGCTGCACCTGGCGCGCTGCCTGGCCTTGGAGCTCGCGCCGGCCGGTATCCGCGTCAACGTCGTCAATCCCGATGCCGTACTGCGTGGTTCGCGCATCTGGCAGGGCGAATGGGCCGAACAGCGCGCCCGGCAGAACAATACGACGCCCAACGAACTCGAACAGGTCTATCGCGAACGCAGCCTGCTCAAGCGCAGTGTCTATCCGGAGGACATCGCGGAAGCCGTGGCGTTCCTCGCCTCCGAGCGCGCTTCCAAGTCGACCGGTAATATCATCAATGTGGACGCGGGCAACGCCGCGGCATTCACGCGCTGAGGGGGCCGGCATTGAACAACCCAATCGAAGCGAATCCGCGCGATCCCGATTTCATTGCAAAGTGCAATGCGCCCCTTCAGGCGCGGCTGCAGGCCGACTACGAGACACTCGGCGCGCAGCTCGAGCGACGCGGCATCGACATCGGTCGCGTTACGCGCGCTGTCATGGCGTTCAGCGTCGCGGTCCCCTCCTGGGGCGTGGGCACGGGCGGCACGCGCTTTGCCCGCTTTCCCGGGGTGGGCGAACCACGCGATGTCTTCGACAAGCTCGAGGACTGCGCGGTCATTCACGCACTCACCGGGGCCACGCCCACCGTATCGCTACACCTGCCGTGGGATCGCGCCGACCCCGAGGAACTCAAGGTCCGCGCGAGCGCGCTCGGGCTGGGATTTGACGCCGTGAATTCCAACACCTTCCAGGATCAGAAGGGCCAGGCACTCTCCTATAAGTACGGCAGCCTGACGCACACCGATGCGGCCGTGCGCCAGCAGGCCATCGAACACAACCTCGATTGCATCCGAATCGGTCGGATTCTGGGCTCCAGGGCATTGACGCTGTGGATCGCTGATGGGGCAAACTTTCCGGGTCAGCAGCATCTCAGCCGTGCGTTCGAACGGTACCTTGATTCGGCAAGTCAGATCTATGCGGCCCTTCCGGCTGATTGGGTGCTGCTGCTCGAACACAAAATGTACGAGCCGGCCTTCTACGCGACCGTGATCCAGGACTGGGGCAGTTCACTGATGGCGGCCAATTCCCTGGGTGCCAAGGCACGCTGCCTCGTGGACCTGGGCCATCACGCGCCCCATGTGAATATCGAAATGATCGTCGCGCGGCTCATTCACGCGGGCAAACTCGGCGGCTTCCACTTCAATGACTCCAAGTACGGTGATGATGACCTGGACGCGGGCGCGATTGACCCCTTTCGGCTGTTCCTGATATTCAATGAACTGGTCGATGCCGAATGGCGCGCGGTGAAGGGTCTGCACCCTGCGCACATGCTGGATCAGTCACACAACGTCACCGACCCGATCGAAAGCCTGATGAGCAGCGCCATCGAACTGCAGCGCGCCTATGCCCAGGCTTTGCTGGTGGATCGGGCGCAACTGGCGTCATTTCAGCAAAGCAATGACGTCATGATGGCTAACCAGACGCTCAAACTGGCCTTCACCGCGGACGTTCAGCCGATCCTGGCCAAGGCGCGACTCGAGAAGGGCGCGGCCATCGATCCTTTGCAGACGTATCGAGCCAGCGCCTACCGCACCCAGTGCGCGCGTAACCGACCGGCCGTCACGGGGTCTCGCAGCGGTATCGTTTGAGGCAATCCTAGTGCAGATTCTTCGTGACCACGGTCCACTTGGAATCCCGGCATAGCCCGCAATCCGGACCGACGAACATCGCCTTGGCGTTCGCGTCGCCCCGCAGTTGCCATTGCAGCCACGCGGTGACCGCAATCGCAAAGGCACCGCCATTGGGTTCCCGATAAGTTCCCGGATAGTGTCCCACATCGCGGTTGATGAAAACGACGGGAAGATTCGCGATGGCATTGAAGTCGCGTTTTGCTCCCTCATAGGCGAGGTCCGAAGGTCCCCCGGCTATGAAGGCGATCGGCGCATGGAGGGTTGCCAGGGGGCCTGCCGCGGTGGGCACATCCTGATTCATATTTGCTGAATTTTGCGGTCCGAACGGCATGTAGCGTTGACTCGCCTTGTTGAGCCCCGCCATCAGGCCCTGAATGTCCGCCCCGGAGGCCGGACCGGAACCGGGACTGCGCGCGATGGCCGAGGAGGAATTCAGAATGATGGAGGTGCTGACGCGCGGATCACCGGAGACCGCCAGCGCCTGCATTCCGCCGCAGGATTGACCGACGACGGCGACCTTGGTGGCGTCAATCTTCTGAAAGAATATGCTCTCCGGTCGCGCTGCCTCCCGGGTTGCCCAATCGACCGCATCCAGGAGTTGAGAAGCCCTGGTTGTCCCGACGTGCTCCTCTGATCCAGCCACGGCGGCCGTTCCGGCCGGACCGATTGCAACGACTACGTATCCATGCGAAGCAACTTCGGAGAGCAGGTTGCGAAACTCCGCTGATGAATCCCGGCAGCCGCCGTTGGCGAAGGCAACCAGCGGCAGACGGTTGCTCGATCCGAATCGCTGGAGATCCCGCGGACGATAGATTGTGTGCGTCGGCAGGGTCGAGTTGCCGGAGAGAATTGCCTTGTACGGACCGGTCCCCCCATCACCGACCGTCACCGCCATGTTTTCGACGCGTCCACTTTCAGATCCGACGTTGAACGCCACATGTCCGGTAAAGTCATCCGCGGGCTCTGCCGCCCCTGTGGCTGCGATCATGCACAGATTCAGCAGCGCCACGATTACTGCAATGTTCTGTCGACGCTGGCTTCGGATCATGATGTCGCTCCCGGGACACGCAATCCGCGTTGGATTTTCTTCAGGCCCACCCGGGCACACACCTCATCCAGCTGGCCGATGGGTCCCGCGCCGTGCGCGCCGCTTGAGCCGATGGCGCCGATGAGCTCCTTGCCGCGCCAGATCGGCAGGCCGCCCCCCGAGATGAACATGACGGGAGTCATTTGCGCGAGCAGTGCCTTGTCCTGCTGCAGTTTCGGCCCGATCTCGGAGGTGGGCATGCGAAAGGTCAAAGCCGCCACCGCCTTGCGCATCGCGACGAAGACACTACCGATCGACCCCTGCGCCATCAGCATCGCGCGTGGCTTACCTTGCGAATCAATGACCGCCACGGCGATCGCCACGCCCTGCCTGGCACAGGCCTCGACAGCCGCGTGAGCCCCCTGCGTGGCCAACTCAAGCGAGGGGCCCGCTGCAGGCGCGGACGGGGGCGGCTCTGCCGGCTCTGAGGCCGCGGCGGCCGCCATCGCAGCGGGACTTGGAACCGGAACCAGATGGCCGTTGTCATCGAGCATGCCGAATGGCGGCAAGGCATCGGTGGGCAGGCTGCGGGGCGATGCCGGTTTGTCATCCTGCGGTCCGGCGGCGCGGGCTGCGTACCATGGCAGTATCGCAGCGCCGACCAATAAGGCAGTGATCAGCATTGGTTTCATCTTCGATCCCCTCAAACGTTGGTCTAAACGCCTTCGCGCCACGTGAGACACCAGGCCGCCCCGCCGGCAATGATCACGAACGGAACGATTCCGAGCAGCACCGTTTCGGACGTGCCGCCACCCGCCAGCAACGCGCTCGCAAACAGCGGACCGACGACTGCCCCGAGTCTGCCGACGGAGACCGCTGCGCCGACGCCGGTGCCACGCATATTGCGCTCATAGTAAAGGGGCGCAAGCGCGAACAGGATCAGCTGCGCACCAACGATCAGTGCGCCTGACAACCCACAGGCCAGCGCCGCCAATGAAAACACGTCGCCGACGGCCGGCAGGGCAAGAAGAGCCGCCACCATACCCAGGTAAGTGAGCACCACCCACAGGCGTCGCCGTGACCCAGCGTGTTGGCGGGCCAGAAACATCGAACCGAGGCCGCCGCAGACATTGAACCAGATCGACGCCCAGCTCGCCTGTGGGTGCGAGAAGCCCAGTCCCACGATGAGCGTGGGCAGCCAATTGAGCATCAACAGCAGTAAGAGTTGGGTAAAGAAGAATGCGGTCCATAGGTACAACGTTGTCTGCGCACGGCCAGCGGCGAACAAAGTCGTTCTGATGCTCGCCACCGGTGCCGCCAGCTCGCGAGGCTTCGCGTCGGTTGGCCGCGGCAATACCCACCACATCACCCACGCGATCAGCAGCGGGCCGGCTCCGCCCACCAGGAAGATGCTGCGCCAACTCCAGCCGAGACCTTCGCCAAGCGCGGTCACGGCCGCGAGGGCACCGCCGAGCGGCATCGCGGCCATGACCGCCGTGACCGTGCTGAGACGACCCTGCGGTCCCGCGGCATCCGATGAGAGTCCAATGAAGGCCGGCAGGGCACCGCCAAGACCCAGGCCTGTGAGCAGTCGCGCCACGAGCAGCGAGTCGGGACCGCTCGCAGCCGCCGTCAAGAGCGAACAGCACCCAAACAGCAGCATCGAACCGATGAGCATCCTGCGCGGCCCGAGGAAATCCGCGGCACGACCGCCGATCGCGGCGCCGAGGAACAGCGCGAAGGGCGCGGCGCTCAGAATGAGCCCCTTTTCACTGGTCGTGAGGGCGAACTCCAGCGCCAGGCGCGGCGCCGCCACACCGATGGACTGATTGTCAAAACCCTCGAAGAGTGCGGCGGCCGCGCACAACCCCAGCGTGGGCGCCCGTAATGCCACCGACCGCGCCTTCAAGTTCCGTGCGCGTTAGAACCGCAGGTCCGCTGAGATGCCGACCTCGCGCAGGGACTGTTGTCCCACCCAGCCGGACACTCCCGAAATCGCTCCCAACGGCAGAAACGGCACCACCCCAGGGGGCGTGAAGGCCGGACCCCCAAACAGGGTGAGCGGCTGATGCGAGTTGGTCAGATCGCGCGCGAAAAGCCCGACACCCCAGCGGTCATCACTCGACCGAAGGTCCAGATGGGCACCCACCGTCCACGCACTCGGGAACACGAAACGAGGGTCGGGGCTGTAGCCTAAGCGGATGTCGGATTTGTAGGTCACGTCACTGCCGAGGTTGATGGCGACGGGCCCCAGCGGCACGCTGTAGTTCCCCGTGAATGTCAGCTTGTTCTTGGGCACTCCGACTAGCTGTAGCCCGCCCATTGGCAGCGTGGTACCGGTCAGATCGGTCGGGTCGAATCCACGATAGCTGTACGGATAGGTCGCCTCATCGTAGATATACCCCGCCGTGAGCAGCAGCCGGTCCAGCGGGCGGCCGTTCATACTGAGTTCGACGCCGCGCGTCGTCACGTTGACAGAATTGGGTGTACAGGCGAGGGTGCCGAGGGGTGAGAGTGCGCAGCTTTGGCCCTGATAGTTTTCATCACGCGTGTCGAACAGGGTGAAGTCCACGCCCAGTCGTCCCTCGAGCGCGTCGCCCTTGATGCCCAGCTCGTATGAGAGGGGAATTTCCGACGGAACGACGATGGCCGGGGTCTGTGGCGTCGCCGCCTCCGCCTGCGGTCCCTTGTAGCCGCGAACCACGGTGGCACGCGCTGTCCAGTTCGGGCTCAGCTTGTAGAGCACCCCCAGTTTGCCCGAAACATTGTTCTGGGTGACCTCCAAGGACTCCGCTCCAGTGTTGTCAGCTGAAGTGGGCTCCAACCCAAGTGGCGATGAGTAATCGTTGATGGACTCGTGCGTGTAGCGGGCGCCGGCGATCAATCCGAGCGCGTCGGTGATGTGGAACGTCATCTGTCCATAGGCCGCCGTAGACATCGTGCTCGTCTGCGTCAGGGTCGTGGTGGGCGAGCCGAGCTCGAACGGCGGGAATGGCACCTGGACGTGAAAGAACGCATCCGGTGTGCCGTACCCGAGCGTGAGGTAGTTTGAGTAGTACAGTCCGCTTGTGTACTCAAACCGGGAGTCGCCGTTGGATGTGAGGCGCAGCTCGGCGGAATACTGCCTGCTGGCCGACAGTGCTCCGGTCGACCAGATCTGCGGAATTTCCTGTGGAACGGCCTGGATGTCCTGTGAGTCCGGCCCGGTCTCCTCGCGCCGATAGGCCAGGATCGAGGTCAACGTGCTCGCCCCCAGATTGATATCGGCCTGCGCAGACAACCCATAGTTGTAATCGCTGGCTTCCTCCGGATGACTGGCGCAGCGATCCTGATTGGCGAATCCCGGCGTGATGCCGCAGCTGGCGAGCTCCGCGGTCAGCGCCGGATCCGCATAGACGTAAGTGAAGGAGGCGATCGCGCCGCCCTCTGCTCCGTGCTGCACGGTGCGCTCCCAGTCGGCAATCACGTTCAGCTGCACGGCATCCGAGGGCTTCAGCAGATAGCGTGCCCGCAGTCCGAAGTTGTCTGCCGTATCATCGCGCCCGGTGAAGCTGTTGTGTTCCACGCCCCTGTTGTCATCGATGCTGGTGCTCACGCGCAGCGCCGACTGGTCACTCAGGGGAAGGTTGACGACTCCCTGCAGCGTCTCCTGCCCGAACAGCGACCCGGCGGTCCCCTTGTTCGCGTAATCCGCGTGCCACATGGTATGAAATCCTGAAGGGTCAGGAGCGTTGGTCAGAATACTGATGACACCGGCGGAGGATGTCAGGCCGAAGAGCGTGCCCTGGGGCCCCTCCAGCACTTCGATATGCTGCACGTCGAAGACGGTGCTGATGTTGACGTTACCCTGGGAGATGCCATCGACGACGATGCCAACGGCACCTTCGGCCGAGCGGGTAAAGGATTGGGTGCCGAGGCCGCGAATCTGGCCGCCGCCGCCGGGCCCCCCGAACGCCTGAATCATCTCCAGCGCGGGAGTGGTCTGCGCGAGCTCCGAGATGTTGTAGACGTGCTGGTCTGCAAGCTGCTGAGCGCTGAGGACAGTTACCGCGACCGGGACGTCTTTCAGCGCCTCGGGCCGCCGCTCGGCCGTGACGACGACCTCCTCTAGAGTCGTGTCATTCGATGTTTCCTTTGCGTTGGCCCCCGGCGCAGGCGTTTGCGCCTGCGTTATTGCCGCTGCCCCAAGCATCGCCACCGCACATGCGAGGCCCAGCGGCCAGGTATGTATCTTCATCATCGAGCACCCCCCCAAAGAAGCCGCGAAGGTTCACACGGTGCAACCCTCCCGATGCGGGAGGTTATTCACACACCGCCGGCCTGGGAATCCGATTGTTTGGATACGTGGATTCGGCCGGACCGAACGATGGGCTCTCGGCGTGGCGAGGAATCGCATTGCAGCGCGGCGACTCGTCAGAAATTCTTCCTCTCCACCCGCCACCGCGGATCGGTGCACAGACCACAATCCGGACCCGTGAAGCGCTTCGCCGCCTGCGCATCGCCCTTCAACTGCCAATCCAGCCAGCTGACGGCTACGGAGGCCTCCAGCCCACCATTTGGCTGCATGAACGTCCCGCCGTGGCCCACATCGAGATTCGCGACCATGGCGGGTACGTGTTCGATCCGTTTGAAGTCATCCTCGCCGTTCGCATAGGCGATGTCGGTCGGTCCACCGAGTATGTAGATCACCGGGGTGTGCAATTTGGCGAGCGCGCCCTTATTCAGATCCATACCGGGGATTGGACTGGCGCCCGCATTGAATATGCCGCTGCTGTGAATGACCACCGCATGCACCCGGGGGTCCGCGGCAATCTGCAGCGCCTGCAGTCCGCCGCAGCTCCAGCCGGAAACGGCAATCCAGCGCGGATTGATTCGGCCGAAGTAAGGGCTGCCGGCGCGCGCATTCTCCTTCAGCGCCCAATCGATGGCCTCGGTCAGACTGGCAGCCTTCGTTGCCGGCGGCGGAATGGCACCGCCCGCCGTGGGCATCGCGGGAGCCGCGTTGGAAGGCGCCCCTGGGCCACTTAAGATTCGGCCGCTTGCAATGGCGAGGTATCCATGCGAGGCAATCTCCGCCAGGTGCAGCCGGCCGCCCGCCCCGTCTGCGGAACACCCGCCGTTGCCCCACGCCAGTACGCCTAGTTTATTCTTGCCGAGTTTCCCCAGATCCGCCGGCCGATAGATCACATGATCCGGAAGCGATGCGACCTCCTCCTTGAGAGCCGGGTATTTCCCGGTACCCACCGTATCGGGCAGCTTGTTGAAAGCCTCCATCGCGGC
Source organism: Steroidobacteraceae bacterium (assembly GCA_035486855.1). GTDB lineage: Bacteria > Pseudomonadota > Gammaproteobacteria > Steroidobacterales > Steroidobacteraceae > DAIDKA01. Next base: position 36,472 of record DATHMT010000020.1, read on the forward strand.
GCGTATTTCGGCCGGGTTGAAACCGGCGGGGACTGGCGGGGCGTCGGCACCGGTGCCTGAGCCCGCCGCCACGCACAATGATGCCATCAAGGGGAGCACGGACTTTTTCATTGTCATTCCTTTCCTGTTTCACAGGCGAAGCTGCTCGCCTGGTTCAAATCCCCGGAGCGGTAACGCGCGACCTTCGGATAGGGGCACAGGGGCCGGGTGCGGCCCGGCCACGGCGACATGGGGCCCGCCTGGGCCTGGATGCTATCCGGTGCGATTCCGCGTTCGACCCAGTTGACGACCGCCGTCAGCGCGTCGAATTGATCCGTCGCCGGTCCGCCGCCGCAATGGTTCATGCCCGGCACCGCATAGACCCGGACGAAACTGCCGGCGTTTCCGTGATTCGCCGCGTCGAGCCTGCGCCACCAGGCGAGGGTGTCGTTGATCGAGAAGATGGGGTCTGAGCCGCCGTGCGGCACGAGCAGCTTGCCGCCGTGCTGGCGAAAGCGTTCGAGGTCGGTGGATTGCGCCCCCACCAGGTCCCACCCGGAGCGGGGAAACTGGGCGTTGATGCCGAAGATCTTCGGTG
>DATHMT010000021.1:0-96344 GCA_035486855.1 Steroidobacteraceae bacterium
AGGAGTCCTGCGCCAGGTAGCGATGAATCATGTCGACATCGAGCAGCGCCGGATCGGTCGAAATGTGCAGCCCCTCGCTCATGGGAACTCAGATCGTTGCGGGCCGGAAGGTGAGCGGAATGTAGTAGGGCTGATCGGACACCCGCTTGAGCCACGCGTTCAGATGGGTGTAGGGCGTCAGATCCAGCGTCGCCTCGTCCGCGACATGCGTGTAGGCGTACAGGGCGATGTCGGCGATGGAGTAGGTCTCGGCCACCATGAACTGCCGCCCGTTGAGGTGGTCGTCCAGGATCGCGAGCGCCGTTCGGCCCTGCGCCAGCCGCTGCGGTAACTCCGCGCGCCGCGGTGAGTCGAGTGGCAGGTGTTTGATGATGAATCGCGGAGTCGCCACATAGGGCTCGTGACTGTACTGTTCAAAAAACATCCACTGCAGCACCTGGGCACGCGCCATGCGCTCGTGCGGCACGAAGGCGGTACCGTCCGCGAGATACCACAGAATCGCGTTGGATTCGGCCAGACACATGCCATCGTCGGTCTCGATGACCGGAATGCGGCCGTTGGGATTTCGCGCCAGGAAATCGGCCGTGCGGGTCTTGCCGGTCATGATGTCCCGCTCGATCCAGCGGTACTGCAGGGTCAGCTGCGACAGCAGCAGACGCACCTTGAAGCCATTCCCGGAATCCAGGTAGTCGTATAGCGTCAGCATGACGCTAAGTATCCGCCACGGGTAGAATCGGCGCCAGCGTGGAACGTTACTCCTCTTTCTATCGCGCCGCCTTTGCGATCGTGGCGCTGATGGTGCTCGGTTACCTGCTGCTGCGGATCCTGGATCCCCTGGCGGGGGCCCTGACCTCGGCCACCGTGCTCGGCTTCCTGCTCTTTCCATTGCAGGTGCGCCTGAGCCGGGCGCTGAAACATCGCCCGGACGTATCGGCCTGCATCATCACCGTGCTGACGCCGTTCGTGATCATCGCGCCGTTGAGCATCCTGGCCCTGGTGTTCGCGCGTCAGGTCTCGACGCTCATCAGCAGCATCAAACAGGGCACGCTCGGGGTGCCCGGCATGAGTGGCGACCTTGCGAACTATCCGGTGATCGGTCCGGTGGTGCGCCTGATGCAGGAAACCCTGCCGATCAGCACCCAGGACCTCCAGGACTGGGCCACCCAGAGCGCGCACGCTGCGCTGCAGACGGCGGCGTCGCTGAGCGGCGACTTCGTGATGGGCGTGGCGGGCACGGTCATCCAGTTCGTGCTGACGCTGTTCCTGCTGTTCTTCTTCCTGCTCGACGGCCGCAGCATCATCCGGCATCTGACCCGGCTGATCCCGGTCGAGAGCGAACGCAGTGATCTGCTGATCAATAATCTCATTTCGGTGATGCGCGCCGTGGTCTACGGCACGACCATGACGGCGCTGATCCAGGGCGTGCTCATCGGGATCGGCTTCGCCATCATCGGCCTGCCTTCGCCCGTGGTCTTCGGGGCGCTGGCCTTTGCCACCTCGTTCATTCCGGCGGTCGGCAGCGCCGTGGTGCTGGTGCCGGCCATCCTCTACCTGATGGCCATCGGCCGCTGGGGCGCCGCGGCTTTCCTTTTGGTGTGGTGTGGCCTCCTGGCGCTGGGCGAACAGCTCATCCGGCCCATGCTGACCTCGCGCCACGCCGAAGTCTCGGCCCTGGCGGTGTTCGTCGGTGCCATCGGCGGGGTCAGTGCCTTTGGTTTCATCGGCTTCGTCGTGGGACCGGTGCTGATCAGCCTGGTCGTGGAACTCGTACGGTCCGTCACTGACGTCCCGCACCACAAGGCCTGAGCAGGCGCGCGTGGTATAGAATACCTATCCCATGGATTTGTCTCCCATTCTTGCGTCGCTGAACGACGCGCAGCGTGAAGCCGTGACCGCGCCTGTCGGCCCGGTGCTGGTGCTGGCCGGTGCCGGCAGCGGCAAGACGCGCGTGCTCATCCATCGTCTGGCCTGGTTGTGCCAGGTCGAGGGCGTCTCGCCGCACAGCATTCTCGCGGTGACCTTCACCAACAAGGCGGCGGGCGAGATGCGCGGCCGGATCGAGTCGCTGCTCGGCTACTCGGCGCAGGCGCTGTGGATCGGCACCTTCCACGGTATCGCCCACCGGCTGCTGCGGCTGCATTGGCGCGAGGCGGGACTCGTCCAGGGCTTTCAGATCCTGGACTCCGAGGATCAGCTGCGCCTGATCAGGAAACTCATCAAGGCACAGGGCCTGGATGAGAGCCGCTGGATACCCCGCGAAGTGCAGGGGTTCATCAATTCGAACAAGGACGAGGGCCATCGGCCGAAGCATCTCAAGGACGGAAACGATCCGACGCGCCGCCAGCTGATCCGGCTGTATGCCGACTACGAGGAGGCCTGCGCGCGGGCCGGCGTCGTGGACTTCGCGGAACTGCTGCTGCGCGCGTTCGAACTGTGGCGCGATCAGCCGGCGTTGCTCGATCACTATCGGCATCGGTTCCGGCACGTCCTGATCGACGAATTCCAGGACACCAATGCCATCCAGTACGGTTGGATGAAACTGCTGGCCGGCAGCACCGTACAGCCCTTCGCGGTCGGCGATGACGATCAGTCCATCTATCGCTGGCGTGGCGCGCGCGTCGAGAACCTGCATCAGTTCCGGCGCGACTTCCCGCATGCGAAGCTGTTTCGCCTCGAGCAGAACTACCGCTCCACCGGCACCATCCTCAACGGTGCGAATGCGCTGATCGCGAACAACTCGGGGCGCCTCGGGAAGACCCTGTGGACCGACAGCGGCAGCGGTGATCCGATCCACGTGTACTCCGCGTTCAATGAACGCGACGAGGCCGAGTTCGTCCTGCAGCGCATCCGCGATTGGACCCAGCGCGGCGGCAAGCGCAGTGAGGTCGCCATCCTGTACCGCTCGAATGCCCAGTCGCGGGTGTTCGAAGAGGTGTTTCTGTCCGCGCGTATTCCCTACAAGGTCTACGGCGGACTGCGGTTCTTCGAACGCGCCGAAATCAAGGACGCGCTCGCCTACCTGCGGCTCATCTCGAACCGGCGTGACGATGCCTCCTTTGAACGGGTCGTGAATCTGCCGACCCGGGGCATCGGCGCCAAGAGTCTCGATGTGATCCGCGAGGCCGCGAAGGGCTCGGGGCAATCGTTGTGGGATGCGGCCGGCGCCAGCATCGGCGATGCGCTCGGGCCCAAGGCGGGGACCGCGGTTCACGGCTTCATGCAGCTCATCGAACGGCTCGAAAAGCAAATCGAGGGACTGGCGCTGCACGAGCAGGTGGATCACGTCATCAATCACAGTGGCCTGATCGAGCATCATCGGCGCGAGAAGGCCGATCGCGGCGAAGCGCGGGTGGAGAACCTCGAGGAACTGGTCAGCGCCGCGCGTGGCTTCACCGGCGAGGGCAGTGAGGATCTGCCGCCGCTCCAGGCATTCCTGGCGCATGCGGTGCTCGAGTCCGGCGAGGGTCAGGCGGATGCCTGGGAAGACTGCATCCAGATGATGACGCTGCACACCGCCAAGGGCCTGGAGTTTCCGATCGTGTTCCTGTCGGGAATGGAAGATGGCCTGTTCCCGCATCAGCGCTCGTTGAATGACATCGAAGGCCTGGAGGAGGAGCGCCGCCTGGCTTACGTCGGTATGACCCGGGCCATGCAGCAGCTGTATCTGACGTACGCCGAGCAGCGCCGCCTGCATGGCATGGACACCTACGGCGCGCCATCGCGCTTCATCAAGGAAATCCCCGGCGAGCTGATTGAAGAAGTCCGGGCGCGGGTGCCCGTGGCCCGACCGATGATCGGGGACTATCGCAGCGCATCCGGACGCTCCGGAGCGGGACTCAGCGCCGCGCTGCGCGAGAGCGGCCGACCGGGCATGGGCCTGGGCGCCCGGGTGCGCCACGGCAAGTTTGGCGAAGGCGTCATCCTCAATCTCGAGGGCAATGGCGCGCATGCGCGCGTGCAGGTAAATTTTGAACAGCAGGGCACCAAGTGGCTTATGCTGCAGTACGCAAACCTCGAGCCCGTCTGACATAACCTTCTGACATGAAAATCGTGATTCTGGGAGCGGGGCAGGTCGGCAGAACGGTCGCCTACCAGCTGTCCCGAGAAGAGGCCAACGAAGTCACGGTGGTCGATGTCAACGAGGACATCCTGCGTGATCTGCAGGACCGGATCGACATCCGCACGGTCGCCGGCAACGGCGCCTACCCTTCGGTACTCGAAGCGGCCGGTGCCGCCGAGGCCGACATCCTCATCGCGCTCACCAACAGCGATGAGGTGAACATCCTGGCCTGCGAGGTCGCCGATACGCTGTATCGCACGCCGACCAAGATCGCCCGCATCCGCTCCTCCGAATATACGGCGCGGCCGGAACTCTTCAGCGACGATGCACTGGCGGTGGATTTCTTCATCAGCCCGGAACGGCTGGTCACCGAGTACATCGAACGGCTGGTCAATTTTCCGGGCACGCTGCAGGTGCTCGATTTCGCCGACGGGCGGGTGCGCCTGGTCGGCGTGCGCGCGCACAAGGACGGCAAACTGGTCGGTCAGCGCCTGCGAGAACTGCGCGAACACATTCCGAGCACCGAGGCGCGAATCGTCGCCATCTATCGCCAGAGCGGCGCCGTGCGCCCCGACGGCGAGACCATCATCGAGGATGGCGATGAGGTGTTCTTTCTGGCCGGCCGGGACTATATCCGCCGGGTCATGACCGAAATGCGCAAGGACGAAAGTCCAATGCGCCGCATCGTGATAGCCGGCGCCGGCAACATCGGCTTGCGTCTGGCACGAGCGCTCGAGAAGACGAGCCAGGTGAAGCTGATCGAACGCGATGCGCAGCGTGCGCGACGCGCGGCGGAACTGCTCGAGAACACCATCGTGCTGCATGGCGATGCCGCCGATGAGGAACTGTTGATTGAGGAGAACATCGACAGCACGGACGTTTTCGCCGCGCTCACCAATTCGGAGGAAGCCAATATCCTCTCGGCCATGCTGGCCAAACGCCTGGGCGCACGCAAGGTCATGGCGCTGATCAACAAGCCCTCCTATGCGGACCTGATGGAGAGCGGCAGCATCGACATCGCGATCTCGCCGCAGACCATCACCATCGGCTCGCTGCTCGAACACGTCCGGCGCGGCGATGTCGTGAAGGTGCACTCGCTGCGGCGCGGCTCGGCGGAGGCGCTCGAGGCCATCGTGCACGGGACCGAGGCCACCTCGCGCGTCGTCGGACGGCGGGTGGAGGAGCTGAAACTGCCCGAAGGCGCCTCGATCGGGGCCATCGTCCGTGGCGATGAAGTCATCATGTGTCATCACGACACCGTCGTGCAGGCGGATGACCATGTGATCCTGTTCCTGTCGGATCGGCGCCACGTGGACGCGATCGAGCGACTGTTCACCGGCCCGGCGCGCTAGGGCTGCAGCTTGCTCGGCGTCATCAATGTCCTGGGCCTGATCCTCACCGCCTTCGGTGCCACCTTCGCGCTGCCGCTGCTGACCGCGCTGATCGCGGTCGACGGCACCGCCGGCTATTTTCTGCTGAGCGGCCTGGTCACCGCCGGTGTCGGCTTCGGCATCGCGGCCGCGACCAAGCGTCATGCCCGGGAACTGAAGCCACGCGATGGCTTCCTGCTGGTGACCCTCGGCTGGGCCCTGATGTCGGCGGCCGCGACCGTTCCGCTGCTGCTCCTGATTCCGCATCTGAGCTTCACCGACGCCTATTTCGAGACCATGTCGGGCCTGACCACGACCGGCACCACCCGCTTCACCGGATTGGATCATCTGGCGCCGGCCATCAATGTCTGGCGCTGCACCCTGCACTGGTTCGGCGGGCTCGGCATCATCGTGCTGGCGGTCGCGGTGCTGCCGCTGCTGGGCGTCGGCGGTATGCAGCTCTACAAGGCGGAGACGCCCGGCCCGATGAAGGACGCCAAGATCACGCCGCGCATCACGGGCACCGCGAAGTCGCTGTGGCTGGTCTACTGCGCCATCACCGTCGTGGGGATTATTGCGCTGCGGATGGCCGGGATGTCCTGGCTGGATGCGGTCTGCCACTGTTTCTCGGCGGTCGGCCTCGGCGCCTTCTCGACCCACGACGCCAATGTCGCGTATTTCAACTCGCCGGCCATCGAGCTCACGCTGTGCGCACTCATTATTGTCGCGTCCTTGAGTTTCTCGCGGCACTTCCTCGCGCTGCGACAACTGTCGCTGGCCCCCTACACTCGCGATCCGGAGGCACGCGCGGTATTGTTGGTGCTGACGGTGAGTGTGCTGGGTATCGCGATGCTGCTGGAGGTCCATCATACCTACCCCTCCTTCGGCCTGGCGCTGCGCCATGCGCTGTTCAATGTGGTCTCGGTGGCCACGACTTCGGGGTTGGTATCGCAGGACTACTCGCGCTGGCCGGTGTTCGCACCTTACTGGATGCTTTTCCTGTCCTGCGTGGTCTCGAGTACCGGTTCCGCGGGCGGGGGCATCAAGATGTTCCGCACCCTGCTGCTGGCCCGCCAGGCGGGTCGGGAATTGAAACTGCTGGTGCATCCGAGCGCCATCGCGCCCGTCCGGATCGGCGGCCGCCCGGTGCCGGATCGGGTCTGCAACTCGGTACTGGCGTTCATATTCCTGTATTTCATGACCGCCGCGGTGCTGATCTTTGCGTTGCTGCTGTCGGGTCTGGACTTTCAAACCGCTATGGGAGCCATACTGGCATCGTTGAATAACACCGGCACGGGTTTGGGGGGCGTAGGCCCCGGCCATACCTATCAGGCGCTGAATGGCTTCCAGGCCTGGACCTGCACGCTTGCAATGTTGCTGGGTCGGCTGGAAATCTTCAGCGTACTGGTGCTGTTCACTCAGACTTTCTGGCGCAAGTAGCCGTAAGCTCTACCGCATGGTCTTTTCACCGCGCGAAATCCTGGTCGGAACCGATCAGTTCGAAGTTGTCACCGAGGATCTGCTGCTGCGGGCGAAGCTTTCCTGCGCGATGGCCGTATGTGTGTTTGATACGGTGGATGAGGCGGGGGCATTGCTGCATTTGCGCTGTGTGGCGCGCGCCGGGGGCAATCCGGACGCCACTGACACGACACTGGCGACGGAGCTGCTGCTGCTGGATCGCTGCGTCGAATCACTGCGGAAGGCGGCGCCCCAGGCGCGGGCGCTCAAGGCGCGGATCGTCGTGCACCTGCCCGAAAACAGCAACGCGCGGGTCGCCTGCGAGAGCACCCTGACCCTGGTCGCTCATTTCATGGAGGACATCGGGGCGGAGCTTGCGCCGGTGGATCTGGGGACCCAGGAATCGCGTGAAGTGCTGTTCAGACCCTGTATGGGGACGCTGCAGGTGCGGTGAGGCACCGATCAAACGGGTTATTGCTCTTCAACCAGGTCCGGCAGCGCGCGCACATCGATGCCGAGACGCCGCAGGCGGGCGCGCAGGTTCGGCCATTCACTCTTCAGGAATCGTGAACGCTCGCTGCGCAGCAGCGCAGCGCGAGCGCCTGGCGCCACCTTGAGGCCCTCCCCGCGCAGCCGCTCGATCAGAGCGTCGCGCGCCAGTTCCTTGTACGCTTTGGCCGCGGTGAGCGGATTGACCTCACAGTCGCCCGCGAGCTGGCGCACCGAGGGCAGCATCTCCCCCTCCTTGTAGGTGCCATCCAGAATGCGCGCGATCAGCCGCTCCATGAGCTGGCGGTAGATCGGCTGATCCTCGTTCCATTGCGGGGGCTTCTTCTTCACATTTGCACTGTAAACCCTAATTGCAGCGCTCGCCAGCGTATTACTTGCCTACTGTGTTAGATCTATAATACAGTAATAGGTACATGCTGAACACCACGCACGATCCGGAGGCCGCCGGCCTGCGCGCCGCCCTGCGGCGCAAGGCCCGCACCGACTTGGACGCCATGGATCGTCCGCTGCAGCAGCGGCTGCTGACCCGGCCGCGGATCATGATGGCCGCGGCGATCGCCGTGGCGGTGATCGTGCTCGGCGCGGGCTATGTCCGCTACGGCTTGACCCGCACGGTGCGGGTCAGCGCCAACCGGGTGGTGGAGGGAACCGTGCGGACGGGACTGTTTCGCGAGTACATCCCCATCGACGGCAGCATCGAGCCGCGCGAAACCGTGTATCTCGATGCCGTCAACGGCGGCCAGGTCACCGAAGTGCTGGTCGAGGAGGGTGCGCAGGTCAAGGCCGGCCAACCGCTGGTGCGGCTGAACAACGCCAATCTGCAGCTGCAGGTCCTGAACAGCGAGGCGCAGCTGTCCGAACAGCTCGACCGGCTGACCAGTACCAAGCTGCAGTTCGAACAGTCGCGGCTCAATCATCAGCGCGATCTGATCGATGCGCGCTTTCAGACCGAGAAGGCCCAGCAGAACTTCAATCGCATGAATGCGCTGGCGGGCTCCGGTGCCATAAGGCGTGCGGATATCGAGGATGCGAAGCTTGAAATAAACCGCCAGCAGTCCCTGTTGGCGGCGCTCACCCATGCGCAGGAAGTCGATGAGACTCTGCAGACGCAGCAGATCCAGCAGGTGGATCATCTGGTGGCGAACCTCAAGCGCAATCTCGAGGTCGCCCGCTCGAACCTCGACAACCTGACCCTGAAGGCCCCCTTCGACGGCCAGCTCTCAGCCCTGCAGGCCCATCTGGGAGAATCGAAGCTGGCCGGTCAGCGCATCGGGCAGATCGACCGCGTCGATGGCTACAAGGTCGTGGCCCTGGTCGATGAGCATTACGTCCAGCGCGTGCTGATCGGGCAGCACGCGACCCCGGATCCGGATGCGACCTTGGCGCAGATCCAGGGTTTTACCGTGATGAAGGTGTACCCGGAGGTTCGCGATCGGCAGTTCAAAGTCGATCTGGCCTTCGACGGGGCGATTCCGGCCTCGGTCCGCCGCGGACAAAGTGTGCCGCTGCGCCTCTTGATCGGCGGCGAGCGACGCGGCCTGATCCTGGAGAACGGTGCCTTCTACGATGACACCGGTGGCCAATGGGCCTTCGTGGTCGCAGCCGATGGCGCACGGGCGCAGCGTCGCAATATCCGTCTCGGCCGCCGCAACCTCGAGCAGGTCGAGGTGCTGGAGGGACTGGCGGCCGGCGAGCGCGTCATCGTCTCCAGCTACGACGGACTCAAAGATATCGACCGCATAGAGCTACAACACTAAGGATCGAACATGATCAGTCTTGCGAGCGTCTCCAAGCGCTATCGAACCACGGATCTGGAAACCACCGCCCTCAATGATGTGAACATCGAGATCGAAAAGGGCGAGTTTGTCGCGGTCATGGGGCCTTCGGGCTGCGGCAAATCCACGCTGCTCAACATCGTGGGCCTCATCGACAGCCCGACGAGCGGCCACTACCTGCTGGATGGTGAGGATGTGGCGCGTTATGGCGAGGATCAGCTCACCGACGTGCGCATGCACAGCGTCGGCTTCATCTTTCAGAACTTCAACCTCATTGACGATCTCACGGTCGAGGAGAACGTCGAGTTGCCGCTGATATACCAGAACATGGCGCGCGCCGCGCGGCGCTCGCGTGTGCGCGAAGTGCTCGAATTGGTCGACCTGAAGCCGCGCGCGCGTCACAAGCCGACGCAGCTCTCCGGCGGCCAGCAGCAACGCGTAGCGGTTGCGCGCGCCGTGGTCAGCGACCCCAAGCTCATCGTCGCCGATGAGCCGACCGGCAATCTCGATACCCGCAACGGCGAGGACGTCATGGACATGCTCGCGACCCTGAACCAACAGGGCGCGACCATCGTCATGGTGACCCACTCGCCCAGTCACGCGGGCCGCGCCCACCGGCTCATCAATCTGCTCGATGGTCGGGTCGTGCCGAACGTCGGTGACGTGATCTGAGAACCGGGAGGGCACGCATATGTTCGCGAATTACCTGACCACCGCTTGGCACAATCCGCGGCGCCACCGACTCGCGACCCTGATTCACGTTCTGGGCCTGGCGCTTGGCCTCGCCAGCTTCGTGGTGAGTTTTGCGTTCATCGACGGCCTGCGGCATGGCGAGCCGAACCTCGCCACGGGGGACCGGACGTACGTACTCACACAGGATCTGCTGATCCACAATGCCGGTAAGCTGCTTCCGCCCTCCCCGTACTCTACCCTTGCGGCATACGATTACCTGAAGGCAGATTTCCCCCAACTGCAAGCCATCGCGCGCGCGGCCCCTCCCGGGTTGTTCAGCGCTGGCCGCCTGGCCTTCACCAGCGGTGATCGGGGCGGTTACGTCTACGATCAGTTTGTCGATCCTGATTTTCTGAAGATCTTTCACCTGCGGGTGCTGGCCGGCGATGCCAATGACCCCTTCAAGGGAGCCACGGGCTCGGTCATCACACAAAGCGCCGCAATGCGCATCTTCGGCACGCCGAACGTGGTCGGGCGGCGCTTCCTGTTCGCCAGCAAAACCCCGGGGGTGATCAGCGCTGTCATTGCCGACGTGGCGCAGCCCTCGCACCTTGGCGACAGCGATCGCGCGACGGTGCGCTTCGACATGCTCAGCCCCATGAACATCGCAAGCTTCGGCCCGGTGGCGACCGACTGGACCTCGCCGGCGGCCATGACTTACCTGGTGCTTCCCGCCAACGGTTCGCTGAGTATTGACGCGCTGCGCGCGAGTCTCAAGGGTTTTGGCGATCGGCATATGCCCGCGGCCACTGGTCACTCGAACTTCAATGTCATTCCAGTGGGGCATGTGCGCCAACTCATGATTGACCGTGGGATTACCGATACGGGTTTCTCCGTCGTGACCGGTTTGTATGCCCTCGACACCCTGGTGCTGGTTGTCGCGTGCTTCAATTACGCCAATCTCGCCACCGCCTTGGCGCTGCGCCGTACCCGCGAGATCGCGCTGCGCAAGATCGTCGGCGCCAAGCGCCGCCAGCTGATCGTGCAGTCCATGTGCGAGGCCGCAGTGGTCGGTGTCCTGGCACTCGCTGTTGCCGTGGCGCTCACCTTGCTCCTGATCCCAGTCGTAAACGGCATGGTGTCCCAGCAGTTGCAGCCTGCGGCCTTCGCCCATGCGCGCATGTGGTGGTTTCTCGCTGCGCTGGTATTCGCGGTGGTTTCGTTGGCTGGCGTGTATCCGGCGTGGGCGCTGTCGCGCCTGCGACCGGTCGCGGCCCTGCGGGTCACCTCGAACCGCGTCGGCGCCGGCCGTTACGTGCCCCGGGTGCTGATCGGACTGCAGTTCATGGCCGCGGGCTTTCTCATCGTCATGGTACTGGTGGTGCAGGGGCAGAATCGCGCCATGCGCGCCGCGCTCGTGGGCATCGCCCGCAACCCCGCGATCATCGTCACCAGCAGCATCACCGACACCCCCATCGATATGCAAACGCTGCGCACGCGGCTGCTGCAGTCGCCCGCCGTGGAGTCAGTCAGCAGCGTGAACGAGGTACCCTGGCGCGATTGCTGCTGGGTGTTCATCGTCAGCCACTCGCAGGATCCGGCCGTGAAGGCCGTGCAGGCGGCCGGCGATCGCGTGGGTCTTGACTACTTCGGCACGGTCGGACTGAAGCTGATAGCCGGACGGGACTTTCGTCCCGAGTCGGAGGACGAATTTTCTTTCACGGATATCGATGGCAGGCGAACCGTCAATGTCGTGATCGATCGGAGCCTCGCCGCACAGCTCGGCTATCAAACGCCGGCCGCCGCGGTGGGCGCCGTCATCTACCGTCAGCCGTATCTGCCGCGACTCACGATGCGGATCATCGGTGTCGTCGAGGACGCCGCGAATCGTCTCACGGACGCGGTGGGCTCCCACTCCGACCTGTATCTGTTCGCCCCCGGGATGACCAGCTATACGATCGTGCGCTTCCATCCCAATGACGTTGCGGCGGCGGTCGCGTACCTGGAGCGGACCTGGAAGGAATTGGCGCCGGGGGTGCCGCTCGAGCGTCGCTTCCTGGATCAGCTGTTCGAGGAATCGTATGAAACCTTCGGGGTTATCAGCTCCGTGGGCATCGCCCTGACGGTGTGCGCGATCCTCATCGCGCTCATGGGACTGTCCGGCATGGCCGTTCAGGTCACCAATGGCCGACTGCGGGAAATCGGCGTGCGCAAGACCCTCGGCGCCAAGTCGCGACAGATCCTCGAGTTGCTGCTGATGGATTTTGTCCGGCCCATCGTGATCGCGAACCTGATTGCTTGGCCCTTCGCCTATTTGGCCGCGCGTGCGTACTTGAGTCTGTTCATGGCGCCCGTGCACCTCACACCTTGGGTGTTTCTGGCAAGTCTCGCCGCCTCGGTGGGCATCGCTTGCATGGTTGTCTACGCCCAAGCGCTGCGTGCCTCGCGCGCTCAGCCGGCGGACGTGCTGCGCTACGAGTAGCGGCGAGCCACTACCTTCGCACGGCATCCCGGATCCGCTCGTCCCAGCGCCAGTCCGCGTTGCCGGCCGCGACCTCGACACCCCCGACCCAGCGCGCAGCGGGCTGGAGCGTGCGGAAGTCCGGCGCGCCGTTCAGCACCGAGCGCCCGAGTTCGGTGATCGCGAGCACATCGGTCCACGGTGGGCGGGCCTTGCCTTCCCGATCCACGCCAGGCGAGCGCGTGAACACCGGTGCGTTCGCAGTCTGCATTGCCAGCACGCGATGGCAGGCGTTCCAGTCGCCCTGACCCGGAAGCGGGTCGGCAACGAAGAGCAGCCGCCCGATGAGGCGAATGAGGTTATCCGGCCCCTCAGCCAACACACTCAGCGCCAGCTCCTCGGTGAGCGAGAGCCCGGTTACGGCCGAGGGTAGCTCCCGCAGATGTCGATGCAAGGCTCCGGCAAGCAGCGGCAGCGCGGGAGTCGCGCCGCGCATGATCACCGCGAGGGGGCGCGGATCAGGGTTGACCAGTGCACGCCAGGCGTTCAGGCCCAATTGCAGTTGTGGCGGTGCGGCGGGTCGGCGGGTTGCCCAGAGCATGCGCAGCGCTTCGGGCGGCAGTTCCCCGAGGCCGATGAAGCGCTTGGCACCCGGGAAGTCGCTGAGGTTGATGAGCTCCAGATGCGCGGGTCGGCGATGGGTCGCGTAATGCCCCAGCAGGCGGATCAGCGTGAGTTGGTCGTAGCAGTCGTGTTCGGACCAGATCACCACGCGCTCGTAGGCTGCGGAGTCGCGCAGCGCGTGCTCTTGTTCTTCGAGGGCCTGGAGTTGCCCCGCATAGTCCAGCGGTGGCTGGAAGAGCTCGGAGTATGTATCGATGATGAAGCGCGCGCGCTGCGGCAGGCAATCCGGGCCTTCACGCACCGGACCCAGGAGGTAGGGATAGCTGTGCTCGTAGAAGTCACCGTGAAAACCGGCCTCCTTGAGCGGCTCCTGCAGATCGCTGCCGCAACGGACATGGAGCGTTCGCAGATCCGCATCGGGCACCGAGGCATTCATTGCCTCCCGTGCCTGCGTCATCGCGACGGTATGCCGCTTCAGCGCCGCCCAGCTGTCGAAACGCAGTTCGCGGGCAATCAAATACTGTGCTTCGGCAAGAATCGGCGGCGTGCCCCTGAAGCGCGCGATGGCACCGGGCTCGCCGGCCCGCGCCGCTTTCAGTAATTCCTTGGCGCGCTTCTGCTGCTGTTCAAAATTCAGGCGATAGGCGCCGTAATGACCGGTCATGGCAAAACCCCTTTCGTGCGCCTGCGTCCGCTCAGGCAGAAAAGGGATGCACCGACCGAAGGAGTCTTCAGGTCATCGTGTCGTGGGCGCAGCCCTTTCCGCGGACGTGGATGCTCCGACCGAGCGCTGCCATTGTAAGGCAGGCGCGCTTGTTTAGACCGGCTTTATCTTGCGGTGCTGATTGATCTGATCGCGCAATTTGCGCGTCGCGGTACGAGCCGCCTCAACCCAGGTTTCATCGCTGGCGGCATACAGAATGGCGCGCGAGGAACTCACCATCAGACCGTCACCATTCAGGGTCTGGCCGTTGGTGACGACGGCCTGCACATCTGCGCCCTGGGCGCCGACGCCGGGAACCAGGAAGGGCATATCGCCGGCGAGGGTGCGCACCTGCGCCAGCTCACGGGGATAGGTGGCGCCGACCACCAGCGCGCAATTGCCGCGCGAATTCCAGCGGGTTGCCGCCAGCTCCGCGATGACCTCGTAGAGCTTGCGGCCGCCGGACTCGAGGTCCTGCAGATCTTGGGCGCCGGGATTGGAGGTCCGGCACAACACGATCACGCCGCGATCGGCGTACGACAGGAATGGCTCCAGCGAATCGGTGCCGAGATAGGGATTGACCGTCACCGCATCCGCGCCGTAACGCTCGAAGGCTTCGATGGCATAGCGCTGCGCGGTGTTGCCGACATCGCCTCGCTTCGCATCCAGAATCACCGGGATGCCGGGATGATGCTGGTGGATGTATTCGATGGTGCGCTCGAGCTGGTCCTCCGCTTCATACGCCGCGTAGTGCGCGAACTGCGGCTTGTAGGCGCAGACCAGGTCCGCGGTCGCATCGATGATGGCGCGATTGAATTGAAAGATCGGCGAGGGCTGCCCTGCGAGCTGCGGCGGAAACTTTTCCAATTCCGGGTCCAGGCCCACACACACCAGGGTGTCGTTGCGGGACCAGGCGGCTTTGAGCTGCGCCACGAAATTCCCGGTGCTCATGCCGCCACCCAGGCTGATTCTATCCCCGCCTCGCGCACGCGATAGATGCGGCTCGGCACAATCAGCCAGGACGATGACCCGTTCCCGCGCACGGAGGTCCGACACCTGGACCCGATCCGGGTATTGCGGGCCGCATTCACGTCCCGGTTGCAGTAGTTGAATAGCTCATTCACTTTCATCGCAGCAGCATTGAGCCACGCGTAGGTTTCCCGACGTACCTTCAGACGTAGTGTGCGCATGAACGAGATCGGCATGAGCGGATTATCGCTCTTTGCAGGCGTTCCTGCTCCACTTCGTCGCGCAAGTCACGGGCGAGTCGCGACGTCCATGTCGCTTCATGGCTGGGCGAAACTTACGCGACGCGCGTGGCGCTGTACTTCTTTAAATACACGAGCAGGATGGAAATTGCAGCCGGTGTCACCCCCGGAATGCGCGCGGCCTGCCCCAGGGTCACCGGCTGCACCTCGCTCAGGCGCTGCCGCACTTCCGTGGACAGCCCCGGAACCTGGCGGAAATCCAGATCACCCGGTACCCGGATCGACTCGCTGCGCAACTGGCGCTCGACTTCCTGGCGCTGACGCTCGATATAGCCTTCATACTTGGCCGTCACTTCCATCTGCACGGCGATCTGCGCCGGCAGGCGCTCATCCACCGAGCCCCAATCGGGGGCACCGATGAGCTCGATCAAGTCCGAGTAGCCGACGCCGGGACGGCGCAGCAGTTCGAGCGCGCTTACGTTCTGCGGCTTCACCCGGGCGACCGACAGGCGATCGAACTCGGCTCGCGCCAGAGTCGTTCGCTCGTTGAACAACCGCCAGCGTTCCTCCTCCACCAGCCCCAACTCCCGGCCCTTCGGGGTCAGGCGCAGATCGGCATTGTCCTCCCGCAGCAGCAGCCGATGCTCGGCGCGGCTGGTGAACATGCGGTAGGGCTCGGGTGCGCCGCGCGTGACCAGGTCGTCGACCAGCACGCCCAGGTAGGCCTCGCTGCGCTTGGGAATCCAGGGCTCCTCGTTGCGCACGGCCTGAACCGCATTGATCCCCGCCAGCAGGCCCTGCGCCGCGGCTTCCTCGTAGCCCGTCGTGCCATTGATCTGACCGGCGAAGAACAACCCGCCGATGGCGCGCGTCTGCAGGGACGCCGACAGGTCCCGTGGGTCGAAAAAATCGTATTCGATGGCATAACCCGGGCGCGTCAGATGGGCCTGCTCGAAACCTTTGATGCTGCGGACGAACGCGTACTGGACATCGAAGGGCAGGCTCGTCGAAATCCCGTTCGGGTAGACCTCGTGCGTGTCGAGCCCCTCGGGCTCGACGAAGATCTGGTGGGAGGGCTTGTCCGCGAAGCGCACCACCTTGTCTTCGACCGAAGGGCAGTAGCGCGGCCCGACCCCTTCGATGACTCCCGTGAACATCGGCGAGCGGTCCGTTGCCTGGCGGATGAGCGCGTGGGTACGCTCATTCGTCGCAGTAATGAAACAATCTACCTGCGTGGGATGATCACTGGTTCGCCCCAGGAACGAAAAGACCGGGACGGGATCATCGCCGGGCTGAGCCAGGAGCTGGGAATAATCAATCGTGCGCCCATCGATCCGTGGTGGTGTGCCGGTCTTGAGTCGCCCGACCCGCAGATTCAGGGCCCGCAGCCGCTCGGCCAGGCGGTTGGACGGCGGATCACCGGCGCGCCCGCCCTGGTACTGAGTGAGGCCGACATGAATGCGCCCGCCGAGGAAGGTGCCCACGGTGAGCACCACCGCCGGCGCTTCGAAGACGATGCCCGAGACCGTGACGACACCCCGGACCTTCTGATCCGTGATCACGAGGTCCGCGGCCTCCTGCTGGAAGAGTGCGAGATTCGGGGTGTTCTCGAGAGTCTTACGGATGAACTGCCGATACCGCTGCCGATCGGCCTGGGCGCGGGTGGCCCGCACCGCGGGTCCTTTGCTGCCGTTCAGCGTCCGGAACTGGATGCCGGCGTGATCCGCGGCCCGCGCCATGACGCCGCCCAGGGCATCGATCTCGCGCACCAGGTGGCCCTTGCCGATCCCGCCGATGGCCGGGTTGCAGCTCATCTGCCCCAGGGTCTCGATACTGTGGGTCAGGAGCAGCGTGCGCGCGCCACGCCGTGCAGCCGCCAGCGCGGCTTCAGTGCCGGCATGGCCGCCGCCGATGACGATCACGTCGTAGTTGTGCGCGAAACTCATGGAGTATTGTAGGCCGCCCGTTCGGGGGCGCTATGCTGAGCGAAAATTGAGGCGGATTCCAGCCATTCCGGCTTATGTCCTGCTGCTGGCGATGTCGGCCCTGGCCGCGGCCGCGCCGACCCCGACGCTGAAGCTCAGCCCCTGCCGTCTCACCCATCCGAGCCAGCTGCTCTCGGTCGAAGCCCAATGTGGGCAGTTCGTGGTGGCCGAAAATCCGGCGGCGCCGGGTGGCCGGCTGATCAAACTCTTCGTGGCGCGCATTCCGGCGGTCAGCGAACACGGTCGCCCGGATCCCCTGTTCCTGCTGGCCGGCGGCCCGGGCCTTGCGGCGACCACTTTCTACACCAGCGTTGCGCCCGTCTTCGAGCGCATTCATCGCGATCGGGACATCGTGCTGGTCGATCAGCGTGGCACGGGCGCATCGAATGCCCTGGTCTGCCCGGGGGATACCGACCCGGATGCCCCGGATTCCACCGCCGCGCTGACCGAGGAGGCCCGCGCCTGCCTTACGCGGCTCGCCGCGCACGCGGACGTGGCCAACTACACGACCTCGCTCGCCGTGCGCGACCTCGATGCGGTCCGCGCCGCGCTCGGTTACGCCAGCATCAATCTCTACGGCAGCTCCTACGGCACGCGCGTCGCACAGCACTATCTGCGGAAATTTCCCGAGCACACGCGCAGCGTGATCCTCGATGGGGTCGTGCCGCCGCAGATGACGCTGGGCGCTTCGCTGGCGCTGGATGCACAAGGTGCCCTGCAGCGCATCTTCGCACGCTGCGTCGCAGTCCCCGCCTGCGCCAAGCGCTTCGGCAACCCCGATGACACTTTCAATGTCCTGCTGGCGCGTTTGAAGACCCAGTCCGTGGCCGTCGACGTACCCGATCCGTTCAGCGGCCAAAGGCGCAAACTGTCTTTCGATGCCATGGATCTCGCGACCGTCGCGCGGCTGTCCAGTTATGGCACCGAGCAGACCGCGCTGCTGCCCCTGATGCTGGATGAGGCGCAGACTCACGCCAATTTCGATCCGTTGGCGATGCTCATGTTGCAGCTGACGCACTCGCTGGACAACCTCATTGCCGTCGGCATGCACAACAGCGTGGTGTGTTCGGAGGACGTGCCGGTCTATGGCATCCGGCCCGAAGACCGGGCGCAACTCGCGCAGACCTACCTGGGCACGGCACAGCTGGATGCGCTCGAATCGATCTGCGCGCTGTGGCCGCGCGGCCCGGTCGATGCGGATTTTCATCAGCCCCTGACGTCGAACCGCCCCGTGCTGCTGCTCTCGGGCAGCGATGACCCCGTGACACCGCCCGCCTACGCCGCCCAGGCCGCGGCGGGTCTTGCGAACAGTCTGCAGGTGGTCGTGGCCGGCATGAGCCATGGACAGATCACCGCGCCTTGTGCCGCGCGGCTGCTGAGCCGTTTCATCGATCTTGGCAGCACGAAGGGATTGGAGGCGGAAGTCGCCTGTCTCAAGCAGGCGCTGCCGACGCCGTTTCTGACCTCATTCACCGGACCCCCACCGTGATCGAGGCGCGGAACCTGCACAAGCACTTCGGTGCCGTGACGGCGGTTCAGGATGTCTCGTTTGCCGCGGCCAACGGACGAATCACCGGACTGCTCGGACCCAATGGCGCGGGCAAATCCACCACGCTGCGCATGCTGTACACGGTACTGAAGCCCGACAGCGGCGATGCGTTCGTCGACGGCATCAGTGCCACCGCACGATCGCTCGATGCGCGGCGCCTCATGGGTGTGCTGCCACATGGCGCCGGCGTCTATCCGCATCTGACCGCGCGCGAGAATGTCCACTACTTTGCCGAACTGCACGGGCTCGGCCGCGCCGAGTGTGAGGCGCGCACGGCGCAGATGATCGAGCTGCTGGAGATGGGAGAATTCGCGGATCGTCACACGAAGGGCTTCTCGCAGGGCCAGCGGCTGAAGACCGCGCTGGCGCGGGCGCTGGTGCATGGACCGCAGAACATCCTGCTCGATGAGCCCACCAACGGCCTCGATGTCATGGCCGTGCGTACGCTGCGGGCGCTGCTGCTGAAACTGAAGGCGACCGGGCACTGCATCCTGCTGTCCAGTCATGTGATGCAGGAAGTCGGCGCACTGTGCGATCAGGTCGTGGTCATCGCCGGTGGCAAAGTGGCGGCCAATGGCACGCCGGACGAACTACGGGCCCGGGCCGCAACACCCGATCTCGAGGAAGCCTTTGTGCGCTTCCTGGAACCGCTCGCGGGTCACCCCTAGTGCGATCGTTACTGACGGTCCTGCGCAAGGAGTTGCGCGAAAACCTGCGCGACCGCCGCACCTTCATGTCCGCGCTGCTCATCGGCACCGTCGTCATGCCGCTGCTCGTCGGGGTGATGGTGAACGTGACCGTGCGTCACGGCCAGAGCCAGGACAACAAGCCCGTGTCGCTCGCGGTGGTGCACGGCGAGCGGGCCCCGAATCTCGTGGCCCACCTGCGCGAGTTCCGCATCGATGTGGTGGCGGTGACTATGGATGACGCCGCGGCCCGCGAGGCGGTGCGCCGCCAGCAGCACCGCATCATTCTCACGATTCCCGACGACTACGCAACCCAGCTGTCCCTGGGGTTGCCGGCGCCGGTCCTGCTGTATGCCGATTCATCGGATGCCGCGGGTGCCGGGGATGTGGGACGGGTTCGGGCAGCGCTCGGACGCTACGCCTCGCAGCTCGGTCGGCTGCGCCTGATGGCCCGCGGCGTGGATCCGATGGTGCTCTCGGCCATCGCCGTCCAGGACATGGATGTCGCCACCCCGGTCTCCCGCTCGGTGCTGATCCTCGGCATCCTGACCTACATGATCATGCTGACCATGCTCATGGGCGGCCTGCACGTGACGCTCGATGCCACCGCGGGTGAGCGCGAACGCGGATCGCTCGAGTCACTGCTGACGGTACCGGTACCGCGCGAACAGCTGATCTACGGCAAGATCCTGGCCGCCTGCGTCTTCATGGTCCTGGCGCTGACCCTGAGTGTGTGCGCGATGGCCGTGGCACTGCGGTTCGCGGGACTGGAGAACCTCGGCATGCGTGAGAACCTGAATGCGCTCACGGTGCTGGAACTGATCGCCTGCTGTGCGCCCTTGGCGCCGCTCGGCGCCGCGCTGATGACCATCGTCGCGGCCTTCACCCGCAGCTATCGCGAGGCGCAGACCTACGTGAGCCTGATCCTGCTGTTTCCGACTCTGCCGCTGGTCTTTGCGACGACCCTCGGTCTGCGGCCGACGGCGTGGCTGATGCTGGTGCCCTCGTTGAGCCAGCACTTCCTGGTCACCGGTCTGCTGCGCGCGGAACCGGTCTCGGCGCTGTATGTCGCGCTGTCGGTGAGCGTGTCACTGGGACTCGGTGTGGCGTTGGCGTACGCCGCCGGCAGGCTGTATCACCGCGAAGCGCTGCTCGGCTAGGATTGTTTCAGACCTTCAGACCCGCGAGCTTGCCGAAGGCCCTGCATCCCATCCGATAGTACTGCGCGTCGCGCTCGGTGCCGATCGCGTGATAACCGACCGCCTGGGCCGCGGCGAGCGTTGAACCACTTCCGGCAAACGGGTCGTAGACGATGCCGGCGCCCAAGGGCAGCGCGGCCCGAACCAGCTGGCGCAGAAAGGCCTGCGGTTTGAGCGAAGGGTGCGCGGCAATGGCGCGCTCCGCTCTTCCGGTCGGTGCACTCGCAATGACATCCTTGAAAGGCGCCTGATTCGAGACTCGACGCAGTCCGCCGGTGCCCCAGCGTTTGAGATTCGCGGCCACCGTGCCCTCGGTGGGCTTGCGGAAGATGCCCCAGGGTTCCCAGCCCGAGCGCGCCATCACGGATACGTCCGGGAATTCGGCCTCGGCACCCTTCGGGCGGTCCCCGCCGCGCAGCGTCTGCACCAGACGCACGACCTCGCCGCGCTTTTCGAAGCCTGCCCGCTGCAGGGCGTGGAAGGTCAGTGTGGACAGCAGCGGGTTGGAGGCAACGAAGACGTGTGCGCCGGGCACGAGCACCCGGTGCAGCGCAGTGCCCAGACCGGTGAAGAATTCCGACAGTGCGGCCAGCTCCGCCGGCGACAACACCGTGAAGCGCGGCAGTGGTTTGCGCCTCACTCCATCCAGTTGCGGTGGAATGCGCCATACCCCACCGCGGCCGGTGCGCAGTTTGCGATGGTCCCGGGCCGCGTACTCGATGAGCCCGTAGGGGGGATCCGTGACGATGGCGTGCAGCGAACAGGGCGGCAGGCGCTGCAGCCATTCAAATGCATCAGCCTTGACCAGTGTCACCGTCGCAGACAAATGCTCCCGCCGGTGCGGTCCGTGCGCGCGCACCTGCTGCCACATTTATTTGGGATCTCCATTGGATGAGAGCCAGCAAAATATCGGGCAATTTCGCCGAAATGTCGACAAAACATCGTTCCGTCCCATTAATATGCTGTCCAGCTACCGCTAAGACGATCCAGCAGGGAGAGCGTACGTGAGCGAGAAAGAGGCCATCGCGAAGTCGGTCCAGCTGTACATTGACGGCGCGCGACTGGGGCAAAGCGGCGTCATGAAGCCCGCCTTTCACGAAGCCGCGACCATCTTTGGGTTTGACGGCACGACCTTGTTCGGCGGCCCCATCCAGAAGCTCTTCGATGACGTGAACGGCCCGGCAACCGGACTCGAAGCGAGCATCGTCAGCATCGATGTCATCGGCACCATCGCCGCCGTGCGCCTGGAACTCAAGAACTGGTCGGGCGTGAACTACACCGATCTCTTCACTCTGCTGAAGGTCGATGGCCAGTGGAAGATCATGAACAAGGTGTTTCACGTACACGCCTGACCCGGCCCGTCGCGCTACTTGCCGATGCAGAAACTCGCGAAGATCCGTCCCAGCAGATCCTCGTTGGTGAACTCCCCGCCTATTTCATCCAGCGCGCGCTGCGCGGCGCGCAGTTCCTGTGCCACGAGTTCGCCGGCGCGGGTCTCCTTCAACACCCGCGCCGCCTCCTCAACGCTGGCACGGGCGCGCTCCAGCGCTTCGATATGTCGCTGCCGCGCCGAGACGCTGCCGGTCTCGAGGGTGAAATAGCCCATGCTGGACTTCAGATGCCCGCGCAGTGCATCCAGTCCCTGGCCGGTCCGTGCCGAGACTTCGATGCGGGGCACTCCGGGAGGCGCCGCGACGGCGCCGGCATCCGTGATGTCAGATTTGTTGTAGACCAGCGTCACGGGTACCTGCGCGGGGAGCGTGCCGGCCAGATCGCGATAGGCCCCGGCAGTGGGGTCCTGCGCGCCGTCGATGACGAACAGCACCCGATCGGCACGCGCCATTTCCAGCTGCGCGCGCCGGATGCCTTCCTCTTCCACCGCATCGAGCGCGACCCGCAGCCCCGCGGTATCGAGAATGTGCAGCGGCATGCCATCGACGTGAATACGCTCGCGCAGCACATCGCGAGTGGTGCCCGGCACGGCGGTGACGATCGCGGCGTCGTAGCCCGCGAGCCGGTTGAGGAGGCTCGACTTGCCGGCGTTCGGCGCCCCGGCGAGCACCACCGTCATGCCATCGCGCAGCAAACGCCCCTGCCCCGCACTGCGCGTCACGGCGTCGAAATGCTGACGGACGTTGCTGAGCCGTTCGGCGAGCGCCTTATCCGCCAGGAAATCGACCTCCTCTTCGGGAAAGTCGATGGCGGCCTCGACGTGGGTGCGCAGGTCGATCACGGCGCCGGTGAGCACCTGGATCATGGTCGAGAACTCGCCCTGCAGCGAACGCATCGCGGCGCGCGCTGCCTCGCGCGATCCGGCGTCGATGAGATCAGCCACGGCCTCGGCCTGCGCGAGATCCAGTTTCTCGTTGAGAAACGCGCGCTGGGTGAACTCACCGGGATTCGCGCGCCGCGCACCCAATGCGACCAGGCGTGCGGTGAGGGTGTCGATGATGACCGGGCCGCCATGGCCGTGGAATTCGACGACATCTTCGCCGGTATAGGAATGCGGACCGGGAAAGAACAGCACGAGTCCGGCATCGATGGTCTGCTGCTCGGCATCCCGGAAGGCGGCGAAGACCGCACGGCGGGCGGGCGGGAGCGTGCCGAGTACGCTCGTCGCGATCCCCTGCGCCGCGGGTCCCGAGAGCCGCACGATTCCGACGCCGCCGCGCCCCGGCGCAGTCGCTGCCGCAACGATCGTGTCGGTGTCGCTCACGCGAGCGGCACGCTCAGCTCTTCGGCGCTGCGGCCGCGGCGATGCGCCGATTGATGTTCCACTGCTGCAGCACGCCGAGTCCGGTGTTCATGACGTAGTACAGCACCAGGCCCGAAGGCAGGAACGCGAACAGGAACGACATGGCGAGCGGCATGAACATCATGACCTTCGCCTGCACCGGATCCGGAGAGGTCGGGTTCAGCCGCTGCTGCAGGAACATCATGCCGGCCATCAGCACCGGGAGGATGTAGTACGGATCCTGGGATGACAGGTCATTGAGCCACAGTGCGAACGGCGCCTGGCGCATCTCCACGCTTTCGACCAGCACCCAGTAGAACGCGAAGAACACGGGTATCTGAATCAGCATCGGCAGACAGCCGCTGACCGGATTGACCTTCTCGCGCTGGTACAGCTCCATCGTGGCGCGACCGAGCTTCTCCTTGTCGTCCTTGTACTGTTCCTGGATGTTCTTGATGCGCGGCTGCAGCGCACGCATTTTCGCCATCGACTTACCGCTGGCTTCGGAGAGCGGATAGAACAGAAGCTTCAGGCCCAGGGTGATGATGAGGATGGCGACACCCCAGTTGCCCGTTACCGAGTGCGCCCAACTCAGCGCTTTGAACAGCGGTTGCGCGATCACGTACAGATGGTTGAAATCGGTCACGCGCTGCAGCTCGGGCCCGGCCTGCGCCAGCTGCGCCTGCAGCTTCGGCCCCAGGAACACCGACATCGAAAAGCTCTTGGTGGCGCCGGCCGGCACGTCGGTTGGCGGTGCACTCGCGGCCATCAGGTACTCGTTGTCCTGCGAGGCCAGGGTGAAGCGGTAATCGACCCCCTGCGGCGGCACGACGGCCGTCACGAACTGATGCTGCAGGGCCGCGATCCAGCCGTCCTTCACCTGAATGTTCAGATGCCGGTCATCATCGTCACTGATCTTGAGCTTGCGGTACTTCGTGCCATCCCAGATGGCCGGCCCATGAGCGGCGAAGCGCTCGGGGTTGGTGCTGAAGAGCGAGCTTTTGGTCGGTGGATCGTTGCGCACGATCTGCGCATAGGGCTCCGCCGCCCAGGCCGAGCCCGAATGATTGTCGACGGTCTGAGTGACGTTGATGTCATAGCTGCCGCGACGGAACACGTACTCCTTGGTCACCTCGACGCCCTGGCCATCGGTCCAGTGCAGCGGCACGCGCAGCGCATCCTGATTGGGCGGCAGTTCGAACTCGGTCTGCGTGCTGGTGAACATCGCGAGCTGATTCGGGCGGGCGCTGCCGGTGGGGCCGGTGAGCGCGACCTGCAGCAGATACAGGGTCTCGGGACTGTCGTGATTTTCCAGACGCACGCGCTGCGCCTGACCCTTGTGCAACGAGTACTCGTTGAGATCGGCGCGAATGATCGTGCCGCCGGTCAGACTGATGTCCAGGTCGAGTACATCGGTATGGACGTGGACGGCCGGCCCTGCGGCAACACTCGCGGCGGCGGCCAGGGAACTGACGGCCGCCGGCGCGGCGGCGGGAACCGTGGCGGCGCTGCCTGCCGCGGATGAGGCCGGCGCGCCGCCATTGCCGGAGAGCGGCACTTCGGCGGCGAGGCCGCCGACGGGCGAGCGCGCCGCGGCCTCGGCGACGGCCTGCGCATCGACCCGGGCGTAGTCCTTGACCCAGGCCTGGTAGTTGTACCAGAGGGCGGCGCCCAAGATGATCCAGAGCGCGTAGCGGGGATAGTTACTTGTCATGTCCGTAATGGGTGTGCAGGCAGCCAATGGCAGGCACGGGGTCGATGCCACCGGGGTGCCAGGGATGGCAGCGGCCCAGGCGCTTCACGGTCAGCCAGCCGCCGTGAAGCATACCGAAGCGCTGGATCGCCTCGAGTGCGTAATGGGAACAAGAGGGATGAAAGCGGCACTTGGGACCGAGCAGGGGGCTCAGGGTCCACTGATACAGGCGGATCAGGCTTACGAGGACGGCGCGCATTGGACTATGACTTTATCCCACAATACATCAAGGCTCGCGCGCAGCTCTTGCGCCGATGCACCCTTGGCGCGCGGCCGGGCGCTGACCACGAAGTCAACATCGGGCAGGTCGTGCTGGCGCAGTCTGAAGGATTCGCGAATGAGCCGCCTGATGCGATTGCGCGGCACCGAGCCGCCGAAGGGCTTGGAGGCGACGGCCAAGCCAAGGCGCGCCTGACCCAATTCATTCGGTTGGATGGTCATGCCGAAATGGTTATTCCCGAGCCGTTGGCCACGGGCGTAAAGCTGATCAAATTCCCACTTGCGCCGCAGGCGTCGCGCGGCGGGAAAGGTCAATCGCTCGCGGTCGGCCGGGGCCACAGACTTGGGGGACCTTTAAGGAATCAGCTTCTTGCGACCTTTTGCGCGACGCCGATTCAGGACCGCTCGGCCGTTGGCCGTGGCCATGCGGGCGCGGAACCCATGGGTACGCGCCCGGCGTACTTTGCTGGGCTGGTAAGTGCGTTTCATCTTAGGGCTTCTACGAAGAGGGGCGGGAAGGCTACGTCCCGCGCCGGAGGGTGTCAATACAGCCAGTACTTAATCCCCAGGTCTGGGGGTAGACTGCGCCTCTTTTTCTTCAAGTTTGCACGGATTGGTAGGGGGAGTAGGCGGTCAGTGGCGTCGTTGTGGTCCATTTGCATTCAGACGCTTGAAGCGGAGCTGGCGGAGCAAGAATTCAACACGTGGGTGCGCCCGTTGCAGGCCATCGAGGGCGAAGGCGTCCTGAAACTGCTGGCGCCGAACCGTTTCGTCGTTGACTGGGTGAACAATAACCTGCTGCGCCGAATCGGCGAGCTGCTGCGCGGCGCGGCCGCGGGTGGAGCCCCGATCATCACCGTCGAGATCGGCTCGCGGGCGCGGCCGGAAGTCCCGGTCGCGGCCGCCCCGCCGGTGAGCGTGCCGGCGCCGCGGCGGGTCGAAGGCCTGGTGGTGGGCGCACGCCTCAACCCCGACTACGACTTCACGAATTTCGTCGAGGGCAAGAGCAATCAGCTGGCGCGCGCGGCCGCGCAGCAGGTCGGGGAGAACCCCGGCAAGGCCTACAACCCGCTGTTCGTCTACGGCGGCGTGGGTCTGGGCAAGACGCATCTGATGCACGCCGTCGGCCATCTCATGAAGCAGCGTAGCGGCGAGGCGCGCGTGGCCTATGTGCATTCGGAGCGCTTCGTCGGCGACATGGTGCGCGCCCTGCAGCACAACACCATGAATGACTTCAAGGCGGCGTACCGCTCACTCGATGCGCTGCTCATCGATGACATCCAGTTCTTCGCCAACAAGGATCGCTCGCAGGAAGAGTTCTTCCATACCTTCAATGAGCTGCTCGAAGGTCAGCGCCAGGTGATCCTCACCTGCGATCGCTATCCGAAGGAAGTCAGCGGGCTCGAGGAGCGGCTGAAGTCGCGCTTCGGCTGGGGACTCACGGTTGCGATCGAGCCGCCGGAACTGGAGACCTGCGTCGCGATCCTGATGACGAAGGCGCAGGCGGTCGGGGTCGCGCTGCCGGAGGAGGTCGCGTTCTTCGTCGCCAAGCGCATCCGCTCGAATATCCGCGAGCTCGAGGGCGCGTTGCGGCGCGTGATCGCGAATTCGCGCTTCACGGGCCAGCCGATCACGCTCGACTTCGCCAAGGAAGCCCTGCGCGATCTGCTGCAATTACAGGCAAAACTGGTCACTATCGAGAATATCCAGCGCACCGTCGCGGACTACTACAAAGTGCGCCTCGCGGATCTGCTTTCGAAACGTCGCAACCGTTCGATCGCGCGACCGCGGCAGGTGGCGATGGCGCTGGCGCGCGAATTGACCACACACAGCTTCCCCGAAATCGGCGATGCTTTCGGTGGCCGCGACCACACGACGGTGCTGCACGCTTGTGCGAAAATCGCCGAGCTGCGCATCTCGGATCAGCGCGTCAGTGAAGACTATCTAAACCTGTTGAGAACCCTGACTGGATGATGTGGAGAGACTGGGGACAACTTTGGGGGCCAAGTTATGCACACACGGCCCACAGGCAGTCGACAGCTCGACCACGTACTTACCCGGTGACTCCGAACGACTGCAAGGTCATGATGTAGATGGCGCGACGTGAAGTTATCCCGATATCCACAGGCCCTGTAGCTACTACTACAATCTTCTTTTAAGACTTAAGACTACTAAGAGCGAACCATGAAGCTCACCGCTGCCCGCGAAGATTTCCTGACCCCGCTGCAAAGCGTCATCGGCGTGGTCGAGCGCCGACAGACCATGCCCATCCTGGCCAACGTGCTGCTCTCGGTACGCGAAGACCGGTTGAGCATCACGGGCTCGGACCTCGAGGTCGAGCTGGTGGCCTCGCGCGAAGTCGCGAGTCAGCAAAGCGGCGATGTCACCATTCCCGGCCGCAAGCTGTTGGATATTTTCCGGGCGCTGCCGGAGAAGACGGCGGTGACCCTCAGCGCCGAGGGCGATCGGGTCAATATCCGCGCCGGGCGCAGTCGCTTCGCGCTGTCGAGCCTGCCGGCTTCCGAATTTCCGGTGGTCGATGACATCAACGCCCAGCAGACGCTGACCGTGGCTCAGGCCGACCTGCGGCGTCTGATCGACAAAACGCACTTCGCGATGGCCCAGCAGGACGTGCGCTACTACCTGAACGGCATGCTGCTCGAAACCGAGGGCAAGACGCTGCGTGCGGTGGCGACCGATGGCCACCGGCTGGCGCTGTGCGAGGTGCAGCTGTCGGCGATGGCCCGCACGGCCCAGCAGGTCATCGTGCCGCGCAAGGGGGTGCTCGAGCTGCAGCGCATCCTCAATCCCGAAGGGACACTGGAGTTGGCCATCGGAACGAATCACGTTCGCGCCAAGATCGGCGACATTCGCTTCACTTCGAAACTGATCGATGGTCGTTTCCCGGAATATGGACGCGTCGTCCCGGCCAACCCCACCAAGAAGATCCACGCTGAACGCGACCAGTTGCGTCAGGCTTTCCAACGGACAGCCATCTTGTCCAACGAGAAGTACCGCGGCATTCGCCTGGCGCTGAAGTCGGGGTTGTTGACGGTTCAGGCTCACAATCCCGAGCAGGAGGAAGCCGAGGACCAGGTGGAGGTCCGCTATGAGGGCGAAGACCTGGAGATCGGATTCAACGTGAACTACCTGCTGGATGCGCTGAGCGCGCTGGATGGCAGCACCGTCGAGATCGGCCTTTCCGATGCCAACAGCAGTTGCCTGGTGCGCTTGCCGGAAGCGACGGACACCAAGTACGTCGTGATGCCCATGCGGCTGTAGGGACGCGGTTCCACGTGTTCCACGTGGAACAAACCCCATGAGCTCATCGCCGTGAGTCTCGGGGCGCTGTCGATCCAGAATCTGCGCTGCCTGCGCCAGGTTGACCTGGAGCTGCATCCGGGCCGCAATCTCATCATCGGGGCGAATGGCTCAGGAAAGACCTCCCTCCTCGAGGCGGTCTTTCTTCTGGGTCGGGGGCGATCCTTCCGCACCCGCAACTCGGAGCGTCTGATCAGCCATGGCGAATCGCGGCTGGTCGTGTTCGGCCGCACCCTGCCACCCGACGCCAGTGGAATCCCAACCGCCCTGGGAATTCAGGTCACGCGGGGCGAACCGACGATTGCCAAGGTCCAGGGGGCATTTACCCAGACGCTGGCGGATCTGTCCGCAGCCCTGCCGGTCCAGGTCATCGATCCGGGCGTGCACAAGCTGGTCGAGGACAGCGCCTATCGCCGGCGGCGCTGGATGGATTGGGCGACGTTCCACGTGGAACATGGGTTCGTCGAGGTCTGGGCCAACTACACCCGGGCCCTCAAGCAGCGCAACGCGGTGCTCAAGCAAATCCAGACCGATCGTGGCGCTACCGGCCAGCTCGACGCCTGGGATTCGGAACTGGCTCAACTGGGGGAGAAGCTGGCGCAGTCGCGGCGGCGGGTGCTCGAGGACCTGCGACCCCACTGGCAGGCCACCGTGCTCGCATTGGCCGATCTCAATCTGGAGTTGGTGTACTTCCAGGGGTGGGGGCGAGGCACGCCGCTGCTGGAATCGCTACAGGCCTTCCGTGAGCGCGACGTGCAGCGAGGCAGCACGCATGCGGGTCCGCATCGGGCCGATGTGATCCTGAAGCTCGACGGCAAGCTGGCCCGGGATACGCTGTCGCGGGGGCAGCAGAAGCTGGCGGCGGTTTCCATGATCCTGGCGCAATTGCGGTTGCTGACGACGCTGTTGCCCGAGCCGCCGACGCTGCTCCTGGATGATCCAGCGGCTGAACTCGATCCGGAACGATTGACGCGGTTCATCGATCAGGTGGCGCCCTTGCGTTCCCAGCTGGTGCTGACCTCACTGACCGCCGGGGGCCAACCCTTCGGTCAACCGGATCGAGTGTTCCACGTGGAACAGGGCAGGGTGTCCGAGGGCTAAGGCTTCCGCTAAAATTCACTAACAGGTGGCGATCAGCGGCTAATGTCGGCTAAATCAGCGATATCGGCCCAACTGAGGTCAAACCACGGCCCCTCGCCGCCCAAAATGCCCAGCGAGAGGGTCACGAAGAGCTCTCGACAGATGCTGATTTGGGTCGAAAAAACATAGGCCAAACAAAGTCTTATGAGGCAGTTTATACATGGATCGGGAGGCTCCGGACGGCTATAATGGGCGGTCATCCAAACGAGCGCCCGCATGTCGCAAAACGACGTCTACGATTCCAGTAAAATCAAAGTCTTGAAGGGTCTGGACGCTGTCCGAAAGCGACCAGGAATGTACATCGGCGACACGGATGACGGCACGGGCCTGCATCACATGGTTTTCGAAGTCGTCGACAACTCGATCGACGAGGCGTTGGCGGGCTATTGCGATCGCGTTCAAGTCACGATCCACGCCGATGAGAGCGTGACTGTGTCGGACAACGGTCGGGGGATCCCGGTCGACATCCACCCCGAAGAGGGCGTGTCGGCGGCGGAAGTCATTATGACCGTGCTGCACTCGGGCGGAAAATTCGATGACACCTCGTACAAGGTCTCGGGCGGTTTGCATGGCGTCGGTGTGTCGGTCGTCAACGCCTTGTCGGACTATCTGCTGCTGACCGTCTGTCGCGACGGCAAGATGCACCAGCAGGAGTACCACCTGGGCGAACCGGCGGCGCCGATGAGAGTCATCGGGCCGACCACGGAGCGGGGCACCACGATCCGTTTCCGGCCGAGCGCCCAGATCTTCACGAACATCCAATTTCACTTCGACATCCTCGCGAAGCGGCTGCGCGAGCTGTCGTTCCTGAACTCCGGCGTGCGCATCGAGTTCAACGATGAGCGCGAGACGAAGTCGGAGGTGTTTCAGCACGAGGGCGGACTGCAGGCCTTCGTGAAGTATCTGAACCGCACCCGCACGCCGGTGCACGAGTCGGTGTTCTGGTTCCGCACCCAGGAAGGACCGGTTCAGGTCGAGGTGGCCATACAGTGGAACGACTCCTATCAGGAGAGCATGTATTGCTACACGAACAACATTCCGCAGAAGGATGGCGGCACGCACCTGGCGGGCTTCCGCAGCGCGCTCACGCGCACGCTGAACGACTACATCGAGAAGGAACTGTCCTCGAAGAAGGACAGGCTCGACACCAACGGCGATGATTCGCGCGAAGGACTGACCGCGATCCTCTCGGTGAAGCTGCCCGACCCGAAGTTCTCCTCGCAGACCAAGGACAAGCTGGTCTCGAGCGAAGTGAAGGGCGTGGTCGAATCGGCGCTGAACAACAAGCTCGGTGACTTCCTGCTGGAGCACCCGCAGGAAGCCCGGTTGATCGTCAACAAGATCATCGAGGCGGCGCGCGCCCGTGAGGCGGCGCGCAAGGCGCGGGAGATGACCCGGCGCAAAGGTGCGCTGGACATCGCGGGACTGCCCGGGAAGCTCGCGGACTGCCAGGAGAAGGATCCGGCGCTGTCCGAGATCTTCATCGTCGAGGGTGACTCCGCCGGCGGCTCGGCGAAGCAGGGCCGGGATCGGCGCACGCAGGCCATCCTGCCGCTGAAGGGCAAGATCCTGAATGTCGAGCGGGCGCGGTTCGACAAGATGCTGGGATCGGCCGAAGTCGGCACGCTGATCACGGCGTTAGGCTGTGGCATCGGTCGGGATGACTTCGACATCGCGAAGCTGCGCTACCACCGCATCATCATCATGAGCGTCGACGGCGACGATCATGTCTTCGTGCGCGACGCATCCCAAGTCACCCGCATGGTCCGCATCGGAGAATTCATCGATGGCGCCCTGGAGGGCGCGCCGCCGCGAACGGATGGAGTCGCAAAACTCACGGGCGCGCCACTTGGCGAGGTGCTCTGTTTTGGTGTGGGAGACCGCGCTGTCCGGTTCCGCCCCATCAAGAGCGTCATCCGTCATCCGCTCGACGAGAAGCTGTACAAGGTGCGCACCGCCCATGGGCGGTCCGTGCGCGTGACCGCGAGTCACAGCGTGTTCGTGCATGAGGCAGGCGCCATCCGTCTCAAGCAGGGCGCTGCACTGAAGATTGGCGATCAGGTCGTCGCGCCGCGCCGACTGACACTGCCCGCCGGTGCACCCGCTCGCGTCGACATCCTGCGAGCGCTGTACAGCAACCCAGCGGCGGCACGCCAGGTGTGGCTGCGAGGAACGGCTGTGGAGGCTCGGGCCAGCGCGGGGCGAAGCACCCAGTGCCGCGAGGCGGGCACGGCTGAGGCGCGCGCGTGGACCCGGGTATCGGACCTTTCGTCCGAAGAACTTGACGTTCTGGCTGCGCGGGATGATGTGATGCTCTCCCCGGAGCATTGTATGGACCTCGCGGTGCCGCGCTACGTTGCGGTGGATGAGGATTTGCTGACGCTGCTCGGGTTCTACCTGTCGACCGGTCTCGGAAACGCTCGCGTCGCGGATGAAATGGCGGAGCGGTTGCAGCGGATATCCGCGGTCGGGCCGCGGGTGAATCACGCGGCGATGGCATCGGCCTGGCAGCAGCTGTTTGGCTGCGCCAGCACGGCGTCCTGTTCCAATCGTATGCCTGATCTGGTTTTCAATGTGAGCGAGGAACTGCGCGCTGCATTCCTGCGCGGCTACCTGCTCGGTGACGGAACATTGAGCGGCGGCCAAGTGGTCTGGCGCACGAACTCGTACGACATCGCCAGCGGGCTCATGTACCTGCTCTCAAGCCTGGGCACGGTCGCGTCGCTTTCGGAACATCTGTCTGACGGCATCGTGCGCATGATTCGTGGTGCCCAGCGCCCGAGCAGCCCGTGGTGGACCATCACGGTCTGTGCCGCCGAGGATCTGACGGATCTGGAAAAGGTCTGGGGCGATCACGCTGGCGCGCAGTCTCTGCGAGCGGACCTGGCGGGCATGCAGGGCCGCCATAGCCGACACTTCACACATCTCGACGGCGATCTCATGTCCCTGCCGGTGACGAGCATCGAGGAGGTGGCGCCGGGCAACGGTCAGGTCTACGACTTCTCCGTTGAAGGGGATGAGAACTTTGTGGCCGGCATGGGCGGCCTTTGCTGTCACAACACCGACGCCGATGTTGACGGCAGCCACATCCGCACCCTATTGCTGACTTTCTTCTACCGCCAGATCCCGATGCTGATCGAGAACGGGCATATCTACATTGCGCAGCCGCCCTTGTACAAATTGAAGCGCGGCAAGCAGGAACAGTACGTCAAGGACGAGGCGGAACTGACGGCGCTGCTGCTCAGCGCGGCGCTCGATGACGCCGGCCTGTATGTGAACTCGGAGGCTCCGCCGCTGACTGGCCCGGGCCTGGAGCAGCTGGCCCGCAAGTACACGGAAGTTCAGGCCATCATCAAGCGTTGGTCACGGCGCTATGACGACCGGCTGCTGGATCAGCTGATCTACATGCCGGAAGTCAAATCCTCGGACTTCGACCGCATCGACTGGCTGCGCGGATGGGCCCGGGAGCTCGATC
The DNA here is from genome assembly GCA_035486855.1 of Steroidobacteraceae bacterium. Taxonomy (GTDB): domain Bacteria; phylum Pseudomonadota; class Gammaproteobacteria; order Steroidobacterales; family Steroidobacteraceae; genus DAIDKA01. Next base: position 32,903 of record DATHMT010000021.1, read on the forward strand.
AGCGCCTGAATGGTCTGAACGACGGCACCCGCGCTTTCCAGATCGAAGTGCGCGTGGCTGCCGACGGCCATGCGACCCGGATCGTGGTCAACAAGACCCAGCATGGCACTGCGACCTACAAGAATCTGCCGCGGGAGTTCTTCGAGTCAGCCGAGTATCAGCGGATCTCGGACCTTGGCCGGACCCTGTCGGGCCTGATCGGCGAGGGCGCCTACGTGACTCGCGACAATGACCGCCATGAGATCGGCAGCTTCAAGGACGCCATGAAGTGGCTGTTCGAGCAGGCGCGCCGCAAGCAGAGCATCCAGCGTTACAAGGGCCTGGGCGAGATGAACCCGGAGCAGCTCTGGGATACGACCATCAACCCCGAGACCCGCCGCCTGATGCAGGTGCGGATCGAAGATGCCGTGGCTGCGGACGATATCTTCACCACGCTGATGGGCGATCAGGTCGAGCCGCGCCGGGAGTTCATCGAAAAGAACGCGCTGTCGGTGCTGAACCTGGATATCTGAGGATTGCCGCGGTCGCCCCTATCCGCGGCGCATGAGTGCATTGGGACAGACGACCCCGGCGCATACGGGGTAGCGCTGTTCCACGACCACGAAGCCAAACTTTGCGAAGAATGGCTGCGCGGTCCGGCTCACATCCGATGTCAGGATCCGGGTACCCAGCGACTCTGCCTCCTGCAGCAGCCGGTTCATGAGAACCGAACCTATCCCGCGGCGCGGGTGCAGCCCGGAAACGAAGAAGTGATCAATGTAGCCGCTTGACTGGATGTCGGCATACCCGACCCGTTCCCCGTTGATCTCGGCAACGAATGGGTTGATTGCGCGAATTCTCTTCTCCCAGCCAATCGGATCAAGGTCCCGCGGCGCCCAGGCGTCGATTTGCTCGGCGGTGTAGTCGCGACAGGCGACCCTGTGGACGGCCGAGTAAAAAATCTCAAACAGCGCGGCCTCCTCGCCTGGCTGGAAGCGGCGAATGTGAATGGCTTGGCTAGGCACCGCGCACCTGGTACCAAAGTCCAATCATGCCGCTCTTGTACGCCTTGACCTCCACCAGGTGCAGCGGGATGTCCCGATCGAGTCTGTCGAAGAACGAGATGCCCTCACCGATCAGGATCGGCAGAATCGAATAACGGATGTCACTGGCGAGCCCGAGACGCAGGCATTCGCCCGATACCGCACCGCCTCCCACGAACCAGATGCTTCGATACCTGGGTCGCAGGCGTTCATTCACGAATGGCGCAAGATCACCCGAGTGGAACTCCACGGTGTCCCGGGTGCGCGGCAGATCGCGGCTGGTGAGAACAAAGACCGGCTTGTCGCCATAGGCCCAGCCCAGACCTTTGCCTTCGAAACCCAAGGCAGTCTCATAGGTGCGCGAGCCCATCACGTAGCAGTCGATGCTCTTCAGGAACGCCTCGATGTATGCCGCGTCCAGGGTTTCCCCGTCGGCGAATTCGTCCGAGGTTTCGAGCCAGTCGACGCCGCCGTCCTTGCGGGCAATGAAGCCATCGAGGCTCGCCGCCATGTGAATCGTTATCCGGGAATTGGCGTCCGCCATGACCATCCGCCTGATGAAGCCTTAGGGTGCGGCCTTGGCGAAGTCCCCTGCCTTGACCGTGATCATGGCGTTCGGGTCGAGATAAGTGCGCAGCGCCTTTTGGATCGACTCCGGGGTGACGGCGGCAAGCGCCTTCTCGTAGCGCGCATCCCAGGTGAAGTCGCGGCCCAGGTATAGGTGCCTCGCCAGCTGGCCCGCCAGCGCGCCATCGCCGGAGCGTCCGAGGAGGCGCTCCTGCAGAAGCCCGGATGTGGCGTCGGCGATCTCGGCAGGCGTGACCGGCGCGGCGAGGAACTTGGTCAGTTCGTCGCGGGCGTCCGCGTCGACCTTCGCGGTGTTCTGCGGGGCGCTGATCGCGTAGATATCGAACGAGCCGACGGGATCCAGGGAGTCGGCGCTCAGCTGCGAGCCGATCGAGTAACTCAGGCCGTCGTGTTGCCGGATCCGTGTCGCCAGGCGCGAGCTCAGGAAACCGCCGCCGAGGATCGCGTTGCCGACCACCAGCGCCGGATAGTCGGCATTGTCGTCACGCACTTTCAGGAGCGCGACCGATTCGTACTCGGCGTTCGTCTTGTCGGGAGTCTCGATGGTTTCGGTCTTGCCCGCGATGAGCTTCGACTCGGCGGGCGCGCGCTCGTAGGGCGCCGCGCTCTTCCATGTGCCGAAGAGGTCGCCGATGAGCTTGGCGGTCGCAGCGCCGTCAAAGCTGCCGACCACGCCGACCTCCGCGACGCCGATGCCGTAGAACTCCTGATGGAAGGCCATCAGATCCGCCGCGGTCACCTTGCGCACAGCCTCCGCCTCCTCATCGAAATTCTGCACATAGCGGTAATCCGCCGGGCCGTAGGGCGAGATGTAGCGCCGTACCGTCAGGGACGACAAAGCCCCCGGGTCGGTGCGGGACCCCTCGATCCGCGCCAGCTGATTGCGCTTGATTTCATCGAGCTGATCCGCCGGAAAGGCCGGCTGCTGCAGGACTTCCGCAGCCAGGCGCAGAACCGCCGGGAGATTCTCGCGAGTCGTCTGCAGGTTGACGCTGACGCCCACGGCACTGCCGCTGACGCCCATCGAGGCCTTGAGCCGGGTGAGCTCATCCTCGAGTTGCTGGCGGGTATGCCGCTGGGTTCCGCGCATGAGCATATCGGCCGTGAGCCGCCCGATGGTGCCGCGGTTCTGCAGGGCCTGCGCCGAACCGAAATGAAACTGAAGGGTCGCGTTCACGCGGCCGCCCTTCGTCTTCTTCTCGAGGAACGCCGTCTTGACCAGGCCGACCGTCGCCCGTTGCGTTCGCGATTCGATATTGGCCGGCGTCGGGTCGAAATGCTCGCCGGCCTCCTCGACCGGCGCGCCCTTGTAGTCCTGCAACATTGCCGTCAGGTCGGGTGTCGCGCCGATGGCCGCGCGCAGCGGATGATCGTCCGGAATGAACTCGCCGACGGTGCGGTTGGAGGGGATGAGATAGGTCGCGGCGACGCGTCTGATGTCCTCGAGGGTCACCTTCCGCAGCTGGTCGCGATCCCAGAACAGCAACCGCCAATCCCCGACCGCCACATTCTCGCTCAGAGTCTGGGCGACCTGCTGGGAGGAACTCATGAGCCGCTCGTAGAACAGCAGCTGTTGACTCAGTGCCCGGGAGAGCTCCTCGGCGCTGAACGGCTCGGCCGCCAGACCACTGACGATGCCGTTGAGTGCGGTGCGCACGGCCGCAATATCCGCTTCCTTCGGCAGTATGACCGTGAACATCATCCAGCCCGGGTCATGCAGGGTATCGGCCGAGGCCGAAGCGGAGTTCGCGAGCTTCGTTTCCACGAGCCGCTTGTAGAGCCGACCGGACGGCCGATCATCCAGCATCTGCGCCAGCATGCTCAGCGGTGCGTTGTCGGGATGGGCATCGGCGGGTATGTGATAGGCCTCCATCAGGACCTTCTCGCCACCGATGCGATTCAGGATCACTTCGCGCTCGCCATCCTGAGGCGGTTCCGCCGTGTAGAAGTTGGGCAGCGTGCGGGTCGGCTTGGGGATCGGACCGAACAGACGCTCGATCAGTTTCAGCGTCCTGGCTGCATCGAAATTGCCGCCGACGATCAGGGTCGCATCGTCGGGCTGATAGTAGAGGTGGTAGAAGTCCTGCAGGCGCTTGATCGGCACCCCCTCGATGTCCGCGCGTGCGCCGATCGTCGGGTGACCGTAGTTGTGCCAGAGGAAGGCCGTCTCGAGCACGCGCTCCTGGAGGATGCGGGTCGGGCTGTTCTCCCCGCTTTCGAACTCGTTGCGCACCACCGTCATCTCGGTGTCGAGATCCTTCTTGGCGATGAACGAATGCAGCATCCGATCGGCCTCGAGCCCCAGAGCCCATTCCAGATTTGGCACAGTGGCCGGAAAGGTCTCGAAGAAGTTGGTACGGTCGTAGCTGGTCGTGGCGTTTGCATTGGCGCCATGACTGGTCAGCTCCTTCGGGATGTTGGGATGCGTGGGCGTGCCCTTGAAGTTCATGTGCTCCAGCAGGTGCGCCATCCCGGTCTCGCCGTAGCTCTCGTGCCGCGAGCCGACGCGGTAGGTCATGTTGACCGTCACCGTCGCGCTGGCCTCATCAGGAAAGAGCAGCACCTGCAGGCCATTCGGCAGGCGGTACTCGGTCACACCCTCGATTGAGGTGACCTTCTGCGCCGCGCTCGGCGCTGCCGTGGCACCGAAGGCCGCATCGCCGGCCAGCACACAGATGACGAGCGCGACGATGCGTTGCAACGAGAGTCGAGCTGAAATATTCATGATTGATGATTGTACAATGCGCGAGGAGTGATTAGATGGTGCGATCCCGACATTGGTTCCTTGGCCTTGCGGCCGTCGCAATATTGTCGGCGTCGGGCACGAGCCCTGGCCGCCATGTCACAAATGCGCTGAGCACCTCGGCCGCGCGGGTGCGGCATGTGTTCGTGATCATTCTCGAGAACAAGAACTACAGCGATACGTTCGGCTCGAGTCCCCAGGATCCCTACCTGCGCCAGACCCTGGTGCCGATGGGCGCACTGCTGACGCAGTACTACGGCACCGGCCATGTCAGTCTCGACAATTACATTGCATTGATCAGCGGCCAGGCGCCGACCCGGGATACCGCGGATGACTGCCTTCCCGGGCTGGTCGGATCCGTCGGCAACTTCAACGACGTGGTGCAGACCGGTACGGCGGCCCTTGGACAGGTGATCGCGACCGGCGGCTGCGTCTATGGCAACCGCATCAAGACGCTGGTGGACCAGATGTCCGCCGCCGGCCTGTCCTGGAAGGGCTACATGGAGGACATGGGCAACGACCCGATGCGCGAGAGCCCGACCTGCGGCCATCCGCAAATCGGCATTGGCACCGATCACACCAATGCCGCCGAAGCACCCAGTGTCGCGGTGCCGCAGGGGGACGCCTATGCGACCCGGCACAATCCGTTCGTCTACTTCCATTCGATCATCGACGCCCCGAGCTGCAGAGAGCATGTCGTGAATCTGAACGAGCTACCGGCCGATCTGGCCGGCGCCGCCGCCACCCCGAATCTCGTCTTCATCACGCCCAACCTCTGCAACGACGGACATGACGGTGCCGGGACGGGAGCGCCCAACACGCTCTGCGCCGACGGCAGACCCGGAGGGCTCACCTCCGCGGATGCCTTTCTTCAGGCCTGGGTGCCCCGCATCCTGGGCTCCCCGGCCTATCGGAAGGACGGCTTGCTGATCATCACTTTCGATGAAAGCAATTACACCCAAAGCGTTCACACCGCGAGCACCGGTCAGAGGATCGTGGACATTACCTTTCCGGGCGAGACCTGCTGCCACCAGCAGCCAGGTCCGAACCTGAGCGGGGTACGCCCGGCGACGACGACCGTGTTGAACTCGCCGCAGCTGGTCGAGAACCTCGTCATCCAGGGATTCGGCGGCGACCGGATCGGCGCGGTGCTGCTGTCCCCGTTCATCGTGCCCGGCAGCACGTCGGACACCCAGTACAATCACTATTCGCTGCTGCGCAGCCTGGAAGACATCTTCCATCTGAGCCACCTGGGCTATGCCGCCGATGATCCGCGCCATGGTTACACCCTGGATACTGTCGGCGAGGACCAGAATATCTTCGAGCATCCGAGCCATCCGCACTGATACCGAACGCAGCGCTTTGGCGCTGTCTGCCGCAGTTCTGGTCGTCAAGGTGTTCTGCCTGGCGCCGCTCGCCGGCGCCGCGAGCCTCTCGACCGCGGCCGTGGGCAAATTGATCTTCTTCGACACCTCACTGTCGGCGTCGGGCCAGATGGCGTGCGCCAGCTGCCACAGTCCGGCCCACGCCTACGGGCCACCCGACGGCGCAGCCGTACGGCGCGGCGGCGCCCATCTCAATCAGCCGGGTCTGCGCGCCGTGCCGTCGCTGCGCTACGTGCTGAACCGCACGCCGCAGTGGAACGCGCCGTACGTGGCGAGCGCGGCCGAACGCGTCATCGAAGGTGCCGAGCCTCCCGTTGGCGGCTATGGCTGGGATGGCCGCTTCAACACGCTGCGCAGTCAGGCCGAGTTCCCACTGCTCGCTCCCTTCGAAATGGGCAACACGAATCCCGAGCAGCTCGTGATGCGTCTCGCGCGCGCGCCCTATGCCGCCCAGTTCCGCGCGGCCTTCGGCGCCGATATCCTCGTCAATCCGCGGCGGGCATACGCGAAGGTACTCGAGGCGCTGGAGCGTTTTGAACTCACGGACCCGAGTCTGCATCCCTACAGCAGCAGGTTCGACGATTACCTCGATGGCAAGGCGACCTTGAGCCCCGGGCAGATGCATGGACTCGAGCTCTTCGATGACCCGAACGGCGGCAACTGCGCGTCCTGTCATTTGGATAAGAAGGGTGCCGATGGTTCCCACCCGCTCTTCACGGACTACCAGTTCGAGGCGCTGGGTGTGCCGCGCAATCCGGAGATTCCCGCCAACAGGAACGCTGCGTACTTTGATGAAGGCCTGTGCGGTCCGCTGCGCACCGATCAGCGGCGGCAGAGCGCCTACTGCGGGTTGTTCAAAACGCCGACGCTGCGCAACGTCGCCGCCCGGGCGGTGTTCTTTCACAACGGGCGCTTCCACGATCTGCGGCAGGTGTTGGAATTCTACGTGCGGCGGGATACGAGCCCGGACCGCTGGTACCCGACCGGCGGCAGCGGTGGCGTGATCAAATTCGATGACCTGCCGACGGCATTGCGCACCAACGTCGACGTCATCGATGCGCCGCTGACGCGCCGCGCCGGTGAGTCCCCGGTGTGGAACGAGGCCGACATCGATGACGTCCTGGCCTTCCTCGAGACCCTCACCGACCGGGATGTGAAGAGCGCCGCACGTCGCTAGCCGGACGTAAAGGCCTTAGACTCGTCGTTCACCCGCTGCGGCGTCTACTGCGCCGCAGCGCAATTGGCAAACCGAGGACGTCAAAAATGAACCCCATCAGACTCATCGCGGCAATTCTGATCATCGGCGGCGTGCTCGGCCTGGCTTACGGCAGCTTCAGCTATACGCAGGACACCCAGGTGGCGAAAATCGGCCCGATCTCGGTCAACGCTCAGGAGAGGCATACGGTCAATGTGCCGATGTGGGCGGGACTGTGCAGCATTGCCGTCGGGGGATTGATGTTTGCGTTTGGCGGCCGCAGGGGCTGAAGCCATGTCGCATGTTACGGCCAAGATTGCCCTGGTCACCGGCGCGAGCCGCGGTTTGGGCCGCAATACGGCGATCGCCCTGGCCCATAAGGGCAGCGATGTCATCGGCACCTATCACAGCAACAGGGCCGAGGCGGATGCCACGGTCGCCGCCATCGAGGCGCTCGGCCGCAGGGCGCAGATGTTCCAGCTGGACACCGGCCAGGTCTCATCCTTTCCGGCCTTCGTCACGCAATTCAAGGGCGCGCTGACGAAGTGGGGACGCCCGTCATTCGACCACCTGGTCAACAACGCCGGCGTCGGTATTCACGCGCCGTTCGCCGGCACCAGTGAAGCGGATTTTGATCGCCTGATGAACATCCATTTCAAGGGGGTGTTCTTCCTGACCCAGGCGCTGTTGCCCCTGATCGCCGATGGCGGCCGCATCATCAATGTGTCGAGCGGTCTCACCCGCTTCAGTTTGCCCGGCTACGCCGCCTACGCGGCCATGAAGGGGGGCGTCGAGGTGCTGACCCGGTACCTCGCCAAGGAGCTGGGCTCGCGTGGCATCACCGTCAACACCGTGGCGCCCGGCGCCATCGAGACCGATTTCGGTGGTGGTGCGGTGCGCGACAACAAACAGATCAATGATTTCGTCGCGAGCGTGACGGCTCTGGGCCGACCCGGCCTGCCGGATGACATCGGGCCGGCCCTTGCCGCTTTGTTGGCCGAGGACAATCGCTGGATCACGGCGCAGCGCATCGAGATCTCCGGCGGCATGTTCACCTGACCGTCGGCGCCTCCGAACCACCGCCGTAGCGGCCAATCTGTTTGAACGCCGTGCCTCACGGATCAATCGTGGGACCTTGCTGACTGGCGGATACGCCGCACACCGGATTCGCGGCGCCGCAAAGATTCCGATAATCGGGCGCAATCTGCCACCAAGGAGCCATCATGAAACGACAACTGTTGATCTTAGCGTGTGCCATGCCGCTGGTCGCGTACGCGGCGGACACGCCGGACAAGGCCTTTTACAAGGATGCGGCGGAAGCTGGTATCTCCGAAGTCAATGACGCGACGCTCGCGGAGGAAAAGGCGACCGATTCGAAACTGAAGGACTTCGCCGCGATGATGGTCAAGGATCATTCCGCCGCGAACGACAAGCTCTCGGCCCTCGCCGGCGGTAAGGGCATCACGCTGCCCACCAGCGCAAGCGTCAAGGAAATGGCCGTCCACGAAAAGTTGAAGCTCGAGTCCGGCGACACCTTTGACAAGGCCTACATCAAGGGGCAGATCGCGGCCCATCGCGCCACGCTCCGGCTGCTGCATAAGGAAATCACGAGTGGCCAGGATCCCGACGCCCAGGCCTTCGCAAAGTCCGTCTTGCCGACTGTCCAGAGTCACCTCAAGGCGATCAACTCCATAGCCACCGCCGACGGTGTGACGGGCTAGGTGTTTGCCGTCTGACAGGCAAGTCCTACCGCACATACGTGTCGCAGCCACTGCGGCCGTGGGCGCAGTGCTGCGAAAGTGATTGTGCTCGGAGTACCACTACACAGAGGATGAAACTCATGGCAAGTCAAAACCCGACCAACCCGAACCAGGGCAGCGGCACGGACCAGAAGCGTCCGCAGCAGCAGCCCCAGCAATCGCAGAAGCCGCAACAGGGGCAGCAGGGACGCGACGCTCAGAACGCCCATACCAACTCATCGAAGGCCGGTCAGCACACCGACCGCGATGACAATGAGACTGATTTTCCCGAGCACGTGGGAGCGGACCCGGATCGGGCCCGGAACATGAACCAGTCCAGCCAGAAGGGCGGTCAGCCGACACATTCGGGTAAGTGATCGAAGAGCGGGCCGGACGGGAGCACAGCTCTCGCTCCGGCCGCGCGGTAGCCCGCGCTCGGTCCGTCAAAGCCGGATATTCTTCTACGTAAACCTCGCCTCGACATCCGTAATACGTCACGGGGCGGGCCATCAAATCGACATCGTAGCGCACCCGCCGACCTTGGGCCGGCCGGTCCCGGCACGCGTCAGCGCCGCCTGCAGATTTTCGCTGGCCTTACTCAAGACTTACTCCCGGTAGGATAATTCCTAGCTCATCCGTGTCCCCGCGTGCGTGGTCGGTGTCAGTCGCCATTGCTATGGTCCTGCGACTTAATCAAGGGGTGAGCGATGTACATTCGATTTGGCTACGATTTACTGTATTCGACCTCAACCCCGACCCACATGATTCTGATGTTGCACCCTCACCTTGGGCGCGACCAGAAATATGTGGTGGCCGACAAGATGCAATTGAGTCGGCCCGTGCCGCAGCGGCTCTACACCGACGGTTTTGGCAACAATTGCACTCGCGTCGAGCTGCCGACCGGTTCCACGCGCATCACATCGGATGCGCTCATCGAGGACACGGGTATGCCCGAGCCGGTCGCCCTGACCGCGCCGGAACTCGCGCCGCGGGAACTGCCCTCGGAGGTTCTCCAGTTCCTCCTCAGCAGCCGCTATTGCGACACCGAAGTTTTGATGTCGGAAGCCTGGCGTCTGTTCGGGCACCTGGCGCCCGGATGGTCCCGGGTCCAGGCGATCTGCGATTACGTCCATCAGTACGTGACCTTCGACTATCGCTATGCGCGCGCGACGCGCACGGCTTCGGAGACGTACCAGGAGAAGCAGGGAGTCTGTCGGGACTTCGCGCATCTGGCGATCGCGATGTGCCGTTGCATGAACATTCCGGCCCGCTATTGCACGGGCTACCTTGGCGACATCGGCGTTCCCGCCGTGGAATCCCCGATGGATTTCGCCGGCTGCATGGAAGTGTACCTGGGCGGCGAGTGGCATCTCTTCGATCCACGCAACAATCAGCGCCGGATCGGCCGCATCATCATTGCCCGCGGGCGCGACGCCGGTGATGTCGCGATCAGCACCGCCTTTGGTCCCGCCTGTTTACTGGAGTTCAAGGTGTGGACCGAGGAGGCTGACAAGGAGGAGTTGCGCCGGGTAGGATAAGGCATGTCCGACCCGTCGATCGTTCGCAGGGAAGTCGCGGCACAGCCCATCCTGCTGATTCGCCGCACCACCACGCGTGCCACGCTGGCCGAAGCGCTCGGCGACTGTTTCGGCAAACTCTTCTCTCTCGGGCATGGACAGGGTCTGCCGGTGAGCGGCTGGCCGGTCGCCCGTTATGTCGCGATGGGACCCGGACTTTGGACGATCGAAGCGGCGATGCCGGTCGCCGAGCCCGTGTCCGCGCAGTCGCTCGGCGATGCGGAAATCGAGGCCGGGATGCTGCACGCCGGAGCCGTTGCGTTCGCGGTGCACAGCGGCTCCTACCAGACCCTGCCCCAGACCCACGCCGCGATCGAGGCGTGGATCAAGTCACAGGGCTACGAGGTCGCCGGGGCACCCTGGGAATCCTACGTCACGGATCCTGGGAAACATCCGAATCCTGCCGACTGGAAAACGGAAGTCTTCTGGCCGCTGAAGGCCTCTAGCTAGCCGCCGATCTGATCCAGCACCCTCACCGCCTCGCGCGGCAGCTCAAGCTCGGCCACCGCGAGGTTCTCACGCAAATGCCCCACCGATGAGGCGCCGGGAATCAGCAGAATATTCGGCGAGCGCTGCAACAGCCACGCCAGTGCCACCTGCATGGGCGTAACACCCAGCTGCCGGGCCACCTCGCTGAGCGTGGTGGATTGCAGCGGCGTGAAACCCCCGAGCGGGAAGAAGGGTACGTAGGCGATGCCCTCACGGGCGAGATTCCTGATCAGGGCGTCATCGGCACGATGTGCGAGGTTGTACAGGTTCTGTACACAGACGATTTCGCAGATACGCCGGCCTTCGGCGATCTGCGCGGGCGTGACATTGCTGAGGCCGATATGGCGCACCAGCCCGCGCTGCTGCAGTTCGGCCAGTACCGACAAGGGTTCTTCGAGCGAGCCCTCGGTGGGCTCGTGAATGCCGTGCATGCTGCGCAGGTTGACCACTTCGAGCGCATCCCGTCCGAGATGGCGCAGATTGTCATGCACGGCCTGGGTCAGTTCTTCGCGCGACATGGCCGGAATCCACGAACCGTCGGCGCCGCGCCGGGCGCTGACCTTGGTGACGATCGTCAGCTCCTCGGAATACGGATGCAGCGCCTCGCGGATCAGTTGGTTGGTAATGTGGGGGCCATAGAAATCACTCGTATCGATGTGATCGACCCCGCTGGCTACCGCCTCGCGCAGCACCGCGAGCGCACCGGCACGATCCTTCGGCGGCCCGAACACACCGGGTCCCGCCAGCTGCATGGCGCCGTAGCCCAGCCGCTTCACCCTGCGGCCGGCGAGCTTGAACACGCCTGCCTTGCCAATCTCAGCCATGGTCGAACTCCTCGAACGCACACCGGCGGCAGCGCCAGCACCGCAACGCCGTGAAATCATACCGTATCACCGACGTTGAACTAATGAACCGCCGCGGATCCATTCTAGCTGCTTGCCCACGGGCAAGCGTTGAGCAGCATCAGGTCCGCTGCCCCGCTTCAGCCCTTGCACAATCGCCTACAGGCACACACGCGCGCTCCGACAGACACCACTCGCCTGCTCGATAAACTCTGTGCGGCCTGACAACGTACTACGATTCGACGAGAATGTAGCCGATCGCAAAGGACTGGCTTGCCTGATGGGCAGGTGAGCCAGTCCAATGTGTTTTTAAGGATGGCCCCCAATTCGCGACTGACCTTGTGTCCGCTGGGTGCGTGGCTCGCTTTAAACGCATCGAAGGCACGGTGGCCCGCGTCGAGGGCAACGAATTCCTGCTCAGGGTAGGAACGGGCGTGATTCAGGCCCTGACGATCGCATCGCCGCCCCGCAGATAAGCGAACCGCCGCGCGTCAGGTTCATGGGCACCGAGCCAGATGCGAATTGCGGAAGCGTCGAATTGTTCGCATTCTAGTGCCACCAAAACGATCGCGCCTGAGAGGAAATGAATCATGAGTACCCTGACCACGCCGCCGCTCGCGCCGCTGCTGACCCAACTGTTTGCCGACGCCGAAGCCAGCACCGAAAAAATGCGCCAGGAACGCGCGAACGTGCCGTCCGAAGAAGTCGCGCGCCGCGCACAGACCGGCGACTACCTGGCCTTCTATGCACGCCACAAGGACTATCACCTCGCCGTCTCACCCGAGACCGGTACTCTGCTGTACATGCTGGCGCGGAACATGGGAGCGCGCAGCATCGTCGAGTTCGGAACCTCGTTCGGGATCTCGACGCTGCACATGGCCGCGGCCCTCAGGGACAATGGCGGTGGGCGTTTGATCAGCACCGAATTCGAGCCCTCCAAGATCGCCCACGCCCGGAACAACCTCAAAGCCGCGAATCTTCACGACCTTGTCGAGATCCGCGAAGGAGACGCTCTGGAAACTCTGGCGCGGGACCTGCCGTCAATCGACCTGGTGCTGATGGATGGAGCCAAGCCGCTGTACCTCAAGGTACTCAAACTGCTCGAACCGCATCTGCGGGTCGGCGCACTGCTGGTGGCCGACAATGCCGACTGGTGCCCCGAGTACCTCGCCTGCGTGCGCAGTCGCGAGAATGGCTATCTGTCGGTCCCGTTCGCGAACGACGTTGAACTCTCCATGCGAACGGCCTGACACTCCGGCCGGTATTCATAGAGGACGTCGGGGCACTTCTCCTCATTGGCTCGGCCATCGGTGAATTCGATCGCGATGTAGCCATGCCGCTCGAAGAAGCGTCTCGCGCCGGTGTTGGCTTGAAACGTGTAGAGACGAATGGGAGGTGGCAGCGCGGTGAGGGCGCTCGCGAGCAGGCGAGCGCCGATACCGCGCGAGAGATACCCGGGCCGGATGTAGAGCTGATCGATCCACGAGGCCACGCCATCGTGTGAGGTGGCCATGACTCCGGCGAGTCGTCCCTCGACTTCCGCCAAAGTCACTCTGCCCGTGGGAAGGAGTTTGTGCGTCACCCACGAGCGCATGTCGGCAGGCGAATGCGAACTCGGCGCGAATGGCACAAAGGCCTGGCGGGAGCTGATCAGAACTTCCGCGACCTGCGCCGCATCGCCGGACTCAGCGGTACGCAGGTCGACCGGCATCTACGCGGTGTACTCTCGGCGCAGAATCCGCGCACCCTCGACCATCGCCTGCATCTTGCCGAATGCGACGTCGTGCGGCAGGTATTTCATGCCGCAGTCCGGTGCGACGATGACCCTCTCCGCCGGCATATGCTTGAGCGCGCGCCGCACGCGGGCGGCTACGGTCTCGGCGGTCTCGACCTTCATGTCGGACAGATCGATGGCGCCGACCATGATGGACTTGCCGGGCAGGCCCTCGAGCACCGAGCAATCCAGATTCGACTGCGCCGTCTCGATGGAGATCTGGTTGCAACGGCACTCCGCCATTTCCGACAGGAAGGAGTATCCGCTGGGACGCGCATGAATGATCGCGGCGTAGCCGAAGCAGATATGCACGGTGGTCGTCCCGGTGACGCCCTCCAGCGCCCGGTTCAGCGCCCGCAGCCCGTACTGCCGCGCCTTCTCGGGGCGCGCCTGCAAATAGGGTTCATCGATCTGCACGATGTCGGCGCCGGCGGCAAACAGATCCTTGATTTCCTCGTTGACCGCGGCCGCATAGTCCATCGCAGCCTCTTCCTCCTGGGCGTAGAAATCATTCTGCGCCTGCTGCGTCATGGTGAAGGGACCCGGAACGGTGATTTTGACGCGCCGGGTCGTGTGGCGCTGCAGGAACTTGAGGTCCTCGACCTGCACCGCATGCCTGCGCCGGATCTTGCCGACGATGCGCGGCACGGGATTGGGATGACCCGATCGGTCGAGCGCGCTACCGGGATTTTCCAGGTCCACGCCCTCGAGCGCGGTCGCGAAGCGGTTCGAATAGCTCTCGCGGCGGATCTCGCCGTCGGAGACGATGTCGATCCCGGCCTCCTCCTGCGCGCGGATCGCGAGGATCGTGGCATCATCCTGCGCCTGGCTCAAATACTGTGCCGGCACTCGCCACAGGGACTGCATGCGCACCCGTGGCGGAAAGCGCCCCGCGAGATTGGCACGATCGATCAGCCATTCCGGTTGCGGATAGCTCCCCACCAGTGTCGTCGGAAACAGCATATGAACCCCCCCGATCCATTTAAACCACCCGCTGGGGATATTACCTTAATAATAAGCCGGACCCCCGCAGCGAATAGGAGCTCCCCGTGAGTAGCGAAGCCCTGCTGATAGCCCCGGAAACGCGGGTCACTTGTCCCTCATGCGATCAGGAATTTTCGCTGGAGCAGGGTTTCGCGAAACAGGCGCTGGAGTCCGTCGAGGCCGCCAGTGCCAGCGCCCTCGCGGCGCTCAAGGATCAGGAGCGCGCAGCGGTGGAAAAACGCGCTGCGCAGCTGGCCGGGGAGCACGCCAAGGCGGCCCAGCGTCAGGTCGAGGATCTGCAGCGGCTGCTCAGGGTGCAGGCCGATGCCCATACCAAGGCGCTGTCCGACATGCGGGCATTGACCGAAAAGTCTTTGCGGCCGCAACTGGATGCGATGAAGGAACAGCTGACGGTCAGCCAGCAAAAACTTCTGGGCATGGATCAGCGCGAAGCCGCACTGGCGCTGCGCGAGCAGGGTATCGAAGCGCGGGTTCAGGAGGCCGCCGCGACGCGAGCCGCCGAGTTGATCGCCGCTGAGCGCCAGCAGTATGCGAACCGTCTGGCCGAGAGTCAGGCCCAGCTGAAGGTATTGCGTGACGAACAACTCGCGCTGCGCGAAGAGCGGCAGCAGCTCAAGGACGAGAAGGAGGCGCTGGCGCTGGACGTACAGAAACAGGTCGACGCCAAGCTCGCCGACCGGATTGCAGTGGCGCGAACCCAGGAGCAGGAGAAGGCGCAGCTGGACAAGGCCGAGCTGCAGAAAAAACTCGATGACGCGGTGACGCAGCTTGCCGCGGCGCAGCGCAAGATGGAGCAGGGCTCGCAGCAACTGCAGGGCGAGGTGTTGGAACTGGCCATCGAGGATGCCCTGAAGCGCACCTTTCCCCTCGACGCCATCGAGGAGGTCAAGAAGGGCGCCCGGGGTGGCGACATCATTCAACGAGTCACCTCCCGTTCGGGCCAGGTGGCCGGCGTGATGCTCTGGGAATCCAAGCGCGCCAAGGATTGGGGTCCGGCCTGGATCAGCAAATTGAAGGAGGATATGCGTGGTTGCGGCGCTGACATCGGGGTACTGGTCAGCATGACCACGGCGGTGCCGAAGGACTGGGCGGAAGGGCAGCTGTTCGGGCTTCACGAGGATATCTGGGTGACCACCTGGTCCGCCGCCGTGCAGCTGGCGGGAGTGCTGCGCGCGGGCCTTCTGGATGTACACAAGCAGCGCCTGGTTTCGGCCGGTAAGGGCGAGAAAATGGAGGCGATCTACGACTACCTGACCTCACCGCAGTTCGCCCAGAAGCTGAAGGCCGTCTACGGTGCCTTCCAGAAAATGCGCGAGGAGCTGGAATCGGAGCGCTCGGTGACCCTGCAGCGCTGGGCGCGGCGCGAGCGACAGCTGCAAAGCGGCCTCACGGAGCTCCTCGGCGTGGCCGGGGATATTCAAGGACTGGCGCAACAGGAGTTACCGGCGCTGTCGCTGGAGCCGCAAGCCCAGATCCCCAACCTGTGATACTCCGGCCTCTCGCCCGTATATAGAGGCATGTCGGCAGAAGACGCCAAGCCGCTTCAGGGATCGGTGGCATTGGATCAGGACCTCGATTGGAATGCGGTCTACGCCGATCAGCTGCCGCGCATCTACAACTTTTTTCGCTTCCGCCTGGGGCCCGGTCACGATGTCGAAGAGCTGACCGCGCGAACCTTCGAGAAGGCCTGGCGGGCCCGGGCGCAGTACCGGCGTGATCTGGCCGGCTTTTCCACCTGGATGTTTGCCATTGCCCGCAATGTCGTCACGGACCATCTGCGGTCGGATGCGGCGCGAATCCGCACCAGCACGCTTGCGGACCCGGGCGAAGCGATGACTCCGGAGGATGCAGCCGTGCACAGCTCCGACCTGGCGCGACTGGCCACGCTCAGCGCGGAGCTCCCCGAGCGACACAAGGAACTCATCGCCCTCAAATATGGCGCTGCGCTGAACAATCGGCTGATCGCCGAGATCACGGGTTTGAGTGAAACCAACGTCGGGACGACGCTGCAGCGAATCGTCGAAAAACTTCGGTCGCTGTGGTAGCAGGCTGGATCAATGAACGATCAATTCCTTCATCGACTGCGCCGCGAGCCTCGGGCCGAATTTGCGGCTCGGCTGAAGTGGCAGCTCGACCGACCCGCGCAGACCCCACCGCGCGCGGGCCGGTGGCTGCTGGGGCTGGCGATCTTTGGTACGGCTTTCGCGCTGGTATCCCCACCGGCGCGACATGCATTTCATGGGCTGTTCGCCAGCACCCCGAACACCGTGCCTGCGAGCGACGCGACTCGACCTGAATCGCCAGGCGTTGTCGGCTCGTCTGTCACCGCCGCGGGACAGACCAACCCACGACCCCCTGTTCGGCCGGCGCAGTTCATGCCGGCGACCCCCCTGCCTCGTGTACCGGCACTGGTCAATACGCCGGTGTCGGCGGACTCTCCGGCAGACGCAAAAACGAACGCATCGGTCGGCGACATTGTTGCGCCGGTTCCCATCACGGGGACGGTCGGTGGGTTGACGCCGCAGATGCAGGCCGACCGGGCGGTCCTGCTGCGCCAAGGTCTGTTCCGAGTGATGGGCTGGGTGATGGTGCGATTGAATGCCGCGCAGCACGCAGACGCCCCGGTTGACATGAAGGTCATGGCTGCGGATGCCGGCCGGCTGCAGCAATTGTCATCCCTGATTCCCGAAGTCTTCCAGCAGGATACCCGCGCGCTCGATACCAATACCCGCGCCTCGAGCATTATCTGGAATGAGCCCGCCGATTTCGGGTCGAAAATCGACGACCTCACATTGGCCGCGGATTCGCTGGCTCGAGCCGCCGCACGCAATGACGAGGTCGCGACCGGCAAGGCGATCTCGCGGATTGAGATCGCCTGCACCGCGTGCCACCATATCTATCGAAGTAACTAACCCGCTTCGGTGACGCAGTGCAAGCCGTCGACTTCGCGAAAGCCGCTGGAATCGCCGCGGCCGTGCTGATTCTGGACATACTGCTCGCCATCGGCGTGGTCTTCGCCTGGAGCATCCTGGTCGCACCCGGACACGATCGGGCGTTCTATGCGACCGCCGGCATTCCGATTGCCCTGCTGTCCACGCGGATCATGGGTACCGCGCTGATATTTGCCGCCTGCGGTTGGTCCGCGCGACGCAATCCGCAGCGCAATGCGCTGCTGTTCGCCCTGATCGTCGTGATCTTCTACGCCCTGCTCGACGCCGCCAGCATCGCATTCAGGGACTTCTTCACCCTGGGGTTTGCCATCACCATCGCGCTCAAGCTGCTGGCCGGAATCGCCGGTGCGCTGGTCGGCAAAAGGTTCGTGCCGCGCTCTTAGGAGACTCATATGCAGGGCATTCAACTCACCTTCTTCACGCTGCAGGATCGCCGGCACGGAAACAGACCGGTCAGCGATTGGTTGCTCGAGCTGGCGAAGGCGTCAGGCCTGCACGGCGCCACCGTCGTGGCCGCTGCCAAAGGGTTTGGTCACGATGGCCAGATTCATTCGGCGGATTTGATCGATCTGGCAGATCAACCGCAGATGGTGGTCATGACGGCCACCGCCGAGCAGGCCAAAGCAGTCCTTGCGCGCCTGCAGGCCGAGAAGCTGCAGCTTTTCTGCGTCAAGACGGCGGTTGAGTTTGGCATTCTCGATGAGAAGGGCTCATGAAGCTGCCGCGCCACCCGAGCTCTGGGCGAAATACCACTGATGGCCTTCCGGGTCTTCGACGGCGCAGCGGCGATCTCCGTACGGCTGGTCGGCGAGCGTCTCGATGACGACTGCGCCCGCCGCGACGGCGCGCGCGAAGTGCTGATCCAGGTCGGTTACGCGAACGTACAGGTACTGCGTCCGATGCGTTCCCAGCCGTTTCGGATTCTGATATCCGCTCGCGGGGCAGCCCATCATGATCACGCCGTCATCTCCCACCGCCATCTCGACATGGGTGATCTTGCCCGTGGGGAGCGGATGCCGCAGATGGAAGCCGAAGGCCTTCTCCAGCCACTCCCAGGCCCCGCGCAGATCCTCGTACAGCAGGTACGGCGTGACAGTCGGCGTGGTGTAGGCGGGCATGACGGGCTCCTTGCTCGAAGGTGCCCATTCTCAATCGGTCTGGCGATCGCGGATTGTAAGGAATTTACCGCATCAGTATGTGATTGGTGCTGGTGGTCCGGCAGCGCAAGTAACTCGAGGGGCTGACCCCCGCGAACTCGCGGAACTCATGAATGAAATGCGCCTGATCGTAGTAGCCGCACGACAACGCCACATCGCTCCAGTCCACCTCGGTGGCCGAGCTCACCCGATGAATGACCTGGCGAAAACGCGCGATGCGACAAAACGCCTTGGGCGGCAGTCCCACCTGGTGGCGAAACTCGGCAATGAAGCGTCGGGCGCTGATGCCGATTCGGTCCACCACGTCACCGACGGTGGCGGCGCCACTGGAATCCTGAAACTCCCGAAGCGCGAACTGGACCAGCGGACTGCGCGGTGGCGAGAGGGCCAGACGGCGGATGAGAAACTCCTCCAGAATGTGGAATCGGCGCGCGATGCTGTTGGTTTCGAGCAGCTCGGTCCGCAACGCCTCGGCGCGGATACCCCAGAGGGTATCGAGCGGAACGGCGAGGTCCTGAAGCTCACCTGCGGGCAAGTGAACAAAGGGATAGCCCCCGCCTGCCTTGAAGGCGACGCCGAGCAGACTGAGCGGCTTCGAGGTATCCAGAATGAATGAGGAGGCGCGGGCTCCGGAAACAACCCCAGGCGAGCGACCGGCACCCGAGACATCCAGGACCAGGCCCATCCGTCCCGTGGGCAAGATGCGCTCCGCGCCGTGAGCCGGCGCATAACCTTCCGCCAGCCACAGGAAATCAACGAAGGGCGCCAACGGCCCTGACGTGATGTGCTTCTGCATCGTCCGAGACTACCGCTTTGCGAGCAGCCCTGCCCTAGAATCAGGCGATGAATACCAGTCGGATCGAGGCGTTCAGCGATGGCGTGATCGCGATCATCATCACCATCATGGTGCTGGAGCTCAAGGTTCCCCAGGGCAGCGACCTGGCGGCCCTGGTGCCCATGATTCCCCAGTTCCTGAGTTATGTACTGAGCTTCATGTACGTCGGGATCTATTGGAACAATCACCACCACCTGCTGCACACCGCGAAGCAGGTCAGCGGCTCCATCCTCTGGGCCAACCTCAATCTGCTGTTCTGGCTGTCGATGTTCCCGATCGTGACCGAATGGGTCGGCGAGCATCACACCGCCAGCGTGCCGACCGCCTGTTATGGAGCGGTGCTGATGCTGGCCGCCCTGGCCTACTGGTTGCTGCAGCGAATGATCATTGCGGTGCAAGGATCGCACTCGCTGCTGCGGCGCGCGGTCGGTCACGACTGGAAAGGAAAGATTTCGCCGGTGCTCTACGCGCTCGGGATCGGAGTTGCGTTCTGGCTGCCGGGGGTGTCGCAGGCCGTGTATCTGCTGGTCGCCTTGCTGTGGTTCATTCCCGATCGACGGATTGAACACGCATTGGCAAAGGACTAACCTCGCGGCCACAATTGGAAAGCCGCCGCATGTCACGATTCTACCTTGCGCTGCTGGTTGCGACGCTGGCCTTGTGGCCGTGGACCCTCGCGGGTGCGCAAACGCCGACGGCCGTCAATGCTCCGCTCTACACCGACAAGGGCGAACTGATGCCCCCGCCCCATTATCGCGAATGGGTCTATTTGAGCACGGGCATGAACATGAGTTACATCAAGCGCTTCGAGGATAAGTCGCATGACATGTTTTCAAACGTATTCGTGAACCCGGAGGCCTATCGCGAGTTCCTGCGCTCGGGCACCTGGCCGGACAAGACCATTCTGGTTCTCGAGGTGCGCGGTGCCACGAACAAAGGCTCGATCAACAAGCTGGGCTTCTATCAGAATGGTGAGATCATGGGCCTGGAGGTGCACGTCAAGGATGCCGCGCGCTTTCAGGGAGGCTGGGCCTTTTTCGGCGACAGTGACGGTAAACCTGCGCAGCAGGTTCCGTACACGGCCGATTGCTACGCCTGTCACAAGGACCACGCTGCGGTGGATACAACGTTCGTACAGTTCTATCCCACGCTGCTGGAAGTGGCACAGAAGAAGGGCACGCTGAGCCGGGCATACGCGGCCGAACAGGCGAAGCAGTCTCCTTAGGCCCACTTCCAGTCGCGAACTTCCGGCATGTCGATGCCGTGTTCATCGATATACCGGCGATGCTCGATCAGCTTGTTCTCCAGCTGCCGCTTCAAGTACACGCCGGCGGTACCGGTGGCCGGCACCCGCTCGATGACGTCCATGGCCAGGTGAAAGCGATCCAGATCGTTGAGCACCGTCATGTCGAAGGGCGTCGTGATCGTGCCTTCCTCCTTGTAGCCGCGGACGTGGAAGTTGTCGTGATTGGTGCGACGGTAGGTCAGGCGGTGGATCAACCAGGGATAGGCGTGGAAGGCGAATATGACCGGCTTGTCGCGCGTGAACAGCTCGTCAAACTGCGCATCCTCGAGGCCGTGCGGGTGCTCGCTGGAGGGCTGCAGTTTCATCAGATCGACGACGTTGATGACGCGGATCCGCAGCTGCGGCAGCTTGGCTCGCAGGATCGACACCGCCGCCAGCGTCTCCAGTGTCGGCACATCGCCCGCGCAGGCCATGACGACATCCGGCCCCGCTGCGCGGTCATTGCTGGCCCAATCCCAGATGTCGATGCCCTTGCTGCAATGGGCGATGGCGGCGTCGATGGACAGCCACTGCGGTGAGGGGTGTTTGCCCGCCACGACGACATTGACGTAGTGGCGGCTGCGCAGGCAGTGGTCCATCACGGACAGCAGGCAGTTCCCATCCGGCGGCAGATAGACGCGAACGATTTCGGCCTTCTTGTTGACGACGTTGTCGATGAAGCCCGGATCCTGGTGGGTGAAGCCGTTATGGTCCTGGCGCCAGACGTGCGACGACAACAGGTAGTTCAGCGAGGAAATCCTGCGCCGCCAAGGGATGCCGGCCGTCACCTTCAGCCACTTGGCATGCTGGTTGAACATCGAGTCGACGATGTGGATGAAGGCCTCATAGCAATTGAAGAGGCCATGCCGACCCGTCAGCAGATAGCCTTCCAGCCATCCCTGGCACTGGTGTTCGCTGAGCGTTTCCATCACCCGGCCGTCGGCAGCCAGGTACTGATCGTTGGGCCGGACTTCCGCGTTCCATTGCCGGGGTGTCGCCTTGAACACCGCCTCCAGCCCATTGGAGATGGTCTCATCGGGTCCGAAGAGCCGGAAGTTGCGGGCCGCAGTGTTCATCTCGGTCACCGCGCGCAGAAAGGGCGCGAGGATCCGGGTGTCACCGGGACCCTTGACCCCGGGTGCGGTGACCTCGAAGGCGAAGTCCGAGAACTCCGGCATGCGCAGGTCGCGCAACAATCGCCCGCCATTGGCATGCGGGTTGGCACCCATGCGTCGCTCACCCTGGGGCGCCAGGGCCGCGAGCTGCGGTCGCAGCCGGCCGCCGGCGTCGAACAGTTCCTCAGGTCGGTAGCTGCGCAGCCACTCCTCGAGCTGCCGGAGATGTCCGGGCTCATCCGTGGAAATCGACAAGGGCACCTGGTGCGAACGGAAGGTGCCTTCGTTTGCGACGCCGTCGACAAACTTGGGGCCCGTCCAGCCCTTCGGCGACTCCAGCACGATCATCGGCCAGCGCGGGCGGGTGGCCACGTTGGCATTGAGTGCATTGCGCCGAATGTCCTGGATCTGCAGCAGGGCCTCATCGAGCGCCGCGGCCATCGCCGCATGCATGAGCGGAGGATCCGAGCCCCGCACGAACAGCGGATTCCAGCCACAGCCGCGCAGGTATTGGTCCTGTTCCTCGTGGCTGATGCGCGCGAAGATCGTCGGATTGGCAATCTTGTAGCCGTTCAGATGCAGGATCGGCAGCACCACGCCGTCGGTCACCGGGTTCAGAAACTTGTTGGAATGCCAGGCGGTGGCCAACGGGCCGGTCTCCGCCTCGCCATCGCCCACGACGCAGGCCGCGATCAGATCCGGATTGTCGAACACGGCGCCGAAGGCATGACTCATCGAGTAGCCGAGTTCGCCGCCCTCATGGATGGAGCCCGGGCACTCCGGCGAGGCGTGGCTGGGAATGCCGCCCGGAAATGAGAACTGCTTGAACAGGCGCCGGAGGCCCCCCTCATCCTGCGAGACTTCCGGATAGAACTCGCTGTAGGTGCCCTCGAGATAGGTGTTCCCGACCACCGCCGGCCCGCCATGGCCGGGGCCGCTGATGTAGATCATGTTCAGATCGTGCTGCCGGATGATGCGGTTCAGGTGCACGTAAATGAAGTTCTGTCCGGGCGTGGTTCCCCAATGTCCGAGCAGCATCGCCTTGACATGCTCCGGCTTCAGCGGCTCGCGCAGCAGCGGGTTGTCGCGCAGGTAGATCTGTCCCACGGACAGATAGTTTGCCGCGCGCCAGTAGGCGTCCATCAGCTGCAGCAGCTGCGGCTGCGCGGTGTTGGTCGGCGCCATCTATCCTCCCCGCGACAGCTGCTGCGCGATTTGCGCGATCATGACTTCCTCGTCGGTGCGAATCACCCTTACGGTGACGCGACTCTTTGACGGCGATATGACGGCGGCATTCCCGCGGTTGCGCCGCGGTGCGAGTTTCACTCCCAGAAACTCCAGGTCCCGGCAGATACGCTCCCGGATGAGCGGCGCGTTCTCGCCGATGCCCGCCGCAAACACCAGGGTATCGAGGCCCCCCAGCACGGCGGCCAGCGCGCCGATGCGCTTGCGAACCTCCTGGCAGAACAGTGCCACGGCCTCCTGCGCGCGAACGTCGCTGTCTTCGAGCCTCAGCAGATCGCGGATGTCCGAACTGGTTTCGGACACGCCCAGCAGGCCCGACTCATGCGTGACCAGGTGCTGGAACTGGGCGGGCGTCATCTGCTCCTTGGCGCTGAAAAAGCTGAGCAGCCCGGGATCGATGTCACCGGTACGGGTACTCATCGGCACCCCGGCCCCCGGCGTGAAGCCCATGGTCGTATCCACACAGGCCCCATCGCGCACGGCGGCGAGGCTCGCGCCGTTGCCCAGGTGGGCGAGGATCACGCGCCCCTTGCGCGCTGCGGGATCGCCGATTTGCACCAGTTGTTCCAGCAGATAGGCGTAGGAGAGCCCATGAAAGCCATAGCGCTGGACACCCATCGCCTCGTAGCGCCGCGGCAGCGGCAGCAGCGTCGCGACACGCGGCATGGTGCGGTGGAAGGCCGTATCGAAACAGGCGATCTGCGGCAGCGCCGGGCAACGCTGCAGCAGCTTCTCGATCAGCTGAATTTCAGCCGGCAGATGCTCGGGGTCGTAGGGGATCACGGCGCGCAGCTCGGTCAGCAACCCGGCGGTGATGCGCTGCGGGGCGCTATGCCACATGCCGTGTACGACCCGGTGGCCGATGGCGGTGACCGATTCAAGGACCTTGCGCTGATCGAACCAGTCGATCAGGAACTGGATCGCGGCCGAAAACTCGCCGGCCTTGAGCTTCTCGGTGAGGGGCTTGGTCTCACCCGCGAGCGTTGCCGTGAGCGCCGTGCCCGAACTGCCGATGCGGTCGATCTTTCCATGCACCACGCGCCGGGTGAGATCACCTTCGGGAAAGAGCGCGAACTTGATGCTGGAGGATCCTCCATTGAGGGCCAGGACCGTGGCTTCCGGATCAGTCACGCCAGCAGCTTGCCGCGGTTTTCCGCGAGGAAGGCCTTGACCGACGTCGCCGGGCGACCGGTGAGATCGGCCACCGCGGTGCTGGTCACGGCGAGGGCCGGCCCGCCGAAGCCACGCGGCGGCGGTGCACCCGGGTCGGCCGGTAGCAGCGTGATCGGCTTGCCGGTTGCGGCGGTGACCGCGGCCGCGATCTGCCGCACGCCGATCAGTTCGGGCCCGGTGATGTCGTAGCTCTTGTTGTCATGTCCGGGGGTCGAGATTGCCGCGGCCGCCGCCGCGGCACAGTCGCCGCGGGTGACATAGCCGATCAGAACTTCGCCATTCGGGAGGGTCGCCTTGCCCTCGCTCACCATCTTCACCGCCTGCGGCAGCACATTCTCCATATATAAGGAGTTGCGCAGGAAGGTGTAGGCCACGCCGCTGTCGCGGAGCAGACCCTCGGTTGCGATATGGTCCGCCGCGATGCCCTGGGTATCGCCTCTGCTGATGCCCAGCCACGAGGTGTAGGCAATCTGTCTGACGCCCGCGGCCTTGGCGGCATCGATGGCGTGGCCATGGGCCACGGGCCTTGGCACGGCGCCCGGACCGATGCTGATCAGCAGCAGGCGCGTGCCACCGGAGTAGGCAGCGGCGAGGGATTCGGGTTTGGCGAAATCGCCGTAGCGCGTGGCCGCGCCGAGTTTGGCGTAGGCGACGAGCGCGTCGGGCGTACGGCTGACGAGAATGAGGTTCTGCGCCGCAATGCCATTCCCCAGCAGATCCCGGACGGCGAGACCCCCCAGTTTGCCGGAGGCACCCGAGATGATGATCCTGTCGGTGCCCGCGCCCAACGCCGCCGCGGTGCCGCTCAGCAGCACGCCGGCCGCCGCCATTTCCAGCACTTCACGCCGGCTCAGCTGACTCATGTGACAGTCCTCTCTAGGTCAAGGTCCCCGTGTTCACTACCTTACAATGACACGACCTCGCGGCAATCAGCTATTCTGCCGCGCATACGAACGAGAACGGGTGGGGGCATCATGCGTCGAAATTTCGTCGCCGGTCTGGCGCTGTTCACGGTGGGTATTCTGGGCGTGGGAACGCTCGCAGTGCTGGCCGAAGAGGCGCCTGCCTACCAGCTGCCCGACAAGACCCCCGCATACATCCGCAAGGCCATCGAGGACCCCGCCCGTCCGGCCGACCAGAAGGCGCGGGATGCCAACCGTAAACCCGCCGAACTGCTGATGATGTCCGGCATCAGGCCGGGACAGACCGTGGTCGAGTTCGCCTCCTTTGGCCAGTACTTCACCACGTTCCTGTCGGACATTGTCGGTCCGAAGGGCACCGTCTACATGTACGACCTACCCTACACCGAGAAGCGTGCGGGTGATGCCAGCCGCGCCTTCGTCGCCGCGCATCCGAATTCGAAGTATCAGCTCATCGACTACAACACCCTGGAGCTGCCGCAACAGGTGGATGAGGTGTTCATGGTGCTCTACTACCATGACCTCTTCATCAACAAGATCGACACCGCGAGCCTCGATACCCGCATTTTCAACGCGCTGAAGCCCGGCGGCACGTTCCTGGTGGTCGATCACAACGCGCGGCCCGGTTCCGGCACGACCGACACGCCCAAGCTGCACCGCATCGATCCGGCGGTGATCCGTCGGGAAGTCACCGCCGCCGGATTCAAGCTGGTCGAGGAGAGCCACCTGCTCGCACACGCCAGCGACGATCACACCCAGCTGGTGTTCTCGCCCGGCCTGCGGGGCCTGACCGATCAAACGGTGTTCGTATTCCGCAAACCGAAGGGTTGATCGATGCCGGCGATTTCGGGAGCTGGCTGATCCAGGCTCGCGCGGCACTCTTGGGCTCGGCCGGCAGCCGTGTTCCCTGCGGGGACTGCACCGGTTGCTGCACCTCCGCCTACTCGATCGAAGTACGCCCGATCGATGCCGCGGCGCTGGCGCGCATACCGGTGAAATCGCTGTTCCGTGCCGCGGGGTCGGCGAGCAATTGGACGGTGCGGCCCGATCCCGACGGCACCTGTCCCATGCTGAACGGCGGCCGGTGCACGATCTACGCCGAACGGCCGCAGACCTGCCGGGACTATGACTGCCGGGTGTTCGCGGCGGCGGGCATCGAGGCGGGTGGCGCCGACAAGGCGGTCATCAACCGCCGGGTGCGTGAATGGCGTTTCCAGTTCGCCACCGACGATGACCGGCGCGCGCACGCCGCCATTCAAGCCGCCGCGGCATTCATTCGCGAGCGACCGCAGCTATTCCCGCCCGCCACCGCGCCGCGCAATGCGCTGGGGGTTGCGGCCCTCGCGCTGAGGGTCTACCCGGTGTTCCTTCCCCCCGGGCCTCCCGCTAGTGCGGCGGACACGGCCCGCGCCATAATTGCGGCGGGCGCGGCGTTCGCTCAAGGAAGACGGGAGTCCGAAGCATGAGCGAATACACCGGCGGCTGTACCTGTCGGGCGATCCGCTATCGCCTCACCGATAAGCCGATGTTCGTGCACTGCTGTCATTGTCGCTGGTGCCAGCGCGAGACGGGCACCGCCTTCGCGCTGAACGCGCTCATCGAGTTCAACCGCATGGAGCTCACCAGCGGGACGGTCGAAGTGATCAATACCCCCTCGAACAGCGGTAAAGGCCAGCGGATCTCGCGCTGCCCCACCTGCCGCATCGCCTTGTGGAGCAACTACGGCGGAGGCGGGGATGCCATCCGCTTCGTGCGGGTGGGCACGTTGGATGACCCCGACCGCTGCCCGCCGGATGTCCACATCTTCACCGGGTCCAAACAACCCTGGGTGGTACTGCCGGCCGGCGCGAAAGCCTTCGCCGAATACTATAAATCGGCCGAATTGTGGCCCGCAGAGAGTCTCGCGCGTCGCGCGGCAGTGATGGGCAGCAAATGATGGAGACCAATTCAACGCCCGTCGCCGGCTATCTCGCGATGCTCTATTTCGGCTCGGAGTTTCTCTTGGGTCTGGCGCGCCGTGCCAAGGGGGGTTCGAGCAGTCCCGCCGATCGCGGTTCGACCCGCGTGCTGTGGCTCACGATCATGCCGAGCATGTTCCTCGGGTTCTGGTGTCAGTTCGGAGTGCCGCAGGCGCGTTGGGAATTCCAACCCTGGATCAATGTGATCGGCATCGCGATCGTGATCCTCGGGCTCGTCATCCGCTGGTATTCGATCATCTACCTGGGGCGCTTCTTCACGGTGAATGTCGCGATCGCCGCGGATCACCAGCTGATCGACAGCGGACCCTATCGCCGCGTGCGCCATCCGTCCTACACCGGTGCGCTCATGGCCTTCTGGGGTCTGGCGCTGTGCACACAAAACTGGGTGTCGCTCATCCTGATCGGGGTGGGGCCCACCGTCGCGTTCCTCTATCGCATGCATGTCGAAGAGATTGCCCTGAGCGATGCCTTTGGCGAACGCTACCGGCAGTACGTGCAGCGCACGGCACGGCTGATCCCCGGGGTGTACTAGATCGTCAGGAGCGCTCCGGCATCATCCGGCGCAGCTGACCCTCGATCCATTCCTGTGCCTCGGCGTTGATCTCGCGCGGATCGCGCCCGGCCGCCTGGATGGGGGGGCCGATCACGACGCGCACCGTGCCGCGCTTTTTGAGCAAGCCCCGACGCGGCCAGAAGTAACCGGCGTTGTGCGCGACCGGAATGATGAGTTTCCCGGTCTGCGACGCGAGCAGCGCGCCGCTGACACCGTAGCGCCGGGTCTGCCCGGCAGGCATGCGGGTGCCTTCGGGGAACATTACCACCCAGTCGCCTTCGTTCAGGCGTTCGCGCCCCTGTTCGATGACCTGGTTGACGGCGTTGTGTCCCGCACCCCGATCGATGGCGATGGCATGCAGCAGTCGGATGCTCCAGCCGACGAAGGGCAGCCACAGCAGCTCGCGCTTCAGCACCCAGACCTGGCGTGGGAAGACGGCGCCGATCGCGAGCGTCTCCCAGGTCGAGGCGTGCTTCCACAGCGCGATGTGGTTGCCTTCCGGAATGTGTTCGCGTCCCTCGACGGTGTAGTCGAGCCGGCAGAGCCACTTGAGCGCGGTCAGCAGCACCACCGCCCAGACCCGGGCCAAGCCCGCGCGTCGGGGGAAGGGCACGCAGATCGCGATGAAGACGAAGACGATGGCGTAGAAAAAGGTCCACAGAAACAGGAACAGGGTGAAGACGACGGAGGCCAGGAGTTGCATGGCCGCGCAGTATAGCGATCCAGTGCGGCGCGTCATGCGCACCGAAAACAGACATTCTGGGTGACCGGGTCCGGATGATGCGGCTTGCGGCGCCGGTATTGCCCCAACTTGGAGCGTAAGCTTTTCAATTCGCCCCGCCATAGTGCACAATTTCTGTGACCCAGCTCTAACTTGTTGATTCCGGCGTGCCTCATGTTGGCACACCGGCTGCAATGTCTAGCCGCTCGATGCGCATCGGGCAACCCCTTTTTCGGAGGCGATATGACACCGACTGATGTACTGAAGCTAATAAAAGAGAAGGAGGTCAAGTACGCAGATCTCCGGTTCACGGACACCCGCGGCAAAGAGCAGCACGTGTCCATCCCGGCCCGCCTGGTCGATGCCGACCTGTTCCGCGACGGCAAGATGTTCGACGGGTCGTCGATTGCCGGCTGGAAGGGCATCAACGAGTCCGACATGATTCTCATGCCGGAAGCCGCGACCGCGGTCATCGATCCGTTCTTCGAAGACACGACCATCAACCTGCGCTGCGACGTCATCGAGCCGGCCACCATGCAGGGCTACGAGCGCGACCCGCGTTCGCTGGCCAAGCGCGCCGAGGCCTACCTCAAGTCCACGGGCATCGCCGATGGCGCCCTCTTCGGACCCGAGAATGAGTTCTTCATTTTCGACAGCGTCAAGAGTGGCTCGAGCCTCAACGGCTGCTTCTACGAAATCGACTCCGTCCAGGGTTCCTGGAATTCCGGCAAGGACTACGTCGAGGGCAACAAGGGACATCGTCCGGGTATCAAGGGCGGCTATTTCCCGGTACCGCCGATGGACGCCTTCCAGGACATCCGCTCGGCCATGTGCGATGCCCTGCAGGAAATGGGCATGGTGGTCGAAGTGCATCACCACGAAGTCGCGACCGGCGGCCAGTGCGAAATCGGCGTCGGCGCCGGTGGCCTGGTGAGCAAGGCCGACCAGGTGCAGATCCTGAAGTACTGCGTACTGAACGTGGCGCACAGCTACGGCAAGACGGCGACCTTCATGCCGAAGCCGCTGGTCGGTGACAACGGCAGTGGCATGCACGTGCACCAGTCGCTGCAGAAGGACGGCAAGGCGCTGTTCGCGGGCGACAAGTACGGCGGCCTCTCCGAGCTCGCCCTCTACTACATCGGCGGCATCATCAAGCACGCCAAGGCGATCAACGCCATCACCAACTCCGCCACCAACAGCTACAAGCGCCTGGTGCCCGGCTTCGAGGCGCCCGTGATGCTGGCGTATTCGGCCCGCAACCGTTCGGCCTCGATCCGCATTCCCTGGGTGTCGAACCCGAAGGCGCGGCGCATCGAAGTGCGTTTTCCGGACTCTACGGCAAACCCGTACTTCGCGTTTGCCGCGATGATGATGGCCGGTCTCGACGGCATCCAGAACAAGATCCATCCCGGCGATCCGGCCGACAAGGATCTGTACGACCTGGAGCCGGAGGAGGCCGCGCACATCCCGACCGTGTGCCATTCGCTCGACATGGCCCTGGAGCACCTGGACAAGGACCGCGAGTTCCTGACCCGTGGCGGCGTGTTCACGAACGATGTCATCGATGCCTATATCGGCCTCAAGATGCAGGAAGTGACCAAGCTGCGGATGTCCACGCACCCGGTCGAATTGGAGCTGTACTACAGCTGTTGATGAAGGTGGCAGTTTTTGACAATGCACCGCCGAACCGCAACAACCCTGGCCCCCCGCTAATCCCGGGGGGACTCGGTTGCAGGCGATCTTTGTCCTGCGACGCCGTCGGGGCTATGCTCAGGGTGTATGCGAGGACTGCCACTACTGATCCTGCTGGGGGCCTGCGCCAGCGCCTGGTCCGCCACGGTGTACAAGTGGGTGGACGATCAGGGCGTGGTGCATTTCAGCGACCAGCCCAATCCGAAAGCCGAGAAGCTGCAGGTTTCCGGCGCCCAGACCTACGGCTCGGCGCAGGCGGCCGTGGCGGCACCCTCGGTCGCGGCGACGGGCCGGCCGCCGCCGCCACCGGTGTGTCAGATCGATGCGCCGGCCTCCGGTTCGGTTCAGTTCGACACATTTTCCATAACCGGCCACGTCACGCTCGCCCACGTGGAGGGCAGCCAGCCCTCGCTGCGGATGGATGGCCAGGACGTGACTGCGCTGCTTGGGGCGGGCGGCGACTTCATGATCAGCGAAATCGAGCGCGGCGAGCACACCCTCACCCTGCAGATGATCAACGATCGCGGGGAAGTGACCTGCCAGGGTGCCGCCGTGACCTTTGCCATCCGGCAGCGCGCGGGCGCCTCCTCCGGCGCGCCGACCGTGCCCGGAGCCCCGGCCGCACCACAGGCGCCGATGGCGCCTGGCGTACGCTAGCCCGGACGCCGATAGTCCGCCGGAGCCTGCGGCTCGAGGTCCACTGTGCCCTCTGAGCATTCCCTGCCCTCACCGCTGTCGCACTTCGACTCGGCGGACCTGCTCAACGCGCTCTCCACCGGCATCATTCTGCTGGACGCACAGCTGTGCCCGATCTATGCGAACGTCGCTGCGCAGGATCTGCTGGCGATCAGTCTCAATCAAAGCCGCGGCCGCCCCTTCGGCGATCACCTGATCGAATCCAATGGCCTGATCCCGATCCTGCGCCGCTCGATCGAGACGGGTGAGGCCTTTGCCGATCGCGAGCTGGTGCTGAACCTCAAGTCCACGCCTCGCGAGCCGCGCATCGTGGATGTCACGATCACCCCGCTCGAAGGCGAAATCACCGGCACGCATCTGCTGCTCGAGCTCACCGACACCACCGCCCGGCAGCGTATTTCGCGCGAGAATGAAATGCTGACCCGCCTGGACAGCAGTCGCATGATGCTTCGCCAGCTGGCCCACGAGATCAAGAATCCGCTGGGCGGCCTGCGTGGCGCGGCGCAGCTGCTGGAGCGCGAGCTGCCGAACGAGAACCTCAAGGAATACACCGCCGTCATCATTTCCGAGGCCGACCGCCTGAGCGCCCTGGTGGCCTCGATGACCGGACCGAATCGGCCGATGCAGAAGGCACAGCTCAACATCCATGAGCTGTGCGAGCACGTCTATCATCTGGTGCGCAGCGAAGCGCCGAGCGGCGTCGTGATCGACCGTGATTATGATCCGAGCATTCCCACCGCCAGTTTCGACCGCAATCAATTGATCCAGGCGCTGCTGAACGTAGCGCGCAATGCCATGCAGGCGGTGGGTGCCCACGGACATATTACCTTTCGCACCCGCACCTTCTCGAACATCAGCATCGCCGGACGCCGCCATCGACTGGCAGCGGGCCTGCAGGTCGAGGATGATGGGCCCGGCGTGCCGGCGGCGCTGCGGGCGAGTATTTTCTATCCGCTGGTCACGGGCCGAGCGACCGGCACCGGTTTGGGATTGGCCGTGGCTCAGGATCTGGTCACGCGCCACGGAGGCCTGATCGAATTTGAGAGTGAACCCGGCCGCACCGTGTTCAAGCTGATGTTGCCTCTCGAGGAAAGCGTATGAGTACATTGAATCTTCGCGTCTGGCTGGTGGACGATGACGCATCGATCCGCTGGGTATTGGAACGTGCCCTGCGCAACGGCGGCATGCTGCCCCGGACCTTCGATGCGGCCGAGCCCGCCCTGACGGCATTGCGCGGCGATGCGCCGGATGTGCTGATCACCGACATCCGCATGTCGGGCCAGTCGGGACTCGAGCTGCTGAAGCGCATTCGCGAAACGCGCCCGACGCTGCCGGTGATCGTGATGACGGCGTACGCGGATCTGGGCAATGCCGTCTCCGCCTATGAGAGCGGCGCCTTCGAATACCTGCCGAAGCCCTTCGACATCGATCAGGCGGTCGACCTGGTGCGCCGCGCGGCGCGTACCGGAACGCCGGCCACCGGCGATGGCGGCAGTCCGCCGCCGATTCCGGAACTGCTGGGTCGGGCGGCGGCAATGCAGCAGGTGTTCCGCGCCATCGGCCGACTCTCCCGTTCGAGCGTCACGGTGCTGATCACCGGCGAGTCGGGAACCGGCAAAGAGCTGGTCGCGCGCGCGCTGCACGAGCACTCGCCGCGCGCCGCGAAGCCCTTCATCGCCTTGAACACGTCCGCCATTCCCAGCGAACTGCTCGAATCGGAGCTCTTCGGTCACGAGAAGGGCGCGTTCACCGGCGCGGACAGTCTGCGCCGCGGCCGCTTCGAGCAGGCCGACGGGGGCACGCTGTTCCTGGATGAAATCGGGGACATGTCGACGCCCCTGCAGACGCGGCTGCTGCGGGTGCTCGCCGAAGGCGAATTCTATCGGGTCGGTGGCCAGACCCCGATCCGGGTCGATGTCCGCGTCATCGCCGCGACCCACCAGAACCTCCAGGATCGGGTATCGCGCGGGGTGTTTCGCGAGGATCTCTATCACCGCCTGAATGTCATCCGCATCGAGCTGCCACCGCTGCGCGCGCGCGCCGAGGACATCCCGGAACTGCTCGATCACTATCTGCACGTCGCGGCCATGGAACTGGGCGTGGAGCCGAAGGCACTCGCCGCGGATGCCAAGGAGAAACTGTCGGCGCACACCTGGCCGGGCAATGTCCGCGAGCTGGTCAATCTGTGTCGCCGCCTGACGGTCCTCGCCCCGGGTTCGGAAGTTCGCATCGAGGATCTGCCGGCGGAGCTCGCCGCGGACAGCGACAATTCGGGCGACGTGG
The DNA here is from genome assembly GCA_035486855.1 of Steroidobacteraceae bacterium. Classification (GTDB taxonomy): domain Bacteria; phylum Pseudomonadota; class Gammaproteobacteria; order Steroidobacterales; family Steroidobacteraceae; genus DAIDKA01. The sequence continues at coordinate 65,867 of DATHMT010000021.1, forward strand.
ATTGGGCCAAGGCGCTCGCCAGCTGGGCCGATCGCCAGGCCATGGTCGGCAAGCGCCCGCTGCTCACCGATGCGCAGCCGGAGTTCGAGCGGGTGCTGATCCGCGCGGCGCTGAAGCGCACGCAGGGGCATCGCCAGGATGCGGCGAAGCTCCTGGGCTGGGGCCGCAACACCCTCACCCGCAAGCTCAAAGAGCTGGGGATGAACGCCGCCGAATAAATCCGTGCGAAAATCCGGGCGGTGATGAACCTGGATCACATCTGGAAGCACGGTCTGCTGTGGAATAGCGTCGGCGACTGGGCGATCGCGCTGGTCGTGTTCGTGGTCGTGCTCGTCGGCCTGTGGGGTTTGCGGCAGATATTCCGGCGGCGGCGCCGCAAATGGGCGGAGGCGGGCAAGTCCCCGCCGGTGGCGCTGGACCTCACCTGCCAGCTCATCGAGAAGACCACGAGCCTCTTCATCTGGGGCGTGGCCCTCTACTGCGCCATTGAGCAGCTGGACTTTCCCCCGACCATTCATCTCGCGCACCGCATCGATCACGGCGTCGACGTCCTCATCACCCTGATTTTCTGGTACCAGGCGGCCCGCTGGGCCACGGCCACGCTGCGCTACTCGGTCGACCGGCGACGCCGCAGCGGCCAGGCGCACGATGCCATCGTGACCGGTTCGATGCAGATCATCCTGTTCGTGGCCGGCGCGATGATCTGGGCGCTGGCGATCCTCCTCGCGCTCGACAATCTGGGCGTCGCCATCAAACCGCTGCTCGCGGGCCTCGGCATCGGCGGCATCGCGGTGGCGCTGGCCGTGCAGGCCGTGCTCGGTGATCTATTGGCGTCGATGTCCATCGCCCTGGACAAGCCGTTCGTGATCGGTGATCTGCTCACCGTCGACACGCTCATCGGCACGGTCGAATACATCGGCGTCAAGAGCACCCGGCTGCGCAGCATCACCGGCGAGCAGATCGTGGTGTCGAACTCCGACATCACCAAGTCCCGCATCCGCAACTTCGGCCGCATGAGCGACCGTCGCGTGGCCTTTGAAATTCCGGTGATTCACGACACGCCCGTCGCAGTCCTGCGCGTCCTGCCGGATGCCGTGCGCGCCGTCGTTGAGGCCTCGCCGCGCGCCCGCTTCGTGCGCTGCAATCTGCTGACGCTATCGGAGACCGCACTGCGTTACGAGGTCGTGTACCACGTGCGCGCGCCGGAGATGCACGTCTACGCCGAAGTGCAGCACGGCATCCTGGTGGCACTCATGGAGAAGTTCCGCGAGCTCGGGGTGCAGTTCCCGACGCCGGCACAGGCACCGATGCCGACCAAGGCGGCACTGCCGGCCACCAGCGCTCAGTAGGGCGTGCCGTCCTTGTGCGCGACGTAGTGCCGACCGTCCGGCGTCTTCGCGAACATCAGATCGTCATCCGGATATTCCACTTCATCCCCGGGTGTGCGATCGCCGATCTCGAGATACGTGACCACACTGTCCGAGCGATTCGCGAGGTGATGGGCCTTGCCGTTGCCGCCCTTGAACCCACAGCAATCACCCGGTTTGAGCGGATACTGCGCCTTGTCGATGATCAGCACGGGGGTTCCCGAGACAATGTAGATCAGCTCATCCTGGACCGAATGTTTGTGCAGCAGTGCCGAGAGCGCGCCGGGCAGCAGCTGGGTGAGATTGACCCCGTAGTGCGAGAGCCCGAAATGATCGCCCAGGCGCCGCTTGATGCGCCCGGCCACGAGTTCGGCATACGGTGGCGGATAGAGCGTTTTCCTGGCCTGCTCGGCGATCGTCAGCGCGGCAATCGGTGTGTCATTCATCGCGGGCTCCCGTAACTGAACACCTTCCATTCCTGCATTGTAAAGCATACTTTACTTTCGGTCAGTACCCGGGTTAGAGTAAAGCAAGCTTTACAGGCAGGCTCCCATGACAGTTCCGCCCGACTCCGAACCGGATCCCCTTCCCACCTTCGCCGCGGTCGGGGGTCGCGGAATCACCCGCTTCTACACGCCGCGAGTGATGGGAATTCTGTTCCTTCTCTGGGCCTATCTGTGCACGCTGTTCGTGGGCGTGATGGCGCCCGCAATTCTGACGCGCGACACCTTGAAGCTGGTGCTGTCGGTGCCGCTGCTCACCTTGCTGCTGCTGGTCTGCAGCATCTACTGGGTGTACCGCGCCAGCGATGAATACATCCGGCACCGCATCCTCAAGTGCGCGGCACTGACGGGGGTGATCCTGGCGTTCAGCACCCTGGGCTACTACTGCCTGGAGCGGCTGGGGTATCCGCACCTGTCGATGATCGTGGTCAACCTCTACGGCTGGACCATCTTCACGGTGCTGATGCTCTGGGTGCTGTACCGCGCCAAATGAACAACATCCTTCCCGAACTGCGCTCGCAGCAGGGCTGGACGCAGGGGGATCTGGCGCTGAAGCTCGGGGTCTCGCGGCAGACCGTCAATGCGGTGGAGACCGGCCGCTACGAACCGAGTCTGTCGCTGGCGTTCGCGATCGCGGCACTCTTTGCACGACCCATCGAAAGCATCTTCCAGTGGCGGCGGCAGACACCCCGATTTACGGGCGCTGCGCCGGACTGATTCAAACAACGATGTTCCACGTCATTTTGCATCGCCCCGAGATTCCACCGAATACGGGCAACATCATCCGCCTCTGCGCCAACACCGGCTGCACGCTGCACCTGATCCGACCGCTGGGATTCGAGCTTGATCGCAAGTCCGTGACCCGCGCGGGCATGGACTACGCCGAGATCGCCGACGTGAAAGTGCATGAGAGTCTGGAGCAGTGTCTGGCAACACTCGGCGCGGTGCGCCTGTTCGCCATCGAGACCGGCGCGCCGATCGGCTATGCAAAGGCGCAGTTTCGGCCCGGCGATGCGGTGCTCTTCGGCTCCGAGTCCAGTGGCCTGCCGGCGCAGGTGCTGGCGCTGATCAAGCCCGGATTCATGTTGAGTATTCCGATGCGGCCCGGTAACCGCAGTCTCAATCTCAATAATGCGGTGGCGGTCGTGGTCTATGAAGCCTGGCGCCAGCATGATTACGCGATCAAGCCGTAGGGCTATTCCGCCTCGGCCTTGATCGGACGGCGCATCAGGGCGCGCACCACCTCATCGGCGTGCAGACCTTCATAGAGCACGCGATACACACCCTCGCATAACGGCATGTCCACACTTTCGCGCTGTGCGACCGCCCGCACCGCGCGCGCGGCGCGCACCCCTTCGACCACCTGACCGATTTCGGCGCGCGCCTGCTCGATATTGCGCCCCTGCGCGAGCAGCAGCCCGAAGCGTCGATTGCGGCTTTGATCATCGGTGCAGCTGAGCACCAGGTCGCCGAGACCCGCCAGGCCCATGAAGGTGTCGCGGTGGGCGCCGAGGGCGACGCCTAAGCGCACCATCTCCGTCAGGCCGCGAGTGATCATCGCGATGCGGGTGTTGGCACCGAACCCGAGACCGTCGGACAGCCCCGCGGCCAGTGCCAGCACGTTCTTGACCGCGCCACCGACCTCGACGCCGACGATATCCGTGGAGGTGTAGGCCAGGAAATTCGCCGAAGACAGATCCTGCGCCAGCGTCGCGGCGAAGTTGGCATCGGGCGAGGCGACGGTCATGGCCGTGGGCAGACCGGCGCCCACCTCCGCTGCGAAAGTCGGGCCCGAGAGCACCGCGAAGGAACGGTTCGTCCCCAGCTCATCGCGTGCGACCTGTTGCGGCAGCATGCCGCTTTGCGCTTCGAAGCCCTTCGTGGCCCAGGCCAGTCGCATCTGTGGGGCGAGCAACGGCCGGATCTGCGTGAGCATGGCGCGAAACGAATCACTGGGGACCACGATCAGGACATCGAGCGCCCCGGCCAGCGTTGCGCGAAGATCGGCGCTGACGCTCAGGGACTCCGGGAAATCCGCCTTCGGCAGGTAGCGCCGGTTGGCCCGCTCGCGCACCATTTCGGCGACCTGGCCGGGGTCACGTCCCCACAGCCGGGTGGCCTTGCCACTGCGGGCAAACTGGATCGCCAGCGCGGTTCCCCAGGATCCCGCGCCGAGCACCGCAATCGGTGACCCGGCCAGTGGCGCACCCGGCTGCTCGCCCACGCGATTAGTTCTTGGTGGCCGACGCCTGATTGCGGGCGTCCGTGAGCGCGCGCTCGTACAGCGCCTCGAAATTCACCGGCGGCAGCAGGAACTGCGGGAAGCCGCCCTGCGTGACCAGGTTCGAGACCGCCGCGCGGGCGAATGGGAACAGCACGTTCGGACAGATGGTGCCGATGGCGCGGCGCGCATCGTCATCCGACAGGTTGCGCATCAGGAATGCCCCGGCCTGTTTGACCTCGACCAGGAACATGGTCGATTCGCCCTGCTTGGCCGAGACGGTCACGGTCAGCACGATTTCGCGCAGTTCCGGGGTGATGATGTTCACGCCGGTGTGCAGATCGAGGTTGATCTGCGGGTTCCACTGGCCATCCATGCGCGGACCATTCGGCGCCTCGTACGAACAGTCCTTCAGATACACGGCCTGCAGCGCCAGCTGGCTGCCGTTGGCATTCGGATCCCCGAGCACCGGGGGTGCGGCCGCGGCGCCGCCGTCATTGTTGTCAGTCATGGATTCTTCTCCTGTAATAACGGGTCCAGACCCCCCGCGTCGTTGAGCGCGATCAGGTCATCGCAGCCGCCAACATGGGTCTGGTTGATGAAAATCTGGGGCACCGTGCGCCGCCCGCTGCGGGCGAACATCTCCTCACGGGCTCCCGGTCGGGACTCGACATCGATTTCCTCGATCTCGACACCCTTCGCTGCCAGAAGCTGGCGCGCCCGCGAACAGTAGGGGCACCAGTCGGTGGCATAGAACTGAACTTTTGGCGCGGCCATGAATGGCAGACCTCACTCAGCCCTTCGCCAGCGGCAGATTCTCGGCCTGCCAGGTCGCAAGTCCGCCGCGCAGGCAGAAGGCCTTGGTGAATCCCTGGGAGGTGAGTTTGCGGACCACGACCGGCCCGCTGCTCTCATCGGCCCCGTAGACGATGACCGGCTTTTCGCGATGTTTCTTGAGGGTCTCGCTGGCCTTCGGCAGCTGGTCGAAGGGCAGTTGCCGGGCGCCGCTGATGTGCCCCGCGGCGAATTCATCGAGGGTGCGGATGTCCAGCACCAGCGCCCCCTGATTCATCAGGCGAATCAGTTCCTGCGGGGAAATCGCACTCATGCCCTGCATCCGCAGGTAGTACTCGTAGGCCAGGACCACCAGCGCCGCGACCGCGGCGGCCGCGACCAACAGCGGATGATGTCCGACGTATTCGATCAGCCTGTCCATCCAGCACGTCCCACAGGCACACCTGCAAAAAAGGGCGCGTAGTATAACGAGCATGGGTGAATCGCGTCGCTTTGTGCACCGGGCCTGCCTCGCGGCGGCTGCCGCGGGCCTCCTGGGGCCGATCGGCTACGCCGCCCCGCCCCGGCCCCGGTCCACCCCCGCCCGTCAGGCTCAGACCGAAGCCCAGTTACAGGCGCTCAAGGGCCAGATCGCGGCCATTCGCGACCAGGTGAACCGGGACGCCGAGGAGTCCGACCACCTGGCCCTCGCCCTGCAGACCGCGGAGATCGCCGTGGCCCAGGCGCGCGCACGCCTCGCCGACCTGCGCCATCAGCACGCCGAACAGACCGCGCAGCGCGCGAGCGTCGCCGCCCAGCAGCGCAACCGCGAAACCGAGGTGGCCGGGATGCGGGCCGGACTCGCCCAGCAGATGCGGGCGGCCTACATGATGGGTCGCGAGGAACCCCTGAAGCTGCTGCTGAACCAGCAGGATCCGGTACGGGCCGGCCGGATGTTCGCCTATTACAGCTATTTCGGCCGGGCGCGTGCCGGCGTGATCGAAGCCATCGACGCTGACATCCACAAACTCGCCGATCTCGATGCGCAGCTCGCGGCGGACGAGCAGCGCCTGGCGTCCCTCGAGAGCGCGACCGCCGATGAAGTCGCGCAGCTCGAGTCGGCGCGGGCCCAGCGCGACGCGGCGCTGATGGCGATCAAGGCCGATTCACTCAACAGCGCCGCAGCGCTGCGGCGTCTGCAGAGCCAGCAGGCCGCGCTGACCGCCCTGTTGCAGGATCTGAAGCGCGCGCTGCAGCCTTTTCCCAGCGATGCGAACGGCGCCTTCGGCAACTTGCGGGGGCGGCTCACCTGGCCGGTGGGAGGTCATCTGGCTGCTCGCTTCGGCCAGGTCCGCGCCGGGGGACTCAAGTGGGACGGAATGCTGATCGACACCCAACGCGGTGCCGACGTGCGCGCCGTGTATCGAGGCCGGGTCATCTACGCCGACTGGTTGCCGGGTCTGGGTTTGCTCACCATCATCGATCACGGCGACGGTTACCTCAGCCTCTATGGCCACAACGACCGGCTGTTCAAGGGCGTCGGCGACACCGTGGCCGCGGGGGACGTGATCGCCGCGAGCGGCGACAGTGGCGGCAGCAGCCGTCCGCAGCTGTATTTCGAGATCCGCAAGGGCAGCCGTCCGGTCGATCCAGGCCCCTGGTTTCACCAGCCCAAGCCGGTGGCCGAGTAGGTAATGTTGCGTCGCAGCAAAACGCACGATGATGGTGCGCGATTTGTCAGGATCCGTTATGCAATTCGCCAACTGACGCATGGTTCCGCGAGTGCGGATTTGCGATGTTGATGGCATGACAGGAACCGCGTCAAAAGACGGTACCAGTGAGGTGTGGGACTCGCTCGAGCCCTTCTCGCCGCTGTTCCGCGCTCTGTTGCCCCGCGCTGCGACCATCGCCGCGTTCAACTCCGCCGGTCAGCTGCGCTGGTCGAGCGATGCCACCGTGGGCCCGGATCTGATCGGACGGGTCGAGGCCATGCTGCCGGTGGCGTGCGATTCGGCCTCGGGCCCGGGCACTCTCGAACTGCTCGGCGAACAGTCGGCGTACCTGTTCTGGATCCGCACCGATGGCGGTGCCCTGCTGGCCGTGGTCGCGGTGCTGACCCGCCCGGCCCCCAACGAAACCGAGCCGCGCGGCTTTTCCTTCGCCCATTCCCTGCTGCGTCCCGCCCTCGAGTGTCTGCGGCGCGAGCTTTTGACCTTGCACACCATCGGGGACCTGCGGGCGACGATGAGCGAACTGGACGAGGATCTGGAACTGCTGCTCGCCGACGCCACCGACGCCAACATGGCGGCCGATGGCGCCGATGAATTGAAGAACCTGCTGCAAAGAATGGTGGGCCACCTGAAGTGCACGGTGGCCGCACTGATCGTGCCGGAGAAAGGCATTGCGCTGGTGCGCGGTGCCACCGACTCCAAGGCCGACGGGCAGCTCATCGCGCGCGCCCATCGGCAACTGCTGCAGATCGCCATGGGCAGCTCCACGCCCGTCATTCTCAATGATCCGCAAAGCGGACCACTCGCCAACGTGATTCCGTCGCGGGCGCTGGTGTGCCCCGTGCGCAATAGCGGCGGGCGCGGTATGGGCGTCCTCGCCCTGCTGCGCGATCCGGGCCTGCGCGAATTCCGTTTGCGCGATGGCCGCGTGGCCGAGATCCTGGCGCGCCGTGCCGCGATCGTAGTCGCCGGACATTACGATGCCTTGAGCGGCCTTTATACGCGCACGGCCTTCGAACAGCGCGTGCGGTCCATCGTGGCCGAACGCACCATCCACAGCTCGCCGTGGAGCGCGCTGTACGTGAACTGCGACCGCCTGCACGTCATCAACGACAACCACGGCATGCACGTCGGCGATACCGTCATCGGACAATTGGGCGAGCTCATCCGCGGTCGGCTGCCGCCGGGCGCGCTCGCGGCGCGCATTTCCGGCGACCGCTTCACGGTGCTGCTGCCGATCGAAGTCGATGACGCCAGCCGCTTTGCCGAATCGCTGCGCACGGGCGCCGAGATGCTGAGCGCGCTGCATCCGGGCAAGGACATCAGCATCACCATCAGCGTCGGCGTTGCCCCGCTCGAGAACGGCCGCGGCGGCGAGCTCGCGCACTCGCTGGCCGCCGCCGAGACCGCCTGCAAGGCGGCCAAGGACCGCGGGCGCAACCGCATCGCGACCTACCAGGTCGCCGACCAGAGCATCATCCGCCGCTTCTCCGACATTGACGTGGTGGCGCGCGTGCGTGAGGCGCTGACCCACAACCGGCTGCGGCTGGATGCGCAGCCGATCGCGCCGTTCAAGACCAACTCGAACAAGCCGCCGCACTACGAGCTGCTGCTGCGCATGATCGGTCGCGACGGTGCGGCGCTCGGCCCCGATACCTTCATGTCGGCGGCCGTGCGCTACCAGATGATGGCCGACATCGACCGCTGGGTCGTCAAGCGCGCCATCGCGCTGCTCAAGCCGTACTCGCAGCAGCTGGCCGACCGGCCGCTGGTGTTCTCGATCAACTTCTCCGGCCAGTCCCTCGGCGATGATGAGTTTCCGGACTTCCTGTTCGACAGCGTGCTGAAGAGCGGCATCAATCCGAAGGTCTTCTGTTTCGAGCTGACCGAGAACGCCACGATTCTCAACCTGGCGCGTGCCGAGGTCGTGATGCGCCGGCTGCGTCGCATGGGCTGCGAGGTGGCGCTGGATGACTTCGGTACCGGGCTGTGTTCGCTGTCCTATCTGCGGCAGCTGCCGGTGACCATGCTGAAGATCGACGGCAGTTTCGTGCGCGATGTCATCCGCGACCCGCGCGCCGACAGCATGGTGAAGGTGATCGCGCAGCTGGCGCACACCATGTCACTGGACACCGTGGCGGAGTATGTGGAGACTGAGGAAATCCGCGAGCGGATCGCCCAACACGGCGTAGATTACGGGCAGGGGTACGCGATCGGGCGTGCCGAGCCCTTCGACGAAGTTCTCAAGCGTCTGCCGGAACTCAATGGCGGCGTGTCGGTCACCGACACACCGGCCGAGGCGGCCGCGACGCTGATTGCCGGCAACGGATGACACTTGGGCGCACTGCATTTCCTGATCGACACCTTCCTGCATCTGGACCGGCACCTGACCGAAGTCATCGCGCTGTACCACACCTGGATCTACGGCATCGTCTTCGCCATGATCTTCGCCGAGACGGGGCTGGTGATCATGCCGGTACTGCCGGGTGACTCGCTGCTGTTCACGATCGGCGCGCTCGCGGCGGTGGATGCCTCCGGCACCCTGCATGCGCCCCTGATGTGGGTGCTGGTGTGCATCGCCGCAATCCTCGGCAACCTCTGCAACTACGCGATTGGCCGGGCCATCGGTCCGCGCGCCTTTTCGGGCCGGTTCCGTCTGCTGAAGCCGGAACATCTGCAGCGCACCGAGGTCTTCTTCGCGCGTCATGGCGTGCTCACCGTCGTGCTGTCGCGATTCCTGCCGTTCATCCGCACTTTCGTGCCATTCGTCGCGGGCGCCGGGCGCATGCGTTTTGCGGCTTTCGCGGGCTACAGCATCCTCGGGGGCATCATCTGGGCATCGCTCTTCATCTGGGGCGGCTTCCTGTTCGGCAACGTCCCGGTGGTCAAGAACAACTTCACCCTGGCGACCCTCGCGATCATCATCGGGTCACTGTCGCCGGTGCTGTGGAATCTCATCAGAGGCGATCGGCCCCGGTAATGCGGTTGCGCCCTTCGCGTTTGCTGCGATAGAGCGCGGCGTCCGCCTCACGCAGCAGCATCGTGGCGGCCGCGGCGTTCGATCCGCGCGTTGCGCTCAGTGTGGCGACACCGAAGCTCGCCGTGAATTTCAGGTCGCCCGCTTCGGTTGCGATCACCGCATTCGCGCAGCGGGCGCGGATCTGCTCCGCCACCGTCACGGCCGCGGCGAGCCCGATGCCCGGCAGCACCACCACGAACTCCTCACCGCCGAAGCGCGCGACCCAGTCGATCTCATCGCGCAGCACGCCGCTGGCCTGGGCGACGAAATGGATGAGCACCTCATCGCCGATCTGATGGCCGTACTGGTCGTTGATGGACTTGAAGTAATCCAAGTCCGCCAGAATGACCGACAGGGGCTGCTGCCGCCGCCGCGCCAGGTCGACCTCCTGCAGCAGCTGCTCGTTCAGGTAGCGACGGTTGAAGGCGCTCACCAGCGGATCGGTCACCGACAGCCGCTTGATCTGCGCGTTGGCATCGCGCAGGGACTGCTCGAGCTGCACGATGCGGCGCCCCGCGGCCAGTCGCGCCAAAAGCTCGGCCTCATCGGCCGGCTTGCGCACATAGTCATCGGCGCCGGCCTCCAATCCGATCACGACGCTGCGGGTGGCGATCTGGCCGGTCAGCAGCAGAATGTAGAGATAGCCCGGCAGGCGCGTCGCGCGGACCTTGCGGCACAGCGTCGGGCCGTCCATGCCGGGCATTTCCCAGTCGGTGACCAGCAGCTGGAAGCGTCCGGTCGCGAGTTTCGCGAGCGCCGTGGCGCCATCACTGGCGGTTTCGACCTCATAGCCACCCTGGCGCAACATGCGCTGCGTCAGAAGCAGCTGTGTCGGCTCGTCCTCGACCAGCAGCAGTCGCAAGGGTGCCGCGACGTTCAAGAAAAGTAGACCTCGACCACACTGGCGCACTCGCCCAGCGCCGCCCGGATCTGATCGACCATGCCGGCCAGTTCATTGCCGGGCGCGCCGAGCGCCGTGTGCTCGAGCGCCAGCGACAGGTCCATGATGCGCTGCGCGCACACGCTGCCCGCGCCGCCTTTCAGCTTGTGGGCCACGGCCTTCACCTGCGGGCGATCCTCGCAGCTCACGGCGTGCTGCAGTTCCTCGAGCAGGCTGCGGCTGCTCGCCATGAAGGTGCGGCACAGCTCCTTCATGAACTGCCAGTCATCGCCCACCGTCGCGCGCAGGCGCACCAGATCCAGGGCCGGCGCGATGAGGCGCGGGTTTGCGCCGCGCGCGCCCTCACGCGCGGTGCCCAGGCCGTGCCGATCGAGCATTTCACGCAGCTGCAGCGGTTGCAGGGGCTTGGTCAGAAGTCCATCCATGCCGGCCGCGAGGCAGCGATCGAGCTCATCGGTCATGGCACTGGCGGTGAGGGCGACGATGGGTGTGCGGCGGCCCTGGGTTTCGGCGCGGCGGATTTCACGGGTGGCGGTCAGGCCATCCATGATGGGCATCTGCACATCCATCAGCACCAGATCGATGTTCTGCAGGGCGCAGGCCTCGACCGCGCGCAGCCCATTGTCGGCAAGTTCGACGGTACAACCGAGTCGCTCGAGGAAGCGGCGCGTCACCTGCTGATTGACGATGTGGTCTTCGGCGACCAGCACGCGACCGCGGTAGTGGCCAATGACCTTCTGCGCGGCGAGCGAACTGCGCGTCACCAGCAGGGAATGCGAGCCGCTCTGGTTGGTCGTGTCGAGCACCCGCTCGACGCAGGCGCGCAGTTCGCGCCCCCGCACGGGCTTGGTCAGATAGCCGGCAAATCCCAGGTCCGCGAGCCGTCGCGTACTGCCGTGCCGGTCGAAGGAGGTGAGCAGCACCAGCGGCACCGGCGCCAGGGTCGGATCGCTCTTGAGCTTCTGCGCCAGCCAGCTGCCGTCCGCATCCGGCATCTGATCATCCGCGATCACGAGATCGAAGGGCTCCCCGTCGCTCACCGCTTTCTTCAGCAGCGGCACGACCTCGCCGGCTCGGGCGGTGGTGGCGACCAGGTGGCCGGCGGGCAGCAGCTGCCCGCGCAACACGCGCCGATTGGTGTCGTTGTCATCGACGACCAGGATGCGGCGGCTGACGCCGGCGAGCGTCGAATCGAGGATGCGTTCGGTGGTGGTCGTGACCGCCTCGACCGGCAGCGTCACCGAGAAGGCGGTGCCGACCCCGGGGCTCGAGGCGACGCTGATGGTGCCGCCCATGAGCTCGCACAGCCGCTTGACGATCGAGAGGCCCAGGCCCGTGCCGCCGAAGTGGCGGGTGGTGGAGGCGTCGGCCTGCACGAACGGCCGGAACAGCTTCTCGACGACCTTGGGCGTCATGCCGAAGCCGGTGTCGCGCACTTCGAAGTGCAGCAACACCCGGTCGCTGCGGGTGCCGATATTGTGGACCTCGATGACGACTTCACCGGCCTGGGTGAACTTGATGGCATTGCCCGCCAGATTGGTCAGGATCTGCCGCAGGCGATGCGGATCCCCGAGCACGCACTCCGGTATCGCCGGATCCACATTGACGATGAATTCGAGATTCTTCGCCGCGGCCTGCACCGCCATCATGGTGCCGACATCCTCGACGCAGTCGCGCACATCCATCTCCACCGATTCGACCTCGAGCCGTCCGGCTTCGATCTTCGAGAAGTCGAGGATGTCGTTGAGGATCCCCAGGAGCGAGGTCGCCGAGGTGCGGATGGTCTCGGCGTATTCGTGCTGGACGGGATTGAGCGAGGTCTCGAGCAGCAGCTCGGTCATGCCGAGCACGCCGTTCATGGGGGTGCGGATCTCATGGCTCATGTTGGCGAGGAAGTCGCCCTTCGCCTTGTTGGCCGCCGAAGCCTCCTCGGTCGCCGCGACCAGCGCGGTGCGCGCCGCCAGCTGCGCCGTGATGTCCTGGATGGAGCCCGACAGATGCGTCGGCGTGCCATACTCGTCGCGCTCGCAGCGGCCGCGCGAACGCACCCAGCGGGTCTCGCCGTTGCGATGACGCACCGGAAAGACGACATCGAACGGCAGCCCTTCCTCGATGTGTTTACGGCCGGCTTCCTCCACCGAATGGCGCTCGGCCGCCGGCGTCAATTCCAGGATGGTGCTGGGGAAGGGCTCATCGGGACCATAGCCCAGAAGCTCGCGCACGCTCGGTGAATACCAGGTGACGCCGCTGATCAGATCCCGTTCATAGAGCCCGTCGCTGCTGCCCTCGACGGCCCGTTCCAGGCGCGCCCGGATCTCCTTCAGCTCATCCTGCGCCATGCGCTCGTCGTGGATGTCGATCAGCTGGCCGGTGAAGCTGACGATGCGCCCCAATTCGTCGCGTTCGACCGCGCCGCGCCGCCGGAACCAGCGCCACTGCCCCGAGGCGGTCTTGAGGCGCAGCTGCACGTCATAGGGAACGTTCGCCTCGATATGCCGACCGAAGGCCGCGGTCACGTCGGCCTCATCCTCAGGGTAGGTTTCGGCATCAAAGACCGAGGAGGCCACGCGCCGCTCGCGGCGCGGAAAACCGAGCAGCTGCTGATAGGCCTCGGAGCACCAGACCTCATCGGTGCCGAAGTCGTATTCCCAGTGCCCCTGGAAGCTCAGGCGCGAGGCCCGCTCCAGCCGCCGCCCGATTTCGTACTGCTGAGTGACATCCTGGACGGCCCCCGACAGCCGCACGGCGCGGTCGTCGACCACTTCCGCGTCGCCGACGCAGCGTACCCACAGGCGGGCGCCGTCCTGGCGGATGGCCGGCAGGGTGACATCGAAATGCTTGCCGTTCGCGACAGCTTCCTGAAAGGCCGTTTCGAGGGCCGGTCGGCCCTCATCGGCGAAGCAGTCGAGCACGTCCCTGAGGGTGATGGCGGCTGCGGGGTCGATGCCGAAGATCTGCCGCGCGTGGCTGGACCACAACGGGGTCATCGAGTCGACAGCCAGCTCCCAGGCGCCCAGGCCCGTCATGTTGGCGATGGTGTCGAGCAGGTGGGCGCTGCGTTGCTGCAGGGTATCGGGTGAGGGGCGGGCGACCATAATCACCACATTAGACTTAAGGGTGGCTTCGCAATCCGGGCGCTGCATCACACCTCGTGCATGGCACAATTCGCTCATGAGCGGACGTACCCGAGGATACGCCCACCGCGTCGACATTGCGGCCGGGGCAGCGCCGGTCTGGAAGGCCATGACGGTGACCGAGAGCCTGCGCAAGTGGTGCTCGCCGGACGCGCAGATCCGTGGCCGCGAAGGCGGTCATTTCCGGGCTTCCGTTGACCGGGTCACAGAACTCGAAGCACACATCGATGTATGGGTGCCGGAGCGGCGCATGCGCCTCATCTACCTGCCCTCGGAGGAACTGCCCGACAAGGACAGCGCCATCGTCGATGATTTCATCCTCGACGCCTCCGACCCCAACAAGACCGTAGTGCGCCTTTTGGGCTCGGGCTTTCCGGTCGGTCAGCAATCCGATGCGCTCTACCTGCGATTGCGGACCGGCTGGGAGCGGGCCGTGGCCCGACTCAAAGTGATGGTGGAGCAGATCGTCAAGGCGCAGGTCTGATGGTCGGATTCCTGTTCCGGGCGGCGCTTTCGATGGTCGGCCTGTGGATCGCGACGCGCCTTGTCCACGGCATCAGCATCGCCGATCCGCAGACCCTGGTGCTCGCCGGAATCCTGCTGGGAGTGGTCAATGCCTTCGTGCGGCCGATCGCCGTGATCCTCACCTTTCCGCTGACCATCCTGACCTTGGGGATCTTTCTGCTGGTCGTGAACGCCGGCATGCTCGGCCTGACGGCCCTGATGCTGCGTGGCTTTCATGTCGCGGATTTCTGGGCGGCGCTCGGCGCCAGTCTCATCGTCAGTCTCACCGGTTGGATCGGCTCCTCGTTCATCGGCGGCAAGGGCAAGTTCGAGGTCTACACGAACCGCAGGCGCTAGGCGCGCGTGAGCGCCGCTTCGAGCGCATTGGTCAGGGGTTTCAGGAAGAAACTCTCTGCCGGCATCGACTGCACGCGAATGCCGTGAACTTCGAGTGCGTGCGCGACCACCGGTCCGACCGCGGCCACGTGCGTGCGCTGCAGGGCCTGCGCCACGCGCGCGGCGCCGCCGACCGCGACCAGCCGACGCACCTGGGGCGTGCTGGTGAAGGCCATGGCATCGATCGCGCCTGCCTCGATGCGCTCGAGCAGCGCCAGCACCGCCGAACTTTCCGTTGAATCCGCATAGGAATAGGGCGCGACCGTGATGACGCCGGCCCCGCAGCCGTGCAGGAACTCGATCAGCGGCAGGTTCGGCTCGCTGCCGTACAGCTGCACCCCGACGCTGCGACCCTCGAGCGTGAATGCGATGGGCGCGAGCTCCGCGATGATGCCGGCGGTGGTCGGCACTTCCACCGCGAGGTCCGGTTTCAGACCCAGCTCGCGCAGTGCCCGCGCGGGCTTCGGTCCGCGGGTGATTTTGCGCACCCTCGCCAGATGCGTCAGGAACGCCGGCCGCAATTCCGGCTCATGCTGCTCGATGCAGCTCAGTAGGCGCCGCAGGCCCTCGCCGGTGAGCAGAATGAGATCATCGCAGGCCCCTTCGGCGAATCTGCGAATGAAGTTGAGCACCGGCAGGGGATCGGCCGCATCGCGGATCGCGACCAGCGGACAGCGCACGACCCGTGCGCCGCGCCGTTCGAGCAGCGCGGCGAAGATGTCCAGTTCGCGCGTCTCCGGAACGGCGATGGTCCTGCCGGTCAGAGTCTGGGTTTCCATGCGCGGCGCTCAAGGCGCCTCGGCCTCCCGGCGCGCCTGGTCGCGCTTGCGCATGTTGTACATGATCTGCGCCAGGATGATCCCGCCCTCATACAGCAGGTACATCGGCACCGCCATGACGCACTGGGAGATGGCATCGGGCGGTGTCACACACGCCGCAACGATGAACACGCCGACCACTACGTACCCGCGGTGTTCCTTCAATTTTTCGATCTTCACCAGGCCCGTGATCACCAGCAGCACCACCGCGATCGGCACTTCGAACGCGAGGCCGAAGGCGAAGAAGATCTGGACCGCGAAGGTCAGATAGGAGGAGATATCTGCCATCCACGTCACCCCCTCGGGCGCGGCGCTGGCGAAGTAGGCGAACACGTGCGGGAATACGATCAGGTAGGCGAAGGCCACCCCCGTGTAGAACAGTACGACCGAGGAGACCAGCAGCGGAATTGCGAATTTCTTCTCGTGCTTGTACAGCCCCGGCGCCACGAACGACCAGACCTGGTAGAGGATGTACGGCATCGTGATGAATATCGACACATACAGTGCCAGCTGCAGGGGGACCGTGAAGGGTGACATCACGCCGGTCGCGATCAGTGGGACGCCCTTGGGCAGCTTCGCGCGGATCGGGGCGGAGACGAAGGTGAAAATCCGGTTCTGATAATAGATGCAGGGGATGAGCACGATGATCACCGCGATCATCGCCCGCATCAGCCGGTTGCGCAGCTCCAGCAGATGGGAAATCAGTGTCCCCTCCGCCAGGTTCTCCTTGTCCTTGTCCGGTTCTTCAGCCATGGTCGTGCGGGAAAATCACTTCCACGCTGGCGGGCGACTTCGGTTCCTCGGGCTTTGCAACAGGTGCGAGCCCCGGCGCCCCTTCGGTCCCATCCTGCGCGGCGAGCGCCTGCGGATCATCGGCCGCGGGCGGCGTTTCGTAGGGACTGTGCGCCACCACCGCAGGCTCCGTGCCGTTCAGGGCGAAATAAATCTGTGCCTCAGGATGGGTCTGCTCGGGCATCGGTTCGAGTGCTGGCGCCGGCGCTGAAGTGTCCACGCCGGCCTCGGGTGTAGTGGTCTCGGGCATCCCGGTGGCCGCGGTGCTGGTCGGCTCGTTGTGGACATTCGGCGGTGCCGCGGTGTCCGGTGCGACGGGACCGACCGGGGGCACGTTGCGCGGGATCGGCTTGACCGCATTGATGGCGTTGACCTCCGACTCCAGCTGTTCGCGAAACTGACGGGCCATGTGGCGCGCGCGTCCGACCCAGCGGCCGATCTGCTGCACGAGGCCCGGGAGCTTCTTCGGCCCGAGCACGACCAGCGCCAGCCCAAAGATGATGGCCAGCTCAGTCATGCTGAAGTCGAAGAAGCCGCGCTGCCGGGCGCGCGCGGCGGCTGCTCGCGTCCGCTTAGGCATCGGGCTTGCCATTCCCGCGCTCTTTGGCGGCCAGCACTTCGGGGAACTCCGCATCAGGCTCGGTTTGCGGCGGGCGCTGTGGCTGCGGATCCTTGAGCCCCTTGCGAAAGCCCTTGACCGCCGCGCCGAGGTCCGACCCGGCGCGGCGAACTTTGCTGGCGCCGAACACCAGCAGCAGCACGACAATAATGATCAGAATTTCGAACATAGCCGCAAATGATAGGGCATTAAGGGGTAGGGGCGCAGTAAACTTCTCTGTGGAATTCAACGACTTCCGGGTGCGCCGGTGGCATGGGTTTCGAGCCAGAACGTCACAGGCCCGTCGTTCACCAGACTCACCTGCATGTCGGCACCGAACTGCCCGGTTGCAACCTGGGGATGGGCCTGACGGGCTTTTTCCACCAGGTAGTCGAACCGCGTCCGGGCAAGCTCGGGTGCGGCCGCCGTGGTAAAGCCCGGGCGAGTGCCGGTGCGGGTATCGGCCGCCAGCGTGAACTGCGAGACCAGCAGCAGGCCGCCACCGATGCTCTTGAGGTCGCGGTTCATGCGTCCCTGGTCGTCCGCGAAAATGCGATAGGTCAGCAGCCGCTCGAGCAGACGATCGGCGATGGACTCGGTATCCTCGGGTTGGACTGCGATCAGGGCGAGCATGCCGCGGCGAATGGCGCCGGTGATCCGGTCCGCGACACGCACTTCGGCCTGCGTGACGCGTTGAATGAGTGCGATCATGTGGTAATTATGCCGACGAATCCTTAAGATTCGGGGCCGTTTTGCGCAAGGTGGTGACGGGTATGGGTTTTTGGATCCGCTTCGGGCTTCGCATGGGATTTGCCGCGGGCTTCGCGCTGGCCGGTGCCGCCGCTTTCGCCCAGGCTGCGGCCGATGCGTCGACCCTGAAGGGTGACCCGGTGCGCGGCAAGGCCATCTCGTATACCTGCCTCGGCTGTCACGGTGTGGATGGCTATCGCAATGCCTATCCCAACTACAGTGTGCCGAAGCTGGTCGGCCAGCATCCCGAATACATCATCGCGGCACTCCAGGAATACCGGGGTGACCAGCGTTCGCATCTGACCATGCACGCACAGGCCTCGGAGCTCTCCGATCAGGACATGGCGGATATCGCCGTGTACTTCGCCGGGACGGTGCTGAAGCCGCAAGCCGTGCCGGCCAACGCACCCGCGGCGCCTGCCGCCGTTGCCGTGTGCGCGGCCTGTCATGGCGCCACCGGCGTGAGCGTGGTGCCGAACTATCCGAACCTCGCCGGCCAGCATGCCGATTACCTGAAGCGCGAGATCGCCGAATACAAGGACGGCGGACGTAAGAACGCCATCATGGCCGGCATGGCCGCGACCATCAAAGACTCGGACGTCGAAGCTCTGGCCGACTACTTCAGCAAGATGCAGCCGTCGCTGTCCACGCTGCACCGGCCGCTCACGATCTTCACCGCCGACCGCTAGGGCGCGATTTTCTTCAGGAACTGCGCGACCGTCGCCAGCCACGCGTCGCGATTGGCGATGTGCTGCAGGTCGTGACCTTCATCGCGGGCCGTCACATACCACGCCTCGCCGCCCTGCGCCCGAATGCCGGCGACGATCTGTCCGGCCTGCTGCACCTGCAGCGAGGTGTCCTTCAGGCCCTGAAATACCAGCACCGGCTTTCTGATCTGCACCAGGCTGTTGAGCGGTGACAGGCGGTTGAGCGCCGCGCGCGCCTGCGGATCGCGTTCATCGCCGAACTCGGCGCGCCGGCCCGCGACCTCGCCCGGCGAGCCATCCGCGAGATAGGCCGGCAGGCTCGCGTAGCCATTCACGATGATGCCGCCGCTCAAGCGATCACCGTAAGTGGCGAGCATGGCGAGCGCCATGAAACCCCCGTACGACTGGCCCATGACGGCCACGTGGCCGTGATCCAGATCCTTCTGCATGCCGATCCACACCAGCAGTGCCCCGAGGTCCCGCAGCGCATCCTCGCGCGCCGGACCGTTGTCGAGATCCGCGAAGGATCTGCCGTAGCCGGTCGAGCCGCGAATGTTCGGTGCGATCACCACATAGCCGAGCTCGTTCACGGCAAACTGAATGAAGGCATCGAAGCCCGGGCGAAACTGCCCCGCCGGGCCGTCATGAATATCGATCAGCACCGGATGTGCTCCCGCGGTGCGCGGCCGGTAGACGAATGCCGGGATCAGACGCTGGCCGTTTTTCCCACGATCCCAGGTCGGGTACTGCAGGGCCTGGGCCGGCACGAATCCCTGCGGGTCCACGCCGGTCTCGCTGTGGGTCCAGCGTGTGGCCTGGTTGTGCTCCGGATCAAACACGTAGACATCGGCGGGCGCTTGTGCGCTCTCGGCGCTGAAGGCGAGCTGATGACCGCCGTGATCGAAGTGCAGGCCGGTGATCCGGCCTTCGGGCAAGCCCGCCGGCGCGAGTTCCAGCTTTGATTGGTTGTCGAGCACCGTGAGGCGGTCCCGGCCATCGTCATCGGCGACGTACGCGAGATAGCGGCCGTCCGCGCCGACCTGAAAGTCCACGATGTCCCAGGGAATGGCCGCGGTGACATCGCGGGCCTGATGGGTCGACGGATCAAGGTACCGCAGCACCGAGAAATCCCCGTCTTCCACTGAGCTCAGATAGATGCCGCGCCCGTCCGCTGCGAAGCGCGCGAGCCGCACGCCTGAGTGTTGCACGCCCGGCGCCTCGGCGGGCAGCACCGAACCGGTGTTCACATCACCGATGTACAGAGTGCTCGAATCGTTCGGGCCCGGCTGCCACAGCAGTAGCTTCTGGCCATCCGCGGACCAGTCTGCCGGGTACCACGGACGGTCGCGACCGGCGACCACCAGGTGCGCAGGCGGCGAACCCGCGGCGAGGTCCGCCATATAGATGTCCGTGGTGCTGCCATCGCGTTCGTTACCGCTGAACACGACATGCTTGCCGTCGGCTGACCACAGCGGGCTGCCATGGCGCCCGGTGCCGGTGCTCAGCATGCGCGCGCGGTGGGTGGCGAGCGGGTAGTAGTAGAGCTGCGGCAGACCATCCCCGTCATGCTCCTTGAGGAAGGCAAAGCCGTCGGCCGCGCCGGCCGGCGAGGTCACGACCTTCGTGATCGGATCCGGATACCAGGTCAGCTGTTCACGCATCCCCAGGGGGGCGATGACCCGGTGGACCTGCGGCGCATCCGCGAAGCGGGTGCTGACCAGGAGACTGTTGTCGGGCAGCCAGGCCAGGAAGGACGCATCGCGCCCGACCAGGTAGTCGGTGACCCGGGCGCCCAGGTTCGGATCGAGCGGCGGAATACCGTCGAAGATCAAGGCGCCACGGGATTGGGCCGGCAGACCCTGTACGGGCAGCGGCGTTGTCAGGGTCTGCGCAGCGCTCGTGGCCGCGGCGGCGCCCAGTACCAACGCCACAATCGAATTTCTCATGAATCAGGTGTTCGCACAGAAGGTGTCGAGCTGCCGCTATCGTGCCTGATACGATTCACTTAATGGCAACCCATTTCACAACTGCGCGCATGACCCGCCACCCGGACGGCATTACGGCGGTGGATACCGAATACATCCGACCCGGACTCGCCGCCTCCCACCTCATTCAGCACGCCGGTGGCGGCGCCTTCGTCGATGTGGGAACCAATTATTCCGTGCCCCATCTGCTGGCCGCTCTGGCGGAACTGCGGATTGAGCCGCAGGCCGTGGACTACGTGTTCGTCACCCACGTCCATCTGGACCATGCCGGGGGCGCGGGGCTGCTGCTCCAGTCGCTGCCGGCCGCGCGACTGGTGGTGCATCCGCGCGGCGCGCCGCATCTGATCGAACCCGCCAAACTCATCGCGGCCTCGAAACTGGTCTATGGCGATGAACTGTACCGGGAGCTGTACGGCGAGCTGGTCCCCGTCGCGGCGAGTCGCGTCACCACCTGCGAGGATCTGCAGACGTTCGACCTCAGGGGTCGGCCGTTCCAGGTCCTCTATACGCCCGGGCACGCCCTGCATCATTACTGCCTGGTGGACCTTGCACATCGGAACATCTTCACAGGCGACACCTTCGGTCTGTCGTATCGGGAATTCGACACTGCCCAGGGTGCCTTCGGCGTGCCGACGACCACCCCGACCCAGTTCGATCCGCAGCAGCTCCTCGACTCGATCGATCGGCTGATGGCGACCGATCCGCGCGCGGCCTACCTGATGCATTACAGCCGCATCACCGACCTGCCGCGGATCGCGGCATCGCTCAAGGCGCAGATCCCGGAGTTTGTCATCATCGCGCAGCGTCATGCCCAGGCGAGCGATCCTTACCCAGCCATCTATGCCGACCTGCGGGCGCTGTGGATCAAGCTCGCCGCGGGCCACGGACTTGCCGAACCGCAGGCGCGCGTGGATGAATACCTGTCCAAGGATCTCGATCTCAATACCCAGGGCCTCATCGCCTGGCTTAAACGCCAGCGAAGGTAGTACACATGTCGAACCCTTCCCCGGGGCAGCGTCTGCGTGCAGCACTCGAAACGGAACGCCCGCTGCAGGTCGCCGGCACCGTCACGGCCTACTGCGCGATGCTCGCGGCGCGCGCGGGCTTTCGCGCCATCTATCTGTCCGGCGCCGGCGTCGCGAACAGCGCTTTCGGGCTGCCGGACCTTGGGGTCACGACACTGAACGATGTCGCCGAAGAAGTGCGGCGGATCACGGCGGCGTGCGAACTGCCGCTGCTGGTGGATGCCGATACCGGCTTCGGCGGGGCTTTCAGCATTGCGCGCACGATCCGGGAGCTCAGTCGTGCCGGCGCCGCGGGGCTGCACCTGGAGGATCAGGTGCAGAGCAAACGCTGCGGTCACCGGCCCGGCAAGCAGCTGGTAGCCACTGCCGAGATGTGCGATCGACTCAAGGCGGCGCTGGATGCGCGTAAGGATCCGACCTTCGTGATCATGGCGCGCACCGATGCGCATGGGGTCGAGGGCATGGCCGCGGCGCTCGAGCGGGCCCGGGCCTACGCCGCGACCGGCGCCGATATGATCTTCGCCGAGGCCATCACGACGCTCGGGGAGTTCCGGCAGTTCACGCAGGCGCTCTCCGTGCCGGTGCTGGCGAACATCACCGAGTTCGGCCGCACGCCGCTCTTCAGTGCCGAGGAACTCGGGCAGGCCGGGGTGCGCCTGGTGCTGTATCCGCAGTCGGCCTTCCGGGCCATGAGCCTGGCGGCGCAGGCGGTCTACCTGAGCGTGCGCCGCGATGGTTCGCAACGCGCGGTGCTCAATAGCATGCAGACCCGCGAGGATCTGTACAGCGTGCTGGGTTATCACGCCTACGAGGCGCAGCTGGATCGGCTGTTTGGCGCCGAGACGAAGGAATAGAGAAATGAGCGAGACCCCTCCCGCACTGCGCCCCAAGAAATCCGTCGCCCTGGCCGGCGTCACCGCCGGCTCCACCGCGCTGTGCACGGTGGGTCAGACGGGGAATGATCTTCACTATCGCGGCTACGACATTCAGGACCTGGCGCGCGAGGCCTCGTTCGAGGAGGTCGCATACCTGCTCATCCATGGGGAATTGCCGACCGCCACGACCCTGGCCGCTTATCAGTCGAAGCTGAAGTCGCTGCGCGGCCTGTCGCGCACGGTGCGCGGCGCACTGGAAGCGCTGCCCCCGGCCGCCCATCCGATGGACGTGCTGCGTACCGGCGTGTCGGCGATGGGCTGTGCCTTGCCGGAAGCGGCCGCGCACGGGGCGGGCGGCGCGCGCGATATCGCCGATCAACTGGTCGCCTCACTCGGGTCGATGCTGACGTACTGGTATCACTTCAGCCGCTCGGGTCGGCGCATCGTGGTGGAGACGGATGATGATTCGATCGGTGGTCACTTTCTGCATCTGTTGCATGAGCGCCCACCGCCGGCTTCGTGGGTGAAGGCGCTGAACACCTCGCTCATTCTTTACGCGGAACATGAGTTCAACGCTTCGACCTTCACGGCACGGGTGATCGCGAGTACCGGCTCCGATCTGTATTCCTGCATCTGCGGTGGCATCGGTGCGCTGCGCGGCCCGAAGCATGGCGGCGCCAATGAAGTGGCGCTGGAGATCCAGCAGCGCTATACGAACCCGGAGGCGGCCCAGGTCGACATCCTGACGCGGCTTGCGCTGCGCGAGGTGATCATCGGATTCGGCCATCCGGTGTACACCATCGCCGATCCGCGTCATCCGATCGCGAAGGAGGTGGCACGGCAGCTGGCGCGTGATGCCGGCGACACCACGCTGTTCGACGTCGCCGATCGCATCGAGTCAGTGATGTGGCAGCAGAAGAAGATGTTCCCGAATGTCGACTGGTTCTCCGCCGTGCTGTACCACCATTTGGAGATTCCCGTGTCCATGTTCACGCCGCTGTTCGTCATTTCGCGCACCACGGGCTGGTCGGCGCATGTCATCGAGCAGCGCGAAAACGGCAAGATCGTGCGCCCGGCGGCCGAATACACCGGTCCCGATCCCCGACCCTTCGTTCCCTTGAGTGCGCGGCGGTAGCGATGTCAGTCTTCGATCCCAAACGCGCGCAGCGCTCGGCACCGGACTCGGTGCTCACGCAGATCGCCGCCTACGTCAGCAAGGCGCCGGAGATCTCCTCGCTGGCCTTCGAGACCGCGCGCCACTGTCTGATGGATACGCTGGCGTGCGGACTGATGGCGCTAAAGGTGCCGGCCTGCGTGCGCGTGATCGCGCCGGTGGTGCCGGGTGCCGTCATGCCCGGCGGTGCGCGCGTGCCCGGCACCTCGCTCGAGCTTGATCCGGTGCAGGGCGCGTTCGCGATCGGCGCCATGGTGCGGTGGCTCGATTTCAATGACACCTGGCTGGCGGCCGAGTGGGGCCACCCTTCCGACAATCTCGGCGGCATCCTCAGTATTGCCGACTACCTCTCGCGCCAGGCGCTGATGCATGGGCGACCCTCGCTGAGCGTCGCGGATGTCCTGAACGCGATGATCCGCGCGCATGAAATCCAGGGCGTGCTGGCGCTGACCAACAGTTTCAACAGGGTGGGCCTGGATCATGTGCTGCTGGTGCGGGTGGCGACGACGGCGGTCGTCACCGCCATGCTGGGGGGTTCGCAGGAACAGATCTGCAACGCGGTGTCGAATGCCTGGGCCGATGGCGGGGCGCTGCGCGTCTATCGGCATGCCCCGAATACCGGCTCACGCAAAAGTTGGGCGGCCGGGGATGCCACCAGCCGCGGTGTGCGTCACGCGCTGCTGGCGATGACCGGAGAGATGGGCTATCCGACCGTGCTGAGCGCGCCGCGCTGGGGCTTCCAGGATGTGCTGTTCGCGGGCCAGTCGGTGTCGATGTCGCAGCCCTTGGGCAGCTATGTGATGGAAAACATTCTGTTCAAGATTTCCTGGCCGGCCGAATTTCATGCGCAGACCGCGGTCGAGTGCGCGATGGCGCTGCACGGTGCGGTGCACGAGCGGCTCGATGCGATCGATCGCATCGTGATCGAGACGCAGGAGCCGGGGGTGCGGATCATCGACAAGACGGGACCTCTGGCGAACCCTGCGGATCGCGACCACTGCATTCAGTACATGGTGGCGGTGCCGCTGATCTTCGGGCGGCTCACGGCCGCGGACTATGAGGATGAGGTCGCCGCCGATCCGCGCATCGATCGTCTGCGCGAGTTGATGCAGGTTCGCGAGAACGCGGGCTTCACCAAGGATTACTACGATCCGCAGCGGCGCTTCATCGGCAATGCACTGCAGGTGTTCTTCAAGGACGGCAGCGCCACGCCGCGCGTGCAGATCGACTACCCCGTGGGCCATCGGCGCCGGCGGCCGGAAGGGCAGCCGCTGATGGTCGAAAAATTTGAGAGCGCGGTGAAGGCACATTATCCGGCCAAGCAGGCGGCGCGGATCGTGGCGCTGTTCGCCGATCCTTCGCGGCTCACGGCCCTGAGCGTGAATGACTTCATGGCCGAACTGGTCAGTAATGGGCGATGAGCGCGCGGCGCTCATGGCTGGCGCCCGGGAACTTGCCGTTGCGCTTTCGGATGATACGGCCGCAGCGCTGCTGCGGCTGCTGGATGAGCTTGAGCGCTGGAACCGCGCCTACAACCTGACCGCGATCACCGGGCGTGCGCAGATGCTCACGCATCACCTGCTGGACAGTCTCTCGGTCGCGCCCTTTGTGCAGGGCAGCACCCTGGTGGATGTGGGGACCGGCGCGGGCTTTCCGGGCCTGCCGCTGGCGCTGGTGGCGCCGCAGCGGCGCTGTCTCCTCATCGACTCCAACGGCAAGAAGCAGCGCTTCGTCGCCCACGCCGCCCGCACCCTGGGACTGACCAATGTCGAAGCGCGGCAGGCGCGCGCGCAGGAGGTGCGCCCGGCGCAGCCCTTCGACACGGTGGTCGCGCGGGCCTGCGCGGCGCTGCCGCAGCTGCTCGAGTGGGTGGCGCCGCTGTGCGGCCCGGCAACGCGCGTGCTGGCCATGAAGGGCCGCCTTCCGGACACCGAAATCGCGGCCGTGCGACCGCCGTGGGTGATCGAGCAGACCCTGCCACTGGCGGTGCCGGGATTGAACGAGGAACGCCATCTCATCATCGCCACCTGTAGACTTGCGGCATGAAGCGGGTGATCGCGATTGCCAATCAGAAAGGTGGGGTCGGCAAGACCACGACGGCGGTCAATCTGGCGGCTTCGCTCGCGGCGACGAAGCGGCGGGTGCTGCTGATCGACAGCGATCCGCAGGGCAATGCCACCATGGGGTGCGGCGTCGACAAATCGCAGCTGCTGCAGGGCACTTGCGAGGTGCTGATGGGCGAAACGGACATTCGCGCCGCACTGGTCCCGATCGAATCATCGGGATTCACGCTGCTGCCGACCAATCAGGACCTGACGGTGGCCGAGGTTCGGCTCATGACCCTGGTTGCGGGGCGGGAGATGAAGCTGCGCACGGCGCTGAAGCCGATCCGCGACCAGTACGATGTGATCCTGATCGACTGTCCCCCGGCGCTCAATCTGCTCACCGTGAACGCGCTGGTCGCGGCCGACAGCGTGCTGATTCCGATGCAGTGCGAGTACTACGCCCTGGAGGGGCTCTCGGGACTGCTCGCGACCGTCGAGCAGATCCGCGTCGCCGTCAATCCGGAGCTGGAGATCGAGGGACTGCTGCGCACGATGTACGACCCGCGCAACAACCTTTCGAACGAAGTCGGGGCACAGCTGATCATGCATTTCCCCGACAAAGTCTTCCGGACCGTGATCCCGCGCAATGTGCGACTGGCCGAGGCGCCCTCATTCGGCAAGCCGGTGCTGCTGCATGACAAGGAGTCGCGCGGGGCACTGGCCTATCTGGCCCTCGCCGGGGAGATGATCCGGCGGGACGATGAAGTGACCGCCGCGCCATGAACACCAAGAAGCCCAGCCTCGGCCGGGGTCTGACCGCATTGATGGGTCAGCCCGAGGCGCTCAAGCCGGCCGCGGCGCCCCCGATCCCGACTCCGCCCGGGGACCGCCTGGCCCGTCTGCCGCTCGACATCCTGGAGCGGGGCCGTTATCAGCCGCGCTCCCACATGGATCAGGAGGCTCTCCAGGAGCTCGCGGCCTCGATCCGCAGCCAGGGCGTGGTGCAGCCGATCGTGGTGCGGCCCATCCCGGCGACCACGCCCTCGGGCGGCCAGCGTTACGAGATCGTTGCGGGTGAGCGCCGCTGGCGTGCTGCGCAGCTCGCGAATCTGCCGGACATTCCGGCCATCGTGCGCGACATTCCGGACGAGACCGCCATTTCGGTCGCGCTGATCGAAAACATCCAGCGCGAGAATTTGAATCCGCTGGAGGAGGCGCGGGCGCTGGAGCGTCTGATCAGCGAATTTCACATGACCCACCAGCAGGCCGCCGATGCCGTCGGGCGTTCGCGCGTGGCGGTCAGCAATCTGCTGCGACTCTTGGATCTGGCGCCGGAAGTCAGCGATCACCTCGAGGCGCGGGCCCTGGAGATGGGCCATGCGCGGGCCCTGCTGGGCCTGACGACCCGGCGGCAGCAGGTCGAAGTCGCGGCGATCGTGGTGAAGAAGGGGCTCTCGGTACGCGAGACCGAGGCCATCGTTCGCCGCATGACCCAGCCTGCGGCCGATGCCGCCGGCGCCGACAAGGCCGCGGCGGCCGCCACGGCCTCGGATCCGGACGTGCAGCGCCTGGAGCTGGACCTGTCCGAGAAGCTCGGCGCCCGGGTGGCGATCCAACACACCCGCTCGGGCAAGGGGAAAGTGGTGGTCAGCTACAACAGCCTGGATGAGCTGGACGGTATCCTCGAACACATACGTTAAATCCGGTTTTGTAGCGTTTTCCTGCCGGCATATCTATAATTCGCCGCCGTTACGGCCCAGTCACGCAAGTGGCTGTCGGACAAGCAAAATCCGTCGTGAAAGGGAGTTTCGGTGATCACGCTTGATCTGCCGCACGCGCGCAGGTTGGCGTTCATCTGTGCGCGCGCCCAGTTGCTCGTGACCGTCGCGGTCGCCGTCGTGAGTTGGCTGCTGGCGGGGCCACGCGGCGCCTGGTCGGCGATCGTCGGTGGTGGCGCCAGCACGCTGGCCAGTATTGCGATGGCATTGCTGGCGTTTGGCCGGCTGGCCGGGACAGGCGCTGAGCGGATGCTGCTCGCGTTCTACCTGGGTGAGATCGCCAAGATCACGGTGGTGATCGTGGTGCTGGTGGTGGCGCTGGTGTTCCTGAAGGTGAACCCGGCGGCGATGATTTCGGCCTATGTGGCCACGTTTTTGGTTTATTGGGTGGTGCTGGCACGAGCGCTGTGGTCCGGACGGACCACGCCGGGGCCGGAGATGGTGAGATGAGCAATTTCGTTCCACAACTGGCTGATGAGGCTCCGAATGCGACGGAGTACATCGCCCATCACCTGACTTTTCTGACGAATCACAAGCCCAATGGCCTCCTGGACCTGTCGGTCGTTAACTACGACAGCGTGTTCTTTTCCATTTTGCTGGCGGGGGTATTTGGCGGCACTTTCATCATCGCCGCACGCCGCGCGACCAGCGGCACGCCGGGGAAGCTCCAGAACTTCGTCGAGATGGTGGTGTCGTTCGTGGACGCCCAGGTCAAGGGCATCTTCCAGGGCCATAACAGACTGATCGCACCCCTGGCGCTGACGATTTTCTGCTGGGTGCTGCTGTTCAATCTGATGGATGTTTTGCCGATCGATTTGCTGCCCGGCGCCGCGGGGGCCGCGGGCTTGAGTCATCTGCGCATTGTGCCGAGCATCGATCTGAACGTCGTGTTCTCGCTGTCGCTGACGGTGTTCCTGCTCATCATTTTCTACAGCATCAAGATGAAGGGCCTGGGCGGATTTCTGGGCGAACTGTCCCTGCATCCCTTTCCGCCCAGCGGCAAGCAGGCCAACATCGTGCTGCGGGTGCTGTGCATCCCGATCAACCTGATCATGGAGCTGCCGACCTTCATCGCCCGACCGGTGTCGCTGGCGCTGCGGCTCTACGGCAACATGTACGCGGGCGAGATGGTGTTCGTGCTCATCGCCCTACTCACCCTCACGTCGGGGTTCGCGGCCCTCGCCTCATTCGGCGGCTGGCTGAGTGTCGTCGGCTCGGTGTTCGTCGGCCTGGTTTGGACCGCATTCGACCTGTTCGTGGGTCTGCTGCAGGCCTTCATATTCATGATGCTCACCATCGTCTATCTGTCGCAGGCGTCCGAGCATCACTAACCGTTTCTATCTGGAGAGTTGAATGGAAAACATTGCACACATTGAAGGTATGACCGTACTTGCCGTCGGCATCATCTTCGGCCTGGGCGCGCTCGGCACGGCCATCGGCTTCGGCATCCTCGGTGGCCGCTTCCTCGAGGGCATGGCGCGTCAGCCGGAACTGGCTCCGGCACTGCTGGCCAGAATGTTCATCGTCGCGGCGCTGCTGGATGCGGTTGCATTCATCGGCATTGCCTTCGGACTGTTCTTCACGTTCGCCAATCCGTTCGTGTCCGCGCTGCAGAACGCTGCCGCGGCGGCGCACTAAAGTCCGCCGCAATCAGGAGACGAGGGTGAACTTCAATCTGACACTCATCATCCAGATGATCGTGTTCGCGATCCTCATCTGGGCGATGATGTCGTTCGCGTGGCCGAAGATCCTCGGTGCCATGGAAGAGCGGTCGCAAAAGATCGCCCAGGGCCTGGCCGCCGCGGATCAGGGGAAGGAATCACTGGCGCAGGCGCAGGTGAAGGCTGATGCAGTCATCCGCGAGGCCCGCGAGCGCGCGAACCACATCATCGACCAGGCGCAGAAGCGTGCCAACGAGCTCATCGAGCAGGCCAAGGGACAGGCCACCGCCGAAGCCACGCGCATCGCGGCAGCGGCTCAGACCCAGATCGAGCTCGAGGCGACTCGTGCCCGCGAATCGCTGCGCAAGGACGTGGCAGGCCTGGCGGTGCGCGCCGCCTCCAAGGTCCTCGAGCGCGAAATTGATCCGGCGACTCATGCCGAGCTCTTGAACAAGCTCGCGACGCAGATCTGAGCATGGCCGACCAGACGACCATCGCCCGTCCCTACGCCAAGGCGGCATTTGCCGAAGCGCGCGCCGATAGCATGCTGGATGCCTGGTCCGGGGCGCTCCACACGGCCGCACAGGTGGTAGCCGACCCGCGGGTACACTCGCTGCTGGGTGATCCGCACGTGACCCCCGAACAACTGGCGAAGCTGGTCCTGGACATCGCCGGCGCGACTCTCGGTACCCATGGCAGCAATTTTGTGCGGACCCTCGCCGAGTCGCGACGTTTGGATTGCCTGCCGCAGATCGCGGCGTTGTTCGACGCTTACAAAGACGAGGCGGAAGGCATCGCCGACGTTGCTATTACCTCGGCAGCGCCATTGGATGAAAAACAGCAGCAGACTCTGGTCGTGGCACTGTCCCGGCGCCTGAAGCGCGAAGTGCGCATCCACTGCACTACCGACCCGCAACTTCTGGGCGGCGCCGTTGTGCGCTCAGGCGACCTCGTCATCGATGGCTCGGTGCGCGGGCGCCTCGAGCGCATCGCCAACGAATTAAAGGAATCCTAAGCATGGCCATCAAGGCAACCGAGATCAGCGATCTCATCAAGCAGCGCATCGAGAACTTCAAGGGTGTCACCGAGGCGCGCAATGTCGGCACCATCGTGTCCGTCACGGACGGCATCGTGCGCGTGCACGGCCTGGCCGATGCGCGCTATGGCGAGATGCTCGAGTTCCCCGGCAACACCTTTGGCCTGGCGCTGAATCTCGAGCAGGACTCGGTCGGCTCGGTCGTGCTGGGCGACTACAAGCATCTGGGCGAAGGCGATACCGTCAAGACGACGGGCCGCATCCTCGAAGTGCCGGTGGGTCCGGAGCTGCTGGGTCGCGTCGTCGATGCGCTGGGCAATCCCATCGATGGCAAGGGTCCGATCAATGCCACCCGGACCTCGCCCATCGAGCGCGTCGCGCCGGGCGTGATCTACCGCAAGTCCGTGTCGCAGCCGGTGCAGACCGGGTACAAGTCGGTCGACTCGATGGTGCCGATCGGTCGCGGCCAGCGCGAGCTGATCATCGGCGACCGCCAGACCGGCAAGACCGCGATGGCGATCGACACAATCATCAACCAGAAGACCTCCGGCATCAAATGCGTCTACGTCGCGATCGGTCAGAAGCAGTCGACCATCGCGAACGTGGTGCGCAAGCTCGAAGAGCATGGCGCCCTGGCCCACACCATCGTCGTTGCGGCCTCCGCCTCCTCGCCGGCGGCTCTGCA
>DATHMT010000022.1:0-70070 GCA_035486855.1 Steroidobacteraceae bacterium
CGGCGCTGCCGGTGTGCGGGGCGCAGGAGCTGGTCGAACGTCTGATGCAGCAGATCCGGCCCTTCAGTCCGAAGTTTCACCTGGGCGCCGAGGTGGCCACGCTGCTGCGTGATGATGCGGGCCATTTCACGGTGGGCGCCGCGGGCAGTGCCCCGATCACGGCGGGCGCGGTGGTCATCGCGGCGGGTCTGGGCGCCTTCCAGCCGCGCCGTCTGGGGATTGCGGGTGCTGAAGCCTTCGAGGGCAATCAGATTCAGTATCGGGTGCGCGATGCTCAGGCGCTGGCCGGGAAACAATTGGTAATTTTTGGCGGAGGCGACTCGGCACTCGACTGGGCCGTGGCGCTGGCGCCGGAGGCGAAAAGCCTGACCCTGGTGCATCGGCGCGAGCACTTTCGTGGCGCCCCCGCCACGGTAGCCCGCATGCGGGAACTCCAGGCCGCAGGCAGGCTCCAACACATTGAAGGAATTGCCGATTCATTGCTCACCCATGGCGAGGCGCTGCGGGGCGTGCGAGTGACGGGTAACGACGGCACCGAACGCGACCTGGCCTGCGATCAGATCCTGGTGTTTTTTGGCTTGCATCCCAAGCTGGGTCCGATCGCCGAGTGGGGCCTCGCCCTCGAGCGCAAGGCGCTCGTGGTCGACACGGAGAAGTTTCAAACAAGTGTCCCGGGCATTTTCGCGGTCGGTGACATCAATACTTACCCTGGCAAGAAGAAGCTGATCCTGTCGGGATTTCACGAGGCCGCGCTTGCGGCATTTGGAATTCAGCACCATCTGTTTCCGCAGCAGAAACAGTTCCTGCAGTACACGACCACCAGCCCGATCATGCACAAACGCCTCGGCGTCCCGGATACCTGAACGGGACAATCTGATGCAAAATAACGCCCCTGTTTTGAACCTAGGAGTTACCGATGATCCGTAGACACTCTGTTCTGGCCGCGCTGGCGATTGCCGCCGTGTCATTTGCCGGAGGCACTCACGTCGCTTTCGCCGCCGACAAGGTCTGCAAGCTTGCCATTGCTGGCAATGACGCCATGCAGTACGACAAGAAGGAACTGGACGTCGCCGCCGACTGCACCCAGGTTGAACTGACCCTCACGCACACCGGCAAGCTGCCCGCGGCCGCCATGGGCCATAACTGGGTACTGGTGAAGACCGCCGATGTGACCACGGTCGCCAACGCCGGCATGTCCGCCGGCCTCAACAACAACTACCTGACCCCCGGTGACGCGCACGTCATCGCCAACACCAAGATCATCGGCGGCGGACAGAGCGACACGATCACTTTCCCCACCTCAAAGCTCACCAAGGGCGGTGACTACACCTTCATGTGCACGTTCCCCGGGCACTACGTGATCATGAAGGGCACGCTCAAGTTCGGCTGATGGATCAGCGCATCGCGGATCTGCTTGGGCTGCTCGACCTCGAGACCCTCGAGGTCAACCTGTTTCGCGGCGAAAGCCGCGATATCGGCAGTCCCCAGGTGTTTGGCGGCCAGGTGCTGGGCCAGGCTCTCAATGCCGCTTCGCGCACGGTCAGCGGTCGCATGGTGCACTCGCTGCACGCATACTTTCTGCGTCGCGGCGATTTCAAGGCACCCATCATCTACCAGGTGGACCGCAGCCGCGACGGCCACAGCTTTTCCAATCGCCGTGTCATCGCCATTCAGCACGGCGAACAGATCTTCAACATGACCTGTTCCTTCCAGCTCGAGGAGCCCGGCCTCGAACACCAGGTCCCGATGCCGCAGGTGCCGCCGCCGGAGGGCCTGGCTGACACCTCGCGCGTGGCGCCGGAACTGCTGCAGCGGATGCCGGAGCGGGTGCGCCGGCTGCTGGAGACCGCGCGTCCGTTTGAATTCCGCGCCGTGGGGCCGCTCGATGCGCAACCCGCTCCCGGGCACGGTCCGGCCCGCAAGGTCTGGTTTCGCGCCGTGGCGCAGGTACCCGGGGATCAAACCCTGCAGCGCTGCCTGCTCGCCTACGTCTCGGATTTCCACTTGCTGGAGACCGCGACCCGGGCGCATGGCATTTCACATCTGAGCGGGCAGGCGCAGGTCGCGAGCATCGATCACGCCATGTGGTTCCACCGGCCGGTGCGCGTGGACGACTGGATGCTGTACGCGGTGGAGAGCCCGAACGCCTCCGGCGCGCGCGGCTTCGCCTGGGCCAACGTGTTCGCGCGCGACGGAACCCTGCTCGCCAGTACCGCCCAGGAGGGGTTGATCCGATTGGTCGAACCGCCGACATGAGCGGACCGGGCCGCCGCAGTCCGGTGGCGGCGGCACTGTGCCTGTGCGCGACCGGCGCGTTCGCGGCGGATGCGGATGTTTCCGCTCTGGTGCGCATGTGGTCGGGGGTTCACGACAGCGCCGTACAGGTGATACTCGACGATCACTCACCGCAGGCCGCGGCAGCCGATGTCTCGCGCCTGCGCACCGTGATTGAACCGGTGGATCTGGCGTGGCTTGGACCTGCGGTGCTGTATCTGGAGGAAACCCTGCATGATGTACCCGGCGCGCCGCGCCGCCAGGTGCTGCTGCGGCTGTCGGTTGATGCTCAGCTGCGCCCGCAGCGCATTCGGCTACGGCAGTTCACCTTCAAGGATCCGGGACAGTGGCGCGGCTTCTTCGCCGATCCCCAGGCGCAACTGGCACTGCGCCGCGCCGATATCGAAACACTGCCGGGCTGCGACCTGCTGTTGAGCCGCGATGG
Source organism: Steroidobacteraceae bacterium (assembly GCA_035486855.1). Lineage (GTDB taxonomy): Bacteria > Pseudomonadota > Gammaproteobacteria > Steroidobacterales > Steroidobacteraceae > DAIDKA01. The sequence goes on from DATHMT010000022.1 coordinate 2,720, forward strand.
CGACCAGTTTCATGGCAGCACCCTGGGGCGCGGTTGTGGGTCGCCGCCCGTCAATCCGCAGCGTTATGTGGACTACAGCCTGCAGATCGGCGAGGGCTTGTACTGGTTCCGCAGCCGCGAATTTCGCTTTCAGGATGACGCACTGGTGCAGGAGAGTGCCGGCTACGACTGGCCCGCGCTGCACTTGGCGCGGCTCTACAGCTGCCAGATCCGCTGGTCCGCCACCGGAGCGCCGGCCGACCTGCAGCCGCTGCTGAAAGTTGCCGTGGCCGATCGCGGCGGGCGCGCCGATTTTTCACTGCCCGACGGGCGCCCGTTTCGTTTGATCCTGCACAGTGATGACTGGCCATTCGATGCCAGCGCTCATGCCCTGATCCTGGTGCTGCAGGACCTGTCGCCGGGGGGTGCGACCGCACGCAGCTGGACCTCGGCCGATGCGCTGCGGGTTGCGGCTTCCCTGCCCGTCGTGGACGCGCACTGCGGGCCTATCGCGTCGCCAGCGACCCTATCGCCTGCAGCAATGCGCTATTGAAGCGCGGCGCGTCATCCAGCATCGGGAAACTGTCGTCACCGTTCAGGCTGATGAGACGCAATTGCGGCGCGGCATGGCGCAGTCGAGCCTCATCGACGGCACCCCCCAGATCCGAATCGATCACGACCAGAGGCACCTTCACCGCCGGCAGGATCGAGCCGTAGTCCAGTCTGTTCAATTCATCGAGGGTCGCCAGTCCCCGCTCCGGGGCGGTCTGCGCCATCAGTTCCGCTACGCTTCTCACCACGTTGGGATCGGCCTGGGCATGGAACAAGGTGCCGGCGACGTACCGCCGCACGGTGCCGGCAAAGTCGGCCCGGAAGGGCTGTAGGGCCTGATCGACCTGCGCGGGCAGTGGGGTCGGTTGACCGAGGGTGCGGAAGGTCTCCACGCCGATGATGCCCGTCAGACGTGCGCCGATGCGCGGTGCCGCCTCGAGCGCCACCGCTCCTCCCAACCCATCGCCCACCAGAACGATGTGGGCATTGGGCAGCATGGCCACTACGGCCGCGACATCCTGGGCGTAGTTCGACAGTGACCAGACCTGACGATTGCTGCCGGAATCGCCCTGGCCTGCCAGATCCACGGTCACCACCGAATAACGGGCGCCGAGCGCCGCCAACTGTGTGCGCCAGATTGCCGAACTCGCCGCCCAGCCGTGAATCAGTACCACGGCCGGATCGCCGTGACCGTAGGGATGCCAGGCGACCCTGACCCCATCAGCGGATGGAGCGAAGCGCGTGGCCAGCGGCGCACTCCCCGCGCTCGCATGCGCGGGGCTGCTCGATGCGGCTTGATGGTGAGGCGCACCGCAGGCCGCGAGCGCGACCAGTGCGGTGCCGATGAGCAGGCGGCACGACTTCAATTGAGAATCTCAGCGGGCTTGCAGAACTTTACCGGGGTTCATGATGCCGTTGGGATCGAAAGCCTGTTTGATCGACCGCATCAGGGCCAGTTCCACCGGCGCCGCATAGCGCTCGAGCTCGCCGACCTTGAGTCGGCCGATGCCATGCTCGGCGCTGAAGCTGCCGCCGAATTCATGCACCAGATCATGGATGGCGCGCTTGACCTCCTCGGACCGGGCCAGAAAAGCCTCCGCCGCCACCAGCGGCTCCTGATTGAGATTGAAGTGCAGATTGCCGTCTCCGACATGTCCGTACGCGATCAGACGTCCCTCGGGTACGTGGCCGCTGACCCACTCGGACGCCTGCTTCACGAACTGCGGCAGCGCGGCGACCGGGACCGAGATGTCGTGTTTGAGGCTGGCGCCATCCAGGCGCTGCGCGCGCGGGATGTTCTCGCGCACGAACCAGAAGCTCTCCGCTTCACGACCGCTCTGCGCAATGGCGGCATCCTCCACCAGTCCCGCCGTGTGGGCTTCGGCGAGCACATTCTCGAGCACCGTGTCCAGGGGCTCCTCGGCGCGCGCCGAGGTCAGTTCGCACAGCACGTACCAGGGGTGGCGACCCGGCAGCGGATCCACCGCGGGCCGGATGTGCTGCACCGTCAGGTCCACCGCGAGCCGTGGCATGAGTTCGAAGGAACTGATGCAGTCGCCGCTGTGATTGCGCAGACGACTGAGCAGTTCGACCGCGGCCTGTACGCTGGTGACGGCGACAAATGCCGTGGCAATACTGCGGATGGCGGGAAACAGCTTCAGAGTGGCGGCCGTGATGATGCCGAGGGTCCCTTCGGCCCCCAGGAACAGTGACTTCACATCGTAGCCGGTGTTGTCCTTGCGCAGTCCGGTGAGACTGTCGAGGATCCGGCCGTCGGGCAGCACCACCTCCAGTCCCAGGACCAGATCGCGCATCATGCCGTAGCGCAGGACGCTGGTGCCGCCGGCATTGGTCGAGAGATTGCCGCCGATCTGGCAGGTGCCCTCGGAGCCCAGACTCAACGGGAACAGTCGTTCCGCATCGGCGGCGGCACGCTGTACCTCGGCCAGTACGCAGCCGGCTTCGACCGTCAGGGAATAGTTGAGGGCGTCGAGCTTGCGGATCCGGTTCAGGCGCCGCAGGGACAGGATGACCTGCCGGCCCGTCTCATCCGGGGTCGCGCCCCCGCAGTAGCCGGTATTGCCGCCCTGAGGCACCACACCGATCCGATGCGAGTCACAGAACGCGAGCGCGCTGGCGACCTGTTCGACCGTGCGCGGCAGGATGAGGGCCGCGGCGTCGCCGTGATACAGACCGCGGTGGTCCACCAGCAGCGGTCCGAGTTCTGCTGCATCGGTACGGACACAGTCCTCCCCGAGCAGGCTGATGAGTTGGGGGATCGGCGGTGCGCTAGATGCCGGCTGCGTCACTCGTCCTCGTCTTCGTCCTCGTCCCAATCCTCATCGTCGTCTTCATCCTCATCCCAGTCATCGTCCTCGTCTTCTTCGTCTTCATCCTCGTCCTCATCCTCCTCGGCTTCGGACTCGGACCAGCCTTCGGGCGCGATGGTCTTCTCGAGATCCATCTCATGCCAGGCTTCAATGTCGATTTCCTCGATATCCCCGTCGACGTATTCGATTTCGACGAGTTCGGAGTCCTCATCAACCGACAGCACGCGAAACGACTCCTCTTCTTCCACGTTCTGGTACCACTGGCCGGCTGCCGGTTCGTAATCTCTGCTCACCGCTTTGGTCCTCGAGGGCTCAACTGTTGAAGGCGAACGCCAGTTTAAGGGGGGATTGTTACGGGTGGCAACGGCGGCGGCGCCGGGATTCGCCCGTCCGGCGCCGATCCCGTATAGTTTTTGCCATGAGCACCACCGGTGAGAATCTCGTGTCCCCGCTGATCGCCGCCCGGCGCATCGTCGTCAAGGTGGGTTCCGCCCTGCTCGTCGACCCGCAGACCGGCCACCTGCACCGTGCATGGCTGACCACCCTGATCGAGGATCTGTTGCGCCTGCGCGCGCGCGGGCAGCAGGTCATCCTGGTGTCCTCCGGCGCCATCGCGCTGGGCCGACGTGAGCTGGGGCTTGCCGCAGGGGCATTGCGCCTGGATGAGAGCCAGGCCGCCGCCGCCGTCGGGCAGATCCGCCTGGCCCATGCCTACAAGGAGTTGCTGGGCGAGCACGGCGTGACGGTGGCGCAGGTACTTTTGACATTGGAGGACAGCGAGCAGCGGCGGCGCTACCTGAATGCACGGGCGACCCTGGAGTCACTGCTGGCGCTGGGAGCACTGCCGGTCATCAATGAGAACGACACGGTCGCGACTGCCGAGATCCGCTATGGCGACAACGACCGTCTGGGCGCGCGCGTCGCGCAGATGGCGGCGGCCGACTGCCTGATACTGCTCTCTGACGTCGAAGGCCTGTTCACGGCCGACCCGAACCGCAATCCGGAGGCGCGGTTCATCAGCCGCGTGACCGCGGTGACGCCGGAGGTCGAGGCCATGGCGGGCCGGTCGGCTTCGGCGGTGGGGTCGGGCGGCATGGCCACCAAGATCCTGGCCGCAAAGATCGCCGTGGCCGCCGGTTGCCACATGTGCATTGCCGCCGGACATCACACGCACCCGGTGCGCCGGCTCGAGGAGGGTGGACGTTGCACCTGGTTCGTGCCCACCGAGACGCCGGTCGCGGCGCGCAAGCAGTGGATCGCCGGCACCCTGCGGCCGGCGGGTGCGCTGAGCATCGATGCCGGCGCGTTGAAGGCATTGCATGCGGGCAAGAGCCTGCTCCCCGCCGGCGTCGTGCGACAATCCGGGCGCTTCGACCGGGGTGACACCGTCAGCATCCTGGCGCCCGATGGCGCCGAAATGGCGCGCGGCATCTGCGCCTATTCGGACGCCGACGTGGCGCGCATCATGGGCCGCAGGTCCGCCGAAATCGAAAGCATCCTGGGCTATCGCAGCGGCGATGCCCTGGTGCACCGGGATGATCTGGTGATCATGCGCAAGGACCGGCTGGAGCAGACCACCAAGGAAGCATCATGAACGGCGATCTGAGCGATCTTATGCACCGGCTGGGGCAGGCTGCGCTCGCGGCGTCGGATGCGCTGAGCCTCGCCGACACCGCCACCAAGGATCGGGCGCTGAGAGAAGCGGCGGCGGCCATCCGCACCGGCAAGGCCGACATCCTTGCCGCCAACGCCCAGGACCTGGCGCACGCGCGCGAGCGGCAGCTCACCGCGGCACTGCTGGATCGCCTGGAGCTCAATGACAAGCGCGTCGAAGCCATGGCTAAAGGGCTCGAAGATATCGTCGGGCTGGAGGACCCCATCGGCACCGTCGCGGCGCAGTGGACCCGGCCCAACGGGCTGGCGATCCTGCGGGTGCGGGTGCCGCTCGGCGTGATCGGCATCATCTATGAAAGCCGGCCCAACGTCACCGCCGATGCGGGCGCGCTGTGCCTGAAGTCCGGGAACGCCGTGATCCTGCGCGGCGGTTCGGAGAGCGAGCGTTCGAATCGCGCCATTCACGCCTGTCTGGTGGCGGGACTCAGTGCCGCGGGCCTGCCGGAGGGTTGCATTCAGCTGGTTCCGACCACCGATCGCGAGGCGGTCGGCCTGATGCTCTCGGGAATGACCGAATTCATCGATGTCATCGTGCCGCGCGGCGGCAAGAGTCTGGTGGCGCGGGTCCAGCAGGAGGCACGGGTTCCCGTGATCGGCCATCTGGAAGGCAACTGCCATGTCTATGTGGACCGGGACGCGGATCTGGCGATGGCGCGCAGCATCGTCCTGAACGCCAAACTGCGGCGTACCGGGATTTGCGGTGCGGCCGAGACCCTGCTGGTGGACCGGGCCTGCATTGCGACCCATCTGGCACCCCTCATCAAGGATCTGCTGGAGGCGGGGTGCGAGGTGCGCGGTGATGACACCGTGCGAGGGGTCGATGAGCGGGTTCGTGCTGCGACCGAGGCGGACTGGTTCACCGAGTATCTGGATGCGATCATCGCCGTGCGCGTGGTGGCCGGTGTCGATGCAGCCATCGCGCATATCGCGCACTACGGTTCTGCGCACACCGACTGCATCGTGACGGCCAATGGCGCGACGGCCGCACGTTTTCTGCAGCGGGTGGACAGTGCCATCGTGCTGCACAACGCCTCCACGCAGTTCGCCGACGGCGGTGAATTCGGCATGGGCGCGGAGATCGGCATTTCGACGGATCGCTTCCACGCCCGCGGACCCGTGGGCGTCGAGCAGCTCACCAGCTACAAGTACGTGGTCCGCGGCAGCGGGCAGGTACGGGCGTAGGTTCAGGCAGTCGGCGCGAGGAGGCCGGCCAGACCACCGGCCAGCGAGACCACTTCGGTGTAGCCGCGATCGTGCAGGGTCTGCGCCGTGGCGAGGCTGCGACGGCCGGTGGCGCACACCAGGAGCAGGCGTTCATTCTTCGACAGGCTCGTGTCCGTGCGCAGCAGTTGCTGCATGGGCAGCAGGCGAACGTCGGTGCCGGGCAAGGGCTCCTCCGCCACCTCGTCCGGTTCGCGGATGTCGATGACGGTGTAGCCGGCCGCCTGCGCGGCGCGCAGGGTTTCAAACTGAAGGGTCAGAGCGCTGCTCTGCGCGCCATGCGTAGCCGGGATTCGGGTGCAGCGCCCCGAGGCACAGACGGCGGCGCGCCGCGCCTTCATGCGCGAGATCTGCAGGGTGAGCAGATCCATCACCAATAGTTCATCCCCCAGCTGTCCCGGCAGATTCAGCAGGATCTTCAAGGCTTCGAGCGCCTGCAGGCTGCCAAAGACCCCCGGTACCGGGCCGAGAACTCCGGCTTCGGCACAATTGCCGACCAGGCCATCGTGCGTCGCCTCCGGCCAGATGCAGCGCAGGCAGGCGCCGTGCGAGTCCGGTCGGATGACCTGCAGCTGCCCTTCGTACTGATAGATGCTGGAGAGGATGGCGGGCTTGCGGGCGCTCACGCACACGTCGTTGATCAGGAACTTACTGCTGAAGTTGTCGGTACAGTCAACGACCAGGTCCCAGCCGCCGATCAGCTCGGTCGCATTGGCCGCCGTGAGCCGCACGCCGTAGACCTGTACCTCGATATCGGGGTTGAGCGCACGCAGCCGGTTCGCGGCCAGTTGCGCCTTGGGCTGACCCACCTCATCGAAGCGGTACAGCGGCTGCCGATGCAGATTCGAGGCTTCCAGCGAGTCGCCATCGATGACACCTAAGCGACCGATCCCGGCGCCGGCCAGATAGCTCAGTACCGGCACGCCCAGGCCGCCGGCGCCCACCACCAGCACGCGGGCCGCGCGCAGCTTCGCCTGGCCTTCGCTTCCGACTTCCCTGAGCGCCTGCTGGCGCGAGTAGTCGGCGTGGCGCGGGTGCGGGTGATCATGCGCGTGCTCGTGGGTGTGCTCGGGCACCACCGCCGCGCAGCGCTCGCAGTTCACCCAGCCGGAGTCACCATTGAGGTAGTGCTCCTTCTTCCAGATCGGGACGCGATGTTTGACCTCATCAATGATGTAGCGACAGGCCAGAAAGGCTTCCTGGCGATGGCGCGCGCTGACGCCGACCCAGACGGCCATCTCGCCCAGCTGCAGATCACCGACCCGGTGTACGCAGGCCGCATGTTCGACACCGAAGCGGGCTACGGCCTCTGCGAGGATGCGTTCGCCTTCCTTGTTGGCCAGCAATTCGAAGGCCTCGTACTCCAGATGGCACACCTGCCGGCCCTCGTTGTGATCGCGCACCCAGCCTTCGAAGGCGGCGTAGCCGCCGCAGGCCGGGTCAATGATCCGGCGCCGCTCGACCTCGGTGTCGATCGGTGTCTTGGCAAAGCTGAAGGACCTCATGGGGCGGCGCCCGTCAGCCGCCGGCCACGGGTGGAATGAAGACGACGGCATCGCCTTCGGTCAGGGGTTGGGACCAGTCGCTGAATTCGGCGTTGATGGCAACGCGCAGACTGTCGGCGCCCAGTGAGAAGGGATGGCGGCGCTGCAACTCGGCGTACAGATCGCGCGGCGTGCGCGCCGCCGTGGCCACGGTTTCTTCGCTGCGACCGGCCTGTTCGCGCAAGATCGCGTAGTACTGAACTTTGATCTGCATGGAATCCGGTCCTTGTGGCGCGAGCAGCGTGCCGCGGGCCGCATCGTACTCCTCGGGCGTATTGATGTTGTCCAGGGCACGCGGATCAGGCTGATCGAGCAGCAGTACGTCGGCTTGAATCAGGAACTTGCGCGGACAGGATTTGCCGGCGTCGATGCGCTCGAGAATCTGTGCCGCGGCGCGCGGTTCGTAGATGGCGCACAGCGGTTCCGGCAACCCGTCGTGGCTCGAACGGTAGGCCGTGGCGGTGCGCGCCGGATCGCGATGGGCGAGCAGGTGCGCGACGGTCCTTGGGCCCAGATACGGAAGGTCGCAGGCGAGCACCAGCCAGGCCGCACCGGGCTTCAGGGCCTGGGCGGCCGCAATGCCGGCGATGGGACCGAGGCCCGCATGCGCATCGATCACCTGCGGATAGCGGGCGCGGGCCGGATCCTCGCGCTGATCCGCCCGGACCGAGACGAAGCCCTGCCGCACGCGGGAATCCAGCAGATCCATGGCGCGGTCGAGCTGAGTGCGGCCCTGGTAACTCAAGGTGGCCTTGTCACGCTGCATGCGCGTACTTCGGCCCCCGGCGAGCACCAGGCCATAGAGGGGGGGAGCCATGCGGGGTATTTTACGGCCGGGAGGCCCCTCGGGTCGAACGGCGACTGAAATCGCGCTTACCGCCGGTTTTGGCCAGCAGCCGCACGGTGCTGATCTGGATATCGTGGGACAGGGCTTTGCACATATCGTAGACCGTGAGGGCCGCCACGGTTGCGCCGGTCATGGCTTCCATCTCGACCCCGGTGCGGCCCTCGACCGACACGGTGCAGACGATGCGGATACCCCCGGGGGCCGCGGCCACTTCCAGCTTGCAGTGATCCAGCAGCAGCGGATGGCAGAACGGTATCAGCTCGGACGTGCGCTTTGCAGCCAGTACCCCCGCGATGATCGCGGTGTCGAAGATCGGTCCCTTCTTGGTGCGATGACCGGACCGGCGCAGCGCCAGCAGCACAGCGCGCGGCAGACGGATGCGCGCCTCGGCGCTGGCCACGCGGCGGCTGACTTCCTTGGCACCGACATCGACCATCGTGGGTCGATTGCGGGCGGTCAGATGGGTGAGTCCGGATGCCATGTTCAACCGCCGATGTAGTACATCTCGACCTTGGTGTGATCGCCGCTGGTCTGGCGCAGGTTGGCGCGCAGCTCGCTGTAACGGTCCTGTCGTGCAGACCAGACCTGGCGGATGAGGGCCGAGAGTTCATCATCCGTGGCGCCGGCCCGCAGCGGGTCACGCAGGCTCAAGCCCTGCGCGGCGAACAGACAGGTGTACAGCGCGCCGTCGGAGGACAGCCGCGCCCGCGAGCAGTCCCCGCAGAAGGCATGCGTGACGGAGGAGATGAACCCCACTTCGCCCCCGCCGTCGGTGAAGCGGTAGCGGCGGGCGACTTCGCCCCGATAGTTGCGTTCGACGGGCTCGATCGGCCAGCGGGCATTGATCTGGTCCGCCAGCTCCTTCGAGGGCACCACGCGCTGCGGCTCCCAGTGATTGCGGTTGCCGACGTCCATGTATTCGATGAAGCGTACGATCACGCCGCTGCCACGAAAGCGGTCGACCAGATCGAGCACGGTGTGATCGTTGACGCCGCGTTGTACCACTGCATTGATCTTGATGGGCGTCAGGTCGGCATGCTGCGCGGCCGCGATGCCGGCGAGGACTTCGTCCACCCCGCCGAAGCCACCGCTCATGCGGGCGAACACCTCTGGATCGAGGCTGTCGAGGCTCACGGTGATGCGATTGAGGCCCGCCGCGCGCAGCTCCGCCGCGTGGCGTGCGAGCAGGATGCCATTGGTGGTCAAGGCGACATCCTCGACGCCGGCAATGCCGGTGAGGTCGCCGATGAGATCGGCGAGATTCGCGCGCAACAGCGGTTCGCCGCCGGTCAGGCGGATCTTGCGCACGCCCTGCGCAACGAACAGGCGCGCCAGACGCAGGATCTCTTCGAATGACAGGCGCTGCGAGGATTTGAGGAAGCGGTAGCTCTCGTGGAACTGCTCGCGGGGCATGCAGTAGGGGCAGCGGAAGTTGCAGCGGTCCATCACCGAGATACGCAGATCGCGCAGCGGCCGGTCCAGCCGGTCACGCGGGCGCGGCGAATTGAGCGGGACGATTACTTCGTTTGCGGCCATGGCGGATTCGACTACCAACCGAACAGGCGCGTCACGAAACCCTTCGGATAGGTATTGGGTCCGGGCGGCAGCTCGACGAAGCCGTCGGTTCCGGCCAGCGCGGTGAAATCTCCGGAGCTGTTGGTCAGCCGTGGGTGCGCCCAGTCCCGACCCCAATCATCGACTTCGGTGCGTACCGGAATGAAGTGCATGAAGCCGGTATTGACCGTCACCGGCGCCGCGAGCGGGATCTTGCGGGCCGCGGGGCTGGTATCGCCCATGGCGGCCAACAATGCCGGAATCACATAGCGACTCAGGCACACCAGGGTCGAGACCGGATTGCCGGGAAGGGCGAAAACTGCAGGTCCCGACTGCGCCACCCCGAACCACAGGGGTTTGCCGGGACGTTGGGCGACCTTGTGAAACACCATGCGCACGCCGAGCTCGGTGAGCAGGCTCGGCACCAGGTCGTAGCGCCCCATTGAGACCCCGCCGCTCAGGATGAGCACATCGTGGGTGTCGAGATGCAGCTTCAAGCGTGCGCGCATTTCCGCCGGCTCATCGCGCACGTGGTCATCGGCCACGCGTTGGAAGCCGTGGCGCCGCAGGGCGGCGATGACGCCGTAGACATTGGAGCGCCGGATCTGGTGCGGCAGTATCGGCTCGCCCGGCTCGATGAGTTCGTTGCCGGTTGAGACCACCGCCAGCATCGGCTGGGCGCTGACCCGCACCCGCTCCATGCCCGCGCCCGCGGCAATCGCCACCTCGGGCGGACTCAGACGTGTGCCCGCCGCCAGCAGCAGGGCGCCCTGGCGTGAATCGGCGCCGCGTCGGTGCACATTGTCCCACGCCTCGACGCTCAGGCCCTCCTTGATCCGGACGATGCCGGCGTTGACGGCGAGGTCCTCCACGGGGATCACGGCATCGCACCCGCCGGGCAGCATCGCCCCGGTCATGGCCTCGATACAGCCGGTGCGCCGGCTCAAAGACTGCGGCGCATCCCCTGCGGCCTGCACCGATTCGATTGCGAAGGTGCGCTGCCCCTCGCGTACCGCCGAGCTGTCCAGGGCGATGCCATCCATGGCCACCCGATCGAACGGCGGCTGATCGCGTTCACCATAGATGTTCTCGCGTAACACCGCGCCCGCACATTGCACCAGGGGCAGCGACTCGATCGGCAGACAGCTCAGGTTCTCGCTGATCAGTCGATCAGCCTGGGCCGGGACCAGAAGTCCCGATGCCGCGGAGTCGGGCTGCGCCGGTGCCGGTATGTTCACTGAAAAAGGGTGCCAGGGTGCGCCGCGCGATCGATCAGCTCTTGTGCGCGGCGTTGTAGGCTTTGATCTGATCGTTGAAGCGACCCGTGACCGTCTGCGCGGCATCGACGGCGGCGTCATTCTTCTGCGCCAGGACGTTGTCGAGCTCGGCCTTGCGGGCATCCTGCTTGTCCTTCGGGAGGCTCGGGTCGATCTTCGCCACGGCGGCGTCATGCTCGTCCTTCAGGCAGTCGGTGTACTGCTTGATCTGGTCGTTGTAGGCGCGCATGGCTTTCATGCCGGCGATCATCTCGTCCTTCGAAGCCTTGCTGCCGTCCGGAATGCTGCTGTTGTCCGGGGCCTTCGGATAGCTGCAGGCGGCCGAGGCCTGCGTGGCGGCGCCCAGGGCGGCAATCGCCAGCGAGGAGACCAGCACGGTGGAGCGGAACTTCATAGGGAACCCCCTTGTAGGTTTAAGAATGGGTCGCAACTGGGCACCCGGTGCCCGGGGTGGCCATATTAAGCGATTTCAGCACCAACCCGGGTATCCTGTGCCGGGTGCGGCCCCGACCCGGTCCTTGACGCCCAAGCTGGCGCCCCCGGGGCTGAATTCGGTAGCCTATGCGGCCTCCGGCATTCGCCCGGCGACCTAAGCGCCCGTAGCTCAGTTGGATAGAGCATCAGGCTTCGAACCTGAGGGTCGGGAGTTCGAATCTCTCCGGGCGCGCAATTTGACATGTCCGACCGTGGCCGCCGGCCCCCGTTGCCTAATAGAGGACTGTGACGTGATGCCGGACGGGACCGCCCCGGCGCAGGTGATATGTAGTCATCTTAGGAAGGGGTCTTTGCGGTAGCCCGATGCCACGGCACATTTTGTTGGTGGGTGAGGTGGCAAGGCGGCTGCAACAGCAGGCCCCGCTGCCACCAGGCGACTATTGGATCACGGACCTGGCTGATACCGGTGGCGCGGCGCTGCGGTCACTCGAGCGGCAACCGCCGGACGTTGTGGTCGCCGAGGTGGAGGCATTGACTCCGAGCGGCACCGACCTGCTGCTCGAAATGAGCGAGCGTTGGCCGAGCTGCTCACGGATCGCGCTCTCCAACAGCCCCGGCGGCAGCGGCGAGTTCTATGAAATGCCGTTTCCGGTGGCGCATCAATACCTGTTCAGGCAGTGCGCGCCGTTTGAGTTCCATGAGGCCGTCGCGCGCTGCCTGAGACTGCAGGATCTGCTGTCAGACCCAGGGCTGCGGTCGCTCATCGGTGGCATTCGCCGGCTGCCGTCGCGGCCACGAACCTTTGCCCGACTGCAGGTGATGATGAGCCACAAGAACGTCACGCCGAAGAAGATCTGCGCGGTCATCGAGGCGGACGCGGCGATCACGGCGAAGGTGCTACAGCTCGCCAATTGCGCACTGTTTCACGACCAGGAGCGCATCAGGAGCACGGAGCAGGCTCTGGTCAGGCTGGGCTTCGCCGGCGTACGCAACCTCGTGATGTGCTCGGAGGTGCTGGCGGCGTGGAACCGCGCGGCGCGCACTGAGCTTGATCTGGATTCCATGCAGGCGCATGTGCAGCGGGTCGCGCGGGTAACCGCGGCCTTGACCGCCGGCAGCGCCTGCAGCGATGAGGCGATACTCGCGGCCTTTCTGCACGACATCGGGTACTGGGTGCTGGTCCAGGAACGGCCGGCCGAGCTTGATCGGGCCGCGCTTCTGGCGGTGACCGAGGACATCCCGATGCACGAGGCCGAACGACACATCCTGGGCACCTCACATGCCGAGATCGGTGCATACCTTCTGGGATTGTGGGGCATGCCGAACACCCTGGTCGAGGCGGTCGCGCACCACCACACGCCTGAAGGTTCGGGCGTCAGGCGCTTCAATACGCTTTCGGCGCTGGTTGCGGCGCTGGCACTCTCCGGGACCGATGACAGCGATGCGTTCTGCACGCCGCCGCGCCGCAATGGTGTCATCGGCCAGGATTTCTTCGATCGGCTCGAAGGCATACCGTTCGATTGGGTGGATGCCGAGAAAGTCGCGATCGCCTGCCTTGCAGATCAGGACGATTAGTCAGTCAGTTCGAACCTGATGCGATAGCCGTAGCATGAGGTCACTGGCGTGCCATCTTCGGTGGTTGGCCGATAGTGCCCAGAGCCCGCTCTGGCAAGTTTCAGGGCGGCGTCATCGATTCTTTGACTGCCGGATGACTTTGACAGCGTCGGGGCGCCCGTCAGATATCCCCTGCCGTCCACGCACACCTGTACGTTGGCCGCGCCGGTCTCCGAGATGCGGCGCGATGCGGTGGGGTAATAATCTTCCGTGGTCGGGAAATTCCTGCCGGGCCCGCCGAGGACGCGCACCACGGCGGGCACGCCGCGAGGCAGCGAGCCGCCCGGTGGATCGTCAGTGGCGTGCTTGGGTTCGTCGCCCCTCGCGATTGTGAGATCAAACCGATCAGGATCGAAAGTATCGGTGATGTCCGTGATCACGGTCGCTTTGAACGGCAGGGTCGACAGCACAGGGGGTGGCGGCTGGGGCCTGTTCTCTTCGATCACGACGCCATGCATGATCTGAGGAATTATTAGGCTGAATTGTTGCGCAAATCCAGAAGCGAAAACATAAATCAGCAAAACGTGCGCACCGGCAATCAGCAGCAGCGTAACTGTCCGGCGGGAGAGCAGCGGCAGGTCGTACCGATGGTCCGCGAACCAGTGCTTAGGGCCGTTCCCTGCGCCTGAGGTCGCGAGCTGTGGCACATTGAAATCGCGGGTGATGACCGCCGTCGCCCAGGAACAGCCAATCGCCAGACGCAGCCGCGCGAGGGATCCCTGCCGCGACGCAAGGTCTGCCAACCATTCCTCTTCCAGCCGTTGCGCAACGGCGGCGGGCGCCTTGCGGGCGGCACGTAGAATCAAGCGGCGAGCCAGGTCCTGGTCGTTGCGCGTCTTCATGCGGGCACTCCTCGACCAAAGCTTGTAAAGACCTCGCTGGCGCGGGCCAGACCACTGGGTGTGAGCCGATACAGCCGGCGGCGCGGCCGCCCTACATGGGCCGGATCCACCGCCTCCCAGCGGCTGACGAACCAGCCCGCCGATTCCAGTCGCAGCAGGATCGGATACAGCGTTCCCGAGGCGAGCGTGGTGCGCTTCTGCACGTCAGCTCCGGCGAGCTCATCCACCGGGTTTTCAAGGAATGCTTCCAGAACGCGAAGGGTCTGGAGGGATATCCGAACATTCTTGATCTGCTTACCCATAGTTGCAAGTCTACATAGCATATTTGCGCGGCGCAAGCCGGATTTAATCACTTGATTTGTCAACCAGTTGACGGGCGACTTTTCGGGTTTGGCGAGAATGCGGCGGCAGGCGGCTGCGGGCACTTGAAGATTCTGTGACCCGTTTCGTGCTTCGCGGGTCATCCGATCCGGCGACCGCGCGTTCGGCGTATTAAATGGCAGGAATCCGTGGGAGGATATCGTTTGAAACATCTGTCGCAACGGCTGCCAGCCTGGCTTCTAACCCTGTGTGGCGGGCTCTCCGCCTCCGCCACGTGGGCGGATCCTGTCTCTGCCGTGCAGCTGCTGCGCGTCAGCGGCTGCGCCGGGATCCTGCCCGCCGCCGGACCGCTGCAACATAATAGGCAGTTGGATCGTGCGGCAGCGCTCTGGGCGGCCGGTGATGTGCCCTTGGCGGCGGCGGGGCGCAGTGGCTATCCAGCGCAGCTCGCTGTGGGTCTGCGTCTGAGTGGCCCGGACGACGCCATACTGCAGTCGTTGCGACGGTCGCGCTGCCGGCCTTTGGCGGATCAATCATTGCGTGATATCGGTGTCTATCGCCGCGGCTTCCAAACCTGGGTCGTTCTTGGCGCACCCGCGGCAAGCAGGACCTTGCCGCCGCCTACGCCGCCGCCCGTTTCACGACCCCAACCCGCCGGAACATCCTCGCCGGAGGAAACGGACGACGCTGCGCCGCGAACCTACGCTTACGCCACCGCGCCGGGCCCCTCGCGGGCTTCAGCGCAGGCCACACGCGTCCTGCAGTTGGTCAATGAGGTGCGCGCCCGGGGCACCCGCTGCGGTGACAGGTCATTCGCGCCCGCGCCACCGCTGCGACTGTCTGCGACGCTGGAAAGTGTGGCCGGCGAGCATGCGAAGGATATGGCCCGCCACGACTACTTCGAGCATGTGGATCTGGGCGGACATACGCCCGCGGATCGGGTGCGCGCGAGCGGCTATCGGGAAACGCTGGTCGGCGAGAACATCGCCTATGGCCCGACTTCGGCCGATGAGGTCGTGGCCGGATGGCTGCACAGCAGCGGCCACTGCGAAAACATCATGGAGCCCAGATTTGTCGAGATGGGTCTTGCACTGGCACCCGGCCAGGGCTCCAAGCGCGGCCTGTATTGGGACCAGGTACTGACCCAGCCCGCGAAGTAACCTCTAAAGCGAGTACTTCAGGCGCACTTCGCCGGCGCCCAGTGAGCCGTGCTCCGGCCGCGGTTGATCGCTCGCGTAGCGCACTTCGACGTCCAGCGTGAAATGGTCCAGCAGCGGGAAGCTGGCGCGGGCCGCGCCGATGTTGATTGGCACTGCCCCGGCCGACACGTAGTTCACGATGACATCGGCACCGGCGTCGTAGATCGCGCCGCCGGCGGGTACTGCCGCATTGATGATCGCGTGATGGTAACTGAGGGTCCAGGTCACATTGTGTGAACCCAGCCAGCTCGCCTGCAGTGTCGTGAGCTTGGAGTCATCATCCAAACTGAAGCCGAGCGCACGGTCTAGATTGCGCATGCCGCCGAGGTACTTGTAGTCGTTGTAGGAGAACTCGTAGAAGTAGTCGCCGAAGCTGAAGATCTGCTGGGTGGTGATGCTGTCGGTAAATTCGGCCGTAATTCGCACGCGGGTCTGGCCGATCGGCAGCCAGCCGGTGAGGCCGAACAGATGGCTGGTGCCGGAGTGATAAAACGGATTGGAGTCCTCATTCATCACCTGCAGGTAGGCCGACAGATCCACGCTCCCCAGCTTGCGGCTGTACTTGATGTCGAAGTCGCCCTGATCGTTGGTCTTGCTGGGATGGGTGGTGCTGTTGCTCAGATCGAAGTAAGAAACGACCGGGTCGCAGGGGTGACCGCGACCGCACACTTCATCCATGCGCTCCACGGCGAAGTCCAAGCCCGGCAGGGGATTGAAGTTGAACCGCAGTCCATCGAGCAGCGTGTGCTTGGGAATCAGGTCGCCATCGAGGACGCCGATGAAGAACTCCGCCTGCCAGGGACCCATCCAGGACAGCCACTTGGTCTTGAACGGAGTGCTGCCCAGACGTGAAATGCCGATCTGGGGAATCGGTTCCGCATTGTTCGACAGCGAGAGGGCGGAAATCCAACCCGGTCCCCACCAGTGCGTCAGCTCGCCGAAATAGATGGCCGCGCCACCGATCTGTTCGGCGATATAGGTACCGTCGAGCATCAGCGTCTGACTGTCGAAGTGGTCATGTGACTGCACACCCGCGGAGAGCTGGATGAACGTGGACTGCCCGTTCCACGCCAAGGTCCCCTGGGTCTGCACGTTCTGCCGGCCGAGTGCATCGAATCCACGAACCACCTCGGGGGCATTGGTGCCATCGAAATAGGCCGAGAAACTCGAAGTGTCCGGGACCATCTGGCTCGCGGCCCGATGTCGGATCCGATCGGCCGCATCGACCACCCAGCTCGGCTGACCCGTCAGCGCGCCGTTCACGGATAACCGATCAAGGATACGCGTCCAGGGCACCGGCCATTCGGTGGTGAGATTGTCGATGACGCCGGCCATTGCCAGCGTTTCGATATCCGACCGCAGCTGCACGTCCCCCACTTCGGCCCAGGGTGCGGCGCGGGCATTGGTCAGGGTGAGCATCAGGACCCCGACGGTCAGGGTGCGCAGCAGCAGCCGCGCGATGTTACGAGTGACAGTCATGGGAGGTTACTTTAGCGCAGCAAGTGCAATCAGGCGTAGCGGAACAAGGCTTTGAAGCCGTAATCCATATGGTGCTGGATGTGGCAGTGGAACAGCGACAGGCCCGGCTGATCGGCGGTGAGGTCCACCGCCACCCGGCCATACATCGGAACGATGACGGTGTCCTTGAGGATGCCGCTGGTCGGCTTGCCGTTGACATCCACCAGTTCGAAATTGTGACGATGCAGATGCAGCGGGTGAGCATCGTCGGTGCGATTGCGGAACAGCAGTCGATAGCGATGGCCCTGTTGCAGAACAAACTCGCGATCGTGCGGGTAGGGCTTGCCATTCACCGTGAACTGGTTGAAGGGGCGGGCGCCGTTGGGCACCTTTTCGAACACCATCTCGATGGTCTGCGCCGGCGCCTTGGTGCTCGCGGGGCCGCCGAATACCGTGTAATCCCAGTAGACACCCGGTTGTGGCGCCCACTGCGGGGGGCGATGCTGGCCGGCGTACTCCACGATCACGCCCAGTCCGCTCTGGCGGGTGGCGTCATCGACGGCGCCCAGAATCCACACGCCAGGCTGATTCATTTCCACTATCGCATCGATGCGCTCACCCGGTCCCAGGGTCAGCACCTTCACCGAGCGCGGGTTCGGCACCGGATTGCCATCCAGCGCCAGCACATGAAACTCATGCCCCGGCAGCGCGAGCGTGCGGTTCTCGACGGCGCTGGCATTGAGCAGATGCATGAGTACCCGACTGCCCGGGCGCACGCGGATCGGTTCGCCGGCGCGCAGTGCCTTGTCGTTGATCGAGTAGATCTGGCTCATCACCTCGAGCCCGCCGGGACGGGTGTCCAGCTTCGCCGGCTTCTCGGGCTGCGGACCCGGGGCGTCCTGGTCATCCATATCGACGAACTGATCGGTGTAGAAGTGTTCCCAGTCGCGCAGCGCCAGGAACAGCTCCTGGTCATAAGCGCCCGGATCGCGACCCGACTCGACGACGACGAAGCCGTACTGCCCGGTGTAGGAGCCGCGATGCAGATCGCCCATGGCCATGGCGTGGGAGTGATACCAGCGGGTCCCGGCCGGTCGCGGTATGAAGCGATAGCGGCGGCGGGTCCCGGGACCGATGACCGGTGTGCCTTCCTCTTCGGCCCCATCGAGCTGCGAAGGCAGGAACAGGCCATGCCAGTGAACCAGTTCCGGCGCATCCGAATCATTGATGACATCGACCGTGACCGGTTTGCCTTCGCGCATGCGTAGCACCGGGCCCGGGGAGGTGCCGTTGTAGCCCACGGTACTCACGAAGTGGCTGGGTGCGATTTCCACGGCCACCGGCGCGATCCGCAACGTGAAATCCGCCGGCGGGGCGTGGGGACCCGGCTCCGAAGCCCCCATATCCATGGTCCCTTCGCCCGGCGTCGGCGTCTGCGCCCACAGGCCCGCGGCGCCGGTCTGGCCCAGTGTCGCTGCAGCCAGTGTTACAAAGTCGCGGCGTCTCATGTGCGGTGCAAGGCCGTTATCAGGTCAAAAATGGTGGCATGTCATGACCGCGGCGACAAGCGGCTTGTGACCGACCGGCGCAGCTCGAAGCGCACCGCGGCGCGGGGCAAGTCGCTACACTGGTGGTGCAGGCTCACATCGAGGGCGGCGATCATGCGAATTCAAGGACCGTGGCGGCCGATAGTGCTCGTCGCAACTGTGTTGTGCGCATGGCTGTGGGTGGATCATGTGCATTCACAGCAGGACCTCGATACCGGCGGTGACAGCGGCGAGAAGGCCGAGTTCTACTGGTCGCGCCTGCGCTATACCTCCGCGAATGAGTACGGCGGCGGTGGCGGCCGCTCGTTTGGTTATGGCTACAGCTTCGCTGGCTGGTCCCGCGACTACCCCAAGGCCGATCGGCAATTCCTCGAAGCGCTGAAGCGATTGACGCGGATCCAGATGCGCTCCTACGAGCAGGTCGTCGATCTCGACAGCGATGATATCTACAACTATCCCTGGGTGTATGCCGTGCAGGTGGCCAACTGGTCGTTCACGGACGAGGAGGCCAGGCGCCTGCGCGAGTACCTGCTGAAGGGCGGATTTCTCATGGTGGATGATTTCCACGGCACCGAAGACTGGGAGCGCTTCATGGTCGGCATGCGCCAGGTGCTGCCCGATCGCCCGGTCGAAGACCTCGCCGACGGCGATGAGATCTTCCACGTGCTCTATGACATGTCCGATCGGATGCAGATACCCGGTGAACAGTATGTGAACACCGGTCGCACCTATGAGAAGGACGGCTATGTGGCGAAGTGGCGCGCCATCCGCGACGACAAGGGCCGGATCATCGTGGCGATCTGCCACAACATGCATCTGGGCGATGCCTGGGAGTGGGCTGATATGGCGGAGTATCCCGAGAACTTCTCCTCCATGGCATTTCGCGTCGGCATCAACTACATCGTCTATGGCATGACGCACTGACGGCGATGTTCGAATGGCTGTTCAAGTATCCACCCACGGTGTTCCTGCATGGACAGCTGGTGCTGCGCAGCGCCTGGCCGCGCTGGCCGCTGCTGCTGGCCATCCTCGGCGTCGGCTTAGGGCTGGCCTGGGTTCTGCGCGATCGACACGCGGCGGACACGCAGGCCAGCAGCCGCTGGCGCTTGCCCCTGATCTGGCTGACTCAGTGGAGCATGGCGGCACTGATCCTGCTGTTGCTGTGGCGCCCGGCGATTGCGGTGAGCGAACTGGTTCCGCAGGCGAACATCATTGCCGTACTGGTCGATGACTCCCTCAGCATGGGCATTTCCGAGCACGGCGTCACGCGCATGCAGCAGGTCTCCCAGTCGCTGCAGGGCAGCTGGCTCGCGGATCTCGGGCGCAGCTTCCAGACGCGCCTGTACCGTTTCGACTCGAGTCTGGTGCGGGTCGAGGGCGCGCCCACGAGCTTGACCGCGACCGGTCCCGCGACGCACATCAACTCGGTACTCACCGAATTCGCCAGCGATACGGCAAGCGTTCCGGTCGGTGCCGTCGTGCTGTTGTCCGACGGGGGTGACAATAGCGGACGCATCGACCGCAACACCATCGAGGTCCTACGGCAGCGGCGCATTCCGGTGCATACCGTGGGTTTCGGTTCGGCCCAGGTTGCGCAGGATGTGGAAATCGAAAACGTCGCGCTCGCCGCCCGGGCGCTGGCGCACTCGCGGGTGACGGCGATCGTCGAGGCGTCACAGTTCGGCTTCGCCGCTCGGCGCACCAACGTCACGGTGCGGGACGGGGAGAAGCTGCTGGCTACGCGCGAGCTTACGCTGGGGGCGGACGGCGCCACGGTCAGCACCGATCTGACGTTTGATCTGCCGGATGCCGGGCCGCGCGTGCTGCGGTTCCAGGTCGCCCCGCTCCCGGGTGAGGGGAACGTGCGCAACAACGAAATGAGCCGGCTGATCAATGTCGAGGCGGGGCCGCGCCGCATTCTGTATGTCGAAGGGGAGCCGCGCTGGGAATACAAATTCATCCGCCGCGCGGAGGAGGACGACACGGCGGTGCAGCTCGCCTCCATGCTGCGCACTTCGGAGAACAAGATCTATCGCCAGGGCATCAAGGACCCGCTGGAACTGGCGCAGGGCTTTCCAACCAAACCCGAGGAACTGTTCGGCTACGACGGACTGATCATCGGGTCCGTCGACGCCGGCTATTTTTCTGCCGCCCAGCAGACCCTGATGCGCGAATTCGTGGATCGGCGCGGCGGTGGCCTGCTGTTGCTGGGCGGCCGTCAGTCCCTGTCCGATGGGGTCTGGAGCGGCTCGCAGCTGAATGACCTGTTGCCCGTCACCTTGCCGATGACCGGCACCTTTCGCCGCGAGCCGGCTACCGTGAGTCTGACGGCCGCGGGCGCCGACAGCGCGATCACCCGCCTTACGGATGATCGTACGAAGAATCTCGCGTTGTGGACCAAGCTGCCCTACCTGATGGATTTCCAGGACCCCGGCACGGTCAAGCCGGGCGCCTCGGAGCTGGCGCAGATGCAGGTCGCGGGCCGCACCATGCCCTTGCTGGTCACCGAAAACTTCGGGCGCGGTCGCACTGCGGTACTCGCGACCGGGGGTACCTGGCGCTGGCAGATGAGTCTGCCGCTCGGAGATCCCACGCATTCGGTGTTCTGGCACCAGGTGCTGCACTGGCTGGTCTCGGATACCCGCGGTCAGCTCAGCGCCCAGGTGTCCGCCGCTATCCTGCAGGATGACGGCCATGTGCAATTGCTCGCGGACGTGCGCGACCGGAACTACCTCCCCGCGGCCGACGCCACCGTCAATGCGCATCTGATCGGACCGGATCGCCTGCAGGCGGATGTGTCGCTGCGGGCCGTGCCGGGAATTCCCGGTCGTTATCAGGCCGACTGGACCGCATCGGCCGCCGGCATGTATGTGGCGGACCTGACGGCGAATGAGGGCACGCTGAGCGCCGGGCACGATGCGATCGCATTCGAACGTGAGGACGGCGTCGCCGAGAATTTTCATACCGGCCAGAACGTCGCGTTGCTGAAGTCGCTGGCCGCGGAGACCGGCGGTCGATACTGGTCCCCGGACCAGCTCGACGGACTGGCGCGCGCCATACCCTTCTCCAATGCCGGGGTGTCAGTGCAGAAGTTCCAGGATCTGTGGAACATGCCCGCGATATTTCTCGCGCTGCTTGCGCTGCGCCTGTCCGAATGGCTGATGCGCCGCCGCTGGGGTGTCGTATGAAGACCTGGCTCGCGCGTGGCATGGCGGTGGCTGCACTGCTCGGCGCGTGCCTCGCGCATGCCGACGTCTACTACGTGAACGTGGCGGGCCTGGGGGGTGAGCCGGACTACGAGCAGCGCTTCGGCGCGCTGGCGGTCGACCTCGATCGCATCACCCGGGCGGGTGGTGCGAGCTCGCACGTGGTCACGCTGTCCGGTATTCAGGCGACGCGCGAGCATCTGCAGCAGGCACTGACGGGAATTGCGACGGCAGCCCACGCGGATGACGTGCTGGTGGTCACGCTCGTCGGTCACGGCACATTCGATGGGCAGCAGTACAAGTTCAATCTACCGGGGCCGGATGTTTCGGCCGAACAGCTCGCCGGCTGGTGCGATCAGATCCCCGCCACCCGACAGTTGATCGTCAATACCACCAGCGCCAGCGGCGGTTCGGTGAAGGCCCTGCAGCGTCACGACCGGGTCGTGATCGCGGCGACCAAGTCAGGTACCGAAAAGAACGCCACCGTGTTCGCGCGTTACTGGGTCGAGGCGCTGCAGGATTCGGGTGCCGACACCGACAAGAATCAGATCATCACCGGTCTCGAGGCCTTCCAATACGCGACCCGCAAGACCGCTGCTTTCTATGAGACCGAGAAACGCCTGGCCACCGAACATGCGGTCTTCGAGGAGGGCGGCAAGACCACGCCCGTGCGCGATGCCGCGGCCGATAGCGATGCCGGTCGCATGCTGGCCTCGTTCGCGCTGGTACGGCTGGGCGGCACAGCCGATGCCGCGAACGATCCGGCAAAATTGGTGCTGCTCAAGCAGAAGGAACAGCTGGAACAGAAGATCGACCTGCTCAAGTACCAGCGCGCCGCGATGTCACCGGAGGACTACCGCGCGCAGCTGAGCCAGATGCTGCTGGCGCTCGCCAAAGTCCAGCAGGAGCTCGACAAGTGACGATCGCGCTGCGCGCTGCGTTGCTGTTGGGGGCACTGCTGCTGGCGGGCGCCTCCGCGGCCGCGATGCCGCCGGCCGAGGTGCGTCAGTGCCTGACCCAACGTCTGCATGGACAGCAGTCGGCGGCACAAAAGTGCTTCGCCGCGCTCACCCGTGCGGCGACGCCGTATCTGCGGGCCGAAGGTGCCTGGGGGCTCGCGGACTACGATACCGCCAATACCGAGTTTCGCGCGGCGGTTGCCCGGAGCGATGGCAGCGCGCTGTACCGCACGCGCTGGGGCGAACTGCTGCATGAGCGCTTCAACGATGGCGATGCGGCCGATCTCTTCAAGGAGGCCCTGCAGCGCGAGCCGAAGGATGCGCAGGCCATGCTGGGTCTGGCGCGGGTCAGCGCCGACGGCTTCGACAACGAGGCGGTGAATTGGGCGCAACGGGCATTGGCGGTGGATCCGCAGCTTGCGGCCGCGCACGAACTGCTGGCGAATCTCGCCATGGAGGACAACCAGCCGGAACTGGCCGCGAAAGAGGCCGATCGGGCCCTTGCCCTGGATGCGCAGGCGTTGGATGCCATGGCCATTCATGCCGTCATCGAGATCCTCGCCGACCGCTCTGCCGATGAATGGTGGAGCAGGATTCACAGCATCAACCCGAGCTATGGACCGGGGTACGCGCTCGCCGCCAGTCACCTGGTGCTGAATCGCCGCTACCAGGACGGTGTGGCGATGTATCGCAAAGCGCTGCAGTTGTCCCCGGATCTGTGGTCGGCCCGATCGGAACTGGGCATCAACCTGATGCGGCTGGGGCAGGATGAGGAGGCCCGCCAGCAGCTGACGCAGTGTTACCAGAACGGCTACCGCAACGATGCCACGGTCAACAGCCTGCGGCTGCTGGATACCCTCAAGGACTTCGCGACCTTTTCCGATGCCACCACCATCCTGAAGTTCAGTCACAAGGAATCGGAACTGCTGTATCCGTACTTCCACGATGTGCTGACCCAGGCCATCGAGGCCTACCAGACCAAGTACCACATGCAGCTCGATGGTCCGGTGCAGGTCGAGGTCTATCCGGATCACGAGGATTTCGCGGTGCGAACCCTGGGCATGCCGGGCCTGGGCGCGCTCGGCGTGACCTTCGGGCAGGTGGTGGCCATGGACAGCCCCTCGGGCCGCAAACCCGGCGAGTTTCACTGGGCGAGCACCCTGCGGCACGAGATGAGCCACGTCTTCATCCTCAAGGCGACCCGACACCGCGTACCACGCTGGTTCACCGAAGGGTTGGCCGTGCACGAGGAGACCGAGGCGTCCCCGGAGTGGGGCGACTCCATTACCCCGGACATCATCGTCGCGCTGCGCAAGCACCTGCTGCTCCCCGTCGCGGATCTGGATCGTGGCTTCATTCATCCGACCTACGAGAACCAGGTGCTGGTGTCGTACTTCGAGGGCGGCCGCATCTGCGACTACATCCAATCTCACTGGGGGCAGCAGAAGCTGCTCGACCTGGTGCAGCAGTTTGCAATTCCGCGCAGCACCCCGGAGGCCATCCGGACGGTCCTCGGGATGGAGCCGGAGGCGTTCGACAAACAGTTCCAGGCCTGGGTGTATCAGGACACGGCCGCGTTGGTCGCCGGCTTCGATGACTGGCACAAGCAGCTTGAAGCGCTGGTGACAGCTTCACGCGCCAAACACTATGAGGAGGTACTGGCGCATGCGGATGCCGTGATTGCGCTGTACCCGGACTATGTCTACGACGGCAATGCCTATCAGCAGCTGGCCGAGGCGGCGCAGGCCCAGGGCAAAGCGCCGGTCGCGATCAGCGCGCTGTCAGGTTACGTGCAGCATCGCGGTCGGGACCCCGCGGCGCTGGAGCAGTTGGCGAAGCTGCAGCAGGACGCCGGGGACAAGCCCGGCGCGATCGCCACGCTGCAGAAGATCAATCTGATCGATCCGGTCTTTGATACCGACTCGCAC
This sequence comes from Steroidobacteraceae bacterium, assembly GCA_035486855.1. GTDB lineage: Bacteria > Pseudomonadota > Gammaproteobacteria > Steroidobacterales > Steroidobacteraceae > DAIDKA01. The sequence continues at coordinate 27,207 of DATHMT010000022.1, forward strand.
CGGCACCTGGGGGACCTGCTGATGGACACCCGTGACTTCGGTGCGGCGCGCCGCGAATTCGGCGCGGTGCTGGCATTGCATCCACTGGACAAGGCGCAGGCCAACTACGACCTCGCACGCGCTTGTCATGCGGCAGGCGATGCGAAATGCGCAATGGACGCCGTGCTTGCGGCACTGGAAATCGCTCCCGATTTCCGGCCCGCGCAAAAACTGCTGCTGGAACTCAACGGTCAATAACCTGCAAAGAGAACACGCATGACGCAAACCGACATTTCAAGCCTGGATGCCACCGCACTCGCGGCACGCGTGGAGCGGTTCCGGGCGGTACGCAACGAGATTCTGGCCCAGGTCGGGCAGGTGATCGTCGGCCAGGAGGAGGTCCTGGATCAGATCCTGACGGCGCTGCTGGTGGGCGGACACTGCCTGATCACGGGCCTGCCCGGCACGGCCAAGACCCTCATGGTGCGCACCATCGCCCAGACCCTCGGTCTTGCTTTCAGCCGCATTCAATTCACGCCCGATCTGATGCCCGCGGACATTACCGGCACGGACATCATCGAGGATGACGACACGACGGGGCGCCGCCGCTGGACCTTCGCGCCCGGACCGCTGTTCGGCAATGTGGTGCTGGCGGATGAGATCAATCGCACGCCGCCGAAAACACAATCGGCGCTCCTGGAAGCGATGCAGGAGCACTCCTGTACCGTGCGCGGCACCATCCATCAGCTGCCCGCGCCCTTCTTTGTGCTGGCGACCCAGAATCCGATCGAGCTCGAAGGCACCTATCCCTTGCCCGAAGCGCAGTTGGACCGCTTCCTGTTCAACACGGTGCTGGATTACCTGGGTCTTGAACACGAGGTGGAAGTCGTCGCGCGCACCACCACCACGCGGTCGGCCCTGGTGTCATCGGTCACCTCGGCCGCCGAGCTGCTGGAATTCCAGCAGCTCATCCGCATGGTGCCGGTGAGCGATGAGGTCGCCCGCTATGTCGTGCGCGTGGTGCGCGCGACCCGCTTCAAATCCGATGGCGCCCCGGAAATCATCCGCCGCTATGTGAACTATGGCGCGAGCGTGCGCGCCGCGCAGTTCATCGTGCTGGCCGCGAAGTCACGGGCCCTGGCCCGCGGCCGCTACCATGTCGATTTCGACGATGTCGATGCCTATGTGCTCCCGGTGCTGCGCCATCGCATCCTGCTGAACTTCCACGCCCAGTCCGATCGGGTCGAGGCGGATGAGATCCTGCGCCAGATGCTGACGCAGGTGCCGCGCACATAAGAGGCATGCAGTGCAGAACCTGCTTGATCCGAAGGTATTGAACGCCATCTCCGGGCTGGATCTGGTCGCGGCGACCGTGGTCGATGGGTTCGTGGCCGGCCTGCATCGCTCCGCGGATTTCGGCTTCAGTCAGGAATTCGCCGAATATCGCGCCTATGCGGTCGGGGATGATCTGCGCCATGTCGACTGGAACGTCTACGCCCGCTCGGACCGTGCCTACATCAAACGCTTCCACGGCGAGACCAACAGCCAGCTGATGCTGCTGGTCGATGCCAGCAGTTCCATGGGGTTCGCGTCGCACGAGGTGAGCAAGCTGTCCTACGTACGCTTCATCGCGGCCGCACTCGCGTACCTCGCGACCCGCCGGCAGCGCGATGCCACCGGCTTGGTCGTGTTCGGCGACACGGTACGGGACTTCGTGCCACCCTCTTCGCGCCAGGGCCACCTGCAGCGGGTGCTGGCGTCGCTGATGCACGCGCAGCCGCTTCAGACCACCTCCTACGCCGCACCGCTGACCCATCTGCAGGCGTTCCTGCGCCGCCGCGGCATGGTGGTGGTGATGTCGGATTTCTATGCGCCGCCCGCGGATATCGTGCGGGCCGTCACGCCGCTGCGCATCCATGGCAATGAGGTGGTGCTGTTCCAGGTCCTGGATCCGGAGGAACTGCGGCCGACGGTGGACGGCTCCTCGATGCTCATCGACCTGGAGACGGGCGCGCAGCTGGAGGTGTCCGAAGACTACGTGCAGGGTCGGTATCGGGAGCGCATCGACGCGCACGTCGCGGACTTGGGCCGCGAAGCGCGCCGGGCGGGCATCGGCTATCACCTGCTGCAGACCAACCAGCCGCTCGACCAGGCCTTGCTGCAGTATCTGCGCCTGCGCACGGGGCGTGACTGATGGGCTGGCTGGCACCGGGTTTTCTGCTGGGTGCGCTCACCATCGCCGTGCCGGTGTGGCTGCACCTGCTGAAACAAAGCGCGAGCCGGCCCCGACAGTTCAGCTCGCTGATGCTGTTCGAGCCGCAGCGTCGCAGCACCACCCGACGCCGCCGGATCGATCACTGGCTGCTGCTGTTGCTGCGGATCGCGGTGCTGCTGCTGCTGGCCACAGCCTTCGCCGAGCCCTTTGTGCGCGGACATCTCCCGGGGACGGCGCCGGAGAAGCTGCTGGTGCTGGCGCTCGATGACTCCTACAGCATGCATGCGGGCACACGCATGGAAGATGCGCGCCGCGAGGCCCTGAAAGTGGTCGATGCCAAGCCGCGGGACACGCAGGCCCAGGTCGTGGCGCTGGGCTCGCGCGCCGACAGCCTGACCGAGCAGGTCCAGGATGCGGCGATGCTGTCCACGGCCATTCGCGGCATCACGGCAACCGATGCACGGGGCAGCCTGGCGCTGCTCGCGAGTCTCGCGCGCACGCTCGCGGCGGGCACGCGGATGCCCATCGAACTGCACCTATTCAGCGATATGCAGGCCACCGGGTTACCGCCGGATTTCAACGAGCTGCGGATGCCGCCGGGGGTGACCCTGGTACTGCACACGGTCGGCGCGGCCGTCACGCCGAACTGGACCGTGGAGAGTGTCGCGGCGCCCTCGCAGGTGTGGGACCCGACCAAGACGCGCATCGTGGCGACGGTCGCAGGTTTCGGCACGCCCGAGGCGACCCGCTCGGTGATCCTGTCCATCAATGGCCGCACCGTCAGTCAGCAAAGCATCAAGGTGCCGGCGGCGGGCCGGGCGTCGGTGGTGTTCGCGAGCCCCGAAATCCCCTATGGTCTGGTGCGCGCGAGCGTGCAGATCGATCCCGCCGATGCGCTCGGCGCCGATGACCGGTACGACTTCGTCATTCAGCGCAGCGAGCGGGTGCACGGCCTGTTCGTGCACCAGGGGTCGGATACCTCGACCGGGCTGTACTTCCGCTCGGCGCTGGAGTCCGCCGCCGATGCGGCCGTGGCTCTCGAGGTGGTCACGGCGGATCAATTGAAGAACCGGGACCTCTCGGCGTATGCCTTCGTGGTCCTCTCGGATGTCGCGGGGCTGGCGCCCGCGGTTGAACAACGTCTCTCGACCTGGGTCAGGGCGGGCGGGCGGCTGCTGCTCAGCGCCGGCACCGCCGCCGCGCAACAGAAACGCATTCCGGTGTTCGATGCGCCGATCGTCGGCTCGCACGATTTCACCCGCGATGACATCCGTTTCGCCGCGGTGGCTGCCGTCGATGATGCCTACGCGCCGGCGGGTGCGCTGTCCGGATGGCAGGGCATCAAGATCTTCTACGTCACACGCGTGGATGCCCCGCAGGCGCAGGTCGGTCTGCGACTCGCCGACCAGACACCGCTGCTGCTCGAGAAACCCCTGGGGCAGGGGCGCGTGCTGCTGTTCGCGACCGGCTTCGACCGACTGACCACCGATCTGCCGCTGCATCCGCAGTTCGTCGCCTTCGTCGATCGGCTGGGGAGCTACCTCAGTGGTCGCGGCAGTCGCCTCAGCGCACTCACCGTCGGGGATTCGGTGAACCTGCGGCCGGATGCCGCGATCCACGGCAGCGTTGACGTCCTGGCCCCGGACGGCTCTCACCCGCTGGACCTGCGGCAGGCCGCGCAGGTGCGTACCTGGCCCCTGCCGGGCGCGGGTTTCTACGCGCTCACCCTGGCCGATTCGCGCCACGACCTGGTGGCCGCCAATGTTTCCCGCCTGGAGTCGGATCTTGCCCAGGCCACTCCTGATACGCTCAAGCTCTGGAAAGCCTCGAGTGCCGAGCAGGTCGCGCAAAGCGCGGGCACGACAACTGTGACCACGGCGGCCGCAATCGGCCGCAAAGAATCGGCCCACAACCTCTGGTGGTACGCTATGTGCTTGGTGCTCGTGGCCGTGGTCGCCGAATCACTGGTGGCCAGCCGCTACCTCAATACGCTCCGGGACTCCTCATGAATGCCAGCGAGGAACTGCGTGACTACCTGGCGCGACTGCACACGCGGTTGCGTCTGGGTGCCATCGCGCGTGGCGCGGCGATCCTGTGCGGTGTCGCACTCGGGGTCACGCCGCTGCTGGTGATCTTCGCCAACCGCTACGCGTTCTCCGCCGGCAGTGTGCGTGGCTCGCGCCTGATGCTGCTGGTGGTGCTGGCGGCCGGCGCCTTGCTGGGGCTCGCGATTCCATTGTGGCGGCTGAACCGGCTGCGCGTCATTCGTCGGGCCGAAGATCGCTTCCCGCAGTTCGAAGAGCGCCTGCGGACTTTCGCGCAACGGGACGCGGTCGCAGCCGACCCACCGACGACAGTGCCGCGCAATGCCTTCGGGGAACTGCTGGCGGTGGACACGCTGCGGGTGGCCCGCACCGCACGACCCGCTTCGCTGGTATCGACGTCGCTGCTCGCCGGTCTGTTGAGCTGTGGTGTGCTGTGCGTCGGCGCACTGGTGTGGCTGATTCGCGCCGGGCCGGGCTACATGGGCTACGGTGCGGCACTGCTGTGGTCAGTGCCCCGCAGCGGCCCGCTCTACGAATTGCATGTCGCGCCGGGCGATACCACCCTGCGGCGTCACTCGGATCTGCTGGTCACCGCCGGCCTCGTGGGGCTTGCCACCCAGAATGTGCGGCTGCACGTGCGTATCGGCAACGCGGCCTGGCAAGAGGTCACGATGCAGCCACAGCCGCAAACGGGCGGCTTCCGCTATCTGCTGTCCGCGTTGCCGGATCGTGCCGAATACTATGTCGAAGCGGGCCCGATGGAGTCGGCGCATTTCAATGCGCAGGTGGCGGACGTAGCGCAGATCAAGCAGATCCGCGTCACCTACCATTTCCCGGCCTGGACGCAGATGCCGGATCGCACGGAGGATCATGGTGGTGACCTGCGCGCGGTGCACGGCACGCACGCGGAGCTGTCCATCCTCACCGACCAGCCACTGCTGCACGGCGCCCTGGTACTGGACGATGGACACCAGCTGCCGCTGGTTGCCGCCGCCGCGAATACCTACAGCGTCACCGTGCCACTGGACAAGGATGGTGCCTATCACCTGACCACCGTCGATCGCGAACATCCGACCCGCATCAGCGAGGACTATTTCATCGAGGCGGGCGAGCCCACGGCACCGCAGGTCGCCATCGTCAGGCCCGGTGGCGACTACCGTGCCAGTCCGATCGAGGAAGTCACCATCAATGCCCAGGCCGCCGACGACTTCGGTCTGCGTGATTTTTCGCTGCACTACTCGGTGAACGGTGGACCCGATCAGCAGGTCAAGCTTCTGCCGCACGCCGGCACCAAGCAGGCACGCGGCGCAGCCGTCATCAGCCTGGAGTCCATGAAGCTGGTACCGGGCGATGTCGTCAGCGTTTATGCGCAGGCCTCCGATGCACGCGCCGAGTCACGTTCGCAGATGGTGTTCGTCCAGGCCGATCCTTACGAGCGCGAGTTCTCGCAGTCCCAGGCGGGTGGCGGTGGCGGTGGTGGCGGCGGTGGGGGCGCTGGTGAGCAGATGGACATCTCGCGCCGCGAAAAGGAGATCATCGCCGGCACCTTTGCCCAGGTGGACGGCCGCGCGGCCGCCGCGAAGCAAGCCGAGCAGGCGAAGTTTCTTTCCGACGTGCAAAACACGCTGCGCGGCCAGGCGATGTCGCTGACCGGCCGTCTGCAGATGCGCGGACTCAACGATGCCAATGAGCAGTTCAGCGGCTATCAGAAGGAAATGACTGCCGCGGCCGATGCCATGACACCGGCGGCCACCAAGCTGTCCCAATCGCAGTGGCGGGATGCACTACCGGATGAACAGAAGGCCCTGCAGCACCTGCTGCGAGCCGAAGCAACCTTCCGGCAGATCCAGGTCGCCTTCGGCAGTGCCGGCGGTGGGGGTGGCGGCGGCAGCATGGGGCGTGACCTCGCGAGCCTGTCGGATCTGGAGCTGGACACCCAGAAGAATTCATACGAGACCGCGCAGTCGGCCTCGCCCGCCCAGAAGCGCGACGAGCAGATCGACGCCGCGCTGCGCAAGCTCGATGAACTGGCACGCAAGCAGGAAGAACTGGCGCAGGAGCATCCGAACGCAGCCGATGCCGCCAGTGAGCGCTGGCAGCAGGAAATGCTGCGCCGGCAGGCCGAGGAGTTGCAGCGCCAGCTCGAACAGATGGCCAAGAACGAGCAGTCCGGATCGCAGTCGGGAGCGCAGTCCGGCCGATCGGGCCAGTCAGGCCAGTCAGGCCAGTCAGGCCAATCGGGGCAGTCGGGTCAATCCGGGCAATCGGGCGGCCGATCGGGTCGCCAAAATTCCACCAAGGGTCAGGGCGGGGAGGATGCATCCGGGACCATCCGTCAGGCAATGAACCGGTTGCGCGAAGCGCAGGAGTCGATGCGGCGCGCCGTTGATCAGCGCGATGCCGCCGGTGCGCGCCGGGCCGCGGAAGGGCTGCGTGATGCGATGGCCGCGCTCGGCGGTTTGCAGCGCAACGAATCGGCCGGTCACGTGGATGAGCTGGCTCGCCAGGCTCAGCAGCTGGCCGACCGAGCGCGTCAACAGCAGCAGCAGCTCAAGGACATGATGGTTCCGGGGAACGGTACCGGCCGTGCCCAACGGCCCGCGCCCAATGTCGAGGGCATGATCGATGCGCGGCAGCAGCTGGCGGATGACGTTGGACGCCTGGAGCAGTCATTGCGTGATGCGGAGCGCGAGGCGCTGAAGGGCAACCATGAGGCGGCATCGAAGCTGCGCGATGCGTTGAACAATCTGGACGAGTCCGATGTTCAGACCCGGCTGCAACGCAGCGCCGATCTCCTGCGTGGCCGCTACAACCCCGGCGGAGATTCCTCCGAGAGCGACATTCCCGATGCGCTGGCAAAGCTGAGCGAAGACGTGCGCCAGGCCGGGCGCGCGTCGGGTGACAGTCCGGGCTCGGATGAGGCCTTCAGCGCCGTGCAACGTTTCCGCGCGCGTTTAGCCCAGATGGATGGCGCGAACGGCAAGCCAGGTGGGCAGGGACAGTCGGGCAGTCGCATAGATCCCAAGGCACTGGCGCGTGGGGGTAGTCCTTCGCAGCAGCAGGGGCAGGGTCAAGGACAAGGACAGGGGCAAGGACCGACGTCGGGACAGCGGGATCAGGGGCAGGGACCTGGTGATGCGGGCAATGTGACCGGTCGCGCTGGCGGTGTCAGGACGGCGGGCGGCGGTGCGGGAGGCTTTGTTGATGGTGGTTGGAACACCGGTAATAACCAGTATGGCGTGCGGGGCGCGGCGCCGCGCGACACCGGTCCCACCCCCGAAGATCGGGAGAAGAATTTCGACCAGGGGCTGGCGGACCTGCAAAGCGTACGACGTGCCGTCGCGGATGATCCGGCGGCCAGGAAGCAGGTCGATGATCTGATTCGCTCCATGCAGCAGCTCGATCCACGACGCTTTCCCGGCAATCCGGAAGTGGTGGACCAGTTGTTCGCTGAAGTTCGCAGTGGCGTCGATCGCCTGGAGCTGCAGTTGGGCCATGATCCGACCGATGACAGTCGCAATGTCGTGCGCAATGCCGAGTCACTGCCGGTGCCTGAGGGCTATCAGGATGCGGTGGCCGAGTACTACCGGCGGCTGAGCAAGGGCCAATAAGAAAGAAAGTGAGCGGGTACGGAATAAGCCACGACGATGCCTTTCTATCTGTTCAAAGCGGCAGCCCGCGCGCTGCTGCTGCCACCCTTCGGCTTGTTGATGCTGACGATTCTGGGAGCCGTCCTGATCGCTTTGCGCCATCGCCGCAGCGGCTGGACCTGCCTCATTGCGGGACTGGCGCTGACCTGGTTGCTGTCAGTGCCGTTGGTGGCCGATCAGCTCTCGCGCCTGGTGGAGGCCTATCCTCCCTTCGATCCAACCCAACCGGTAGCGGCCCAGGCGATCGTCATCCTGGGCGGTGATGGCAACCGGATAGCGCCCGAGTATGGCGGCCAGCCCGCAGCCGATCTGGAACTGCTCGAGCGGCTCGACTACGGGGCCTGGCTGTCGAGGAATACCCATCTGCCGATACTGGTGACGAGCGACCCCCGCAATGTGCAGGCGATGGCGGCGTCGCTGGCGCGTGATTTTCAGACGCCACCGCGCTGGGTCGAATCCTTTGCCCGCGACACCTTTGAGAATGCCCGCAACTCCGTTGTGATGCTGCGGGCCGACCAGGTGAACTCGATTCTGCTCGTGACCAGCAGCACCCATATGCGGCGCGCGATGCAGGAGTTTGCCGCGACGGGAATTGCGGTGACCGCGGCGCCGGTGCATGTTCAGCCGCGCCACGATGATGCGCTGTTCCCCTACCTGCCCTCACCCGATGGAATGCTGCGCTCGAACCGAGCCATCTATGAGTTGCTCGGGGAGCCGGTGCGTGAAGCGTTCGTGGCACTGAACCTGCGCCGTCAGCACCCACAACCGCACTAGCCGAAACGGAAGCCGGAAATCCGCCAGCCCATCATCACGTCATTGAACGTCCGCACACCCGCATCCTCACCGGCCGCGCCGGCCGCGACCATCAGTGGCAGCAGGTGCTCTTCGCGGGGATGCGCGTAGCGGGCGGCCGGCGCCTGCGACCAGTTCGCGAGACCCGCGTTGCGCGCCTGAATATCGCTGTCGCACACGGTTCGGCCCAGCCAGTCATCGAATTGCTGCGAGCCTGGAATGAGTGTGTTGTCCATCGAGCGCACCCGCAGATTGTGAAAGCTCATGCCGCTGCCGACGATGAGCACGCCCTGTTCGCGCAGTGGCGCCAATGCCGCGCCGAGCTTGAGATGTTCGGCCGCGGACAGCCCCTGCTTGAGAGACAACTGCACCATGGGCATGTCGGCATCCGGATAGACCAGGAGAAAGGGTACGAACACCCCGTGGTCCAGGCCGCGCTGCTGCTCCTCACTGGCGGGAAAACCGGCCGCCGCAAGCAGTGCGCGCACGTCGCGCGCCAGTTGCGGATCACCGGGCGCGGGATACTTGAGCCGGTAGGTATGCTCGGGGAATCCATAGTAGTCAAACAACAGCGGTGGCCGGGTCTGCACATTCACCGCGACCGGATTGGCTTCCCAATGTCCGGAGATCACCAGCACCGCGCGGGGTGGCTGGGACAGCGTGCCGGGCAATGCGCGCAGCCAGGCGGCGAGAGTGGTCCAGGGATTGGGTGAGGGCCCAGGCCAGTCCATGAAAAAACAGGGTCCGCCGCCATGGGGGATGAAAAGCGTCGGCAGGCGTGTGGAAGTGGTCACCGTATAATTCTATGGGCTAGGAGCATCATGCTCAAAGGTTACCATCAGTGATACACATCGAGATTTCCTCCCCAGCGGTCTCGGTCGTGGTGCCCAGCGCCGTTGCCCCTCATATCCTGTTCGCGACGGCTGAGGAATTCTTGAAGACCGCTGAGCTGGCCGCGCAGGCTCTCGAGGCCGGCAATGGCCGGCGGCCATCCGGGATGACAATCCCTGGCGCAGTTTGCATGGCGCTGGCCGCGGAGCTGTTCCTGAAGTCGGCTCTGGTTGCGCTCAGGTGCCGCGCACCAGAGCAGCTCCGGAGCCACGACCTCGCCAGGCTGGTTGGACTTCTGCCCCCGCAGCACCAGGTATCCCTGAGTTCCCTCACCGGCGCTGATGAAGCGATTTTCGCAGCGCACCTCAAGCACATTGAGGATGCCTTCAAGGAATGGCGGTACCTGCACCAGAACCCCAGTCGGCTGCTGAACAGCGGCTTCCTCACCGCTTTTGCCGGTGCAGCTAAGTCACTGGCCGCACAGGCGCTGCGGCACCGCCGCCGCGCTCCGGAAGGCCCCCTGATCTGATGATGAACTGTGCGATCTCGGTCACCCCGATGTCCTTTTTCAGGTTGGTGAAGATGAAAGGGCGGGCGCCGCGCATCTTGCGCGAATCCCGGTCCATGACCTCGAGGGAGGCCTCGACCAATGGCGCGAGATCGATTTTGTTGATGACCAGCAGGTCCGAACGGGTGATCCCCGGGCCCCCTTTGCGGGGGATCTTGTCGCCGGCCGAAACGTCGATCACGTACAGCGTCAGATCCGCCAGCTCGGGGCTGAAGGTGGCGGCCAGGTTATCCCCACCACTTTCGATGAAGATGAGTTCCAGCCCCGGGAAGCGCGCGTGCATTTCCGCCACGGCCGCGAGATTGATGCTGGCGTCCTCGCGAATGGCCGTGTGCGGACAGCCGCCGGTCTCCACGCCCATGATGCGCTCGGCGGGCAGCGCTCCGGAGCGTGTCAGAAATTGCGCGTCTTCCTTGGTATAGATGTCATTGGTGATCGCGGCGGTGTTGTAGTACTGGCACAGATGCCGGCACAGACGTTCCGTGAGCGCGGTCTTGCCCGAGCCCACCGGACCACCGATGCCAACGCGCAGCGGGCCGGTACCGGCGATGGGAGCGATGATTTTGGCGTTCAAGATCGAAACAACCTCGTGTATTGGGTTTCGTGGCGCATGGAACAAAGCTCCAGTGCCGGGGCGCAAGTGCCCAGCTCATCCAGTTCCACGTCCAGGGCGCGAGCCGCGGTGGCTGCGACGACGGGCGCCAGCCGCGCGATGGCGATCTGGGCATCGGTCTGGCCGAGAGGAATCAATCGGGCGCCCGCCGACACCAGATTGGCCGCGATGACCTGGATATAGGCCTGCAGGGCGGCTGACAGCTCAATGCCGTGAACCGCGCAGGCCACCGCGATCGCGACCGATTGTGCGATCGGTTGTCCGCGCTGATCGGCGGCGAACTCGGCCAGCCGCGGATGCGGCCACGCCTTCAGCGTCACGTCCAGAAACGCGCCGCCCTGCTGGCGGCTCTCCAGCGCCGTCTCGGCAGTTGCGCGAAAGGCCGCGGCCAGTTCCGCAATCTCGCACAGCTGCGAGCGCCCACTTTGCTGCCAGTGTGCGGCGGGCTTTCGGGCCGCGCGCCAGGCGTGCGCGAACAGCACTGCATCGACCCAGCCGCCGCCCCGCGTGAGGACCGCGGTGATGAATTCCAGGAGACCTTCGAGCGTGGTCACGGTTCCGCACTCGAGCGCCCATTCCATCCCATGGCTGTAGCTGAAGGCTCCGGTGGGGTACGCGGGCGAGCACCAGGCGAATAGCTGGAACTGAGTCAAGAACGAAGGCGGCCGCAGGTCATCCATGACGGTGTCCGGTCCCAAGCAGCAACGAATGACTGGCATCATAGGCGCCCGCTTCGGGCGTGAAGGGCTCGGTGACGTGGCGCACGCTCGCCCCGAGACCGATCAGCATCTCCTCGATGACGGAGTCTTCGCGGATCAGAATCCGCCCGCCGTCAAGCTGCGCCGGCAGGTGACGATTGCCGATATGCCAGGCCAGTCGCGCCAGCTGGTCCGCGTCGGCCGCCGTGACGGCCAGCAACGCTTCGGCGGCAGCGGCGACCAGGATGACGCGGCCATCTTCTAGGCGCAGACCATCGCCGCCGCGCAGCACGGTGGTCCGGGGCAGGTCCAGCAAGAACTCGGTGCCAGACTCGGCAACGAACCGCAGCCGACGCCGATGACGTTCATCGTAGCCGAGCGTGATGCGATCGACCGGCGCCGCCTGCCAGCTGCCAGCCTTCAGCACCTGTGTCGCCCTGAGCATCGAGTCGGTCATCGCTTGACCTTCAGTAGAGAAAGTAGCGCTGCGCCAGCGGCAGTACCTGGGCCGGCTCACAGGTCAGCAGCACGCCATCGGCACGCACCTCGTAGGTCTCCGCATCCACCTCGATGTGTGGCGTCGCGCTGTTGAGCACCATGTTCGATTTGCTGATGGCGCGGGTGTTGCGGACGGCAACCGCCGCGCGCGCCAGTCCCAGGCGTTGCGGTCCGGCGCCATCCACGAAAGCGCCGCTGACAAAGGTGAGGGCACTGTTGGCAGCGCCTCGACCAATGCCCCCGAACATCGGACGATAGTGCACGGGCTGCGGGGTGGGAATGCTGGCATTCGGATCGCCCATCGGCGCCGCGGCGATCATGCCACCCTTGAGAACCAGGTCGGGTTTCGCGGCGAAAAAAACCGGCGACCACAGCACCAGGTCCGCGAGCTTGCCGACCTCAATTGAACCCACATGGTCGGAAATGCCCTGAGCAATGGCGGGGTTGATGGTGTACTTGGCGACATAGCGTCGGGCGCGGAAATTATCGCTGCCGGCGTTGTCGCCCGGCAAAGCGCCGCGCTGTCGCTTCATCTTATCTGCGGTCTGCCAGCAGCGGATGATGGTCTCGCCAATGCGCCCCATGGCCTGGCTGTCCGAGCTCATCATGGAGAAGGCGCCCAGGTCCTGCAGGATGTCCTCGGCGGCGATCGTCTCCTTGCGGATACGGCTTTCGGCGAAGGCCACATCCTCGGCGATGCGCGCGTCCAGGTGATGACACACCATGAGCATGTCCAGATGCTCATCGAGCGTATTCACGGTGTAGGGGCGAGTGGGGTTGGTGCTCGAAGGCAGCACGTTGTGGAGGCCGCACACCTTGATGATATCCGGCGCATGGCCGCCACCCGCGCCTTCGGTGTGAAAGGCGTGAATGGTGCGACCCTTGAATGCCGCGATCGTGCTTTCCACGAATCCGGATTCGTTGAGCGTGTCAGTGTGCAGCGTGACCTGCACGTCCATGGCATCGGCCACCGACAGGCAGCAGTCAATCGCCGCCGGTGTCGTGCCCCAGTCCTCGTGCAGCTTCAGGCCGCAGGCGCCCGCGCGCACCATTTCCTCCAGCGCCTCGGGCTGGCTGGCATTGCCCTTGCCGAACAGCCCGATATTCATCGGCAGGTGATCGGTCGCCTGAAGCATCTGCGCCAGATGCCAAGGACCTGGCGTACAGGTGGTCGCGAGGGTGCCGTGAGCCGGACCCGTGCCGCCGCCCAGCATGGTCGTGACCCCGGAAAACAGCGCGTGCTCCACCTGCTGCGGGCAGATGAAATGAATATGCGCATCGATGCCGCCGGCAGTCACGATCTTGCCTTCGGCGGCGATGACCTCCGTGCCGGGCCCGACGACGATGTCGACGCCCGGCTGCACGTCCGGGTTTCCCGCCTTGCCGATGCGGCTGATGCGACCGTCGCGGATTCCGATATCCGCCTTGATCACTCCCCAGTGATCGAGGATCACGGCATTGGTGATCACCGTATCGACCGCACCGGCTGCGCGGCTGACCTGTGACTGACCCATGCCATCGCGGATGACCTTGCCGCCGCCGAACTTCACTTCCTCGCCGTAGAGCGTGCGGTCTTCCTCAACGGTGACGAACAGTTCGGTGTCGGCGAGGCGAATGCGATCCCCGACGGTCGGACCGTACATCGTGGCGTAGGCACGGCGGCTGATGCTGAATGGCATGATTCAAACCTTCTTGGCGGAGGCGGACAGCGGTCCCATGACCTCGCCGCGAAAGCCAATGACCGTGCGGCTGCCCGCGTAATCCACCAGCTGCACCTCGCGCTGCTGGCCGGGTTCGAAGCGCATGGCGGTACCGGAGGGGACATCAAGACGCATGCCCCGGGCCTGCGCACGATCGAATACCAACGCGGGGTTGACCTCCGCAAAATGGTAGTGACTGCCGACCTGCACCGGACGATCGCCGCTGTTGGCGACGTTCAGTGTAATGCTGCGGCGGTCCGCATTCAGAATGAGATCGCCGTCGAGGGTGATGACTTCGCCTGGAATCATGATTCTCACCTGATGGGCTGGTGGACCGTGACGAGTTTGGTCCCGTCCGGAAAGGTGGCTTCAACCTGAATCTCGTGGATCATCTCCGGCACACCGTCCATGACCTGGGCGCGCGTGAGCACCTGAGCACCGGACTGCATCAGCTGTGCGACGCTGCGACCATCGCGCGCGCCCTCGACCACCGTGTCGGCAATCAACGCGACTGCCTCCGGATGATTCAACTTGACCCCGCGCTCCAGGCGCCGGCGTGCGACCAAGGCCGCCATTGCAACCAACAGCTTGTCTTTTTCCCTGGGTGTCAGATTCATGGATGTCCCTCGATGAGCCTCAGCAGTGCCAGACCCGTGGCAATGCCCTTGAAATCCCCGCGGCAGTATGGCGGATCAGGGCCGCCACGTTGATGACCTGTGAACGCAGTCGCGATGCATCGCCATCCAACAGTCGCACGATCAGCAATCCGTCCAGCAGCGTCACGCCGGAGTCGCCGGCGCTCTCCATGAGCGCGGCGCGTACCGGCTCGAGCAATGCGGCGGCATCCGGACCCGCGTAGAGAAGCGTGGTGCAGGCAACGGCATCGCCGAAGCCAAAGGGTGCCCGACGCAGTCCGGCGATGTCTCCATCCAGGCGCATGGCATCAGCCCAGATCAAGCGCCCCGAGCGCCGGATGCGCCAGGAGTCGTGCAGCATCCCCGCTCGCAGCTCCTCTCCCATGGCGTGCCGACCGAATACGATGCTCTCCACCGCGAGCATACGCGAGCCGGGCGCCAGGTCCGCGGAAAAAGCACGACGCAGGCGCGCACCGTTGAACAGTATCGTCTCCTGCGCAAGCCATTCCGCCCAACTGTTTGCGCCGGCCCGCAAGGCGACGGTGCAAACCACCGGTGCCGTCTCGGGCAGGGCGCGATACAGCTTCTCAGCCGCCTGGGTGGTGAGCGTGGCGCGCGCATCTGCCGCGACGTTGAATTCGACACCGGTGCAATCGCCGCCCGTGAGTCCTCCGGCGGTCGTCAGCAGCACGGCCTGTAGCGGCTCGCCCGCTTCGACATCGGGAAACAAAATGCGGCAGGGTGCGCGTTGATACAGATCAGACAGGCGACTGACGCCGTCGCCGTCGCACCCGATGCTCAACAGGGCGGCGCCATCAGCCCGCTGGTGCCGCAGCGCCGCTTTCACCCTTCATTCCATTTCTTGGTCGAATTCGTCATCTAGCTTTTGCATATACGTCAAACGCCCGGTAGCGGTCCAGTGCCAGCACGGGTTCGAGCGCATCGCACCAGCACGGTGCGTGACAATAATCGACCACCCGAACGCATTCTCCCCGCACCGGATGACCGCGATACGGGATAATGCGCCCGGTCCGAAATCCGTCAGGCGAGGGTCATGACTTGAGAGCGGCGGGATATCCAGCATTGCTGTTGATGAGCATGTCGCTGCTGCCGGCATCCGCACTGGCTACGGCAGCGCCGGATATCGCGCGCACCATCGACCAGGCCGAGAAGGAGGGTTTCAGCGATCCCGAGGCTGAGAATCGCGATGCGCGTGCGGCCCTCGAGGCACTGCAGCGCTATCCTGATGTGGATCTGGAGATACGGGCGCTGCAGCTGCTGTGTGAGTATGACTCGGAGCGTGATCTGGAGGCGGCCGAGGCTCAGGCACAGCGGGCGCTGGCGCTCTTGCCGCGATCACGTGAGCCGGATCTGCGTGCCGGGATCCTGACCTGTCAGGGTGATACCCGGGAGACCGCCGGCGACAACGCACAGGCATTGCGGCTGTTCGACGGCGCGGTGGCGCTTGCCACCACGAGCCGCAATGATATGTTGCTGGCTGCGGCGCTCGATTCGCGCGGCCACTTGCTGGGCATCCAGGGCGACTATGCGTCCGGATTGGTAGACCTGCGCCGCGCCCAGGTTCTATATGAGCGGGTCGGACGTCATTACGAGGCGGTCTCCTGCGGCGATGGCATCGCCACACTCTACCGTCGCATGGGTGACCCGGCCGAGGCCGCGCGGCTGTACGGTGACGTGCTGAGCCTCCAACGCCAGCGCGGCATGCTGCGCGAGCAGGCGGTCACGCTGCAGAATCTCGCCCGCACTTATGAGGATGCACGCCGGTGGGAGCAGGCACAGACGGCGTTTACTCAGGCGTTGGATCTGGCCCGTAACCTCAAGTACCCGCGCGTCGAGGCGTACGCGCTGCGCGGTCTCGCGGCCATCAAAATCGACCGCAACGATGCCACCGGGGCATTGGTGGATCTGGCACGCGCGGCTGTCCTGCAGCACGAGACTCCCGACGCGCGGCTCGCCGCGCAGATCAACCTGGAGCAGGGGCGGGCGCTCTATCTTGCCGGGCGTCTGCGTGACAGTCTGACATCCCTGCAGCTCGCGCTGGGTGTCTTCAAGTCCTCCGATTCGGCAGCGGAGTTGGTGACGACCGACCGGGTGCTGGCACAGGTCGAGGCGGCGCTGGGCGAATGGCAGGCGGCCTACATTGCCAGCACCGAGGCAGCACAGCAGCAGGAACAGCTGCTGAGCCATCAGCTGGACCAGCGTTTCGCGACCTTGAAAGTCGAATATGACACCGCCGCGCAGCAGCGCGAGAATCGCGCGCTGGTGCGCGAGAACGCTGCGACCAGCAGCGCACTGGCTCAGTCTCGCCGTGTGCGGCAGCTCCAGGGTGTGGTTATTGCCCTGGGGGTCGCGCTGGGGGCGGTACTGATCTGGCTGGTCATTCTCAACCGCGGCCGAGCACGCCGCATGGGGAGTCTGGCGATGACCGATGAACTTACTCAGGCGCCCAACCGCCGCGCCGTGCTGGCGCGTCTGGGCCAGCTGCTGAAGCGACCCGAGGCGCCACCTTGTGCCATCCTGATCATGGATATCGATTTCTTCAAACGCATCAACGATCAGCATGGGCACGCCGCGGGTGATGAGGTACTGAAGTTGGTCGCCGAGGCGGTCCGCAGCAGCGTGACCCCGCCGGCGTTCTTTGGACGTCTGGGCGGGGAGGAATTCCTGATCGTGCTGCCGGATGCGGGCCTGACCGCGGCGCGCGAGTTCGCCGAAGTGCTGCGCCAGAAAGTCGCTGCCATCAATACCCGGGTCCTGATTCCCGGACATGCCGGCGTGACCACCAGCGTCGGGTTGACCGTGTCGATGATCGGTGCAGATGATCCCGGCAACATGCTGGCGCGCGCCGACACGGCGCTGTACACGGCCAAACGCTCCGGTCGCAATTGTGTGCGGGTGGAGCCCGCGCCGGATGATCCGCTGCAGGAGTTGCCGGGGCCGGGTCAGCTGGAGGACACGGTGGTGCTGGAAAGCCCTGCGGACCCGGGCCGATCGGGTCACTGAAAGCTGCGCGTGCTGGCGACCGCGAGCGCCCAGCGCTGCAGGCGCGAGGCAGCCTCATCACGGCTCATGCGCGGTACATACGTTGCGCCGGACTGCCAGCCCGCCGCCACCTCGGCGACGGACCAGATTTCCGCACCGACTCCGGCCAGACACGCGGCGCCGAGGGCCGTGCTCTCGCTGTGCTGCGCGCACACGACCGGCGCGCCGAGCAGATCAGCCTGGAACTGCATGAGCAGGGCATTGCGACTGCCGCCGCCGTCCACCCGCAATTCATGCAGCGGGTGACCCGAGTCGGCCTGCATGGCCTTCAGGACATCGGTGCATTGAAAGGCGATCGCCTCGAGGGTGGCGCGCGCGATATGCGCCGCCGACGTTCCCCGTGTCAGGCCGAGCAGCGCGCCGCGGGCCTGTGGATCCCAGTAGGGCGCGCCCAGGCCCGTGAAGGCCGGTACGAAGTGCACGCCTGCGCTGTCCGGCACTCTTCGTGCGAGCGCTTCGACCGCGGCTGAGTCTTCAATCAGCCCCAATCCGTCGCGCAGCCACTGCACGGCGGCACCGCCGACAAACACACTGCCCTCGAGCGCGTACTGCGGGGCGTCGGTCCCCACTCGCCAGGCCACGGTTGCCAGCAGATGCTGCCGGGACTGCATGACGGTTGTGCCGGTGTTCATGAGCAGGAAGCAGCCGGTGCCATAGGTGTTTTTCGCCATCCCCGGACTCAGACAGGCCTGACCGAACAGCGCCGCCTGCTGATCGCCGGCGATTCCGGTAATGGGTACGGAAACGCCATCCAGTTCGGCGCACAAAGGCTCAGCGGCGGTCGAAAAAGCGCACGGCAGGACCCGCGGCAGGCAGCCGCGGGGAATATCGAACAGCTGCAGCAGCTCCTCGTCCCACTCCCCGGTGTGAATGTTGAACAGCATGGTACGGCTGGCGTTGCTGATGTCCGTGACATGGGTGCGGCCACCACTGAGATTCCAGATCAACCAGCTGTCGATCGTGCCAAAGGCCAGCTCACCGCGCGCGGCCCGCGCCCGGGCGCCGGGCACCTCCCGCAGCAGCCACTCGAGCTTGGTCGCCGAGAAGTAGCTGTCGGGAAGCAGGCCGGTGCGGGAACTGATCAGCGGGCCATGGCCCTGCGCCAACAGCGCCGCGCAGCGATCCGCAGTGCGCCGGTCCTGCCAGACGATGGCCGGACCAATGGGCACGCCGCTGCCCCGGTCCCAGACCACGGTGGTTTCGCGCTGGTTGGTGAGGCCGATTGCGCTGAGGTCACGCGGGGCAAGGCCGGCCTGCTTGAGCGCATCGGCGATGGTCGCGGACTGCGTCGACCAGATTTGAGCGGCGTCGTGCTCGACCCATCCGGAGCGCGGATAGGACTGTTGGTGTTCGCGCTGCGCGAGGCTGATGATTCGCCGCTGCTGGTCGAACACCATGCTGCGCGAGCTGGTCGTGCCCTGATCGATGGCCAGCACATATGCCTTCATGCTCACCCCCCGCGATCCGCCAGCCACGCATCCAGCCGCGCCTCACTGTCCGGCGGCAGATGCAGTCCAAGTTTGCTTCGCCGCCAGAGGATGTCACGTGCCGTGTGCGCCCACTCAAAACCGCACAGATAGTCGATCTCGCGTTCATAGAGTCCAGGCAGCACTTCCCGGCCCATCATGGCCAGGGTGCGGGCAGCACCGATCAGCTTCACGATCCGGGTGCCATAGGCCCGCGCGTACCGCTCCCGCACGGTGACGGGCAGCCATGGAAAGCGCCGCGCCATCGTGCGCAGAAATACCGCGAGGCTTGCGCCCGGCAGATCTCCGCCGGGCAGCACCGCAAGTTGGGTCCAGCCAGGTGCCTCGGCCCGCAGCGCCGTGCACAGCTGATCGACGGCTTCCTCGGCGAGGCGACGGAAGGTGGTGATCTTGCCGCCAAAGACATTCAGGATCGGAGCACCTTGCGTGTCGAGCTCCAGCGCATAGTCCCGTGAGACCTTCGCGGCGTCCGCCGCTTCGTCTTCCAGCAGCGGCCGCACGCCCGCGTAGCTGTGGACTACATCGGCCGGCGAGGTCCGCTGAGTGAAATAGCGATTGACGGTGGTGCACAGATACTCGACTTCCGCGGCGCTGATTTCCAGATCCTGCGGTTGTCCATGATGCTCGACGTCGGTGGTGCCGATGAGCGTGAAATCGCGTTCGTACGGAATCGCAAATACGATGCGCCGGTCTATGTTCTGAAAGATGTAGGCGAAGCGGTGACGGAAGATCTGCGGCACGATGATGTGGCTGCCCTTGATCAACCGCACCATGCGATGCGTGCTGACGGTCGTGTGTTCGTGCAGGAAGGTTGCGACCCAGGGTCCCGCCGCATTGACCAGCGCCCGCGCCTTCACCATCGCGGGCGCCGCGCCACCGTGCGTGGGCGCCAGGCGCACGTGCCATTCAGCACTGAGACGTTGCGCATGTTCACAGCGCGTTCGGGTCAGGATGGTCGCGCCGTGCTCGGCCGCATCGCGGGCGGTGAGTGCCACGAGCCGTGCATCATCCGTCCAGGCATCGGAATAGATGAAGCCCTCGCGAAAGCGCGGATCGAGACCCGATCCGGCCGGATGCCGATGCAGATCGACCGCCTTGGAGGCCGCCAGGCGCTTGCGGGATGCCAGATGGTCATACAGGAAAAGACCGGCGCGGATTTCAAACATCGGCCGCAGGTGTGCGTCGTGCGGCATCACGAAGCGCAACGGACGGATGAGATGCGGCGCGCTCGCCAGCAGTATTTCGCGCTCCTTGAGCGCCTTGCGAACCAGTCCGAAGTGCCACTGCTCCAGATAGCGCAGACCACCGTGGATGAGCTTGGTGCTGGCGGAGGAGGTGTGCGCGGCCAGGTCATCCTGCTCGCACAACAGGACCGAAAGCCCGCGGCCCGCGGCATCGCGCGCGATGCCGCAGCCATTGATTCCGCCGCCCACCACGAGCAGGTCACAGGATTTTTCCGCGACGGAACCGATCGGCATGGGCGGCATCTTGCCACGTACGCCTGTTCGGTCCAATGTGCGCGCCGTGAAAGCCTATCTCGAAGTTCGTCTGCAGCGCGTACACGTAAAGCGCGGCGAGCGCACGGTCCTGCGCGCCATCGACTGGCACATTCGCCCCGGTCAGCACTGGGTGCTGATCGGGGCCAACGGCGCCGGCAAGACTCAGCTGCTGAAACTGATCGCCGGTGCCGTCTGGCCGGTTCCGGAAAGGCGTCCGCTGCGTCGTTATCGGTGGGGACGGCAGGTGCGCGATACACCCTATGAGGCACAGGATGAAATCGCCTATGTAGGACCGGAACGCCAGGATCGCTACGAGCGCTACGGCTGGAACCACACGGTCGAGCAGGTCATCGGCACCGGCATCCATCGCACCGATATTCCGTTGCGGGAGTTGTCAGCGGGGGACCTGCGTACCATCGCGGCTCTGGCGCGGCGCCTGGACTTGACTGTGCTGTTGCCACGGCGATTCCTGACATTGTCCTATGGCGAGCGGCGTCTGGTGCTGCTGGCGCGCGCTGTGGCCAGTCGTCCCAGGCTGCTGCTCATGGATGAGTTGCTCAATGGTCTGGACGCCACGCGCCACACCGATGCACTACGGTTCCTCGCCGCCACCCGTCGTTCACGGCTGCCTTGGATTCTATCCGTGCATCGGCCGCAGGATGTGCCGACGGGCGCGACCCATGCCCTGATTCTCGAGGCGGGCCGCATCGTCTTTCGCGGGCCACTCTCCCGGGCTCCCTTCGATCGATGGTTCGCGCGGCGCGCGCGGTTGCGCCGCACGGTCTTGAAAGCACCTTCCCGGCGGCGCGCGCGCATGCTGGTGCGATTGACGCGGGCGGATGTGTATCTGGATGAGCATCGGGTGCTCAGCGGCATCACTTTGACCGTTCATCAAGGCGACTGCTGGGTCGTGCACGGCCCGAATGGGTCCGGCAAGTCGTCCCTGCTGCGCACGATCTACGGCGATCACGCAGTGGCGGCGGGCGGTCGGATCGAGCGCGCCGGCATCACTCCGGGGGTGCCGCTGGAGATCTTCAAACGGCGCGTGGGCCTGGTGGCCCCGCATCTGCAGGCCGATCATCCGCGCGCGCTCACGGTCGCGGAGGTCGTGCAGTCCGGCCGCCATGCGAGCATCGGTCTGGTGGAGGCACCCAGTCCGGCTGACCGCGCCGCGGCGCGCACTGCCCTGAGGTTTTTCGACATGGGCGATTTCGCCACGCGCCGCTTGCATGAGCTCTCGTATGGACAGCTGCGCCGTGTGCTCTTCGCCCGCGCCTGGGTCGGCAAACCCGCACTGCTGCTGCTGGATGAACCCTACGTCGGGCTCGATGCGCCAACCCGTCACGCCCTGATTGCGCATCTGGATGAACTGATCGCGGCGGGCACCACGGTGGTCATCGCCACTCATAATCGTGAGGAATGGCCGGCCGGTGCCACCCATGAGCTGGCGTTGTCCCAGGGTGCCCCGGTATGGTGTAGCCCTATCCGATGACTTCCGTTTCGCAAACCGGCGCGCCCGCCCGGGCGCCTTCACTGCACGCGCTGTTCGTGGTGTCGATGATCGATGTGCTTGGCTTCGGCGTGCTGATTCCGCTGGTGCCCTACATGGCGCATCGCTATGGCGCGGGCCCGAGTCTCACTACCGCCATCCTCGGCAGCTACTCACTGTGCCAGCTGCTCGCTGCGCCGGTCTGGGGACGGTTGAGCGATCGTTATGGACGGCGACCCATTCTGATGAGCAGCCTGGTTGGGGCCTGCCTGTCCTATGTGATCCTGGCGCTCGCGAACAGTCTGTGGATGCTGCTCGCGGCACGGATGCTCGCGGGCTTCATGGCCGGCAATCTGGCCGCCGCCTTCGCCTATGCATCGGATATCAGCACGCCGGCAACGCGCGCCAAATCCATGGGGATGGTCGGCGCGGCGATCGGCATTGGCTTCATGCTCGGAATACCGATCGGGGGCGTCCTGGCCGGTGATCACGCGCAGAGCGCGAATTTTCTGTGGCCCGCGGTCACATCGGCCGCCTTGAGCCTCGTGGCGCTCGCGCTGGTGAAGTTCCTGCTGCCCGAGAGTCGGGTCCAGCGCACTCCTGGCGCCAGCGAGGCGGAGCCCAAGCAGGGCGGCCCGCTGTCGCTGCTGCGCGAACGGCCGCGTTTGCTGTTCGTTTCATCGGCGGCACTCCTGGTCACCACGGCGCAGGGCATACTCGAATCCACTTTTGCGCTGTGGGCACTGAGTCGCTTTGGGGCCGGGCCGCGCACCGTGGCCTGGGCGCTGTTCGGTGCGGCCCTGGTCGCGGTGGTGATGCAGGGCGGCTTGGTGCGCGTCCTCGCGCCGCGCCTGGGCGAGCGACGCCTGGCGCAGCTTGGGATCCTGTCCTACGTCATAGGATTGCTGCTGGTGGGCCTCGCGGGCAACAGTCTCATGGCCGCAGCGCTCGGACTGCTGTTCTGTGGCGCCGGCATGGGTGCTTTCAGTCCCAGTGCCTCCTCGCTCGCGTCACGCCAGTCACACGGGGGTGATCGGGGCGTCGTCATGGGGGTGTACCAGTCCGCCACCAGCCTCGCGCGGGTGCTTGGCCCGTTTGTCGGCGGCCCCGTATTTGCGTTATGGGGCGCGAACTCACCATTTCTGGTCGCCGCAGGCATCACGGTGCCTGCGCTACTGCTGATCTGGCGATCACAGGACCTTGGCAGCGCCGATGTGGAGTCGGCCAACGGCTGATCTACAGGTCGATCCGGGTCTCGAAGATCGCCATGGCCTGGCCCACGATCCACACGCCGGCCACCGTGCCGTCGCGGTACTCGAGCTCGACTTCCACGCGACCGGGCCGGTTGACGTGATGACCCTGCGCCCCGGCGAAATTCACCTGTGGCGCACTGGGGCCCAACAGTCCATGCCGAGCGAGATAGACGCCGAGCATGCCGTGCGCATTGCCGCTGACCGGATCCTCGGCGATCCCCAATGCTGGACAGAACATGCGCGACTCGGTCAGTACCTCGGGCAGCGCGGGTGCCAGGGTGAAGACGAAAAAACCCTGCGCGCCGAGCTGCGCGGACAAAGTGGTGAGACGCGCGACATCCGGCTTCAGTTGCCGCAGCTGTTCCGGTCCGCGCACACCGACCATCAGACGGGTGCTGCCGGCGCCGACCACCTGCACCGGGCAATGCAGATCGAGGTCCGCCGAGGCCAGCGCCAGTGAATCCATGACTGCCAGGCGCTCGCGGTCATTGATCTCGCGCCCCAGCGGTGGGGCGCTTTGACGGATCGCGATCCGACGCTGCGCATCGCTACCGCGAATCTCAACCTCAACCACTCCGGAACGCGACTTCTGGCGCACACGGCGGCTGCCGCTGCTCGCCGTAGACAGCACATAGTGCGCCGCAACGCTGGCATGGCCCACGAAGGCGGCCTCGGTTCGTGGTGTGAAGAATCTGACCCGCAGATCGTGGTCGGGGCCGTCGGCCTTGAGGATGAAGGCGGTGTCGGCATTGTTGAGTTCGCGGGCGATCGCGAGCATTTCGGTATCGGTCAGAGCATCTGCGTCCAATACGACGCCGGCGGGGTTGCCAGTGAACTTGACGCGGGTGAACGCGTCGATCTGATGAACATGAATGGTGCGCGGCATGCTGATGCGGCTCCTGTGTATGCAGGGCACGTTTAAAGGCTGGCGTGCATTGTATGCCCGGCGGCGCCGTCGGGCTTGCAAACAGCGGTGCAGTCTCTAACATACGCACCCTAGAACCTTGGGGTGGCTTCTGCGGAAGCCTGAGACGCAGGATGGTCCTGCGAACCCGTTGAACCTGATCCGGGTAATGCCGGCGTAGGGAGCAGGTGTGGATTTTCGCGCTTCAACCGCATTTCTCGCGTTTTCGCTGCTCACGGCCCTGACCGCGCAGCCGGCGCAGGCTCAGGAATCCCCCGATACCTCCGGCAACACTTTGCAGGAAGTGGTGGTCTCCGCGACCCTGCTGCGGGATCAGCCCATGCGGGACGTGCCGGCCAGCATCACCGTGCTTGACTCGGCAACCCTTCGGGCGGTGGGCCAGCAGCATTTCGAGGATGTGATCGGCATGGTGCCGAATCTCAACTGGTCGGGCGACACCAACCGGCCCCGCTACTTCCAGATCCGCGGCATCGGCGAGCTGGACGAATACCAGGGTGCGCCGAATCCTTCGGTTGGATTCCTGATCGATGATGTCGACTTCAGCAGCATCGGTACGGTGGGCACGCTGTTCGACATGGACCACATCGAAGTGCTGCGCGGCCCGCAGGGCACCCGCTACGGGGCGAACGCGCTGGGTGGCCTCATCGCCATGGAGAGTGCCGCGCCGGAAGATGAATTCGGCGGTCGGGTGGAGCTGAGCGGCGGCGACTACGACACGCGCTCATACGGCGCGATGCTCACCGGTCCGGTGACCGCGCTCGATTCGGCGTTCCGGATCGCGGTCCAGCAGTACTCCAGTGATGGCTTCTATCGCAACGAGTACCTGGGACGCAGCAGCACCGATGGTGACGACGAACTCAGCATCCGCGCCCGCTGGCGTTATCAGCCAGTGGCCGATCTCAGGGTGGATCTGACCGTGTTCGACATCCGCATCAATGACGGCTATGACGCCTGGGACATCGACAACGACCGCACGACACAGACCGACCAGCCGGGCCAGGATGCCCAGGATTCGGCGGCCGCATCCCTCAAGGTCGCCTATGCAGGGCTCGGTCCAACCACATTGACCTTCATCGGAACGTTCGCCAACTCGCACATCCGGTATTCCTATGATGCGGACTTCGGCAATCCGGTGCTGTGGGCGCCCTACAGCTACCAGTACTCGGACTCGCAGGTGCGCGAGCGGCGCACGCATAGCCTCGAGCTGCGACTGTCCAATACGACTCCCGCCACGGTAAATTGGCTGCTGGGCGTCTATCAGCTTGGGCTGTGGGAGAGCCTGGCGGATACCGAGCCGGGTGTGTATCTGGATCCTTTTGATCCCGGCAGCGATTCAGAATCCCTCAACGTCACGGACAGCCACTTCGATTCGGTCAATACGGCAATCTTTGGGGCGCTCGATGGCAAGTTCGCCGCGCGCTGGGGCTGGAATCTGGGCGCTCGCGCGGAGCGACGCACGGCCGACTACCATGACATCGCCAACGACCTGGATGATCCGGCGCCGCTGACTCATGACTTTGCGCCCGTCGAGCACCTCTGGGGCGGCAATGCCTCACTGGAGTATCTGGTTGGAACCCAACAGAACCTGTACGTGAGCGTGGGTCGCGGTTACAAGGCGGGGGGCTTCAATCTAGGGCCGGGCCTGCCGGCGGACCAGATCCTGTTCCAGCCCGAGTCCGATCTTAATTTTGAAACCGGTTACAAGGCAGACCTGCTGGAGCGGCGGCTGCGGCTGGACGCCGATGTGTTCTACACACAGCGCACGGGCCTGCAGCTGCAGACCGGGGAGCAACTGCAGGCCAACAATCCCAACACCTTCATCCTCTACAACGCCAACGCGCCCAGTGGCCGCAACTACGGTGTCGAATCGGATCTCACCTGGTCGCCAGTGGACTTGTTCGAACTGGGCGCTTCAATGGGCCTGCTCAATTCCAGCTATCACGGCCTGACGCTGGACGGTGCGGTGCTGCCGGATCGCGCATTGCCGCACGCGCCCAGCTGGCAGGGTTCGCTGTCGGGGACACTGCACGGCCCGGACGGTCTTTTTCTACGGGCCGACCTGACCGGACGTGCCAGCTTCTACTACGATCTGCCGGCGCTCGATCCTTACTCGAGCCATGCTTACGTACTCCTCAATCTGAAGGCCGGCGTGCGCCGGGATCGCTGGTCCGCCGATGTCTGGGTGCGCAATGTCACGGATCGCAGCTACGCCGTGCGCGGCTTCTACTTCGCCGATGTGCCACCGAACTTCCCCTATCAGCAGTTCGTACAGCTGGGGCCGCCGCGTCAGGTCGGTGCGACCCTGTCGTACTCGTTCAAATGAGCAAAGGATGGTCAGTATGGAAATCGCCGTCGAACTGAGCCTGTATCCGTTGGAGCAGGATCGGATCCCGAGGATCAAGGACTTCATCGAGCGCCTGAATGCGGTCCGCGGCGTGCGGGTCATCACCAACAGCCTCAGCACCCAGCTTGTCGGGCCATTCGACCTGGTATTCGCGACCCTGGCACGCGAGATCAAGACGACTTTTGGCCAGGTCGACAAGTCGGTCATCGTCATGAAGCTGATCGGGCCGCTCACCGACTCCGGACTGATCCGGTGACGGGGCAGATCATCGCCGCACTCAAGGCGATGTCGCTGGCCGAGGTCAGCGCCGTGATTCTCGGCGTGGCGTACCTGGTGCTGGCCGTCAAACGCAGCCGCTGGTGCTGGGTGGCCGGCGGCGTCAGTTCCGCCATCGTCATCTGGCTCTCGGCACGGCAGGGACTGCCGATGCAGGCGGGCCTGAATGTCTACTACGTCATTGTCTCCATCTACGGCTACTGGCGCTGGACCGACGCTGAGATTCCACGCCCGGCGGTGTCGCTGCTGCCGCTGCGCTGGCACCTGCTCGGCACGCTGGCCGTCATTCTGATCAGCATCATCACGGCGCAATATCTGCAGCGCGAGACCCAGGCCGCGTGGCCCTATCTCGACTCCCTCACGACCTGGGGAAGTCTGTTCACGACCTGGCTCGTGGCGCGGGTGAAGCTCGAGAACTGGGCCTACTGGTTCCTGATCGATGCGGTGGAGGCATACCTGTTCTTCGAGCAGAAGCTCTACCTGCTGGGCCTGATGACGGCCGCGACGCTGATCGTCATCATCGTAGGTCACCGCGCCTGGTGGCGGACGTGGCGCGCGCAGGGCGCTGCTGCGATACCGGCCGGCGCATGAACATGCCGACGAGCCCGAACTGGCAGGAGGCGCTCAGGCACGTACCGGGTGCCGATGCCCCGGCGTCACTCGAGGTACAGGCGCTGGCGGGTGGAACGACCAATGCGACATTCCGCGTCACGACTGCGCAGGGCGTCTTCGTCGTGCGCCTGCACGAGCCCTACACGCTCGACCTGGGAGTGGATCGGCGCCGCGAGGCACTGCTGCATGGGGCTGCTGCGCAGGCAGGTCTCGCCAGCCAGATCCTGGCAGCGGATCCCCAGGGTCGTTACCTGGTCACCGAGTTCCTGGCCGGGCCGCCGTGGCGGGCGGTGGATCTGGATGATGAGACTCGACTGTGGGCGTTGGCGCAGACCTTGAGCCAACTGCATGCCCTGCCGGCGCCGGCGGCGACACCGCTGGATCTGCGGGGGCTGCTGGAGCGTCACGTCGCGCAGATTGCGGCGCAGAATCGCGCGCAGGTGGAGGACCTTTTGCCGCAGATGGCGCGCGCGCGGGACATTCTGGCCCGTCAGGCCGATGCGGGTCGTCCGGCATGCATCATCCATGGCGACCTGAGTCACGAGAATCTGATCGGTGCCGGGCAGCCACGCCTGATCGACTGGGAATATGCCGCCGTGGCTGATCCACTGGCGGATCTGGCCTGCCTGTTGGCCTATTACCCGCAGCTGCTGCGGCATGGCGCCACACTGCTGCGGCGCTGCGGACTACCGGGGTCGGTCAGCGTCCTTGATCTGGAAGATTTCGCCTGGGTCTACCGTTTCTTGTCCAATCTATGGCACCGGCGCCTGGCGCTTGCCCGCCGCTACCCGCCACCGGCACACTAGCCGCTTTACCCAAGCGATTTGCCGGAGCGAATTCATGCCCTTGCTGCGAGTGACCGATCGAGACGGAGTTGAACATGAGGTCGAGGCGAAGACCGGCCTGAAGGTGATGGAGACATTGCGCGACCTCGAATACGGGGTGGCGGCGATCTGCGGCGGCATGTGTTCGTGCGCGACCTGTCATGTCTATGTGGATCCTGAGTGGACGCAGAAGTTGCCGGCCGCCATGTCGGACGAACGCGAACTACTGGCCGACCTGTCGCACCGCGAACCCAATTCGCGTCTGTCCTGTCAGATCGAGTTCACTCAGGCGCTGGCCGGGCTGCACGTGACGGTTGCGCCCGACGAATGAGCTGGCTTCTGACATTGCTGGTGGTGGCCGCGGGCGCCGCTTTGGGGCGCATCTACTACCAGTTGCGCAAGATGAACGAGAAGACCGAGAAGGACTGGGATGCGAAGCTCATCGAGCGGCTGCGCAAGGCGGGCTCGGATCCCTTTCAGCCGCACGCGGTGGATTTCTTCATGGCCATGCCGTCAGAGGAAGTCGGGCGCACCGTCGGGGCAATCCTGGAGAGCGAGGGTTATCGGGTCGATGTAAAGCCGGCACCGGATAATCCGAGCGACCAGCCCTTCAGCCTGCATGCCACCAAGCTCATGCGGCTGTCGGTGCCGGACATGCGCGAGCTGACCAAACACCTGGGGGAGCTCGCCAAATCCCACGGGGGTCACTACGACGGCTGGTCGGCGGCCGTCATACCGCATGATACCAATCTCGCCTAGCGCTTCTCGGTCTGGCGCCGCACCGCCTCCGCGGCCGCCGCAATCGCCACCGGATCGCCCAGGTAGCGGCTGGACAGCGGCGCAAGCTTGGCATCCAGTTCGTACAACAGCGGCACACCGGTCGGGATATTGAGCTCGACGATCTCGGCCTCGGAACGGTTGTCCAGCATCTTCACCATGGCGCGCAGACTGTTGCCGTGCGCCACGACCAGGACATTGCGCCCGGCCACAAGCTCGGGCGCGATGCGCTGCGTCCAAAACGGCAGCACGCGCGCGAGGGTGTCCTTGAGCGACTCCGTGGACGGCAGCAATGCCGGGTCGACGTCATGATAGCGGGGGTCGTGCCGCGGGTGCCGCGGATCCTCCAGCGCCAGCGCCGGCGGGGGGATGTCGTAACTGCGACGCCAGATCTTCACCTGCGCCGCGCCGTGTTTCTCCACGGTCTGCGCCTTGTTCAGGCCCTGCAGCGCGCCGTAGTGGCGTTCGTTCAGGCGCCAGCTGCGCTCCACCGGGACCCACATGCGGTCGGTCTCATCCAGGATGAACCACAGCGTGCGGATGGCACGCTTCAACACTGAAGTGAAGGCCAGATCGATGGTGAGTTTTTCGGCCAGGATCTGCTGACCGGCGCTGCGCGCTTCGGTACGGCCCTGCTCTGACAGATCCACGTCGTGCCACCCGGTGAACAGGTTTTCGACGTTCCAGGTGCTCTGACCATGGCGGACGAGAATGAGTTTTCCAGGCATGCCGGCTACTGTACAGCAGGGCCCGTGCGATCGTCAGCCCGTCAAACGCCGCAGGGTCTCGGCGCCGACCGACAGGGTCGCAAAGTCGGCTTTGCCGGCGGTGCGCATGTCGGCCTGCATGCGCTCCCACTGGGCCAGGGTGTCGGCGTTGGCGGCGACCCAGGTGTCGATACGGCTCGCCGGACTGATGCGGGCCGACTGGCCCAACACCTTCTGCGTAAGCAGTCGCTGCGAATGGAACACGCTATCGCGCAGACCCGAACGGGCCACTGCCTGCCAGTTGCCGTCGATCGGCAAAGCCTCGACCTGGGTGTGGATCCAGTCGAGGCCCAGGCGCGCGCCCACCCCGAAGTACACCTGCGCCGCCTCGGTGACCGCGACCTTACCCGCCACGGCCAGCTCGACCAGGTCCAGGGCACTGTTCTGCGCATCGAGCAGCCCCATGCGCTTGGCCAGGGCTGGCGGTACGCCGGCACTGGCATAGCGGGCGAGCACGGCGTCAAAGCCGCCGCGCCATTGGCCGGCCAGCATCTCGGCCAGATGGGCCGTGAGATTGCGCACCGGTCCCCGCAATTCGCTCACGGCGGCGTCAATCGACAGTGCCGGACGGTGCATCAACAGCCAGTACGTCAGATGCCGCAACAGCCGCCCGGTCTCATCCAGCATGGTGTACTGCATCTGAGCGGGGATCCGATTGTCGAGCGCTTCGATCTGCGACCACAGCTCGCGCATCTCGAACACTTCGCGCGCCGCGGTGTAGGCGCGCGCAACGCGCGCGGGGGCCGCGCCGGTTTCCTCCTGCGCGCGGATCACGAACGTCGGGCCCATCCGGTTCACGAGGCTGTTGGTGGTCGCAGTCGCGATGATTTCGCGTCGCAGCCGGTGCCGGCTGATGGCGCGCGCGAAGCGGGTGCGCACGGCCTCCGGGAAGTAGCGCTCCAGCTCCTGCGACAGATAGGGATCCTCCGGTACGTCGGATTCCACCAGATGATGGCTGAGCCAGATCTTGCTGTAGGACAACAGGACCGCGAGTTCCGGCCGGGTCAAGCCGCGCGCCTGCTTATGGCGCTCCGCCAGCGCCTCATCATCGGGCAGGAATTCGATGCGGCGATTCAGATCGCCGCTGCGTTCCAACTGCCGGATCAGATGCTGATGCTCGGGCAGGCGTGAAACGGCCTGCACCTCCAGCGTGCTCAATGCCTGACTTTGCAGATAGTTGTTGCGCAGAACCAGCGCCGCCACATCGCTCGTCATGCGGGTCAGGACCTGGTCACGATCCTTCAGACGCAGCTTGCCCGCCAGCACCAGCGGGTTCAGCAATATCTTGAGATTCACCTCGACATCCGAGGTGTTGACGCCTGCCGAGTTGTCGATGAAATCGGTATTGAGCCGGCCACCCTTCAGGGCGTACTCGACCCGGCCCAGCTGCGACATTCCCAGATTGCCGCCTTCGCCCACCACTTTCGCATGCAGCTCGGCGCCGTTGACGCGCAGGGCGTCATTGGCGCGATCGCCGATCTGCGCGTGGCTCTCGGTCGTGGCCTTCACGTAGGTGCCGATACCGCCGTTCCACAACAGGTCGACCGGCATTGTGAGAATGGCGCGGATGATCTCCAGCGGCGTGGCGCTCGGCACCTCCAGCCCCAGCAGTTCGCGCAGCTGCGAGGAGAGCGCGATGGATTTCGCGCCGCGGGCGAATACACCGCCACCGCGTGAGATGAGCTTCTTCGAGTAGTCGTCCCAGGAGGAGGCCGGCAGGGCGAACAGCCGCTCGCGTTCGGCAAAGCTCGCCGCAAGGTCCGGGCTGGGGTCGAGAAATATGTGTCGGTGATCGAAGGCTGCGACCAGCCGGATATGCCGCGACAGCAGCATGCCGTTGCCGAACACATCGCCCGACATGTCCCCGATGCCACAGACGGAGAAGTCCTCGGCCTGGATGTCGCGACCGAGCTCGCGAAAATGCCGCTTCACCGATTCCCAGGCGCCGCGGGCGGTGATCCCCATTTTCTTGTGGTCGTAGCCGGCGGAGCCGCCGGAGGCGAAGGCATCGCCCAGCCAGAAGGCGTACTCGGCCGACACCGCATTCGCGATATCCGAGAAGCTCGCGGTGCCCTTGTCCGCGGCGACCACCAGGTACGGATCATCGGCATCACGCCGGGTCACCATCGGGGGCGGCACGATGCGGTCAGCCACGATGTTGTCGGTGATGTCGAGCAGCCCGCGCATGAAGGTCTGGTAGCAGCGGATGCCTTCACGCTGCCGCTCTTCGGCTGTGGTCGCCCGCGGACGCCGGACGACGAAACCGCCCTTGGCGCCCATCGGCACGATGACCGTGTTCTTGACGTTCTGCGCTTTCATCAGCCCCAGCACTTCCGTGCGGAAGTCCTCGCGCCGATCGGACCAGCGGATGCCACCGCGCGCCACCTGTGCCATGCGCAGATGAATCGCCTCCACCTCGGGACTGTAGACGAAGACCTCGAACAGCGGCCGCGGCAGCGGCAGTTCGGGAATCGCCTGCGAGTCCAGTTTGAAGCAGAGACAGGGACGGTTCACGCCGTCGCTGGTCTGCCAGAAGTTGCTGCGCACGATGGCGCGGATCACGTGCAGGAAGGCGCGCAGGATCCGATCGGCATCCAGGCTGGTCACCGCTTCGAGGTCGAGCGCAATGGCATCTTCCAGCGGCTGGGTCCGAGCGCGTGCGGCGGCGGCCCGCGTCGGATTCAACCGCTGCTCGAACAGCTGGAACAGTTTGAGCGTGAGGCCGGGATTGGCCTGCAGCACCCGCTCCATGTAGGCCTGGCTGAAGGGCAGCCCGGTCTGCAGCAGATAGCGGCCGAAGGCGCGCAGCACCATGATCTCCCGCACCGCAAGCCCGGTGAGCGGCAGCAGGCGGTTGAAGCCATCATTCTCGGTCGCGCCGGTCCAGACGCTTTCGATGGCAGCGGTGAGCTTGGCCCCCAGTTTGCCGATATTGAAAGGTGTCGCGTGGGCCAGCTCAAAGTCCTGGATGCGCGCATGCGTGCCTTCGGGCCAGCGAATCTCATAGGGCTGTTCGGCGATCACGCGCAGTCCGAAGTTCTCCATCACCGGCACGACATCGGAGATGGAGACCGCGGCGCCGCGGCGGTAGAGCGTCAGATGCAGCTGGGTGTCGGCCTCACCGGCTGCGCGGTGCAGGCGCAGCCGCATGGCATCGGGCTGCGGTCCGAGTGCGACCAGCTCCCTGATGTCGCCGAGCGCGGCGGCGGGTGTCACCTGTTCGGTATAGGCGGCGGGAAAGACCGAGGCAAAATGGCTCCAGAGCTGCAGGGCCGTGGCTTCTTCCATCGACGCCGTCAGGGCATCACGCAGTCCGGCCTGCCAGGTCGAGGCCGCGCGCGCCAGCGCGCGTTCGATTTTTTCCAGATCCACGCGTGCCGTCGGCCGTGCTCCCAGGCGCACGACGACATACAGTCGCGCCAGTGTGGAGTCCGAAATCGTCACCTGCGTCTCCACCGCTCGGCCACCCAGCTCGCCGCGCAACACCGTCTCGATGCGCTCGCGTACCCGCGAGTCGTAGCGATCACGCGGCACGTAGACCAGGCAGGAGTAGAAGCGTCCGAAAGGATCGCGTCGGGCGAACAGGCGCACCTGCGCCCGCTCGTACAGGTTGACGATGCCGCGGACGTTGCGGATCAGTTCGGCAACGCTCGCCTGGAACAGCTCATCGCGGGGATACGTTTCCAGTACGTGCAACAGCGCTTTGGCATCGTGGCTGCCGGGCGCCGCATTGAAGGCTTCGACGACCGCGTTGATCTTGTCCTTCATCAGCGGGATGGCCCGTGGGCTGCTCTCGTAGGCGAAAGACGTCCACACGCCCAGAAAGCGGTGCTCGCCGGTCACCCGGCCACGGGCGTCGAAAGTGCGTACGCCGACGTAATCCAGATAGCTGCCGCGATGCACGGTCGCGCGCGAATTGGCCTTCGTGACCAGCACCGCGCGCGCCGAGCGCGCTTCGCGGCGCAACGCGCCGGCCAGCACCGTGGGAGTCGGGCTGCCGACACCCGAACGCGAGGGCCGCAGAATGCCCAGACCGGACTGGACCTGTGGCAGGAGCAGATCCTGTCGGGCACCACGGCGCAATCGATAGCGCCGATAGCCCAGAAAGGTGAAATGGCCCTCGAGCATCCATTCCACGAGCGACTGGGCTTCGGCGGCATCGGCTTCGCGCGGCACGCCCGGGGCCTTGAGCGCCCGCCAGGCGACGCGCACCTGTTGCAGCATGGGCTGCCAGTCCGACACGGCGACGCGGACATCGTCAAGTGTGGCGGACAGGGTGGCCGTGATCGCCTCAAGACGCTCCGGATCGATCTGCCGATCGACCTCGAACAGCTGCCAGGACTCGCGTCGTGCCGGTGGCGAAGCGTCGGCTGACAGCATTCGCCCGGCGCGATCTCGGCGCATGTCGAACAGCGGATGGATGATCAGGTGCACGCCGATGCCGATTCTGCTGAAAGCCAGCAGCAGCGAGTCCACCAGGAACGGCATGTCGTCGATGACCGCCGCGACCAGTGTGTGCGGGCACTGCAGCGGGGCAGCTGCTGAAGTTGCGCCGAGCTCACCATCGAGAATCGCGACCACCGGGCGCCCCGCGCTGCGCTGTTCGCCGACACGTCGATGCGCCAGTGCCACGCGCGCCAGGTATTCCGGGCTGCGCGCCGCGAGGTCCTCCTGGTCGACGCCGCTGAAGTAGCGCTTGAGAAATGCCGCGGTCTCGGCGCCGCCTGATCTGCGCGACAAATTGCGCGCGGCAACGATGATACGTTCGATGAGGCGAACTCGCGCCGCGGGTATCTCGGCTGACATGGCGCGCAGTATACGCTCGGCGAATGCCAATGGATCAGGGCAGGTGTGGCTGCGACAGGTATTCGGGGGTCTGCATTTCAGTCAGCCGGCTCAATGCACGCTGGAATTCAAACTGCAGCCGCTCACCCTGGTAAAGCTGCGCCAAGGGCACGGCGGCGCTGATCACCAGCTTCACGCGCCGGTCATACAGTTCGTCCACCAGTGCGATGAAGCGTCGCGCCGCATCCTCATGTTGCGCGGTCAGCACGGGCACATGCGCGACCACCACGGTGGGCCAGGTGCGCGCGACTTCGATATAATCCTCGGCGCTGCGCGGCCCATCACATATGGCGCCGAATTCAAACCAGACGGCCTGTCCATCCACGGCCGTCGTGGCAATCGTGCGACCGGCGATCTCGATCTTGCCGGAGCGCGGCGCGGCGCCGTGACTCAACCCGCGAAACAGACTCGCCAGTCGCGTCTCGGTTCCCGGCTCGGTGGTCAGGAGATAAGTGCCCGCACGCGTCAGCCGTCGCAGCCGGTAATCGGTGCCGCCATCGACGGCGAGGATGCGCGTGTGCTGCTCGAGTAGCGAAATGGCGGGGAGGAATCGCTGGCGCTGCAGACCATCGCGGTACAGCTCCTGCGGTGGCGAATTCGAGGTCGCGACCAGCGTCACGCCACGTGCGAACAGCGCCGCAAGCAAGGTGCCCAGAATCATCGCATCGGCAATGTCACTGACGAAGAACTCATCGAAACACAGCACCGCGACACCAGCGGCGATGCTGTCGGCAACGCGCTCGAGCGGTGCCTGATGGCCCGCGTTCTCCCTCAGGCCGTTGTGCACGTCCTGCATGAAGCGATGGAAGTGCCGCCGCCGTTTCTGCGCGAACGGCAGGCTGTCGTAGAACAGGTCCATCAGCCAGGTTTTGCCACGGCCGACCCCGCCCCACAGGTAAACCCCCGTTTCCGGTGGCGTCGGCGCGCGCCGCAACAGCGCGCGCAGCAGGTTCAGCCCCTTGCGGGCGGCGCGCTGGCGGTGGATCAGACGCTGGCGCAGGTCCGACAAGGCGGCGACCGCCGCCAGCTGCGCGGGATCGGATTGATAGCCGTGGTCACGCAGTTCCCGGCGGTAGAGCTCCTGCAGGCCCTCCCATTGTTCCAGCCTCATTCGCGACACAGATGAGTGCTACAGCGCCTGGTAGTTGGGTCCCGAACCGCCTTCCGGGGTGGTCCAGTCGATGATGCCGTACGGGTCCTTGATGTCGCAGGCCTTGCAGTGCACGCAGTTGGCGGCGTTGATCTGCAGCCGGCGACCCCCCTGAGCATCTTCCACCATCTCGTACACATTGGCCGGACAGAAGCGTTGGCAGGGATTGCCGTATTCCTTCGCGCAGCGATCCGCGCACACCGACGGATCGCGGATCTTCAGATGCGCGGGTTGCGATTCCTCGTGGGTCGTCGAGGCGAAGAACACCGAGGCCAGCCGATCGCGCGGCGGCAGCATGCGCTCCACCCAATGACGTTCAATGGGTGGCTGTTCATTCAGCATTCGCAGCTGTTGGTGGTCCGCCTTGTGCCTGAGCGTCCAGGGTGATCGGCCGCCGGTAATGGTCTCCAGCACCCCATTTGCCAGCCCGATCCACAATCCGCGCTTGAAGGCGGGCTTGATGTTGCGCACGGCCTTGAGTTCCTGACCACCCGGAGATTCACGCCAACGTGTCTCGAAGCCCTGCAGGGATCCGCTGCGCACGTATTCCTCGGCCGCCAGCGTGCCCGAGCGTATCGCCTGATGCACCCCTTTGATCTTCGGTACGTTCACGCCGCCCGCCGTGTCGCCGATGAGCACCGCACCCGGCATCACCAGTTGCGGAATCGATTGCCAGCCGCCCGCGGCAATGGCACGCGCGCCTGCCGATAGAATCTCGCCACCCTCGAACAGTGGCCGGATGCGGGGATGATTCTTGAATTGCTGGAAGGCCTCGAAGGGCATGAAGTTCGGATCTGAATAGTCCAGTCCCGCGACGAAGCCCACGTACAGGCGGTCCTGGTCCAGGTGGTAGATGAAGCTGCCGCCATAGGTGGCCGTATCCAAGGGCCACCCCACCGTGTGCTGTATCAATCCGGGCCGAACGCGACCCTTGGGGAGCTGCCACAGCTCCTTCATGCCCAGTCCATAAGGCTGCGGTCCGGACTTGGCATCCAGGCCGAAGCGTTGGGTGAGGACTTTTGCGAGGCTGCCGCGAGCGCCTTCGGCGATGAAGGTCAGCGGCGCGCGCACTTCCGGGCCCGCCGAATGATTGGGTCCGGGCTCCCCCGATCGGGTCAGGCCCATGTCGCCGATCTGCACGCCGGCGACGGCGCCGCGTTCATCATAGAGCGGCGCGGCTGCGGCGAAGCCCGGGAACACATCGACGCCGAGACTCTCGGCCTGCTGGCCGAGCCACGCCGTGAGCAATCCCAGCGATACGATCAGATTGCCGCGATTGTTCATCTGCGGCGGCGTCGGCAGGCGGATGCTGCCGGTTCGCGTCAGCAGGCGGAACTCATCGTGCGTCGCCGGGACACAGATGCCCGGCGGAGTCTTGCGCCAATCGGGCAGCAGCGCATCGAGCGGGCCCGGCTCAATGACCGCCCCGGAGAGGGAGTGCGCGCCCACCGTGGCGCCTTTTTCCAGCAGGCACAGATTGATCTGCGGCTTGAGCTGTTTCAGGCGGATGGCGCAGGCCAGCCCCGCTGGCCCGGCGCCAACGATCACGGCGTCGTACTCGAGAACGTCTCTGCTCATGCCGTGATTGTAGCGGGCTTATTTGGGTTGCATGCGAATGGCGCCATCCAGGCGCAGGGTGGTGCCGTTGAGCATCGGGTTGGTGATGATGCTGGCCGCCAACTGTGCGAACTCCGAGGGTTTGCCCAGGCGTGACGGGAAGGGAATCTGCCTGCCGAGCGACTCCTGCACTTCGGGCGGCATGCCGGCCAGCATCGGCGTATGGAAGATGCCCGGGGCGATGGCGACGCAGCGAATGCCGAACATCGCGAGTTCCCGCGCGATCGGCAAGGTCATGGCCGCGACCGCCGCTTTGGTGGCGGTGTAGGCGGCCTGTCCGATCTGGCCTTCGAAGGCGGCGACCGAAGAGGTGTGGATCAATACCCCACGCTCACCGTCGGGTCCCGGCGCATTGTGCTGCATGAGCACGGCGGCGGCGCGATCGCACATGAAGGTGCCGACCAGATTGATCTGGATGGTGCGGGTGAACTGCTCCATCGGAATCGGTCCGTTGCGTCCGAGGATGCGTCCGGCCGTGCCGATGCCGGCGCAGTTCACCACCACATTGAGTCCGCCCATGGCCGTGGCCGCGGCCTGCATGGCCGCATCGATACTGGCCTCGGAACTGACATCACAGTGCTGGAATCCAGCCGCCGCGCCCAGGGACTCGGCCGCCTTCTGGCCCGGCGCGTCCTGAATGTCGAACAGCGTGACGCGGCCGCCCGCCGCGCACAGATGTTCGGCGACCGCGAATCCAAGGCCCGAGGCCCCCCCGGTGATGACTGCACGCACTTCATTGAGTTGCATTCAGGCGGCCTCCCGGTCCGGTTCCTGTAATTTCCCCAGTATGGCATTGCGCACCTGACGACACAGCGCCGCGACCGCCTCGCCATCGGCGAGCGGCGTTGGATTCACGGCCTCCAGAATCTCGATCCGCAGCGGCGTCGGATGTGGCAACCCACCCCGTGGCGAGAGCGCCACGCGGGATCCCTGAATGACGGCCGGAACGACCGGGCAGCCCGCACGCTGCGCCGTCGCGAAGGCTCCGAAGTGGAACTTCAGCAAACCGGGTTCTTCACTGAAGGTGCCTTCAGGAAAAAACACCATCGAATGTCCATTTTCGGCGCTGCGCATCACGCGGCGGGCGTCCTTGGTGGTCTGTCCTGCCTTGTCGCGCGCCATGAACTGCGAGCCGATGCGATGGAGCAGAAATCCCGCCAGCGGCACCGTGGCCATTTCGCGCTTGATGACGAATCCGAAGCGCGGCGGTAGCGCGGCGGTGAACACCAACCCGTCCAGATAGCTGGCATGGTTCGCCACCAGGATGCACGGGCCCTGCGGCAGGTGCTCGAGGCCTTCCACGGTCAGGGGCATGCCGGCGAGCGACAGGAACAGGCGCGAGGCGGCCCGCGCGAGCCAACGGCGCCGTCGCACGCCCGGTAGTAACATCATGACCAATAAGGCCAATAAGGCCACGCTGGTGAACAGCACGGCGGCGTACAGCCCATACAGGGATTTGGCTATCAGGCGCATCTGTGACGTAAGCGTAGGGGTAGCCGGGGAATTTCTTGCCGATTCTTGGGCCGGTGCAGTGAAGAATAATCGCGCGGCGTTTTGTGTGAACTGGTTCTCTTTATGTAATGCCGGATCAATAGTTGTGATAATGGTCACTCCGGATCGGCATCCCCCATCCGATACTCCATACAGACGCCGAACAGGTCCTCCAGGCCACCGAAGCCTCAGGACCTCCCACGGCGAGCATCGACGTTCCAAGTGAGGCCGACCTTGTCCAAGCACGCTACAGCTCTTGCGGCGAACGCGCCAGAACCCGCTGACCCGGCCGTGGCTCGGTTTCTGGATGCCGTGTGGATGGAGCGCGGATTGTCGTCCAACACACTGGCCGCGTATCGCGCCGATCTCACCGCCCTGTCGCGCTGGTTGGGGGAACGCGGCGTGCAGATGTCGAAGACGACCAAGTCCGACCTGCAGGATTTCATTGCCGCCCGCGTCGAGCACGGTGCAAGACCGCGCTCCACGGCCCGACAGTTGTCGAGCTTCCGACGTTTTTTCCGCTATCTGATGCGCGAGGCCGTCATCCGCGATGACCCGACCGCGCAGATTGCCATGCCGAAGATCGGCCGCTCCCTGCCGAAGTCCCTGACCGAGGAGGAAGTGGAATCCCTGCTGGGTGCGCCGGCGGTCGGCGATCCTCTGGGTAACCGCGATCGCACCATGCTCGAGGTCCTGTACGCCACGGGGCTGCGCGTTTCTGAGCTGGTGAACCTGCGCTACTCACAGGTGAATCTCAATCAGGGCGTCATCCGCATCATGGGCAAAGGCAACCGTGAGCGTCTGATTCCGCTCGGCGAAGAGGCCGTGCGATGGCTGAATGAATTCGCCCGCGCCGCGCGCGGCGAGATCCTGCTCGAGCGCCAGACGGATTACCTGTTCCCGACCCGCCGTGGTGATCGCATGACCCGGCAGGCCTTCTGGCACATCATCAAGCGCTACGCCCGCAAGGCTGGCGTCGACCGCGACTTATCCCCGCACACCCTGCGTCACGCCTTCGCCACGCACCTGTTGAATCACGGCGCGGATCTGCGCGTGGTGCAGATGCTGCTCGGTCACAGTGATCTGTCGACCACGCAGATCTACACCCACGTCGCGCGCGAACGCATGAAGGAACTGCATCAGCAGCATCATCCGCGCGGCTGATTATTCGGGCTGAGCGCGGACCTCTGGTACTATCGGCGCATCGGGCTCGAGCGCCCGTAGAGGCAGACGAATATGACAGTCCGCAGCCGTGCCTTGATACTTCTCGCGACCCTTCTGGCAGCGCCGCAGCTGCCGGCCGCCACGTCCGCGACTGCGCCTGCGCCGGTCACCGCTGTCGCCGCTCCCGCGGCCGCCGCTGCCCCATCCACGACAGCCGCAGATCCCAGAGTTGCCATTGCGGCAAAGATGCAGGGCGTCAAGCCTGAGGACCTGCATTTAACGGCCATCCCCGGCATCTACGAATTGCTGCGCGCGGGTGACGCCGCCTACGTCACCGCCGATGGCAAGTACGCCATCATCGGCGACCTGTACGAGACTGGCACCAACAACGATCTGACTGAAAATCGCCGCCGCGACCTGCGGCTGAAGATGCTGGCCGGGATTCCGGAAGCGCAGATGGTGGTATTCGGGCCCGAGAACGCCAAGCACACCATTACGGTATTCACGGACATGGACTGCGCCTACTGCCGCAAGCTCCACAGTCAGATCAGCGACTACAACAAACTCGGAATCAAGGTTCGCTACATCGCCTATCCGCGCACCGGTCCGAATACCGCCTCCTGGAGCAAGGCCGAGCAGGTGTGGTGCTCAGCCGATCGCAAGACGGCACTTACCGAAGCCAAGCTGGGTAAGACACTGCCGAATGCGATCTGCCCGGACAATCCGGTGGCGAAGGAATACGAACTTGGCCAGCAGTTCAATCTGCAGGGCACGCCCACCATCGTTCTCGGTAACGGTGAGCTGGTGCCGGGCTACCTGGCGCCGGCGGATCTCGATCAGGAATTAAAGAACGTCGATCGCTAACCTAGCGCTCGAGCAGATCACGCTTACCGGGCTTGTCTTCCCACTCCTTGGCGTCCGGCGGCGCGGCCTTCTTCTCCGCAATCACCGGCCACTTCTTGGCCAGCTCGGCGTTCACGGCTTTGAATGACTCCTGACCGGCCGGCAGCTCTTCTTCGGAGAAGATCGCCTCGACCGGACATTCGGGCTCGCACAAGGTGCAGTCGATGCACTCGTCGGGGTCGATCACGAGGAAGTTCGGTCCCTCATGGAAACAGTCCACCGGGCACACCTCCACGCAATCGGTGTACTTGCACTTGATGCAGCTTTCAGTAACGACAAAGGTCATTGGCTATCCCCGACACAGATGACTTGCACGCGTCACAGACGCGTCCGAACCCGTTATTCTGCCATGCACTGCGGCGAGGCGTGAAGCCCGCTCACATCCTGGTGGTGTCCTAATTTGGGCGCCCAGCCCAAAAATCGGGTAATCGGCTCCCATGAATAGGAAATCATGCGGGCGGCTGGTGCGGCAGTCAGGGGTCATCACGGCCTGGGCGTGTCTTTTGGTTCTCATAAGCTCGATTGTGATCCCCGTACTGGGTAAAGGTCGCAATGAGTTTCTTCTCTGGGGAAGTGGCAAATCCGACTCGGTAGCACCACTCCGTGGAATGACCTTTCCCGAAAATATCCCAATAGTCGGCACGGCCCCAAACAAGAAGAAGTGGACGGCTAAATCCGCCCTTCAGGGGCGTCCCGTTAACGAACATGATGACTTGCAGAGCCGGTCCAAGTCCCACTTCGATACTTTTGCTCAGTTGCACGGCATTGCCCCCTACAAAAAGTTGCTTCGGGGGCTCCTTATAGCCAATAAAATCTGGCTCGGGATCGCCATCGAAAAAACCGTAATCGACACTTATTTTCATGTCTTTGGTTTCGGTCGTACCACTATTTTTCCATCGTGGCTGCATCGAGAAATAGCCGGGGAACAGGGAATTATCAAGTTTTTGCCCGTTCTCAAAATCATATTGCCCAGGCCCTTCTGCGGTCTCGCGCGGATGCAATATGGTGTTGAAATCGTCGATGAAAACGAAGGCGCGCGATGTAGTAGTGAATTCTTCGCGAGCAAGCGCAATTTGACGTCTCGTGAGGCTCGCCATACGGCGCATTTCGATACGCTGCCGCCGCATCTCGATGACCTGATTTCGAAGGAACTTCAGAGTGCAAATAGCGGCGATAACGCCGGCTATTCCAACGGCGATCAAAACGAAGTTTCCATAGTAAGCAGCCCAGTCGTATTTGTCCTTCGGGGCAACTACGGCTATGGGGGAAGAAACCGTTCTGATCTCTACGATACGTTCTGGCTCTTGGGGCTGCTTCTTGCCGCTATTGTCTTTGAGAGCTTTGCTGTCGGATTGTTGTGGGTTAACTGGGATCGCCGCCGGGGAAGAATTAGCGGGAGACGCGGCAGAATCCTTTGTAGGATTGGGTGGTTGTTGGGGGTGGCTAGCCTCGGCATTTGGATTTCCATTTGCTTGAGCGGTCCTATTGGGTGCCTGCCCATGGACTGGGCCAAGTGCATAAATGACCCCAGTAATTACCATCAAAACCCGTAGAAATATCGGCACCATTTAATAACTGTATCACAAAAACTGTTGACAGACACTAATTCTTGTAATACAGTATCTCACATGGCAAACGTACTTCCCACCGACAAGAAAATCCAAGTCATCGCGGCCCTGGCGGAAGGCTCGTGCATCCGCTCCATTGAGCGCATGACTGG
This sequence comes from Steroidobacteraceae bacterium, assembly GCA_035486855.1. Taxonomy (GTDB): domain Bacteria; phylum Pseudomonadota; class Gammaproteobacteria; order Steroidobacterales; family Steroidobacteraceae; genus DAIDKA01. The sequence goes on from DATHMT010000022.1 coordinate 69,637, forward strand.
CATTCACCGCGACACCATCATGCGGCTGGGCGTGAAGGTCGGTGAAGGCTGCGGCCGCCTAATGGATCGGACCATGCGTGACCTGTCTTGCGAGCGGCTGGAAATGGACGAAATCTGGGGATTCGTCGGTAAGAAAGACCGCAACGTAAAGCCCGGTGATGCTGGGGTCGGCAGCGTTTGGACGTTCTGCGCCATTGATGCCGAGACCAAGCTTGTGCCGGCCTATAAGGTGGGTGACCGCGATAACCTCACCGCAGATGCCTTCATTCAGGACGTGGCCAACCGGATGAGGAATCGGGTGCAGATTTCTACGGATGGTCTAGCCGCCTACGTGTCGGCAGTAGAAAAGGCGTTTGGCTCGGGCGTGGACTATGCCCAGATCGTCAAGACTTACGGCCCTCAGGAGATGAGCAACAACCGCCGCTACAGCCCCG
>DATHMT010000023.1:0-67549 GCA_035486855.1 Steroidobacteraceae bacterium
GGGCGGCTTCGTCACCGGCCCGGGGGGCGTTGCGGCCTGGCTCACCCGCCGGCCACTCATCATTCATGAGCAGAATGCCGTGGCGGGCTTCACCAACCGCTGCCTGTCGCATCTCGCCGATGAAGTGCTCGAGGCATTTCCCGACAGTTTCAATGCCTCGGTGCGGGCCCACACCATCGGCAATCCCGTGCGCGAAGACATCGCGGCCGCGGCGACGCCGCAGGTGCGGTTCGCCGGGCGACACGGCCCGATCAACGTGCTCGTGTTCGGGGGCAGTCAGGGCGCGGTGCGGTTGAACACCGTCGTACCCCTGGCGCTGGCGCAATTGGGTGGCGGTCAGCAGCTGAACGTGCGTCACCAGGCCGGTGCCCGCTGGCTTACCGCCGCGGTGCAGAACTACGCCAAGAGCGGTGTGCGCGCGCAGGTGACCGCCTTCATCGAGGACATGGCCGAGGCATATGGCTGGGCGGACCTCGTGATCTGCCGTTCCGGCGCGCTCACCGTGTGCGAACTGGCGGCCGTCGGCGTGGCGTCCATCCTGGTGCCGTTTCCCGCGGCAGTGGACGATCATCAGACGGTCAACGCGGCCTACCTGGTCGACCACGGCGCCGGAGTTCTGATCCCGGACCGTGACCTCACGCCGCAGCGTCTGTGCGAGACGCTGCAGAAGCTGTGCACCGATCGGGTCCCGCTGCTGGAGATGGCGATCCGCGCCCGGGACCTGGCGCAGCCACGCGCCGCGCAGGATCTGGCACAGGCCTGCATGCGCTTTGCCGGGGCCGCGCCATGATCCTGGACCGCGCTGATCGCATGCGCCGCATTCACACCATTCACCTGGTCGGCATTGGCGGCAGTGGCATGAGCGGCATCGCCGAGGTGCTGCTCAATCTGGACTATCGGGTGCAGGGTTCCGACCTGAAGGCCAATGCCGCCACGCAGCGTCTGACCCAGCTCGGCGCCCGGATCGCCATCGGCCACGCGGCCAAGAACATCGACGGCGCCGATGTGGTGGTGATCTCCAGCGCCGTGCCAGCGCAGAACCCGGAAGTTCTGGCGGCACTGGCCGTGCGTATTCCGGTCGTGCAGCGCGCCGAGATGCTCGGCGAGCTGATGCGGTTCCGCTATTCGATCGCGGTGGCGGGTACGCATGGCAAGACGACCACGACCAGCCTCATCGCCAGCATCCTCGCCGAGGGCGGCGCGGATCCGACGTTCGTGATCGGTGGCCGTCTGAAGAGCGCGGACAGCAGCGCGCGCCTGGGGTCGGGCCGCTACCTCGTGGCCGAGGCCGATGAAAGCGATGCGAGCTTCACGCATCTGCAGCCGCTGATCGCCATCGTCACGAACATCGACAACGATCACCTGGGCACCCACGACGGGGATTTCGAACGTCTGAAATCCAGCTTCGTGGATTTCCTGCACAACCTGCCGTTCTACGGCCTGGCGATTCTGTGCCTGGATGATGCAACCGTTGCCGGTGTCATGGGCCGCATCGGCCGGCCGATCATGACCTACGGACTGACGGCGAATGCCGACGTGCGCGCGGTGAACGTACGGCGCAATGGGCTGCAGACGCAGTTCGATGTGGTGCGTTCCGGCACCGCCGCGCGCAGCGGCGCCGGCGAACCCATGACCGTCACCTTGAATCTGCCCGGCACCCACAACGTCGGCAACGCGCTGGCGGCGATCGCGGTGGCGACCGAACTGGGGATCGAGGATGGCGCCATGGCACGCGCGCTGGCGGCGTTCCAGGGCATCGATCGGCGCCTGCAGCATGTCGGGGAGGTGGCGCTGAGTTCCGGCGCGGTGACGATCGTGGATGACTACGGCCATCATCCCACCGAAATCGCAGCGACGCTGGAGGCGTTGCGTCAGGGCTATCCGGGGCGACGGCTGGTGCTGGCCTTCCAGCCGCATCGCTATACCCGCACCCGCGATCTCATTGATGACTTCGGGCGCGTGCTCTCGCAGGTCGATGTGCTGTTGGTGACCGAGGTATATGCGGCCGGCGAAGCACCGATCGCCGGCGCCGACGGCCGCGCCATCTGCCGCGCCGTGCGCTCGCGCGGCCAGGTCGAACCGGTCTTCGTCGACAACGTGGAGAGCCTGAGTCTGGCGCTGCAGGGCATGATCCGCGGCGGGGATGTCGTGGTCACGATGGGTGCGGGCAACATCAATGCCGTCTCGCACCGCCTGCCGGCGCAGCTCTCACGGCAGGCGCGCCCATGATGCAGGTGGCCGAGAAATTTCTGCCCCGGGTTCGCCGCCACGAACCGATGAGCCGCCATACCTCATGGCACGCCGGCGGCGCGGCCGAAATCTACTTCACGCCGCGCGATCGTGCGGACCTGCGCGCGTTTCTGGGCACGGTGCCCGCGGGCACTCCGATTCACTTCCTGGGACTGGGCAGCAACCTGCTGGTGCGCGACGGCGGCATTCGCGGCGTGGTCGTGGCGACCCAGGAGGCGTTGCTGCGGCTCGAGCGTCTTGATGAGACCACGGTGTACGGCGAAGCCGGCGTACCGTGTGCGCGCATCGCGCGCCAGTGCATTCAATGGCAGCTGGCGGGCGCGGAATTCTTTGCCGGCATTCCCGGCACGCTCGGCGGCGCGCTGGCCATGAACGCCGGGGCGTTCGGCGCGGAGACCTGGAACTGCGTCGTCTCGGTCGAAACGCTCGACCGACACGGCGCTCAGCACACCCGCGTGCCGGGTGAATACTCGGTGAGCTACCGGCACGTCAGCTCCAACCGCACCGATGAATGGTTCGCGGCCGCGCACATGAGCTTCACGCACGCCCCGGGCATTGATGATTCGGCGCTGCGGGACCTTCTGGCGCGGCGTCGGGAATCGCAGCCGATCGGTGAATGGAGCTGCGGTTCGGTGTTCAAGAATCCGCCCGGGGATCACGCCGCGAGACTGATCGAGACGGCGGGTCTTAAGGGGTTGCGGGTCGGTGATGCCTCCGTGTCGCTCAAGCATGCGAATTTCATCATCAATCACGGTGCCGCAACCGCATCCGATCTGGAACAGCTGGTGCAGCAGGTGCAGGCGCAGGTCCTGAGCGCGCACGGCGTCGCACTGCAGCCCGAAGTGCGCATCGTCGGGGAGGTGCTCTGATGCGCATCAGGCACGACCCCGGCGCGGCCCGCAGTGTCGCGAGCCCGCAGGAATTCGGCCGCGTCGCGGTGATTTTCGGCGGTACGTCGACCGAACGGGAGGTGTCGCTCAAGACCGGGGCCGCGGTCCTCGCCGCGCTGCTGCGCCGGGGTGTCGATGCCTTCGGGTTTGATCCGCGCGCCGCCGCGCTGCCGGAACTGCTCGCCGCCGGTGCCGACCGGGCGTGGATCGCGCTGCATGGACCGGGAGGCGAGGATGGCACGCTGCAGGGGGCGCTCGAGTGCCTGGCTGTGCCGTATACCGGCAGTGGTGTGATGGGCTCGGCGATCGGGATGGACAAGCTGCGCACCAAGCGGCTCGCCCAGGCGATCGGTATCGCAACCAGTGACTACATGGAACTGAGCGGTGAACAGGATCTCGAGGCTGCGCTCGAGCGGCTGAAGCTGCCGCTGATCGTCAAGCCCGCGACCCAGGGTTCGAGCGTGGGCATGACCAAGGTCGAGCGGGCGCAGGACTTCGCCGCGGCGTATCGCCTCGCCGCCGCGGTCGACCACAGTGTGCTGGCTGAAGCGTGGATCACCGGGGCCGAATACACCGTCTCCATTCTCAACGGCAGCGCACTGCCCTCGATCCGCATTCAGCCGGCGACGACGTTCTACGACTACGAGGCCAAGTACCTGCGCAATGACACCCAGTACTTTTGTCCGTCGGGCCTGTCGAAGCCTGCTGAAGATCATCTGGCGGCGCTGGGCCTGGCGGCATTTGCCGCGGTGGGCGCCGAGGGCTGGGGCCGTGCGGATTTCATGATGGACGCCATGGGCCGGCCGCAGCTGCTCGAGGTCAACACCGTGCCGGGAATGACCGACCACAGCCTGGTGCCGATGGCGGCCAAGGCGGCCGGGATCGGCTTTGACGAACTGGTGTGGCGGATTCTGGAGTCGAGCTTCACCCGTGTACCCATCACGCAGGGAGGCGCGTAAGTGTTCAGCCTGCGTCCTCAGAACCGTCGCCGGCGGCCGCAGCAGCCCTCGCGCTGGTCATTGCCGGCGATCCCGTGGGCGGGGCTGGGCCGTTGGACTTTGGGTCTGGGCAGTGTCGCCGCGGCCCTGCTGCTGACCGCCTGGGCGCTCGATCAGCCCATCACCACCGTGTCGGTGGTCGGGCGCTTCGAGCGGGTCGCGCCACTGGACGTGGAGCGGGCCGTCAAGGAAAGCGCGAGCGGCCAGGGTCTGGTGAGCGTGAACCTCGCCAAAGTGCGCGCGGCGGTACGGGCCTTGTCCTGGGTGGATACCGTCAGCGTTCAGCGCAGCTGGCCGCGGGGACTTGCGGTGACCATTGGCGAGCAGGTCGCGGCCGCGCGCTGGGGCGACAGTGCGCTCCTCAATACCCGCGGGGAGCTGTTCGCGCACGAGGCCACCCACCTACCGCTGGAGCTGCCGCGGCTGTCGGGGCCCGAGGGCACCCAGAGCAGCGTCGTGCAGCGCTACTTTTCGATGCGCGACCGGTTGCAGGAGATGGGGATGCGCATCACTGCGCTGCGCCTCGATGCGCGCGGCGCCTGGGAACTGGACCTGGACGACGGCGTGACCGTGCGCCTGGGTCGCCAGCAGCTTGATCAACGGTTCAATACTTTCATGGCAACGGCCGCCCGGATCGTGGCGCAGCGTGCCACGGATATCGCCTATGTCGACATGCGCTACGCGAATGGCTTTGCCATCGGCTGGCGCGGTGCCGGGACGGGCGATGCAAAGCACGGGGGCGATGCTCGCAATGTCTAAACGCACTGAACGCAGTCTGATCGTCGGCCTGGACATCGGCACTTCGAAGGTGGTGGCACTGGTGGGCGAGATCACCGCCGACAACAACATCGAGGTGATCGGCGTCGGCTCGCAACCCTCGCGTGGACTGAAGAAAGGCGTCGTGGTCAACATCGAGTCCACGGTGCAGTCCATTCAGCGCGCGGTCGAGGAGGCCGAGCTGATGGCGGGATGCCAGATCCACTCGGTTTATGCGGGAATCGCCGGCAGCCATGTGCGCAGCCTGAACTCACACGGCGTCGTCGCGATCCGTGATCGGGAGGTCTCGCAGGGCGATGTGGAGCACGTCATCGATGCGGCCCGGGCCGTGGCCATCCCGGCCGATCAGAAGATCCTGCACGTGCTGCCGCAGGACTACGTGATCGACGGTCAGGAAGGCATCCGTGATCCGATCGGCATGTCGGGCGTGCGTCTGGAAGCCAAGGTGCACATCGTCACCGGCGCGGAGAGCGCGGCGCAGAACATCGAGAAGTGCATCCAGCGCTGTGGTCTGGAAGTCGACGACATCGTGCTGGAACAGCTCGCTTCCAGCTTCGCGGTGCTGACCGAGGATGAGCGTGAACTGGGTGTGTGCCTGGTCGATATCGGCGGCGGCACCACCGACATCGCGGTGTTCACCGGCGGCGCGATCCGGCACACCGCCGTGATTCCGATCGCCGGCGATCAGGTCACCAACGACATCGCGGTCTCGATGCGCACGCCGACGCAGTATGCCGAGGACATCAAGGTGCGCTACGCCTGCGCACTCTCGCAGCTAGCGAATCCCGACGAGAGCATCGAGGTACCAAGCGTGGGCGAGCGTCCTTCGCGCCGGCTCGCACGGCAGACGCTCGCCGAGATCGTCGAGCCGCGCTACGAGGAACTCTTCGGCCTGGTGCGCGATGAGCTGCGCCGCAGCGGCTTCGAGGAGGCCATCGCGGCCGGCATCGTGCTGACCGGCGGCAGTGCCCGTATGGAAGGCACGATCGAACTGGCCGAGGAGGTCTTCCACGTGCCGGTGCGCCTGGGGTTGCCGCAGCACGTCACCGGCCTCGCCGAGGCGGTGCGCAGCCCGATCTATTCCACGGGTGTGGGCCTGTTGCTCTACGCCCGGGACAACACGGCCTCCGGGCGCGGACGGCGCGCCGGCGGCAAGACAGTCATCAACCGAATGAAGTCCTGGTTTCAGGGCAATTTTTAACCGACCGCTACGGGGATTCTTAAGGAGCCAGCAATGTTTGAACTGATGGATGCGTACAGCCAGAGTGCCGTAATCAAAGTAATCGGTGTCGGTGGCGGCGGCGGCAATGCCGTCGCGCACATGGTCACCACGGGCATCGACGGGGTGGACTTCATGTGCGTCAACACCGATGCGCAGGCCTTGAAGCACTCGAAGGTGAAGACCGCACTGCAGATCGGCTGCAATATCACCAAGGGTCTGGGCGCCGGCGCCGATCCGGAAGTGGGGCGCCAGGCCGCGATGGAGGATCGCGACCGCATCGTCGAACTGGTGGAGGGCTGCGACATGCTGTTCATCACCGCCGGCATGGGTGGTGGCACGGGCACCGGCGCGGCGCCGGTGGTGGCGCAGGTCGCCAAGGAGATGGGTATTCTGACCGTCGCCGTCGTCACCCGTCCGTTTGAGATGGAAGGCGGCAAGCGTTCGCTGGTCGCCGATCACGGTCTGGCGGAACTCGGCAAGTACTGCGATTCGCTGATCACCATCCCCAATCAGAAGCTGCTGACGGTGCTCGGTGCACAGACCACGCTGCTGGATGCCTTCAAGTCCGCCAACCAGGTGTTGCAGGGTGCGGTGCAGGGCATCGCCGAACTCATCACGCGTCCGGGGCTCATCAACGTGGACTTTGCCGACGTGCGCACGGTGATGGCCGAGACCGGCATGGCAATGATGGGCTCGGGTGTCGCCAGCGGCGAAGGTCGGGCCCGCGCGGCCGCCGAGGCCGCCGTGTCCTCGCCGCTGCTCGAGGACATCAATCTCGCCGGTGCGCACGGCATCCTGGTCAACGTCACGGCGGGCATGGACCTGTCGATCGGTGAGTTCCAGGAAGTTGGCAACATCGTGAAACAGTTTGCCTCGGAGGATGCGACCGTCGTGGTCGGCACGGTGATCGATCCGGAACTGACGGATGTGGTGCGGGTGACGGTGGTCGCGACGGGACTGGGTCGCCCGGCCGCCTCCGTGCGCGCGCCCTCCAGCCCGAGCATGTCAGGCATGTCCGGGATGATGAGCCGCGAAGCCCACGCCCAGGTCCCGCCGATGCGGATGGTGAGCCGCAGCAAGGCGGCCGGCAGCAATCCCAACTATGCTGATCTGGACAAACCGACCTATCAACGTCAGCGCGCGGTCGGCGATGGTCTGCGTCCGGAATCGGACTCGGAGGATCTGTTGGATATTCCTGCTTTCCTGCGTCGCCAGGCTGACTGAGGGGAGATCAGGCTTCGCCTGTGGTACGGTAGCGGACGCGGGTTTTACCGGGCGCACGGCGCGCCCGGGCATCTTGGGAATCCAATGGTTGGACAACGCACACTGAAGAACACCATCCGCGCCTCCGGCGTTGGTCTGCACACGGGCAAGAAGGTCCTGATGACGCTGCGGCCGGCTGCGCCGGATACCGGGATTCTGTTTCGGCGCTCGGATCTCGGCGAGTTCGCGACGGTCGTCGCCCACGCGGAAAATGTCGGCGACACGCAGCTGGGAACGACGCTGGTCAAAGGTGAGGCCCGGGTCTCAACGGTCGAGCACCTGCTGTCGGCGTTCGCGGGGCTCGGCATCGACAACGCCGTCGTTGAAGTGAGCGCCCCGGAAGTGCCCATCATGGACGGCAGTGCCAGTCACTTCGTGTTCCTGCTGCAGTCGGCCGGCATCGAGGAGCAGCTGACGCCGAAGCGTTTCATCCGCATCACGGAAGCCCTCAAGGTCAGTGATGGGGACAAGTGGGCCATGTTCGAACCGTTCGAAGGCTTCAAGGTGAATTTCGAGATCGAGTTCAATCACCCGATCTTCAACCGGCGTGCGCAGCGGGCGTCGATGGATTTCTCGACGACCTCCTTTCTGAAGGAAATCAGTCGGGCGCGCACCTTCGGTTTCATGCGCGACCTGGAGATGATGCGCGCGCGCAATCTGGCGCTCGGTGGCAACCTCGACAACGCCATCGTGCTGGATGATGTGCGGGTGCTGAACGAGGATGGGCTGCGCTACGAGGATGAATTCGTGAAGCACAAGATCCTGGATGCGATCGGCGATCTGTACCTGCTGGGTCACAGCCTGATCGGCGAGTTCAGCGGCTACAAGTCCGGCCACGCCCTCAACAACAAGCTGCTGCGAACACTGCTGGCGCAGCGCTCCTCGTGGGAAGAGGTCACATTCGAGAAGCACTCGGATGCGCCGATTTCCTATGTCGAGGCATTCGCGGTGGCGCACCCGTCTTCGGTGTACTGAAGACTCAGGCCGGTGCCGCGCCGCGCGGCACCACCCGCACTTTGACTGCCACGATGTTCGCCTGCTGTGCATTCATGGCGGACAACAGCTGCGGCGCCGCATAGCGCAGCCGCACGCCCCAGACGGCCGACTCCGCAAATAAGACAATTTCCCCCGCCTGCTCTGTGACGCCCGTCACATGTGTGGCGAGGTCCTGCGGGAGTTCGCGCTGCACCCACTGCAGCCAATCGCGCTGCCGCAGCGCCTCGCGCTGCAGGCCCGCCAGGACCGGCGTGGAGCGCTGCAAAAGATCTTTAACAGAATCCATCGGATTCCGTGACTGTTGTCTCCGGGATTGCGAGAACCGCGATCCGCGTCGACTATTCGCCTTGTCACTGTACGGCTTCTTCTGCATATTCGACGTTGGCGGACAAGATAAGAACGCTGAGGCACGGGCTGGGTGAACATCATAGTTTTTTCCGGGCGCCAGGGTGGTGGCCGCTCGAGGTATTTCGACCTCACGCGGCCGCTGACACTCGCCGTGGGCGCACTGATCGTGCTGGGCACGCTCGGCACCGCCTTCGCCATCGGCATGCAGCTGGGCGCCCACGCGGGCGTGGGCGCGGCCGATCCCAAGGGCTGGAGCCGGGTGCTCGCGGAGCAGAAATCCGAGATCGCCGAGCTGCGGGCGCGCGTCCAGGAACGGGTGGATGCGATCGCGGGCCGACTGGGCCAGCTGAATGCGCACATCACCCGCATCGACGCTCTGGGCAAGCGCATCACGAGCATGGCCAACGTCGATCGGCGCGAATTCAATTTCGATGACGAGCCGGCCGCGGCCTCCGCGCCCGCCGCGCTCGCGGTAGCCGCCGAATTTCCGGATCTGTCCACGCAGTTAACGCAGTTGGAACAACGGGTTGACCTGCGCGATGCGCAGCTGTCGGCTCTCGAAAATGTCATCGTGGGACGCAAGATCAGTGACGCCGTGGCGCCCAAGGGCAAGCCAGTCGGCGAGGGCTCGATTTCCTCCTATTTCGGCGAGCGCAGCGACCCGTTTACCGGCGAGGAGGGTTTCCACAAGGGCCTCGATTTCGCGGGAACTGCCGGTGAGCCGGTCGTGGCCGTGGCGGCCGGCATTGTCACCTGGGCGGGGGAGCGCAGTGGCTACGGCACGCTGATCGAGATCAACCACGGCAACGGCTATGTGACCCGCTATGCGCACAACCAGAGCGCGCTGGTCGCGGTCGGTCAGACCGTGACCCGCGGCGAGCAGATTGCCCTGATGGGCTCGACCGGCCATTCCACCGGCCCGCATGTGCATTTCGAAGTGCTGCGCAACGGCACCCAGATCGACCCGCTGATCTTCGTCAAGCGTTAATCGCTCCTGCCCCTTGTGTCCGCCGGCGGGCACCCCAATTTGCCTACTATTGCGTACAATACGCCGCTCCGCTGCGCCCGTAGGCATCCTAAGTGTTTGGTGCAGCTCATATTTTTGATCAGGATGTCCCAGTGCTGAATCTGCTCACCCGCGTTTTCGGCAGCCGCAACGACAGGCTGCTGCGCAGCTTCGAACGGCTGGTCCAGCAGACCAACGGCTTCGAGCGCGCGATCCAGGCCCTGAGCAACGAGCAGCTCGCCGCCAAGACCCCCGAATTTCGCGCGCGCCTGAAGCAGGGCACGTCCCTTGATGAGCTGCTGCCGGAGGCCTTCGCGGTGGTGCGCGAAGCCTCGCGGCGGACCCTGCAGATGCGCCCTTTCGACGTGCAGCTGCTGGGCGGCATCACGCTGCACCAGGGCAAGATTTCGGAGATGCGCACCGGTGAGGGCAAGACCCTCATGGCGACCCTGCCGACCTATCTGAATGCGCTGCCCGGGGAGGGCGTGCACATCGTGACGGTGAATGAGTATCTGGCGGCCCGCGATGCGGACTGGATGCGCCCGATATACAGTCTCCTCGGCCTGACCGTGGGCGTGATCCGCAACTCGCAGGATCAGGACGAGAAGCGCGCGGCCTATGCCTGCGACATCACCTACGGCACCAACAACGAATTCGGCTTCGACTATCTGCGCGACAATCTGGCGTTTCGCCTGGAAGACCGCGTGCAGCGGGGCCTGGTGTATGCGGTCGTCGACGAGGTCGACTCGATCCTCATCGATGAGGCGCGCACGCCGCTGATCATTTCGGGCCCCGCCGATGAGAGCACCGAGCTCTATCTCGCCATCAATCAGCTGGTGCCGCAACTCACGCGGCAGAAGGTCGAGGACGGCCCCGGCGACTTTTCGGTCGACGAAAAGCAGAAGCAGGTGCACATCACCGAAGAGGGTCACGTCCGCGTCGAGGAGCTGATGGGCAAGGCGGGTCTGCTGCGTGAAGGGGAGAGCCTCTACGATCCGACCAACATCCGCCTCATGCATCATCTGAACGCCGCCCTGCGCGCGCACGCGCTGTACAAGCGCGACGTGGAGTACATCGTGCGTGGCGGCGAAGTCATCATCGTCGATGAGTTCACCGGGCGCACCATGCAGGGCCGCCGCTGGTCCGACGGCCTGCACCAGGCGGTCGAGGCGAAGGAAGGGGTGCGGGTCCGCGAAGAAAACCAGACCGTCGCCTCGATCACCTTCCAGAACTACTTTCGTCTGTACAAGAAGCTCGCCGGCATGACCGGCACGGCGGACACCGAGGCACCGGAGTTCCTGCAGATCTACGGACTGGAGGTGGTGGTGATCCCCACCCACAAGCCGATGATCCGCAAGGACATGCCCGACTTCGTGTACCTGACGCAGAAGGACAAGTTCGAAGCCATCATCGAGGACATCCAGGACTGCGTGAAGCGCGGTCAGCCGACCCTGGTCGGCACGACCTCGATCGAGACGTCCGAGTTTCTGGCGGGACTGCTGCAGAACGCCAACATTCCCCACCAGGTGCTGAACGCGAAGCAGCACGAACGCGAAGCGCACATCGTCGAACAGGCCGGTATTCCGGGCACCGTGACCATCGCAACGAATATGGCCGGTCGCGGCACCGACATCAAGCTCGGTGGCAATCTGGAAGCGGAACTGGCGGCGCTGCCGCCCGACACCGACGCGGCGACCATCGATCGTCTGCGCGCCGAGTGGCAGCTGCGGCACGATGCCGCCGTGGCCGCCGGCGGTCTGCACATCGTCGGCACCGAGCGCCACGAGTCGCGGCGCATCGACAATCAGCTGCGTGGCCGATCGGGGCGCCAGGGCGATCCGGGTTCGAGCCGCTTCTTCCTCTCGATGGAAGACAACCTGATGCGCATTTTCGGCGACCCGGCGCGGACCAAGCGCCTGCTGCAGATGGCGGGCATGAAGGAAGGCGAGGTCATCGAAAGCGGCATGCTCACGCGCCAGATCGAAAAGGCGCAGCGCAAGGTCGAGTCACACAACTTCGACATCAGAAAACAGCTGCTGCTGTTCGATGATGTGGCCAATGACCAGCGCAAGGTCGTCTACCAGCAGCGCACCGAAATCATGGGCACGGAGGATCTGTCCGCGGCCATCGCCGGCATCCGCGAGGAAGCCATCGGTACGCTGATGGATCAGTTCATGCCGAAGAGCGCGGCGCCGCAGGAATGGGATCTGAAGGGATTGAGCGAGGCCCTGGCCCGCGACTTCGGCGCGGCCGTCCATCCGGACTCCTGGCTGACGGCGGAGCCGGAACTCGAAGAGGCGCAGCTGCGCCAGCGCGTGGTCGATGCGGTCGCGGCTTCCTACGAGGCGAAGGTGGCGCGCACCGGTGCCCCGATCATGCGCCACGTGGAAAAGGACGTGATGCTGCGCACGCTGGATCAGCATTGGCGCGATCATCTCTCGGCGATGGACTACCTGCGCCAGGGCATCCATCTGCGTGGCTATGCCCAGAAGGACTACCGCTTCGAATACAAGCGCGAGGCGTTTGAGCTGTTCGCGGCCATGCTCGACCGGGTGAAGTTCGACACGGTGACGCTGGTCACGAAGGTCGAGATCCGTACCCAGGAAGAGGCGGATCGGGAGGAGGAACTGCGGCGCGAGCGCCTGATGCAGGCCCTGCAGACCCAGCATGCCGAGGCCCAATCGGCGCTGCTGGCCGCCGAGCCTGCCGCGCCCGCGCTGCCGCCGCCCGCCGCGCCATCGGGTCTGTCCGGCCTGAGCGGCATGGCGGTGGCACCGGGATTCGCCGGCCCCGGCGCGGATCCGGCCGCAACCTTCGTCCGCCAGGACCGCAAGGTGGGGCGCAATGAACCCTGTCCCTGTGGCTCGGGCAAGAAGTTCAAGCACTGTCACGGCATGCTCTCCGAGTAGCGTGAGCGAACCGGCGATGCGGGTGGTGGCTGGCGCGCTGTGCGATGGGCGCGGGCAGATCCTGATCGCGCAGCGCCCCGTGACCAAACACCTGGCCGGTCGCTGGGAATTTCCCGGCGGCAAGGTCGGCAGCGGTGAGACCGAGTCCGAGGCGCTCGCACGTGAGCTGCGAGAGGAGCTCGGGATCGAGGTTCGCGAGCCGCAGTTTTGTCTGCGCCTGCGCCACCGCTACCCCGAACGCACCGTGGAGCTGTCCTTCTGGCTGGTGCGGGATTTTGCGGGAGAACCCCGCGGGCTGGATGGCCAGCAGCTGAAATGGGTGCCCGCCGCACGGCTCGACCGGGAGGACATCCTGGAGGCCGATCGCCCCTTCATCGAAGCCCTGCAGCGGCTGTTACAATGAGTCAACGCAATGCCGACACCGAGTAACCCCATGGCCCAGCAACCTGAGCTTCCGGAAATCAAACTAGATGCCTCGAGCCTGTATCGCGAGGAGATCTTCACCGACCGGCGCGCCGGAACCCTCAGGCGCCTGACGCCGGTGACGACCGCGGGCGAAGTCGACGGCACGCGCGCGGTGCTGTTTTCGGGCCAGACCCAGTTGCTGACCCCGGGGGGCGTGCTGCCACTGGGCTTCGACATCGAGGCGGCGACGCTGCAGGAGGCGCTGGATCGATTCCCGGAAGCCGTCAAAACGGCGCTGGATGAGGCCATCGAAGAGGCGCGGGAGATGCGCCGCGAGGCCGCAACGCGCATCGTGGTGCCGGAGTCCGGTGCCATGGGCGCAGGCCCGGTCGGCGGCGGCAAGATCAAGTTCCCTTAAACCTCCGGCTCCGGCGGCGGCTCGCTCTCTTCGCCCGCGATGGCGTGCTTTTCGGTCAGCCATGCCCCCAGGTCAATGAGCCGGCAGCGATCGCTGCAGAAGGGTCGAAACGGGGACTGATCGGACCATTCGATCAGGCGCCCGCAGGTCGGGCACTTCACGGTGGCTGGCATGCGGCAGCCTCAGGCGCAGATGGTCAGCGTGAACGGCACATCCTCTTCGATTTGCGCCGGGCGCGCATTCAGGCCGTTCCACTTCAGAAAGCGGACGTTGCAGCGATGCTGACCGCCACCGCTGATTTCAGGGTACAGGCCTTCCTCGGTCGGTAACGCGATGCGCAGCAGCTGGGCCGGAGCGTCGCGGTCGAAGCCAATCATGAATACGCCGCCCTTGGCGATTTCGTGCCGGCTGCGACCCGCCTGCCGCGTCAGCCACAGCAGCTCCGCGATGGCGTCGCACAGCGGCCGCAGCAATCCGAGCCACTCGCCGAAGGCACGCATCCGCGACTCGGCGGGCTGGTTCAGCCAGCAGAAATACTCCGGCAGATCAAACTCGCAGGTGCCGCCGGGAATGGCGCTGCGCAGCTTGATCGAATTGAGGAACTCCGAATCACGAATCGGCTGCAGGAACGCCGAACCGGCATTCAGCAGATCGGTGCGCAGGCGGCCGAGGTTGGCGATGACGGTCTTCAGGCGCGCGGCGTCCACGCCGGGCCGCGACTGGAATTCGTTCATGTGATTGAGGTGGCGCTCAAGCTCCTTGAGCGCATCCGAGCGCATGTCGCTGCGGGTGGTGATCGCGAGGATGTCCAAAAGGCCGGTCATGGCCGCACGGGCGCTGGCCGCGGTCGCGATCTCGCTCTGGTAGAGGGCCTGGTTGTAGAGGAAATCCAGGCGCATGAAGGTCCGCATCCGCTCGTTGAGGGGCTGCTCGTAGACGGTGATCCCCTCAGCGGTATCCATCACCGGCTGCGCCACCTGCTGTTGGACTTCGCTCATCCGTCTATTGTGCTTGAGGCAGGGTGTCACGCGCCAGAGCGCCGTACCGGGCATGCAGATTCTCGACCTGCCCACGCAGCGCCGCGAGATCGCCCTCATTCATGATGATGTCGTCAGCGGCCGACAGGCGTGCTGCGCGCGAGGCCTGCGCGGCCAGCACGGCCTGCGCCTGGGCCAGCGGCACGCCGTCACGGATCTGCACCCGTCGCAATTGCAGCTCCGGCGCGCAGTCCACGAGCAGTACTCGGTCAACGCTGGCTTTCAGGTCCTGCTCGATCAGCAGCGGAATCGCCAGTATCTGATAAACGCCGCCCGCCGCCTGCGCGCGCCGCTGCAGCTCCGCCCGGATGGCGGGGTGCATGAGCGACTCGAGTACCTGACGGTCCCGGGGATCCGCGAACACCCGCTCGCGTAGGGCGCGTCGGTCCAGCGCTCCGCCGGGCAGGCGCAGACCCTCGCCAAAGTGCTCGAGCACGCGCTCCAGAAGCACTGTTCCCGGGGCGACCACGTCCCGGGCGATCTGATCGGTGTCGATGACGGGCACGCCCAGCGCCGCGAACAGCCCGCTGACCGTGGACTTGCCGCTGGCGATGCCGCCGGTCAGCCCGACTTTCAACGGCCGGTTCAAGCGTGCAGACCAAACAGGCCCAGGTAGCCCGCGAGCAATTCGCGCCCCCACATCAGCATGATCCAGCCCGAGGCCGAGAGGAACGGCCCGAAAGCGATGGGGACGCCGCGCCCCCGGCCTTTGAGACTTACGATCACGGTGCCGACCACCGCACCCACCGCGGCGGCACCGAGCACGGTCGGCAAGAGCATGCGCCAGCCCAGGAAGGCGCCGATGGCACCGAGCAGTTTGAAGTCGCCGTACCCCATCCCTTCCTTGCCGGTGAGCAGTTTGAACAGCTGATAGACGCTCCATAGGCTCAAGTAACCCGCCATGGCCCCCACGACGCTGTCATACAAGGGTACCGGCAGGCTCGCTCCGGGGTTCGTGGCCAGGAACGCACTGGTGCCCAGACCCAGCCACACGAGCGGCAAGGTCAGTGAATCGGGCAGCAGCTGGGTGTCGACGTCGATGAAGGTCAGCGCGATCAGGAACCAGGTCAGCAGCAGTGCGGCGAGAGCCGCGGCGCCGTAGCCGAACTTCCAGGCCACCAGCGCCGAGAGCACGCCCGTCAGGGCTTCAATCAGCGGATAGCGTGCGCTGATCGGCGCGCCGCAACTGGCGCAGCGGCCGCGCAGCAACAGATAGCTGATGACCGGGATGTTCTGCAGCGCCGTGATCGGTGCCTTGCAGCGCGGACAGCTCGAGCGCGGCACGATGAGATTGAAGCGGGACGCGGGCGCGGGCGGGGGCGCAGTGGGCTCGCTACCCGCCGGCTCTTGCCCCAGCTGTGAGCATTGCTCGCGCCATTCGCGCTCCAGCATGACCGGCACGCGATAAATGACGACGTTCAGAAAGCTGCCCACCACCAGCCCCAGCACCAGGCTTGCGAGGATGAAGAAGGTCGGCGAAGCGGCCAGGGCATCCAGCAGCGTCACACCACCGAACCGAGTTTGAAGATGGGCAGGTACATCGCGATCACGAGGCTGCCGACGAGCACGCCCAGTACCGCCATGATCAGCGGCTCGAGCAGGCTCGACATCGCATCCACGGCATTGTCGACTTCGGCCTCATAGAAACTGGCCACCTTGCCGGCCATGGTATCCAGTGAGCCCGACTCCTCGCCGACCGCGATCATCTGCACCACCATGTTCGGGAAACGCCCGGTGTTTTCCATGGCGCGCTGCAGGCGCTGGCCGGTCGCGACTTCCTCGCGCATCCGCAGCACCGCGGTCTCAAAGACGATATTGCCGCAGGCGCCGGCCACCGATTCGAGCGCCTCGACCAGCGGCACACCGGCGGAGAACATGGTGGCGAGGGTGCGTGCGTAGCGCGCGATCGCGGACTTGTTGAGAATGGGTCCGATGATCGGGAACTTGAGCATCGCGCGATCGAGGAATTCCTGCATCGGCCGCGAACGTTTCTTGAAATAGATGAACGTCCAGATCACCGCGCCGATGGCCAGTCCCAGGAAAATGCCTTCGGACTGCACGAACTTCGACAGGTTGATCACCATCTGCGTGAACGCCGGCAGGTCGGCGCCGAAGCCCTTGAACAGCGATTCGAACTGCGGGATCACGAAGATCAGCAGGATGATGGTGACGATGACAGCGACCACCAGCACCGCGGTGGGATAGAACAGGGCCTTCTTGACCTTGCTCTTCAGGGCCTCGGTCTTCTCCTTGTACGTGGCGACCTTGTCGAGCAGGCTCTCGAGTGCGCCGGCATGCTCACCGGCCTCCACCAGGTTCGTGGTCAGCTTGTCGAAGTACAGCGGATACTTCGACAGCGCTTCGTGCAGGGCGGAGCCGGCCTCAATGTCGGCCTTGATGCCGAGGATGAGCTTCTGCGCCGCGGGCTTGTCGTGGCCGCTGCCAACGATCTCCAGACCCTGCACCAGCGGAATGCCGGCGGCCAGCATGGTCGCGAGCTGACGCATGAAGACCGCAATGTCCTGTGGCTTGACCTTGCCGCCGGACTTCAGGGCGCTCGATTGCTTGCGGATGCGCGAGGCGGCGATGCCCTGGCGGCGCAGGTCCGCCCGCAGTGAGGCCTCATCGGCGGCGATGCTCTTGCCTTTGACCTTGTTACCCTTTTTGTCGCGCCCTTCCCAGGTATAGGGAACGTCGCGTCGGATGCTTTTGACGGTCGCGGTGGTTGCTGCCTGGGCCATGCGTTACTTCCTGAAAATCATTCGATGGTGACGCTGTTGATTTCTTCCAGACTGGTCAGCCCGCTCTTGACCTTCTCGAGGCCCGAGCGGCGCAGATCCCAAAATCCTTCCTTGGCGGACTGATCGGAAATGTCCACGGCGCTGCCACCGGCGAGAATCAGTCGTGCGATGGCGTCGGTCACCGGCATCACCTGGTAGATGCCGACACGGCCCTTGTAGCCGTCGGTGCAATTGGCGCAGCCCTTGGGGGCGTAGATCCGCATGCCCGCCTCGATGTCGGAGGTCTGGAAGCCCTCTTTCACGAGGGCCTCACGCGGTACGTCCATCGGGACCTTGCAGTTCGAGCACAGCCGGCGCGCCAGCCGCTGGGCGATGATCAGGCTTACCGAAGTCGCGATGGCGTATGGTTTGACACCCATGTCGACCAGACGCGTCAGCGTCTGGGGCGCATCGTTCGTATGCAGAGTGGAGAGTACGAGGTGTCCGGTCTGGGCGGCCTTGATGGCGATTTCGGCCGTCTCCAGGTCGCGGATTTCGCCGACCATGATGACATCCGGGTCCTGGCGCAGGAACGCACGCATCGCGGCGGCGAAGGTCAGCCCCACCTTCGGATTCACGTTGACCTGGTTGACACCCGGCAGATTGATTTCGGAGGGGTCCTCGGCGGTGGAGATATTGGTGTCTTCACGATTGAGGATGTTCAGTCCCGTGTACAGCGAGACCGTCTTGCCGCTACCGGTGGGGCCGGTCACGAGGATCATGCCCTGCGGCTTCGCCAGGTGCTTGACGTACAGTTCCTTCTGCTTCGCCTCGTAGCCGAGCGCGTCGATGCCGAGCTGTGCCTGGGCGGGATCCAGGATACGCATCACGATCTTTTCGCCGAACAGCGTCGGGCAGGAGCTGACGCGGAAATCGATGGCGCGGTTCTTGGATAGCCGCATCTTGATGCGGCCGTCCTGCGGCACGCGGCGTTCGGCGATGTCCAGACGCGACATCACCTTCAGGCGCGCGGCGAGCTTCCCGGCGAGCTGCACGGGTGGCTGGGCGATTTCCTTCAGCACGCCGTCCATCCGGAAGCGCACGCGGTAGGTCTTCTCGTAGGGCTCAAAATGGATATCGGAGGCGCCGCGGCGGATGGCATCGAGCATGAGCTTGTTGACGAAGCGGACGATCGGCGCGTCCTCGACATCATCACGGGTGACCTTGTCGTCCGGACCCTCGTCACCGCCCGTAACCTCGAGCGCGTCCAGGTCCATGCCCTCTTCGTCACTGAAGGCGGGCACCTGGTTGTCGGCCTGCTCGACGGCCTTGTCGACCGCCTTCTGCAGCTTGTCGTCCTCGACGACGACGGCCTCGACCCCCATGCCGGTCTGGAACTTGATCTCATCGATGGCATGCAGGTTGGTGGGGTCGGCCACCGCCAGGAACAGGCGCTTGCCGCGCTTGAAGACCGGCAGCACCCGATGCTTGGTCAACAGCTTCTCGCTGACCAGGCGGACCGTCTCGGGGTCGAGGTTGCTTGCGTCCAGATCGAACAGCGGCACGCCGAACTCGCTGGAGGCGGCGATGGCGATGTCGCGGGCATGCGCGGCGCCGGTCTTTACCAGCTGCGTGACGATGCTGCTGCCGTCCTTGGTGGCTTGCAGCGCCTCCATCATGGCCGCCTCTTCGACCACGCCATCCTGGACCAGGCGTTGCGGCAATCCGCCGAGCGCTGATCGGGGCGTGCTGGAAGCTAAAGAGGCGTTTTCATTCATGGACTTACGTTGAACAACCTTGGTCAGAAGGGGACCCGCGCGAGCTAGTGTAGCGGACGCGTGACGCTAGGCAATTGTCAAATCTACCCGCGATGTTCGCACAGGCGCGCAGTGCGTCGCGTGATTGGCCTCGCAAAAGAAGAAGCCCCTCCGAAGAGGGGCTTCTGAAGTCGATCCTGAGGGTTAAATCGCCCAGGATCCCTGCATCAGGTGCCCGTGCGGCAGACCTGGGACAGGTACTTGTCGAGCATCGTGGCTGATGTCGTACCGGCGGTGACGCCAGTCGGCAGGGTGAGCGCACCCGGCGGGCTGTGGCGGCCGCAGACCCAAACCACGTCGTTGTTCAGACTCAGATACGGCGTGAGTCCGAGCGTCGCACCGGCGATATTGGTGTTCACCTGATTGCCGTAGGTGATCGTGATGCCGCCCGCGTTGACTTCAACGTCCGTCACGTACTTGCCGCTGGGCTGGCTACCAATGCCGGCGGCGGAGTTGTTGGTCGCCCAGCTGCCGGTATTGGAGAAGTACTCGGCCACACCCGTCTCCACGGCGCTGGCCAGATTCATGCCTTCAGTGGCCTGCGAGCGAACGGTGTAGTCCTGGTAGGCGGGAATCGCGATGGCCGCGAGGATGCCGATGATCGCCACGACGATCATCAATTCGATGAGGGTAAAACCTTTCTGCACGGACTTCATATGATCTCCTGAAACTTCTGATGGGAATTCTGTGCGGCGCAGGCCGCCGTCCTGACGAGAACAAGCAAGCGATGTGCCAGCTTTCGCCGCAGCTTGTAACATACTGATATGGAAGGAGTTTCTGAGGATCAGGGCACGCGTATGAGACATAGCGTCGGCAGCGGATGACGGCGCATATATCCCCAGGCGTCTGATAGTGACGCGCAGCGTCACCTGCGGGCCGTCTCGTGATATTCCTCTTCCACATTCACGGCCCACAACGCCGACTTGTCGGCGCTTCCGCCGACGATGGCATCCACGGCCGCCTTGGCCGCCAGCATCGAATGATCTTGGTTGTTGTACCGATGCATGCCATTTCGGCCGACCGGATACAGATTGGGAAAGCTGTCCAGCCAGTCACGCACCTTGCCAATTTCATTGTAGGCGCCGAAATAGGCGGGGTACGCCTTGGGTACTCTGACCACGGTGCCATCCAGGACATCCTCCGGCGCGATCAATCCGATCTTGGCCAGTTCCGCGGCCGCAAAGCTCAGAAACGCCCCATCGGACAGGCTCCACAGCGCATCACCTTCGGTGCAGAAGTATTCCAGGCCCAGCCAGATGGTTGCCGGGTCGGCCACCAGCGCCGGGCTCCAGTTGTTGAACACTTGCACGCGGCCGAGCTTCACGTCCGGCTCCTGGATGTAAATCCAATTGTCCGGTGGCATGCCATTGCCCGCGCCGCGATGGCCGCCACGCATGCGGCGAACCAGCAGCCCGGCCGTAATGAAATCCCGGTAGGGCAGCTGTGAGGCAATCCGCAGTACCTGCGGATCCTCGGGTTTCAGCAGTCTCGCCAGATCCTTGACCGGCATGGTCGAGATCAACTCGTCACAGTCGACGCGCCGCACTTCACCCGTTGCGGCGTCGCATACATCCACTGCAGTGACGCGCTTGTCGTCGCGGTGCACACCGACCACGCTGTGGCGCAGGTGGACTTCGCCACCGGATGCGATCACGCGCGCCGCAACGTGTTCCCACATCTGTCCGGGTCCGAGCTTCGGATACAGGAAGCGCTCGACCAGACTGGTCTCGGTGGATTTCTGCGCGGTGTCGCGTCTGCGGAAAGGCTTGGCTAACGCATGAGCGATCGCCTTGGTGATCGACAGGCCCTTGATGCGCTGCGCGCCCCATTCGGCCGAGATTTCCGAGCAGGCGACACCCCAGACCTTCTCCGTATAATCCTTGAAGAATGTGCGATACAAGGTGTCGCCAAAGCGGTTGACCAGGAAATCCTCGAGCGTCAGCTCGGGCCGCCGCGGCTTCAAGCGAGCCGCCACGTAGCTGGCAGCAATGGCCGCGGTATAGGAGGCGCCCAGGTTGGCCAACGTCGCCAGATTCAACTTCAGCGGATAGTCGAAGAATCGCCGCCGATAGAAGATGCGCGACAGTCGGCTGCGCACGAGCATGACTTCATCGCTGTGCTGCGCGGGCAGCGTCGCTGGTATGAAGTCCCGCACCGAGCCTTGGTAGTTGAGGCGCAGGGCGGCCCCATCACTGCCGATGTCCTGATCGGTGGCGAGTACCGGCAGCACCGATTGCCACCAGTTCATGACCCAGTCGGATTTTGAGAAGAACCGATGGCCACCCAGGTCCATGCGATTGCCACGGTAATTGATGGTACGGGAGATGCCGCCGACCTGCTCCCCCATCTCAAACACCACCGGTCTGACATCCGA
This sequence comes from Steroidobacteraceae bacterium, assembly GCA_035486855.1. GTDB lineage: Bacteria > Pseudomonadota > Gammaproteobacteria > Steroidobacterales > Steroidobacteraceae > DAIDKA01. Next base: position 21,431 of record DATHMT010000023.1, read on the forward strand.
GCCGCGTTGCAGTTCGTAGGCCGCGGTCAGACCCGCCGGACCGGCGCCGACAATGACAGCGGTGCGGCTCATGCGAGTGCCACTATATTGTGGAACAGCACCTGACGGCGCAGTCCGAAATTGGCCACGAAGGTGCAGCATGCCGCCACTGCCTTGGCGTACAGCAGGTCCATGCCGAGCCGGCTCGCCGTCAGATACAACACCAATGAATTGATGCCGACGCCTACCACGCCCAGCAGCACAAACCAGATGAACTCCACTCGACGGTCCTGCAGGCGGTGGGTGCTGAAGACGAAGCGCACCGAGAGGACGTAGGCGACGCTCGCGCCGGCCAGAAACGAAGCCATGGCAGCCAGCTGGTAGTGCCAGCCCGCATAGTGCGTCAGGGCCAACAGCAGGCCCACGTCGACGCTCAGCGCCACCGTGGACGCGCCGGCGTACTTAGCCACTTCAATGAAAAGTTTGAACATTCTTTTGAGAGATGCAATCAGCGCCGGTCCGTCTGACAGCGGTACAGGTACAGTATGTCTTCTGGTTTTTCCGTGTCCGGTGCTACAGCGGGATAGGGCGTGGGTCCGAGATCGGCCCAGCTTGCATAAAACGTGACTCCGTGCAGCTGGCAGAGACGGGCGATGGAGGGCTGCACGTCCTGGGAAGGCTCTGCCTGCTTGTAGTGACGTTCGCTGGTCAGGGTTCGGCCGAGCAACGGCAGCAGAGGCGTAACCGCCGTCTCGCGGGCCGTAGTGATCATGGTGATATCGCGGGAAAATACCATACCGGCCATCTGATAGAGTGACCAATAGCTGGCACGCCCCAACTCGAACCAGGCGGCCGGCGGCGGATCCGGCCACAGGATCTCGGCGCTCTCGGGTATCGCATCGCGCCAAGGGCCAAAGGCCTGAACCCGATCATCCGGGAATTTGCGATGCGTCCAGGTCTGCACGCCGTATGACATCACGGACAGCAGCAACACGGCGCCCAGACCCGCCAATAACACAGCGGTGCGGCGGGTCGCACGCCGCAGGCCGAAACATACCAGCGCCAATGCCGCGGCGGGCAGCAGGCCGTCATAGGCAAGCGCCTGCGCCTCGCCAATCCGGACCAGATAGGGTCGGCGACCCGTGCGAATGTGGTGCAGTTCCGGCATTACGTTCGGAAAATCCTGGACCAGGACCACTAAGCACAGCACCAGCAGCGCGACGGCGCCCACGAGAAAAATTCTCGCCTGCAGCGGTTCGCGGATCCTGGTGGCCGCGACTGCCGACACGCAGGCGAGCAAGGCCGGCACGCCGGCGGTTTCACTGGTTCGAATCAACAAGGCGCCGAGCAGCGCCAATGCCGCGGCGCGCCCGAGGTCGCCGAATTGCCAACAGTCGATGGCGATAGTCGGCAGTAGCAACGTGGACAGTACGCCGAGTAGCCACAGCCAGCGCCACGTCTGCAACTGACCGGCGATTGCCACGTGTAATACGTCGCACTCAACGACGCTGAACAGCATCCCCAGCGCCACGGTGATCAGCACGGCCGTGCAAAGCCTGCGAACCTGGTTGTTGCGGCTGAAGCCGATACCCACCACCAGCACCGCGGCGTGGACCCCGGTGCTGACCCACTCGGTCAGGCGCCATTCCGTCGGGAACAGGTACGCAAGCCGGTCCTTCAGAATGTTCAGCCAATTGGCGTCGAAGTGCTTGAAGGGGCCCGTCCCGTGAGCCGACAGGCCGATCACTGCAGCCGTGAAGGTCACTGCGATCAGCAAGGCGCGCCGCGGTCGTGCCATGCCCGGGATCAGAATGACCCAGGCCGTGACGCCCGCGGCGGCGATGATCGGATGCAGGAGCATCGCCACCAGCATGCAAACCCCGGCCAGCAACTGACGCGAACACAGGGCCGCGGTCAGACCCGCCAACGCGAAGGCTTCAGCGGACTGGCGTGGCGTCAGGAACATCTCGACGTAAGCGAAAACACTGTTCGATCCGTACCAGGAAGGCAGTACCGCCAGCAGCCCGATGGCCAGCAGCGCCAGGCTCGCAGGCATGAGGCGCCGCGCCAGCAGCCATGCGGCACCGAAGAAGGCGACGTGCGTGATCAAGGTCATGACTGCCGCGGCTTGTTCCAAGCCTAGGGCGCGAATCGCGGTCGCGAACATCGGGCTGAAGACAGTGAAATCATCCTGCGTGCCATAGCGCACAAACAGATCGTGGCCGAGGGCTGCCGGATGCAGGCGCGCCAACGCCAGTACGGCGTACAGCACCGAATCGTGTTCCAGGCCGCGATAAGGATGGATGAGCATCCAAAGGGCGACGCTCAGGCATGCCAGCCCAGCAAGTCCGAATCGGCGTGTCACGCCCTGTGAGGCCGCGTCAGCGGCATTGCCCGGGCGACCTTCGGCCTGCAGCTCGCTAAGGGGGGTTGGTGTCATGGTCAACGAGCTTTATCGACGACGCAGCCGGCGATCCAGATCAACGCCAGCCTGATATTTTCCATGCTGCACACGTCAGCTTCCGGGGTCGGTTTGCGGGGCTGACGCACTGTCGTGATGATGCCACTTATGCGGGCGCAACACAGATGGCGCCGTCGACCACACCGCGCCGTATAGATCGGCGTACACCATGTGCAGCAGCGGGAAGCGCTGTTGCATCATCTGCGCATCGGCCGTCGCACCGTGACTGTACATGCGAATGACATCACCACGCAGCCAAGGGTCATTCTGGACCAGATCGGCGCCGTAGAATGAATGACTGTCGTCGATGATCACGACGCGGCGCTCGTGACCTGCGTAGTGCGGCAGCTGGTTCAGATCGTGGGCCATGAAACTCTGCATTTGCCAGGCGCGCCAGCCAACGCCGAGCGCCAGCGACAGAATTACGCAGGCCGTTACGTAGGATCGGGTCTCCGGGTCTTCGAACAATTGGCAGGGAATGGCCGCCGAGATCTTCGGACCGCCGTTCGCGCCCACCGGGCGGAACAGGGTCGCGGTCGCGAGCAGGGGCAATGCCATCCACGCCGAGTGGAAGTACCGAAAGCCCCAGCCGTGACCCTGATCCTCGGGGAAGAACAGATAGCCAATCAACGTGGTCAGGGCGGAGGCGGAAAAAAGCATGCACAGCGGATGACGACGCCACCGGACCGCGCCGTAGACCGCAAGCATCACCAGACCCGGTACCGACCACACCCAAACCTTCGCGACCCCGATGAGGCGTGTCAGGAGCACCGTGGCCGTCGGCACTGAAAACACCGATAACAGGGACTGCAGGGACTGCATCGTGCCCGATTGAGGCGCGGAGGTAGCGGCTGCCGTGCGCAGGTGGTGAGTCAGCTCGAACCAGCCGATGCCCAGGAGAAGACACAGTGGCAGGTACCCCAGGCACATCAGGGCGAACAGCCGGGTGCCGCCCGGTCGGGTGATGACCCAGATCAGCCAGGGTACTGCGAACAGCATGTGCGGCACCGGATTGTGCAGGCAAAGCGCCACTGAACCGACCAGGCCCGCGGCGAGGGCGCGCAACGGATCCGGGCGAACCAACAGCAGCGCGTAGGTGGAATTGGCCAACAGGTGGGCGGGCATCGAGTAGTAGGAGATGCCGTTGCCGAAGATGACTGGCGAGGCGACGGTCAGCAACAGGGCCAGGCCCGCGGCCTCGATGTCAGCGAACAGGTGCAGCGCCAGACGATGAATGACCACAACCGTCACGGCCGACAGCACCGGGTTGCACGCCCAGGGAATTCCCAGCGCGGCAAATGGCGCCATGATCAGGGCGTGGCCCGGCCAGTAGGCCGAGGCCACCTGTCCGGTGGTGGTCGAGACGCTCAGGAAGAAGCTCTGGAATCCCGGCGGAATGAGCCAGTCCATCGCCGCTGGCGGGAACTGGCCGGTAATATGCCCGGCCGCAAATACCTGGCTCTGGAAGTACGCGGCATACTCATCCATCGACAGGGGATGGTCGTGGTAGACGAAAAGCGCGCCGGCGCAGAGGATCAGCGCATAGACAGCCGCGATGACCACGGGATGTTCACCGGCCGCCCGCAGCACCGCGCCTGTGTGAATGCGCGAGGCAACGAAGACCGCGGCACCGAGGATCAGCAGTTCGCAGACCGTGGAGCCGTAATCCTCGAACGCAAACAGTATGTAGAATATGGGTGTCACACCGGGCAGTTCACCGCTCAGGCGCAATTGATGCTGCCACAGCAGGATCGCGACACTTACCATGGCGCCTATCAGGAAGAGGGTGCGCGGTCCGATGGAGCGAACCACGGGCGAGTCGGTCAGCACGGGACTGTTGCTCCTGTTGCCGGTTGATATTCCACGGCGTACTGTCCGCCATTATGTCTGATCTGACCCGTGGCGAGCGTGACCGGCCGCACGACTATTGCGCGGCTGGTTTTGCCGCACTTGAACTGTGGTCCGCTGACCGACGATGACCTCGAATCCGGATACCTGGGTCTATGGGGACTTTGCGCCGGATCCAGCAAGGCGCGATCTTCCGGGCCTGAAGGCCCGCTGGCTCATTGAGCAGCTGCCGCCTGCTGCTGATCCGGTGGTTCTCGATTACGGTGCCGGCGAAGGCAAGCATCTGCATCTTATCCGCACGGTCAGGCCGCAGGCACGAGTGGTGGGAGTCGACATCCGCGCTGCGCATTCGGCGGTGGATTTCGAATTCCATCAGGTTGCAGCGAACGCGCGTTTGCCCTTTGCCGACGCGACTTACGATATCGTCATTTCATGCGACGTCCTCGAGCATGTAGCGGACATCAACCAGTCGCTCGAGGAGATCAGTCGGGTCCTGCGCCGGGGGGGCTCATTCGTTGGATTCGTTCCGGCCGAAGGCGGGCCAGGTCCACACGCGCTGTTCCGGTTGCTGGATCCGCACATCTATCGTGATACCAAGGATCATGGGCACGCGTACACCCGCCGCGAATTGCTGGAGCTGTTTTCCAGCCGATTCCGCATCGTGCGGCTTGCCTACAGTTATCACCTGATCGGCGCCGCGCTTGACGCTGCGTTCTTCGCGAGCTTCAAAATCCCGGTGCTGGGAGCCAAGATGGAGCAGTTCTGGCGCGGCCAGGAGAACGACATTTACCGTGCCCGGGCGCTCACGCAGACGCGGCGCTCCGTGGCGAGTCGACTGGTGCAACTTGCCAACGGCGCCGCTTACCATGAGTCGATGCTGCTGAGGAATGTTGCTTTCGGCGCAAAGGGGCTGCATTTCCACCTTGAGAAGCCGTGATGGCTCGTCTAAGGAGGGAATTTTCCCGTTCGACCCGCGGACAGATAGAAGAGTCGCTTCAATTCGCGTCGGCCGCGCGTAACGGTGTCCAGCACGAAGCCGCAGACGAGGCTCAGGGCCGCCAGGATGGCGAGTCCGGTGGCCAGCAACGCCGTGGGCAGCCTCGGCACAAGACCGGTGGCGAAATAGGTCTGCACCACCGGCCATGCCAGCCCCAGCGCAGCGATGCTCAACAGAAAGAAAATGACCGAAAAAAACTGCAGCGGGCGCTCCTCTTTCACCAGATGGACGATGAGCTTGAGGATCCGTACGCCGTCGTGCAGCGTTCGCAGCTTGCTCGCTGAACCCTGCGGCCGCTCACGATAGGGCGCCGGAACTTCGGCGATGGGTACCCGCATTTCAAGAGCGTGTACGGTCAGTTCGGTCTCGATTTCAAATCCGGAGGAGAGCGCCGGGAACGATTTCACGAAGCGACGCGACATCGCCCGGTAGCCGGACAGAATATCGCTCATGCGATTGCCAAAGATCCAGGCCACCAGACCGGTCAGCAGCCGGTTGCCGAACGCATGTCCGGGTCGGAATGCGGTCTCGGTGACCGGAACCCGGGCGCAATTGACCATGTCAAGGCCATGCGTGGCGATCAAATCCACCAGTGGCGGTGCACTGTGCGAATCATAGGTGCCATCGCCATCGACCAGGACGAAAATGTCTGCTTCGATGTCCGAAAACATCCGGCGAACGACGTTGCCCTTGCCCTGGAGCGGTTCGTGCCGCACATAGGCGCCGGCCTCGCGAGCCAGCCGTGCGGTATCGTCCGAAGAATTGTTATCGTAGACGTAGATCGCGGAGCCGGGCAGCTGCGCACTGAAATCCGCCACCACCCCGGCAATCGTGGCCGCCTCGTTGTGGCAGGGTATTAGCACCGCAATCGATGGTGCATCGGCGGCCACCGTCGGATGGCTGGAAATGCGGCGGTTCATGTTTGGACCGTAACTGATGGACTCATAAAGTACCAGTGCGGGGGTTGAGTGGCGGTCGCCGATTTGGAGCTTACCGCGAGCCGTGTGCTAGAGTGCAGCGCCATCTGACCAGTCAGGGAGCCATCTCTGAATACCTCTGAAAACCGCTACCTGGATGGCGAGTACCTGGCGACGAACCCCACTTGGGGTGAGGAAGACAGCGCCTGGAAAGCCCGGATGATCCACCGCCTGTGGCAGCGATCAGGGTTGGCGATTCCCGGTACGGTGGCCGAGATAGGCTGCGGCGCCGGCGGAATCCTGGCGGGGTTGCGAACGAGTTTCCCGGATTCGGTGCGCTTTGAAGGCTTCGATATTGCCCCCGCGGCCATTGAGTTGGCGCGAGGGCATGAAGCCGCCGGACTGGCCTACCTGTGCGAGGACCTGACAAAATCGGCACGGACCTTCGATATGCTTCTTTGTATCGACGTGTTCGAGCATGTCGAAAATCCATTCGAGTTTCTGCGCACCATCAAACGTATCGCGCCCATCGTGGTGTTCAACATTCCGCTCGAGATGCATCTGGCGGGACTTCTGATCAATCACCAGCTCTGGACCCGGCGCCACTACGGCCACCTTCACTTCTATACGGCGGCGGTCGCATTTGAAACGCTGCGGGAGTGCGGCTATTCAATCGTCAGCCACAGTTACATCAGCCGTTTGATGGATCTTCCGCGCAGCGCGAGCGAGTACGTATTCTGGCTGCCCCGAAAGTTGATGGCGCTGCTTAGCCCGGAACTGTCGGCCCGAATTCTGGGTGGCACCTCCCTACTGGTATTCGCGAAGGGGCAAGAATCCTAAATCGATGCCTACGGTACTGCTTGTCTCCCATCACTATCCCCCTCACATAGGGGGGCTTGGACTCGTCGTCCAAAAGCAGTCCGAGAGCCTGGTGGATTGCGGCTATCAGGTCGTTGTTTTGACCTCCCGGTACGGGCGGGTTCGCGACGTGGAACGTGGCGGCGGTGGAATCCAGATCATCGGCGTGCCGTGCTCGCATATTCTGGAACGACTGCTCAACATCCCGTTCCCGCTGTTCTCCCCCAGTCTGATTTGGACGGCGTGGAGGCAGGTCCGGCGAGCCGATGTAGTGCACATTCATGATGTGTTTTATCTCAGCTCCTGGATCGCCGGCCTCCTGGCCATGCTGCTGCGCAAGCCGATGCTGGTGACGCAGCACGTGGCCATGGTGGATCACTCCAGCAGAATCGTCATGCTCGTTCAGCGGCTGGTTTACGCGACGATCGGGCGATGGCTGTTCTTCGGCGCCTACAAGGTGGTCGTGTATAACGAAAATGTGCAGTCGTTCCTCAGGTCGATGGGCGTCCCGGACGAGCGGGTATTGTTCGCATCCAACGGCATTGACACCGCGGCATTTCGCCCCGCCAGGCAGGAGGAGCGGGCGGCCATTCGGCAGCGCTTCGGCCTTCCTCAGGGGCGTGCGCTGGTGCTGTTTGTCGGCAGGCTGGTCGAAAAGAAGGGCTGCGACATCCTGCTGGCCGCACGCGATCCAGCCTACGATCTGGTGTTCGTGGGCCCGGGGCCGATTCCGAAGGATGGACGCGCCGCGGGCGTGCACTGGATGGGGCCGCTGAACCCGGATCAGACCGCAGAGTTGTACCGGGCCTGCGATCTGTTTGCGTTCCCCGCGATCGGGGAAATATTTACGCTCGTCATGCAGGAGGCCATGGCCTCAGGCCTGCCGGTCGTGACGACCGATGATCCGGCCTATAGCGCAAGTGCGGTTGCGCGCTGCATTGTCGTAGCGCCTCGTGATGCCGAATCATTCCGCGCGGCCATCGCTCGAACCTTGAGCGACCCGGCCACATTGAGCAGCCTCGGCGCACAGTCACGGGAGGTTGCAGTCCGGATATTCGACTGGGGCAGGAATTTCCTGCCGCTTGAGGCCGTATATGCGGAAATCCGGCGATGATCGACATCAAGACGAAGGTCAGGCATGCGTTTCATCGTGTTGGTTTCGATCTGCGCTATTTCAAGGATTCCGAGGAGGGTATCGTCCGCAACCTTATCGAGCGGCTGCGACCCGTTGCAGTGCTCGACGTCGGTGCAAACACCGGCCAGTACGGTCGCATGCTGAGGGGGATCGGCTATGCCGGTACCATCATCTCCTTCGAGCCTCTCAGTTCCGCGCACGAGAAACTGACCGTCGCGGCGCGCTCCGATCGCAACTGGATAGTGGCGCCTCGTGCCGCGCTCGGCAGCAGCAAAGGGTCAATCTCAATAAATGTCGCGGGCAACTCGGTCAGCAGCAGCGTGCTTGCCATGAAGGAACAGCACCTCGTGGCCGCTCCGCAATCCCGCTATGTCGCCACCGAGATCGTTGCCCTGGAGAGGCTCGACGGCCTGCTGCCGTCAATCTTCCCCGTTGCCGGTCCGCTCATCCTGAAGCTTGATACTCAAGGATACGAAAGCGAGGTGCTGAAGGGAGCTGAAGGAATATTGCCCAGGGTGGTCGCGATACAGATGGAGATCTCACTGGTGCCCCTGTACCAAGGGACATCAACCCTCGTTCCCACCGTGAGCGAAATGCAGCAGCGCGGCTTTCACCTGTTCCAGATGGTGCAGGGTTTCAGAGATCTGACGACTGGACAGTTGCTGCAGGTGGATGGCATGTTCGTCAGGCAACTGCCGTCTGCGACCTAGATGCCAGCAGCCCCGCTCGTTTCGGTGGTCACCGTGTCGCTCAACGCGGCGCACACCATCGCGGATACCATCGCCTCAGTGTCGAGGCAGGAGACTGCGTTCGAGTTGGAGCACATTTGTGTCGATGGCGGGTCCGAAGATGAAACCCGGCGGCTGATCGATGCGTCGGCGGCCCGCGCCAGTCATATCGTCCGCATCTATGAACCCGACACGGGCATCTTCGATGCAATGAACAAGGGTCTGCGCGCCGCCAGAGGGGAGTACGTGGTGTTTTTGAATGCGGATGACTTTTTTGTTGCCCCGGATAGCCTCGCCAAGGCGATGGCCGGGGTGCAAGCCGGCGGCCAAGACAACCCGGACCTCATCGTCGGCAACGTCGCCGTGGGCACTCCCGGGATCTGGGGATTGTGGCGCCATCTGGTGGTACCGAGGCTACTCGGACGCGTGCGTGGCTGGGGCCTGTTTCCCCTGCATCAGGCGCAGTTCACCAAGCGCAGCCAGTTGAATGCAGTCGGTGGCTTTCGCGCCGTACTGCGCTCGGCCGCTGATGTCATCCAATATTACGAGCTGGAGCGCCGATTTCGGCCAACCATCCGGGTGCTTCACTGGGATGTCTCCTTCATGCGCGCGGGCGGCAAATCGAATCAGGGATTTGGCGCACGTTATCGGGGGGTGCGGGAGTTGTATGGGTGGCTTTTGGAAACCTATTCACCCGCTCGCGCGCTGCTGATGGTCGTGCTGAAATCGGCGCAGACCTTGCTGGGCGTGCGCATCGGACGGTGTCCGCACGCACGATGGTTCGCGGATTAATGCCGCACCCCGCGCGGCAGGCATCCGCCGCGGCCCGCGCTGTGTGGAGCGGACTGGATGCCGCTGCCAATCCGATCGCCACGCTGGCGATGCTGGCGGGGCTGGTCAGGGCCCTGACGCCCGCCAGCTACGGTATCCTGGTGCTGGCATTGGCGGCCTCGGGGCTGTCCCTGGCAATCAATCCGGCGATTGCCGCGACCACGACGCGCTTTGTTTCCCAGGCCGCCGGCGCGGTGAAGTCCAGCCGGGAGAGTGTCGCGGGCGTCGTCACCGCGGCGCTGCTGGCGGTCACTGTCATCGATCTGCTGCTGCTGCTCGCGACAGCCCTGTTGCGAGCGCCCTTGGCGCGCTGGATCTTCGGCGGCGCCACGGCGGGCGCCGGCACCGATGCGGGCGATGTACTGTGGTTCGCGCTGCTGGCGGTCGCAATCCAGCAACTCGATGCGGTGCTGGCCGCGGCCATCCGCGGCCTCGAGCGCTTCGCGAGGCAGGCGCTGATCGAGACGCTGGCGCGTGCGGCACTCGCCGCAGCGGTCGTGTGGGCGGCCTGGCACACCCGCTCAGTGGCCGCGGTCCTGATCGCACAATGCATCGTGTGCGCGCTGTCAGTCCTGGTGCGCGCCGTTGCCCTGCGCCAGCTGTTGCCGGATCGCCGACTGTTCCGACGCTCCGGACGGGCGCAGATCAGCGCGCTGTTCAGTTACGGGGGTTGGATGTGGCTGACTGCGTTGGCGAGCGTGGTCTACACCAGTGCCGACCGCATCATTGTCGGCCGCTGGCTGGGTCCCGCAGTCGCCGGCCAGTTCAGCATCTACATCCAGCTCACTCAGCTGATCCATTTTGTGCCCAGCAGCCTGTTCGCCTTCGTGCTGCCCGCCTTCAGTCGCCTGACCGCACAAGGCGGCGACGGTGCGCGCCAGATTGCCCCGGCGTACCGCACCTACCTTGGAACCATCAGTTGCACGGCATTGGTGCTTGCGCTTGGGCTGCTGGTTTGCTGGCCACTGCTGCTGCGGGCCTTTGCCGGCGGCATGCTGCGCGATCCGCAGTGGCATGTGACACTGCTGCTGACCCTGAATTTCCTGGTATTGGCCTGCAACGTCGCCCCGTACTATCTGCTACTGGCCCTTGGCCACTCCCGGGCGGTGTCAGTCATCTCCAGCGGCGCGATGGCGGTTGCGTTGCTGCTGATGATGGTGCTGATTCCCCGTTACGGCATGGCTGGCGCGGCGCTGGCGAGGCTGGCCTACGGCGTGGCGACACTGGTGTTCCTGGCGCAGGCGCATCGGGTCCTCAAATTGCAACGGGCTGCGGGACCGTAGCTATTCAATTCCCAGCTTCTTGATCCGATACCGCAGCGCCCGGAACGTCATTCCCAGCGCCTTCGCGGCGGCCGTCTTGTTATACCGAGTCTGCTCCAGCGCCTTGATGATCGCGGCTCGTTCGATGTCCTCGAGTTGGTCGCCGAGGGCGGGGGGTGAGCCCGGCACCGTCGCGGCAGTCGCGGTCGTCGCCGGAAGTGTCGCGGCCAGCGGATCGCTGGACCCGTTGGCGGGTACCGTGAAGGCAGTCGCGCGCCGCAGTTTGATGTGCTCCAGCGTGACCACGCCCGAGGTGGTCAGTGTCAGGGCGCGTTCGATGACGTTCTCCAGCTCACGCACGTTGCCGGGAAAGACATATGACTGCAGTGCCTGCATCGCCTCCTGGCTGATCGTCGGCGGATCAATTTTCATGCGCCGGCACATGCGCTCGAGGATGGTCTCGGCCAGCAGCGGGATGTCGCCGACGCGCTCGCGCAGGGGCGGCACTCGCAGCTCGATGACATTGATGCGGTAAAACAGGTCTTCGCGAAAGCGGCCGGCGGCGACCAGATCCGACAGGTTACGGTGCGTTGCCGAGAGGATGCGCACGTCGACCCGCTCCTCACGCGACTCGCCCACCGGGCGGACGGTCTTTTCCTGGACCACGCGCAATAGTTTCACCTGCATGTGCAACGGCAGGTCCGCGACCTCATCCAGGAACAAGGTGCCGCCCTCTGCGCTTTGTATGAGGCCCTTTTTATCGGCAATCGCCCCGGTAAAGCTGCCGCGCTTGTGACCGAACAGCTCGCTTTCCATCAGCTCGGTCGGGATCGCGCCGCAGTTGACGGGCACGAAGGGTCCCTCGGCGCGGGCGCCGCTTTGATGGATGAGCCGTGCCACGAGCTCCTTGCCGGTGCCTGACTCGCCAAAGATGTATACCGGGGCCTGACTGCGCGCGACTTTGCCGATCATCTCCCGCAGCTGCTGCATGGACGGCGAATTGCCCAGCAATCCGGGTCCCCGCTGCGAGACCGTGCCTTCGCCGAGCGTACCCAGGCGGATGGCGGTACCGACGAGTTTGCGCAGTACGCCCAGGTCGAGCGGCTTGGAGACGAAATCAAAGGCGCCGAGCTTCAATGCGCGCACCGCGGATTCGACGTTGCCATGCGCGGTGATGACGGCCACCGGGGTCGCGGCGCAATTGGCCTGGATCCATGCCACCAGGTCCAATCCGTCGCCATCCGGCAGGCGCATGTCAGTCAGGCATAGATCAAAATGTTGCGCCGCGAGCAGGCGTCGGCCGCTGGTGAGATCCGGTGCCGTGCGCGTCTCAAGGCTCATTCTGCCCAGAGTCAGGCTGACGAGCTCGAGCAGATCGGGCTCATCGTCGATTATCAGGATCACAGGCTTGGGCATATTTCCTATCGTACCGCCCAGCGCAGGGGATCCGCGAACACCAGCCGGAAAATACTGCCGCCCGCCGGCCGCGGTTCGTAGAGCAAGGTGGCGCCGCTGGTCTGCGCCAGCTCGCGCGCCAGGAACAGTCCGAGTCCCGAGCCCCGATGTTCGCCGCTGTAGAAGGGTTCGAAAATGCGCTCGGCATCCTCGGGGCGCACGCCCGGTCCCCGATCGGCCACCTCCAGGAACGGCCGTGCCGCAGGCCGGAGTCGTCCGTAGCGGATTTCGATGACGTCCGTCGTGCGGTTGCGCAGGCCGTACTTGATTGCGTTGTCGCACAGATTCCAGACTACCTGGCGCAACTGGGTAGGGTCGGCCGTGACCTGCATGCCCTTGGGCAGGACCAACCCGCCATTCTGGCCGCCCTCGGTCAGGGCGAGCGCGGGGTACGAACCGGTCGGCGAGGCACCGCTCACCTCGACATTGATGCTGAGCAGCTGTTCCGGCGGCCACTCCATGGTCTCGCAGAACTCGTCGCGGAACTCATCGATCCAGCTCGAGAGCTCAAAGGTCTCCGTCTGCGTCGACTCGCGTCGCGAGAGCTGCAGCACGTTGTTGATGATGTCGCTGACACGTTCGGCATTCTTGCCGATGATGTCGGTAAGGCGCCGGTCCTCGGGCGCCAGCTGTGGGGATTCGCTGAGCAGCTGGCCGGCGTGGCTCATGGCCCCGACCGGATTGCGGATTTCATGGGCGATGCTGGCGCTCAGGCGCCCTAAGGCGGCAAGCTTGAGTCGCTGGGCCTGCTCGGCGATCAGGCTCATGTCCTCGAGGAACACCAGCACCGCGGCCGGCTGTGAATTGCCCAGCGCCGCGAAATGGGGCCGCAACATGCGCGCGCCGTCGGCACTCACCAGGGTTTCGGTCGCCGAACTCAACCCGTCCTTGCGCTGGCGCCAGGTCTCGAGCAGATACAGCAGCCGGGGGGAGGCCTCCCCCAGCAGCGCACCCGGAAAGGCCTGGGCCGCCCCGAGCAGGGCGGCTGCGGATTCATTGATCAGACGGATCTGATCCTCGACATCCACCACCAGGATGCTCTCGCGCAGGTGCTGGACGATGTAATGGGACAGCTGCTCCAGGTTCGCGAGATCGATTTCCTGACGCCGCACCAGCGCCTCGCTCTGACGCAGCCGATCGGCGACCGGCCAGACCGACAGACCGATCACGAACATCACGACGCCGAGCATGCCGGCGGTGGTGTAGTCGGTCGTCGGTGCGTAGCCTACGAGGTCGGCGGCGATCTGCTGCGTCAGCACCCCGAGGGTTGCGATCGCGGGCACCAGGAAGGCGTCCTTGGTACGGCCCAACAGGGCCATGGCGCCCACCGGAAACACCAGCAGAATCCCCAGCCCGCTGCCGACGCCGCCGGAGGCGTACAGAATCAGGGAGATGGCCAGGGTGTCGACCGAGGCGTTCACCAGCGCCAGGATGCGCAGGCTGGGACGGGGCACCCGGCGCGCCAGGATCAGCAGGCCGCCGGCGACCAGATAGGCGTAGCACACCACCTGAAACAGCACCGGTTCGTCAGCGCGAACCAGGATGCCGGGACTCGAAAGTACCTGCAGCAGCAGTAAACCGGGGGGTAGCAGCAGCCGGTAGAGGTTTGTCAGGCCAATGACCCGCCAGGCGAGATCACTGGGTGCCGACGTGAGGTTCGGGGCGGCATCGCTCATGCGCGGGCGCGACTGTAGCATCTTTGGCACAATATAAAGTTTCTCCACCCCTCAAAGGTCCACCTCCAGCATGAACTTGCACGAGTACCAGGCGAAGGACGTCTTTCGCAGCTTTGGCATTCCGGTGCCCGCCGGCCACGTTGCCGGCACTCCCGAGGAGGCCGTCGCGGCCGCACAGAGACTCGGCGGTCCGATCTGGGTCGTGAAGGCACAGGTCCACGCCGGCGGTCGCGGCAAGGCCGGCGGTGTGAAAGTCGTGCGGGAACTGGAGGCGGTGCGGACCGCCGCGGCGATCATGCTCGGCCGACGCTTGGTGACGCCGCAGACCGGCGCCGAAGGCCTGCCCATCGACAAGGTCTACGTCGAGTCGGGGTCGCAGATCGCCCGCGAGGTGTACCTGTCTTTGACGTTGAACCGTGACAAGGGCCGCATCGCGCTGATCGCTTCGAGCGCCGGCGGCATGGACATCGAAGAGGTCGCGGCACACACGCCGGAGAAGATCGTCGCCGTGACGGTGCATCCGGCCACAGGTCTGCAGCCCTATCAGTGCCGCAAGCTGGCGTTCGCCCTCGGCTTCGAGGGCCCGCAGATCGGCGCCTTCCAGAAGATCGCCGCGGCGCTCTTCCAGCTCTACCTGGAACGCGATGCCAGCCTGGTCGAGATCAATCCGCTGATCGTCACCAAGTCGGGCGAGCTGCTGGCGCTCGATGCCAAGATCAACATCGACGACAACGCCTTGTTCCGTCAGCCGGCGCTCGCCGCCGCGCGCGACCCCGCGCAGGAAGATCCGATGGAGCGGCGGGCCGCCGAACACGACCTGAATTACGTCTCCCTGGATGGCAACATCGCCTGCATGGTCAATGGCGCGGGTCTGGCGATGGCGACGATGGATCTCATCAAGCTGCACGGCGGCAAGCCCGCCAACTTCCTGGACGTGGGTGGCGGCGCCACCAGTGAACGGGTCACGGCGGCGTTTCAGCTGATCCTGTCGAACCCGAATGTCCAGGCGATTCTGGTCAACATCTTCGGCGGCATCGTCCGCTGCGACCTGATCGCCGAGGGTGTCATCAACGCCGTGAAGCACGTCGGCGTGAAGGTGCCGGTGGTGGTGCGGCTCGAAGGCACCAATGCGCCGCAGGCACGCGAGATGCTGGCGAAGAGCGGGCTGACGATCACGCCGGCCGGGGACCTGACCGATGCGGCGCGCAAGGCCGTGTCGCTGGCAAAGAAAGGTTGAATATCCGATGAGCATTCTGATCGACAAGAACACCCGGGTCATCTGCCAGGGTTTCACCGGCAAGCAGGGTACGTTCCATTCCGAGCAGTGCCTGGCCTATGGCACCAAGCTGGTCGGCGGCACCACCCCGGGACGCGGCGGTACTACGCACCTGGGACAACCGGTGTTCAATACGGTGGACGACGCGGTGCGCGCCACGGGTGCGACGGTGAGCATGATCTATGTGCCCGCGCCGTTCGCGGCCGATGCCATCCTCGAAGCCGCCGATGCCGGCATCGATCTGGTGGTCTGCATCACCGAGGGCATTCCGGTGAATGACATGGTGCGCGTCAAGGCCGGCCTCGCCGGCACCGCGACCCGTCTGGTGGGGCCGAACTGCCCCGGGGTCATCACACCGGATGAATGCAAGATCGGCATCATGCCCGGCTTCATCCACCAGAAGGGTGCGGTCGGCATCGTCTCGCGCTCCGGCACGCTCACCTATGAGGCCGTGTTCCAGACTACGCGCGCGGGGCTCGGGCAGAGCACCTGCGTCGGCATCGGCGGTGATCCCGTGCGGGGCATGAATTTCGTGGATGTGCTCGAGCTGTTCGAACGCGACCCGCGCACCGAAGGCATCATCATGGTCGGCGAGATCGGCGGCAGCGACGAGGAAGCCGGCGCGCAGTTCATCCGCCGCTTCGTCACCAAGCCGGTGGTGGCCTATATCGCCGGTGTCACCGCGCCTGCCGGCAAGCGCATGGGCCACGCCGGTGCGATCGTCGCCGGTGGCAAAGGCACCGCGGCCGACAAGTTTGCGGCGCTTGAGGCGGCCGGCGTGCGCACCGTGAAATCCCCGGCACAGCTGGGCTCGGCCATGTCCGAACTGCTCAAGTCCCGGCGGCCGCGTCGCCAGCCCACCGGTGGACTGCCGCCCGTGATCGCGCGCGGCACCGAACGGTTGAACGCGGCCAAGGCCGCTCAGCCCAAACCGGTGGCCCGGAAAAAACCCAAAGCCAAACCAGATCGCAAGCCGGCCAAACCGAGCAGGAGCAAGGGCAGGAGCAAGGTCAAGGCCAAGGGCCGCGCCACCCGCAAGGGCAGCCGGCGCGGGCGCTGATCATGTGTCATGAGTACTGAGGCACGGCTGCGCATTGGCCTTGCGCAGCAGAACTTTCTGGTCGGTGACGCCCAGGGCAACGCGGCCCGCGTCATCGATTCAGTGGCCCGCGCCAGCACCGCTCAGAGGCCCGACCTGCTGCTGTTTCCGGAACTGACGCTGTCGGGTTATCCGCCCGAGGACCTGCTGTTCCACGGTGGCTTCCGGCAGGCGATCGA
This sequence comes from Steroidobacteraceae bacterium, assembly GCA_035486855.1. Taxonomy (GTDB): domain Bacteria; phylum Pseudomonadota; class Gammaproteobacteria; order Steroidobacterales; family Steroidobacteraceae; genus DAIDKA01. The sequence continues at coordinate 38,132 of DATHMT010000023.1, forward strand.
CCGGGCCCTGGCCACGGTGCGCGAGGCGGTGCGCGGCATGGGCGTCATCGTCGGCTACCCGGAGTACGTCGATCAGGACATCTACAATTCGGCGGCGCTGCTGTGCGACGGCGCGCTCATCGCCAACCATCGCAAGCGCGAGCTGCCCAACTACAAGGTGTTCGACGAGAAGCGTTACTTCCGCGCCGGCAGCGATGCGACGGTATTCGAGCATCGCGGCTTTCGCATCGGCCTTCTGGTGTGCGAGGACATCTGGGAATGCGAGGCGCCGCGCCAGGCACGTGATGCCGGTGCCGAGCTCCTGATCATCATCAATGCCTCGCCGTTCGAAGTGCACAAACAGAATGAGCGCGAGCACGTGGCGCGCCAGCGGGTGCTCGATGTGAAGCTACCCGTCGCCTACGTCAACATGTTGGGCGGCCAGGATGAGCTGGTGTTCGATGGCAATTCTTTCGTCATGGACGCCGCCGGCAAGGTAGTGATGCGGGCGCCGGCGTTTGAAGAGGGTACCTACCCGGTCGACTTCGTCCGCGAGGGCGGACAGGTGGTACCGGTACCGGGCAGCATCGCCCCGGAGCTTTCAGACGTTGCCAGCGTCTATCAGGCGCTGGTGATGGGGGTGCGCGATTATGTGACCAAGCATGGCTTCCCCGGGGTCGTCATGGGTCTCTCCGGTGGCGTCGACTCCGCGCTGACACTCGCCATCGCAGCCGATGCCCTCGGGCCGGAACGTATCCATGCCGTCATGATGCCCTCACGCTATACGGCGCCGATGAGCCTCGCTGACGCGCAGACTCAGGCCCGCAGCATGGGCGTGCATTACAGTGTGATTCCGATTGAAGGCATGTTCGCGGCCACCCTGGCGGCGCTCGCGGGCGAGTTCGCGGGCCGCGAGCCGGACACCACCGAAGAGAACATCCAGTCACGCTGCCGCATGCTGCTGCTCATGGGCATTTCGAACAAAACCGGGCGCATGCTGCTGACCACCGGCAACAAGAGCGAAATGGCGGTGGGTTACGCCACGTTGTACGGCGACATGGCCGGCGGCTTCGCGCCCATCAAGGACTGCAGCAAGCTGCTGGTCTACCGGCTGGCCGCGTACTGCAACCGCGAGGCGGAAATCATTCCGCAACGGGTCATCGACCGCCCGCCGTCGGCCGAACTGCGCCCGGATCAGAAGGACTCGGATTCGCTGCCGCCGTATGAGGTGCTGGATGCCATCCTCGAGGCCTTCATCGAGGAGGATCTGTCGGTCGATCAGATCCAGGCCCGCGGTTTTGATCGCGCGACCGTCGGGCGGGTGCTGGATCTGGTGAAACGCAACGAGTACAAGCGCCGCCAGGCGCCTCCGGGGGTGCGCGTCAGCCGCCGCGCCTTCGGCCGCGACTGGCGCTATCCGATCACCAACGGCTACCGGCGCTGATCACTTCCAGAACTGCCACCAGTGGCGGTTCTTCTCGGCGGTGAGATTCGGCGTCTTGCCGCTGAAGTTTTCCGTATAGACCTTGCGTCCCTGGTCGGCCTTCTCCGGCAGGTCCAGCCGCTCATTGGCTGCGATCAGGATCTTCAGTGCCTGCTCGGTCGCCGGGGCCCCGTCGAACTGCTGAATGGCCTCGGCGGCGCGTTCGGAGGCGCCGACGTAGGCGCCGCGCTCCATGTAGTACTGCGCCACGTGCACGTCGTAGTCCGCCAGGCGATTGCGCAGATAGATCATGCGCTGCAGGGAATCGTGGGCGTACGCGCTCTTCGGATACTGCTTGACCACCTTCTGGAAGGCGTCGAAGGACTTGCGCGCCGTCACCGGCGGGCGCTTGGTCAGATCCGCGTGGAACCAGCGCTCGAACAGGTTCGGCGTGCGTTCGAAGTCCACCAGACCCTTCACGTAATAGGCGTAATCGACTCGCGGATTGATCGGATTTTCGCGGATGAAGGTGTCGGCAGCATCGGTGGCCGACTCGCCCTCGTTATCCTTGTAGTAACAATAAATGAGATCCAGATGCGCCTGGCGGGCCTGCTCGGTGAACGGGAAGCGGGCGGTCAGGGCTTCCATCAACTTGATGGCCGACTTGTAGTCGCCGCTCTCCATGCGCTGGTGCGCCACCTTGTAAATGGCGGCGGGATTGGAATTCAGTAACTTGCGCTCACGACTGGACTCACACCCGGTCAGCAGGACCGAAGTGATGCACAATGCGAGGATCAGGCCACGGGCAAGGCCATTGTCAGACATGTTGTAAAAGGCCCCCTAAAATTGCCGCACCCGGCTGGCCGTAGCCCGCCAGTATAGCCAATTCACGATAGGACTCCTGCTTGAGCGTCGAGTTCCGTTCCCACCAGCTCGATATCCCTCTGGACCTGGTCGGATTGCGCCTCGATCAGGCCCTGGCGCGCCTGCTGCCCCAGTATTCCCGGCAGCGTCTGCAGGCCTGGATCGAGGCCGGATCGGTGCGTCTGAATGGCGCCGTGCCGCGCTCCAAGGACAAGGTCTTGGGAGGCGAGCAGGTCCGCATCGAGGCGCAGATCGAGGCGCAGACCGCCGTCGGCCCCGAGTCGCTGCCGGTCGATGTGGTGTACGAGGATGAGGCCCTGCGCATCATCAACAAGCCGGCGGGAGTGGTCGTGCATCCGGGCGCGGGCAATCCCGGCCGCACCTTGCAGAATGCGCTGCTGGGCCTGGATCCGCAGCTGGCCCTGGTGCCGCGGGCCGGTTTGATTCATCGGCTGGACAAGGACACCAGCGGCCTGATGGTGGTGGCGCGCACGGTCGAGTCGCATCGCGCTCTGGTCGCTCAGCTTGCCGCGCGCGACATCGAGCGCCGTTATGTGGCTGTGTGCCTGGGGGTGCTGACCGGCGGGCGCACCGTGGAGGAGCCGATCGGCCGCCACCGCTCCGCCCGCACCAAGATGGCGGTGCGTGCCGATGGCCGCGAAGCGGTGACCCACCTGCGGATCATCGCGCGGTTTCGCGCCCACACCCAGGTGCTGGCGCAGCTGGAGACCGGGCGTACTCACCAGATCCGCGTGCATCTCGCGCACATCGGTCACCCGGTCGTCGGGGATCCGGTGTACGGCAGCCGCCGTCGCTATCCGGCGGGCGCAACCGATGGCCTGCGGGCGACGCTGGACGGCTTTGGCCGGCAGGCGCTGCATGCCGCGCAGCTGGCGCTGCAGCACCCGATCAGCGGGGAGCCGCTGTCGTGGCAGGCGCCCCTTCCGGCCGACATGCAGCAACTGATCGCGGCGCTGGCGGCCGACCAGCGCGCCCATGCACGCGCTGCGACCTGACTGGCCGGTTGCGGGCCGGGTCCGCGCCGTTTTCACGCTGCGCGCGGGCGGCGTCAGCACCGGCCACTGCGCGTCCCTCAATATCGGTGCGCAGGTGCAGGATGACCCGGCCGCCGTGGCCGAAAACCGCCGGCGGCTCATCACCGCCTTCGATCTGCCCGCCGAGCCGACCTGGCTGACACAGGTGCACGGGGCCGCGGTCAGCCGGCTCGAGCCGCGCCACGAACCGAGCCTCAACGCGGATGCCGTGGTGACCGCCGCGACCGGTCGGGTGTGCGTGATCCAGGTGGCCGATTGCCTGCCGGTGCTGTTCGCCGCCCGCGATGGCTCGGTCATTGGCGCCGCCCACGCCGGCTGGCGGGGCCTGGCGGCGGGGGTGCTCGAGAACACCCTGACGCAGCTCGGCGTGCGTCCCGCCCAGCTTTTGGCCTGGATCGGGCCGGGCATCGGACCGGCCCACTTCGAAGTCGGAGCGGAGGTCCGCGACGCCCTCATCGAATCCGCCCCGAAAAATGGGACGGGGCAGGCGGCGGACGCCTTTCAGCCGAACGCGCGGGGTCGCTGGCAGTGCGATCTGGTGGCCCTGATCCGGCAGCGTCTGGCAGCCGCGGGCCTGATCGGTATCCACGGCGGGAACTGGTGTACGTTTGCCGACGCCGAGCGGTTTTTCTCGCACCGCCGCGATGGGCGCTCGGGGCGCATGGCGGCCTTGATCTGGCTGGTCTAGGCCCCCACAACGGGTTCAGCTAACTTGAAGGTTCGAGGGGTTACCTCATGCGGATGGACAAGCTGACGGGCAAGTTTCAGGCGGCGCTGGCGGATGCCCAGTCGCTGGCCCTCGGCCGTGACCAGCAGTTGATCGAGCCGGCGCATGTGCTGCTCGCGATGCTGGAGCAGCAGGGCGGGACGGTCCGGCCGCTGGTGCTCAAGGCGGGCGGCAATCTGACCAAGCTGCGCAGCGACCTGACGACGGTGGTCGAGCAGTTGCCCACCGTGCAGGGGGCGGCCGGCGACGTGCACATCTCGAACGATCTGCAGCGCCTGCTGAACGTCACGGACAAACTCGCCCAGCAGCGACAGGACCAGTTCATTGCCAGCGAGCTGTTCGTGCTCGCCGGGTTCGAGGATCGCGGCGCCCTCGCGCGGGTGCTCAAGGAGGCCGGCCTCACCAAGGCGGCAGTCGAGAAGGCCATCGTGGACGTCCGCGGCGGCGAGAAGGTCAACGACGCGAACGCCGAGGAGCAGCGCGGCGCCTTGGACAAATACACCGTGGATCTCACCGCGCGCGCCGAGTCGGGCAAGCTTGATCCGGTGATCGGGCGCGATGATGAGATCCGCCGCACCATCCAGGTGCTGCAGCGGCGGACCAAGAACAATCCGGTGCTGATCGGCGAGCCCGGCGTGGGCAAGACCGCGATCGCCGAAGGCCTCGCGCAGCGCATCGTCAATGGCGAGGTGCCGGAGGGACTGCGCAACCGGCGCATCCTCGCGCTCGACATGGGTGCGTTGATCGCCGGCGCCAAGTTTCGCGGCGAGTTCGAGGAACGGCTGAAGGGCGTGCTGAATGATCTGGCCAAGCAGGAAGGCCAGGTCATCCTGTTCATCGATGAACTGCACACCGTGGTCGGGGCCGGCCGCGCGGAAGGCTCGATGGATGCCGGCAACATGCTCAAACCCGCGCTCGCGCGCGGTGAGCTGCACTGCATCGGCGCGACGACCCTGGACGAGTATCGCAAGTACATAGAAAAGGATGCGGCACTGGAACGACGCTTCCAGCGGGTCATGGTGAATGAACCGACGGTGGAGGACACGATCGCGATCCTGCGCGGCCTGCAGCAGCGCTATGAGGTGCATCATCGGGTCGACATCACCGATCCGGCCATCGTCGCGGCGGCGACCCTGTCGCATCGTTATATCGCCGACCGGCAGTTGCCGGACAAGGCCATCGACCTGATCGATGAGGCCGCGGCCCGCATCCGCATGGAGATCGACTCCAAGCCCGAGGTGCTCGATCGGCTCGAGCGGCGTCTCATTCAGCTCAAGATCGAGCGCGAGGCGCTGAAGAAGGAGACCGACGAGGCCTCACGCAAACGCCTGCGCACGCTCGATGAGACCCTCGAGGGCCTGGCGCGCGAGCACGTGGACATGGAAGAGATCTGGAAGTCCGAGAAGGCCGCCCTGCAGGGCGCCGCGCAGATCCGCGAGCAGATGGAGCGGGTGCGGCTCGAGCTTGATGGTGCCCGGCGCGCCGGGGATCTGGGAAAGATGGCGGAGCTGCAGTACGGGCGGATGCCCGAGCTCGAGAAACGCCTGGCCGAGGCGATTGCCGCGGAAGACCAGGATACCAAGCTGGTCCGCAACAAGGTCACCGAGGAGGAGATCGCCGAGGTGGTCTCCAAGTGGACCGGGATTCCGGTCAGCAAGATGCTCGAGGGTGAGAAGGAAAAGCTGCTGCGCATGGAGAGCGAACTGGACCGGCGGGTGGTCGGTCAGGAGGATGCGGTGCGCATCGTGTCGGATGCCATCCGTCGCTCGCGGGCGGGGCTCTCGGATCCGCGCCGTCCGAATGGCTCGTTCCTGTTCCTGGGTCCGACCGGCGTCGGCAAGACCGAGCTGTGCAAGGCGCTCGCCGATTTTCTGTTTGATACCGAGGAATCCATGATCCGCATCGACATGTCCGAGTTCATGGAGAAGCATTCGGTCGCGCGCCTGATCGGTGCACCCCCGGGTTATGTCGGTTACGAGGAGGGCGGGCACCTCACCGAAGCGGTGCGACGGCGCCCCTATGCGGTGATCCTGCTCGATGAGGTCGAGAAGGCCCACCCGGATGTGTTCAACGTGCTGCTGCAGGTGCTGGATGATGGCCGGCTGACCGATGGCCAGGGTCGTACCGTGGACTTTCGCAACACCGTGATCATCATGACCTCCAATCTCGGCTCCCAGGTGATTCAGGAGTATTCGGGCGAGAAGAACTATTCGCGCATGCGGACCGCGGTCATGGAGATCGTGCAGCAGGCCTTCCGGCCGGAGTTCATCAACCGCATCGATGACATCGTCGTGTTCCATCCGCTCGGCACCGAGCAGATCCGCAAGATCGTCGACATCCAGCTGACGTACCTGCGCAAGCGGCTGCAGGAGCGCAATCTGGACATCCTTCTCGATGACAGTGCGCGCGATCTGCTGGGTGAGGCCGGATTCGACCCGGTCTACGGCGCCCGCCCCCTGAAGCGCGCCATCCAGCAGCAGATCGAGAATCCGCTGGCGCAGCACATCCTGCGGGGTGAGTTCTCTCCCGGGGACACGATACGAGTCGAAGTCAAGGACGGCCGGCTGGCCTTCACCCGGTCGGTCGAAAAGGCGGCGTAGCCTGTATACTTTGACCCATGCCGTTCTATGAATACGAGTGCGCCAGCTGCAAGTTCTACACCGAGGTCATGCAGAAGATCAGTGATGCGCCACTGAAGAAGTGCCCCTCCTGCGGGAAGAGCACCATGAAGAAGCTGATCTCGGCGCCCGTCTTCCGCCTGAAGGGCGGCGGCTGGTATGAAACGGACTTCAAGTCCGACAAGGAATCCAAACGCAACCTGGCGGGTGATGGCAGCGACAGCTCGGACGCCAAGCCGAAGGAGGCGGCCGGCGCGGAGACCAAGACGGTCGACAGCAAGGCCGAGTCCAAACCCGCCGAAAAGGCCAGCACCAGCGCGCCCGAGAAACCGGCGAAGGTGGTGGCCTCCAAGTCGGCTGCCAAGTCCGGGGCGCGCAAGGCCGTGACGAAGACCAAAACCAAGGCCAGCAAGCGTCGTGGCCGATGAGCCACGCCCCGTAAAGGCCGGCAAGCGCCCGGTGAGCCTGCGCCGGCTGGTGGTGGCCGGCGTACTGATCTGGCTGCCGATCATCGCCACCCTCTGGGTGGTCGACTTCTTCATGACGCTGATGGACCGGACGCTCGATTGGCTGCCGCAGCGCTACCGACCGGAGACCCTGCTGGGCTTTCACCTGCCGGGGCTCGGCGTGCTGTTTGCCTTCATCGTCGTCCTCCTGACCGGGCTCCTGGTCACCAACCTCATCGGCCGGCAGCTCGTCGGCTATTGGGAAGAGCTGATGCAGCGCATTCCGCTGGTGCGCTCGGTGTACGGCGGAGTGCGCAGTTTCACCGAGAGCGTGCTGTCCTCCAGCAATTCCTTCCGCCAGGTCGTGGCGGTGGAGTACCCGCGCACCGGCATCTGGAGCATCGGCTTCGTGACCGCCGACAACGTGTTCGAGGTGAGCCGCCGCACCGGCGAGCACCTGGTGTGTGTCTTTGTTTGCACCGCGCCCAATCCGACCTCCGGATTCATCATCCTGGTACCGAAAGAGCAGCTGCTGCCGCTCACGATGTCGGTGGATGCGGCGATGAAAATGATCGTCACCTGCGGGGTCGTGCTGCCGGAACCGCCGGTTGCTCATTTGCCGGGCGGTCCGTAACATCCCGCGCCCTATGCGCACTCATTACTGCGGAAATGTCGACGAAACTCTCACCTCCCAGGAGGTGACCGTCGCCGGCTGGGTTCATCGGCGCCGCGATCACGGCGGCGTGATCTTCGTCGATCTGCGCGATCGCGAAGGGCTGCTGCAGGTGGTCTTCGACCCGGACCTGAAGGATGTCTTCGGCGAGGCCGAGCGGCTGCGCAGCGAATTCGTGATCCAGGTCAAGGGCAAGGTGCGCGCGCGCCCCGCCGGTACCGTGAATCCCAACCTCAGGTCCGGCCAGACCGAGCTGCTGGCGCGCGAGCTCAAGGTGCTGAATCGTTCGGAGCCGCTGCCCTTCCAGCTGGATGAACACGTCAGTGAGGAAGTGCGGCTCAAGTACCGCTACCTTGATCTGCGGCGCGAGGTGATGAACAAGCGCCTGCGGCAGCGCCATCAGATCACGCGGGCGATGCGCGGCTACCTCGATGACAACGGCTTCATCGACCTGGAGACCCCGGTCTTGGGCAAGTCGACTCCGGAAGGCGCCCGCGACTATCTGGTGCCGAGCCGTACCCACGCCGGCAAGTTCTTCGCGTTGCCGCAGTCGCCGCAGATCTTCAAACAGCTGCTGATGGTGGCCGGCTTCGATCGTTACTACCAGATCGTGCGCTGCTTCCGCGATGAGGACCTGCGCGCGGACCGTCAGCCGGAATTCACCCAGCTCGACATCGAGACCTCCTTCCTGAGTCAGGAGGACATCATCGGGTCGATGGAGGGGTTGCTGCGCCACCTGTTCGCCCAGGTGCTGCAGGTGTCGCTGCCCGACCCGATACCGCGCATGACCTATGCGGAGGCGATGCGCCGCTTCGCCTCCGACAAACCGGACCTGCGCATTCCGCTCGAGCTGACGGACGTAGCCGATCTGGTGAAGGACTGCAGTTTCAAGGTATTCGCCGGTCCCGCGAATGATCCGGGCGGTCGGGTTGCGGCACTGCGGGTGCCGGGCGGAGGCGCGTTGACGCGCAAGGAGATCGACGACTACACCGCGTTCGTCGCACGCTATGGCGCCAAGGGTCTGGCCTACGTGAAGGTCAATGACGTGGCCAAGGGGCGCGAGGGTCTGCAGTCTCCCATCATCAAGTTCCTGAGCGATGCGGCCGTGGCGGGCATTCTGTCGCGCACCGGCGCCGCCAGCAATGATCTGATCTTCTTCGGCGCCGACAGCGCCAAGGTCGTCAACGATTCCATCGGCGCGCTGCGCCTCAAGGTGGGTCAGGATCTGAAATTGGTCGAAGCCGGCTGGCGTCCATTGTGGGTGGTCGATTTCCCGATGTTCGAGTGGGACGGCGAGGCGAAGCGTTGGGCGGCCGTGCACCATCCGTTCACCTCGCCCCTGAACGAGGATCCGGCCGAACTGGCCGCCAATCCCGGTGCGGCACTGGCCAAAGCGTACGACATCGTGCTGAATGGCTCGGAGATCGGCGGCGGCTCGGTGCGTATCCATCGCCAGGAGCTGCAGTCGGCGGTGTTTGCATTGCTGGGCATCAGCAGCGAGGCGGCGCAGGAGAAGTTCGGCTTCCTGCTCGATGCCTTGAAGCTCGGCGCGCCACCGCATGGTGGCATCGCGTTCGGCCTGGATCGCCTGGCCATGCTGATGGCGGGCACCGACAATATTCGCGATGTGATCGCCTTTCCCAAGACGCAGACGGCAGCGGATGTGATGATGGATGCGCCCTCGGAAGTGAGCGAACGGCAGCTGCGTGAGCTGCACATCCGGGTACGTACGCCGCCGCCAACGGCTTAGGGTCTCTTTACTTCAGGAGCGCGCGCAGGCGGTACAGCGCTTCGAGCGCTGCCTTGGGCGAAAGATCGTCCGGGTTGATGTCGGTGAGCGCGGCCGCCAGCGCGTGTGCGGCCGCATCTTGCGCCGATGGCGTCGGATCGGGCGCCGGCATCAGCAGCAGTTCACCCTGTGGGCTCGGCGGCCGTTTGCGGTCGCGCTGATTTTCCAGACCCACCAGGTACTGCCGGGCGCGGGCGATCACCTCACGCGGCACGCCGGCAAGTTGCGCCACCTGCAGCCCGTAACTGCGATCGGCCGGGCCTTCCTTCACCGCGTGCAGGAAGATGATGCCATCGGCGTGCTCTGTGGCATCCAGGTGCACGTTCACGCAGGCCTCCAGCTCCGCCGCCAGCGTCGTGAGCTCGAAGTAATGAGTCGCGAACAGGGTCATCGCGCGGGTCTTGGTCGCGATGTGACGCGCGATGGCCCAGGCCAGTGACAGGCCATCGAAGGTACTGGTGCCGCGGCCGATTTCATCCATCAGGATGAGGCTGTGCGGGGTCGCGTTGTTGAGAATGTTGGCCGCTTCGGTCATCTCGACCATGAAGGTGGAGCGCCCGCCGGCGAGGTCGTCGGCGGCGCCGATGCGGGTGAAGATGCGATCGAGCGGACCGATCACCGCCTGCTCCGCCGGCACGAAACTGCCCATGTGGGCGAGAATCGCGATCAGCGCCGTCTGGCGCATGTAGGTCGATTTCCCGCCCATGTTGGGCCCGGTGATCACGAGCATCCGTCGCCGCTCATCGAGGTCCAGATCGTTGGGCACGAAGGTGCCGCCGGTGAGAAATTTTTCGACCACCGGGTGGCGACCGCCCTCGATATGCAGACGCGGTTGCGTCACGAGCTCGGGCCGGATCCATTGCAGGGCGCAGGCGCGCTCGGCGAGGCTGCCCAGGGCATCAAGCTCCGCGACGGCCGCGGCCGTGGCCTGCAGGGCGCCGAGGCGTTCGATCAGCTCGGTCAGGACGGCGTCGTAGAGTTCGCGTTCGCGCGCCAGTGAACGCTCGCGCGCGCTCAGCACCTTGTCCTCGAAGCTCTTCAGCTCCGTGGTGATGAAGCGCTCGGCGGACTTCACGGTCTGACGCCGTACGTAATCGGTGGGCACGCGCTCCGCGTCCTTGCGTGACACCTCTATAAAGAATCCCTGGACACGGTTGAAGCCCAGTTTCAGGCCGGGAATGCCGGCGCGCTCGCGCTCGCGCTGCTCCAGTTCCAGAAGGAAGGCGTCGGTGTGCGTGGCGATGTGGCGCAGTTCATCGAGTTCGGCATCATGTCCCGGCGCGATCACATCCCCTTCGCGCAGCAGCGCCGGTGGTTCAGGCGCGATGGCCTGCGTCAGCAGCGCGTGAACGTCAGCGTGTCGCCCGGTGGCCGCCAGCAGGCCGCTCAGCAGGGGCGAGTCGCCGGCCGCTTCGGCCACCGCGCTCAGCAGGCCAGGCAGCAGCGCGACGGCGCCGCGCAATTGCGCGAGATCTCGGGGTCGCGCCGAGCGCAGTGCGACCCGCGCCAGAATGCGCTCGACATCCCCGATCCCTTCCAGGGGTTCTCGCAGCGATTCGAAACGGCGCCGGTCGATGAGCGCCGCGATGGCTTGGTAGCGCTGCCGCAGCAGCGGCTGATCGGTGAGGGTGCGATTCAGCCAGCGGCGCAGTTGCCGCGAGCCCATGGCCGTCACGCAGCGGTCAATGAGCGAGAACAGCGTCGCCTCGGGATTGCCCGAAAGACTGGTGTCCAGTTCGAGGTTGCGGCGGGTGGCGGCATCGAGCATCAGGGCGTCGCCACGCTGTTCGACCTGCAAGGTGCGGATGTGGGGCACCGCGGCCTTCTGTGTTTCCCCGACATACTGCAGCAGGGCGCCCGCGGCGCTCACCGCGAGCGAGCCTGGGGTGAGACCGAAGCCGGTGAGATCGAGCGTGCCCAGCTGCCGATTCAAGGCTCGCGTGCAGGTCTCGGATTCGAAATGCCAGGGCGGCCGGGCGCGCAGCACCGTGCCGGGGCGCTCGAGAGCATCGCGCGCGCCGTTCTCGTTCACCAGCAGCTCGGCCGGCCGCAACCGCTCCAGCTCTGCGGTGAGGGCCTGGGTGCCCGAGGACTCCAGCAACGTGAAGCGTCCCGCGGCCAGGTCGAGCCAGGCCAAACCGAAGTGCCCGCCCTCGCGAGTCACCGCGGCCAGCAGCGTCTCGCGTCGGTCATCGAGCAATGCCGCATCCGTGACCGTGCCCGGCGTCACGACCCGCACGACCTGCCGGTCCACCGGGCCTTTCACAAGACCCGGGTCGCCCATTTGTTCGCACACCGCGACGCTCTCGCCCTTGCGCACCAGACGGGCGAGGTAACCGTCGGCGCTATGGGCGGGCACGCCCGCCATCGGGATCGGCTGCCCCGCGGATTGCCCGCGCGCGGTCAGCGTGATGTCGAGCAGCGCCGCCGCGCGCCGCGCATCCTCGAAGAAAAGTTCATAGAAGTCCCCCATCCTGTAGAACAGCAGGACGTCCGGGTACTGCGCCTTCAGGCGCAGGTACTGCTGCATCGAGGGGGTGTGAGCCGCGAAGCTCTCCGGGGCGCTGGTCATTACTCGAGAGGTCTTCAGGTAGCGGACGGGGCTCCGATTATGCCCGCGCCGGCAATCGCCCAGGTCCAGGCGTTGTCCGATGACCAAAATGGGATCCGATGCCGGTATTATATAAGTAAATCAAATACTTATGATCGATGAATCGGTCTGCGTCCGGGCCCGTTGACAAAGCAATTGATGTTGCCTCGCAACATCAGTCTTCGAGCCTGCCGAACCCGGGACTTGGCGGTCTTCGAGGGCGGCACGGTGCCGTTGGTCGATGCATGTCGGCATTTCGTGACTCTTGGCAGCACGTCAAAAATACCTCGCTATACTCTATTAGTTAGGCGCCGTCCTGCTTGGCTTTGCCGTGTCCAGAGGGGTTTTCTTAAGTGTTTTCAAAGCGCAGTCAGATCACCGCCGTCATGGCCGCCTGCGGCCTGTCCCTGGGCGCGGGCGCCTTTGCCGCGACTGCGGCCGCCCCCCCCGCCGATGCCACGCATGGCAACTGGAAGACGGTCCAGTCGTTCTGCTACGACTGCCACAACACCGAAGATTGGGCCGGCGGTGTGGCGTTTGATTCGATGTCCCCGGATGGGATCCCGCAGGATGCAAAGATCTGGGAACAGGCGGTGCGCAAACTGCGCGGCGGCATGATGCCCCCGCCGGGCCACAAGCGGCCCGACCCGGCCGCCGTCAAGAGCCTGGTCTCGTATCTCGAGACCACATTGGACGACGCCGCCACTCATACCAGTCCGGGCCGCATTCCGATGCAGCGCCTGAACCGTCGCGAGTACGCCAATGCCGTACACGATCTGATCGGCCTGGATGTCGATGGCGCCGCCTGGCTGCCGCAGGATCCGCTGAAGGATGGCTTCGACACGAATGCCGAGCTGCTGCAGGTCACGCCGAATTTCCTCGACCAGTCGGTGGCGGCGGCGCGCGCGCTGGCGCTCGAGGCGGTCGGTGACCCGAAGGCGGCGCCGATCGATACGACCTACGGCAACATCGCCAACATGATCATCTCGCTGAATCCGCGTCCGGGCGTGGGCACGGGCAATCAGGAGAAGTACTACGACGGCATGCCGTTCGGCACCCGCGGTGGCATGGTCGCCGAGCACTGGTTCGCCGCGGACGGTGAATATTCGCTGACCATCGGCGATATGGCCATGGCGCGCGAAGTGCCGAAGCTCGAATTCGAGAATACGGTCATCGTGCTGCTCGACGGCAAGGAGATCGACCGCATCAATGTCGGCGGCGAGAACGATTACAAGGACGTCGACCAGAACCTGGATGCGGGCGTCTACCACATCAACACGCGCCTGCGCGATATCCGCTTCCATGCGACCGCCGGCCAGCACAAGGTCGCGGTCACGTTTCTGCGCCGCAGCTATGCGGAGAGTGACGAGCGCGTGCGTCCGAACACCCTGGATGGCGGTCAGCAGCGCGTGAATGCCGTGCATGCGATGCAGATCAAGGGTCCCATCAAGATCACCGGCATGAGCGATACGCCGAGCCGCAAGCTGATCTTCATCTGCAGGCCTGCGGCGGCCGCGGACGAAGCACCCTGCGCGCAGAAGATCCTTGCGAATCTGGCGCAGCACGCCTTCCGACGCCCGGTCACCGATGAAGACCTGAAGCCGCTGCTGGCGTTCTACGAGCGCGGCCGGCAGGCGGGCACCTTCGATACCGGCATCCGTGATGCACTGGCGGCGATTCTGGCCAGCCCGAACTTCCTGTATCGCGCCGAAGAGGCCAGTGACACCGTTCACACGCTGGACGACGTTGAGCTCGCCTCGCGCATGTCGTTCTTCATATGGAGCAGCATCCCCGATCAGGAACTGCTGGATCTCGCGAACCGCAACGAGCTGTCGAAACCGGAGGTGCTGAAGGCGCAGGTGCATCGCATGCTGGCCGATCCGCGCGCCATTTCGCTGACCTCGGACTTCGCCTTCCAGTGGCTCAACATCGCCAAGATGGACACGATCTCCCCGGCGCAGGCGCAGTTCAGCTACGCCAGCGGCCAGTACGACCCGCGGCCGCTGTTCAAGAAAGAGCTGACCCTGTTCATGGACAGCATCCTGCGATCGGATCGCAGCGTCGTGGATCTGCTCACCGCCGACCACACGTACGTCAACGAGGAGCTCGCGCTGCTCTATGGCATGGAGAATGTGAAGGGTGGCGAGTTCCGTCGGGTGACGTTGAAGGATCCGAAGCGCTTCGGGCTCCTGGGCAAGGGGGCGGTGCTCATGACGACCGCCAACCCGGACCGCACGGCGCCGGTGTTGCGCGGCGCGTGGATCATGGAACGCATCCTGGGAACGCCGCAGGCCAACCCGCCGCTGGGCGTGCCGACCCTGATTGCGACCGTCGCGGGCAAGCCGACGACCGTGCGCGAGCGCGTTGAAGTCCATCGGCGCAATCCGCCGTGTTCCGGTTGCCATGCGGTCATGGATCCGCTCGGTTTCGCACTGGAGAATTTCGACACCGTCGGCCAGTTCCGCACCGTTGACCCGCAGTCGCACCAGGCCATCGACACCGATGCCACGATGCCGGATGGCACGCACATGACCGGCCCGGCCGACCTGCACAAGGCGCTCGCGGCGCGTGGCCCGCAGTTCGCCCAGGCGATCACTGAGAAGCTGATGACCTACGCGGTCGGTCGCCCCATGGAATACAGCGATATGCCGGCCGTGCGCAACATCGCGCATGAAGCGGCGAGCGACAATTTCCGCTTTGAGTCCATTGTCCTGGGCGTGGTGCAAAGTGACGCGTTTCGCAAGCGCGCACCGGCCGCCGCACCCGTGCCCGCCTCGCTGACCACGCAGGCGAACAACTTGAGTTCCGCACATTAAGAAGGCCCGGAGGCATCCATGTTCCTGACCAAGAAGCACCTCTCGCGACGCACGGTTCTCAAGGGCGCCGGCGCTGTGATCGCGCTCCCCCTGCTGGATGCGATGATTCCGGCCGGCACCGCGCTCGCGAACACCGCCGCCGCGGTCAAGCCGCGACTGGTCTACATCTACTTCCCGCACGGCGCGGTGCAGAAGTTCTGGACTCCGGAGGGTACCGGCAAGGACTTCAAGTTCTCACCGATCCTGAAACCGCTGGAAGGCATGCGCGACTACGTGACTGTAGTCACCAATCTGCGCAACAAGCCCGCGGAGAGCTCGGACCCACACGGCATCATCGAGGCGAGCTGGCTCACCTGCCTTTCGCCGCAGGTCCACGCCGAATTCCCGAACGCCGGTATCTCCATCGACCAGGTGGCCGCACGCCAGATCGGTCAGGAGACCCCGCTGCCGTCGATCGAGCTGTGCGGCGAACCGGGCGGCTCCGTCAACTTCCGCAGTCCCGGCCAGGGATTGCCGCTGGAGGGCAACCCGCGCCACGTCTTCACGACCATGTTTGGTCCCGGCGATTCCAATACGGAACGCAAGGGCCTGCTTGATTCGACCGGTAGTCTGCTCGACTACGTGCAGGAATCGAGCAAAACGCTCAACCGCCGACTCGACAGCGCCGACCGGGCGCTGGTGGCCGACTACCTCGAGTCGGTCCGCGAAGTCGAAAAGCGCGTACAGAAGCTGTCGGCCAAGGCCGATTCGCTCGGCAATCTGCCGAACGCGCCGCTCGGCGCGCCGGATGACTTCGGCGAGCTGCTGGATATCCAGTTCGAGATGATCGCGCTGGCGTTCCAGACCGGCCAGACACGCATCGCGACCATGCGCATGGTCAAGGAAGCGAGCATGCGCACCTACCCGAACGTCAACGTCGATGAGGCCTTCCATCCGCTCTCGCACCATGGCGAGGACCCGGAGAAGCTGGCGCGGCTGGCGCGCATCCAGGGCTATCACACCGATCGCGTCACCCGCTTCGCGAAGCGGCTGACCACGATCAAGGAAGGCGACGGCAACATCCTCGACAACTCGATCGTCCTGTACGGCAGCAACATGGCCAACAGCGATCTGCACAACAACAACCCGCTGCCGCAGCTGCTGCTGGGCAAGGGCGGTGGTATCAAGGGTGGCCAGCACCTGGCCATGCCGAAGGACACCCCCCACGCCAATATCCTGCTGACGATGGTGCAACGCGCCGGAGTGAATCTCGAGAAGTTCTCGGATTCCACCGGGCCGCTGGCAGACGTTTGATATGCGCCGGGGGGGCATGCAGTTAGCGGCCTTTGCGGTAGCCGGCATCCTCAGTGGATCCGCTGGACTTGCCGCCGACGCCAGCGCACATCCCGACGGCAGCACGCCACTGCAGTGGGCGGTCTTCAATGGCAATTTCGCCGAGGCGAAGCGTCTGATCGCCGCGCACGCGGACGTCAAGGCCATCAACGCCTATGGCGTCAATGCCATGCAACTGGCCGCGGACGCCTCCAACACCGACATGATCCAGCTGCTGCTCAAGGCGGGGGCTGATCCGGATTCGCCCAACGCGGATGGTGAAACCGCGCTGCATCTGGTGGCCCGGGCCGGCAATCTCGAAGCCGCGAAAATGCTGCTGCGGGCCGGCGCCCACGTGGATTCGCGCGAGCGATTCGGCGGTCAGACGCCACTCATGTGGGCGGTCGCACGTCGGCACCCGGACCTGGTGGAGCTGCTCGTCTCCAAGGGCGCCGATGTCAATGCGCGCTCCGCGGTTCGCGATTACCTGCGCGTCGCCACCGCCGAGAGTCGTGCCAAGCAGCTCGACCGCGGCGGCTTCACGCCGCTCATGTATGCCGCGCGCGAAAACTGCCGTGAATGCGTCGAAGTGCTGCTGAAGCACAAGGTCGACGTCGACCTGCCGGATCCGTCGGGCATGTCGCCAATGGTCATCGCGATGCTCAACAGCAACTGGGACATCGCCAAGCGCCTCGTCGAGGCGGGCGCGGATGTCAACGAGTGGGATATTTTCGGCCAGGCACCGCTGCATGTCGCCATTGGCAGCATGAACAGCCGCGGCAACAACAATCCCCTCGACATGGATGCGCCGAACAAGGCGACGGGTCGCGAACTGGTACAGATGCTGGTGGATCGCGGCGCCAATCCCAATCAGCAGACCTATTACCGCCCGGGCGGACGCGGCCTCGGCGCCGGCATCGGCTTCGGCGGCGCCACGGGTCGCGATACGACGCCGTTCATGATCGCCTGCGCCAGCGGCAATCTGGAGGTCGTGAAGCTGCTGCTGGCCCACGGGGCCAACATCAAGCTGGCGAGCGCAGATGGCCAAGGTCCGATCATCCTGGCGGTGGGCTCGCGCGCAGGAGGCACCGGCAACCCCGGTCCGGTCTCCGCCGCCGGTCCGCCACCGGAAGCGGCTCCTGGCGGTACCGGTGAGATTCCCCCGGCGACCCGGCGCGGCAGAGGCGGCGGTGGTGCAGGTGCGCCTGCCGTCGCCCAGAACGCTGCTGCGGCCGCGCCCGGAGCCGGCCCCGCCGGCAAGATGGTGCCGAGCGTCAATCCCACGGTGGAGCTGATCAATTACCTGGCGGCCAACGGCGCCGACATCAACCTGGTAGCGAAGCGCCATTTCCTGCAGCGCACCCGCGGCGGGTCGGCGCTGCACTATGCCGTGCGCGCCGGCAACAAGGACGTCATCAACGCACTGATCAAACTGGGCATCGACGTGAATGCCAAGGATGAAGACGGTCTCACGGCATTGGACTACGCGATGGCGCGGGGCTATGTGCCGTTCCTGCAGATGGCGGGCCGGCCGCGCCAGGATCTGGCGGCACTGCTGCGCACTGCGGGCGCGAATGTGGAACTCGCGAAGACACCGGACTGGCCGCCCCAGAGTCCGCCGATCGCCACGGTCGTCTACGACGCCGTGATCTGGCCAGTAGACCCAGTAGGACCCTAATGCCTATTTCCCGCCGTTCCTTTCTGCGCAGTGGAGCGCAGGCCCTTTCTGCTGCCTCCGTCCTGAGCGCCGTGCCCGCGCTCGCGCTGGGCAATGATCGGGACCAGAAAAGCGTCAGCGCCAAGGACATCACCGTCAAGGACGTGAATGGCCTGGCGGTCTTCGCCGGCGCCGGTTGCAACGTCGTCGCGCTCGCCGGGCCCGAAGGGGCCCTGCTGATCGATGGCGGGCTGGCCGTGAATTCCCCGGTGCTGCTGCGGGTCGTGGCCGAGAACCTCAAGAGCAAGCGCATTCAAACTCTGATCAACACCCACTGGCACCCCGAGCAGACCGGCTCGAATGAGGCGGTGGGCAAGACCGGGGGCACGCTCATCTCGCATGAGGTCTCACGCCTGGCCCTGGGGCGCAAGGAACACTCGCAGCTGTTCACAGGTGTCTATGGACCCCTGCCAGCGAAGGCGATTCCGACCGTCACGACCTACAACAAGGGTACGCTGATGTTCGCGGATGAGGAGGTGGAATATCGCTACCTGCCGGCCGCGCATACCAACGGTGATCTCTTCGTCCACTTCCCGAAGCACAACGTCATCGCCGCGGGCGGACCCGTCGCCTGGGATCATTGGCCGGTGATCGATTATCTCAACGGCGGCTTCATGCACGGCTTCGTGCGCTCCTACGAAATCCTCGCCGAGGTCGTCAAGCCCGACACCGTCATCGTGCCCGCCAACGGACCGACCCTGACGGGCGCGGACCTCGTCAAGCAGAAGGACATGTACTGGGCACTGTTCAAACAGTTTTTCGTCGACTTCAACAAGGGTTTCGGGCCCCCCGATATCGTCGAGCAGCACCCGCTGAAGCCCTTTGAGGCCCAATACGGCGATCCGGCGCAATTTCTCGATGCGGCCTACCGCAGCCTGCAGCTGGCGACCATTCCCTTCTAGGGCCCGTTGACTGACCAGCTTCAGTTCCTTACCTGTCTGTCGGACGATACTGACCGGGTGAAGCGGCCGTACTCCGTCCCTTCCCACCCCCGCATTCCCGCAACGTAAAGCTGTCACGCCGAGCCTCGCCTTGACGGGTAGTAGCTCGCACGTCGCTTTGACGAACATGGCTGGTGACGAAGGCGGAACGTGAATGAATGCTGTACTGAGTGACGATCTGGAACCTTACACGACGAGCGAGGCCACGCCCGAGGAGGCGCTCAAGACCCTGCGGCGCTATCGCGGGTCGGTGCTGATCGACCTCGATGAGACCCTGTATCTGCGCAATTCGACCGAAGACTTCATAGACTCGGCCCGACCGGCCCTGCTCGCTCTCATCCTGATGCGGCTGCTCGATGCGATTCGACCCTGGCGCTGGACCGGCGGTGACGCCACTCGGGATGTCTGGCGGGTGCGCTGCATCCTGCTGTTCTTTCCCTGGACGCGGGCGCGCTGGCCCAGGCAGGCGGCGCGCCTGGCCCACGCCGCAGCCAACTCTGCCCTCATCGATGCGCTCAACGAGCGCGCCCGGAGGGCTGACAACGAGCCGCCCGTCGTGGCAACGATAGGGTTCGAATTCATCGTGACGCCGCTGGTCGCGGCGCTGGGTCTGCCGCCACGGACACGAATCATTGCCGCCCGACACTCCGTTTTTGCGGAGCGGGCGGCGGGCAAACTCAGTTTGCTCAGCACCGTCCTCGGGCAGGGGAGAATCTGGCGCTCGCTGGTACTGACGGACTCGGCGCAGGATCGGCCCTTGCTCGAGACCTGCGCGCTGCCCTTGCATACGGTGTGGCCGCAGGCGCGATTCCAGCCGGCGTTCTCGAATGTGTATCTGCCGGGTCAGTACCTCAGTCGCGTCAAGCGTCCCGGCGAGCGCTATATCTCGCGCAGCATTCTGCAGGATGACTTTGCCGTGTGGGTGCTGGCCTCGCTCGGCTTTACGCTGGCGCAGCCGCTGCTGCATTTCGCCGGTCTGCTGTGTCTGTTGTTGTCGTTCTGGTCGATCTACGAATGCGGATATGTCGACAACGACCGGGTCGCGGATCAGTTCGAACGTGAACCGAAGCTGACCCGGGAATATCGCGAAGCGCCGGTGGCGACACCGCGCTGGGCGCCGTGGGTGTGGGCGCTCCTCAGCGGCGCAGCGGGCGCGGCGTTGCTGCGCGGTGCCGACCTCGAGGGACTGTACGCGTTCACCGCCTGGGTGGCAGTCCTGCTCGCGACCTACAGCGTCTTCCTGATCTACAACCGCCTGGAAAAAAGCAGCCGCATCTGGTGGTACGCGTTTCTGCAGCTGGTGCGGGCGGCGGCGATCGTGGTCGTGGTGCCCGTCAGTGTGATCGGCGCGGCGGCCATTGCCGCGCACACGCTGGCCAAGTGGCAGCCGTACTACCTGTACCGCGTGGCGGGCGGCGCCTGGCCGTCGGTTTCGTACTTCCTGCCGCGATTGCTGTTCTTCGTGACCATCGCGGTGGCCCTGTCGTTTGCGATGGGTTATTCGGTCATCTGGAACTGGTCGGCAGCGGCGCTGCTGGCCTGGAACGTATTCCGGGCGCGGCGGGAACTGTTGCCGTCGCTGTGGGAGCCGCGGCGCACGCGCGTCGTCCGTGGCGGCCTGACTTTTCGTTAGCGACGTGGGCCGCTGATATATTGGCGGCCAAGCATGCCGCCAACGGATCGCCAACTACTTGAGCTCGCGAAACGCGCAGGACAGCGTCTCAGTCAGCGCGGCTGGCGTGTGGCGACGGCCGAGTCCTGCACTGCGGGCTGGCTCACCAAAGCACTCACCGACGTGCCGGGCAGCTCGGGCTGGGTGGAGGGCGGCTATGTCGTCTATTCGAACGCCGCCAAGCAACGTGAGCTGAAGGTCCCCGCCGCGACCCTGCGGCGCCATGGTGCGGTCAGCGCGGCCACCGTCAAGGCGATGGCCCGTGGTGCACTGCGGGCCAGCGGCGCCGAACTCACAATCGCTATCAGTGGCATTGCCGGGCCGGGTGGCGGCACGGCGCTCAAGCCCGTCGGCACGGTGTGGTTCGGCAGCTCAATCAGGCAACGCGGTGTTCTGCCCCGCGCTACGCGGCGCGTATTTCGCGGTGATCGCGAGGCGATTCGCCGTCAATCGGTGGCCTTCGCGCTGCGGTTGATACTGCAACTTTCGCTACCTTGACTTCGACCCGGTCGGGTCGCAATCTGCGTCACCGCGCGAATTGCCGAGCCCATGGGGAAGCTTGTGTACCTACCGGTCACCTTTTCAATTGCGTTTCTGATGACGCTCACCAGCGCCGTGTGCTGGGGCTCCTGGGCCAACACCTACAAGGTGGTGACGCGCGGTTACCGCTTCGAGCTGTTCTATTGGGACTATGCGCTGGGCGTTTGCGTGATCGCGCTCATTCTGGCCTTTACGATGGGCAGCGTGCATCCGGGCAACCTGGACTTCGTATCGAACCTGCATTCAGCGGATACGTCGAACTTCTATTACGCGATCGCGGCCGGCGCGGTATTCAACGTGGCGAACGTACTGCTCGTGGCCGGCATCGATATGGCCGGCATGGCGATCGCCTTTCCGCTGGCCATCGGCATCGCCCTGGCCGTCGGCGTGGTGCTGAGCTATCTGCAGAATCCGAAGGGTAGCCCGCTGCTGTTGGGACTGGCCGTGCTGTGTGCGATCGTCGCCGTGATCTTCGACGGTCGGGCATACAAACATTTGAATGCCGGCAAGGTGGCCGCTGGCCTGGTCGGCGGCCGTGCGACCGGCAAGAGCATCGTGGTGTGCATCATCTCGGGGCTGCTCATGGGGTTGTTCGCACCGATCGTCAGTCACGCCCTGACGACGGGCCATGCGCTGACCCCTTATACCGTCGGCGTCTTCTTCAGCCTCGGCGCGCTGGCCTGCTGCTTCGTATTCAATGTCTATCTGATGCGCCGCCCGTTGGTGGGGGAGCCGGTCGCGGCCCGTGGCTACTTCCACACCAGCGCCGGCAATCACCTGCTGGGCCTCTTTGGCGGCTGCGTCTGGGGCTTGGGTACAGTGTTCAATCTCGTGGCCTCCAGTCTCACGGGGGTCGCGATTTCCTACGCCATCGGTCAGTCCGCACCCATGGTCGCCGCCCTGTGGGGCGTGTTCGTATGGCATGAGTTCCGCGGCGCCGGCGCCGCGGCGCGCGTGAACCTGGTGCTCATGTTCCTGTTCTTCATTGCCGCAATTGCGCTGGTGACGCTGGCGTATTCGGCGGGAGGCTGACATGGCGGCGATCATCGTTCTGGGCAGTCTGAACATGGATATCGCCGCGCTCGGACCGCGGCTGCCGCAACCCGGTGAGACCCTGATGGGATCCCACTTCCACACCGCCCCCGGCGGCAAGGGCGCCAATCAGGCCTATGCCGCCGCCAAGCTCGGCGGCGCGGGTTCCACGGCCATGCTGGGACGGGTCGGGGAGGATGATTTCGGCCGCCAGATGATCGCCAATCTGGTGTCGGTGGGCTGTGGCAGCGAGGGGCTCCGAAGCATCCCGGGCCCGAGCGGTGTGGCGCTGATTCTCATCGCCGAATCCGGCCAGAATGCGATCGTGGTGGTGTCCGGCGCGAATGATCGGTTCACGCCCGAGGATATCGCCGCCGATGCGCGGTTGCTGCGCGGTGCCCGCTACGCGCTGCTGCAATTGGAAGTGCCGATGCCGACGACGATCGCCGGCGCCCAGGCGGCCCGCGCCGCGGGGCTGCAGGTCATTCTCGATCCGGCACCGGCCCCCGAGCATCTGCCGGCGGAGCTGCTGCAGTTCGTGGATGTGCTGACGCCGAATGAGACCGAGGCATCGCTGCTGGTGGGCCGCAAGCCCGCCGATGTCAGCGTGGATGACGCCCGCACGATTGCCAGCGAGCTGCAGTCGCGTGGCGTCCGGCACGTGATCATCAAGCTGGGCGCCAAGGGCTGTCTGCTGCTGGAGGGAGGCACCGCGACCCACGTTCCGGCGCCGATGGTGAAGGCGGTGGACACGACGGGCGCGGGCGACAACTTCAATGCGGCATTCGCCGTGGCCTGCTCTGAAGGGGCCTCCCGACTGGATGCCTGCCAGTTTGCCGTGCATGCCGCAGCCATCTCGGTGACCCGAATGGGTTGTCAGGCGAGTGTGCCCACGCGCAAGGAACTGGACGCGTATCTGCGACAGACCTGAGGATCCCTCATGATTGAATCTGCCCCGGGCAGGCTGCTGCCGGTCGTCTGTGCCATGGCTTTGCTTGCCACGACCGGCGCACAGGCCGCCCCGTCACGCAGGGTGATCGTCGACCAGGATGCCTTTGGTCCCGGTGGCTCGGACATGCAGTCGATACTGATCGCGCTGCAGGCGCCGAACGTTGAGGTGCTCGGCATCACCGTCGTGAGCGGCGATGGCTGGCGCGAAGAGGAAGTGCAGCACACGCTGCGGTTGCTCGAAGAAGCTCAGCGCACTGACGTCAAGGTGTATCCGGGGGCCGTGTATCCGCTGGTCAATACGCAGAAGCGCACGCTGGCCTGGGAGAAGCTTTACGGCAAGCTCGTGTTCAAGGGCGCCTGGACCGAGACCTGGCCGGCCAACGAGGGCCGACACTCCGCCTATCATGCCGATCCGTTCCTCGTGCCGCCGATGGCGGAGGGCGCCCCAACCACGCACGCCGCCGATGAGTCCGCGGTGAACTTCATGATCCGCATGGTCCACAAATATCCCGGCGAAGTCACGATTCTGGCGCTGGGACCGCTGACCGATGTGGCCCTCGCCGCGCGCCTGGATCCGAAGTTCGCATCGCTCGCGAAGGAACTGGTGTTCATGGGCGGCAGTTTCAATCCTATGCCGGCCAACAATGCATTCTCGGCCGAGTACGTGAATGCGCCGCGGCTGGAATTCAACATGCACTGGGATGCCGAGGCCGCCTCGATCGTGCTGCACGAACCCTGGCGCAAGATCACCCAGGTTCCGGTGGATCCGACCACCGCGACGCTGTTCAAGCCTGAGTACATCAAGCAGGTAGGTCAGGGCACGGCGCCCTTCGATGCCTATCTCGGCAAGTGGGGTCAGGTGTTCCCGATGTGGGACGAGCTCGCGGTGGCGGTGTGGCTCGATCCGTCGCTGGTCTCCCGATCCACGACTGTGATGGAGGATGTCGACGTAAGTTTCACAGCCGGTTACGGAAATACCCTGAGCTGGGCTCCCGATGTGGCGCCTGAGATGGGCGCGGCCAAGGTCAATGTGGCGCTCGCCGTTAACGTGCCGCGCTTTGAGAAAATGGCGCTGGAGCTGCTGAGTCATCCGAAGGCGGCGACGCCGTAGGGCGCCGCGCCAGCAGCCCGATATACAGTACTGAGCAATCCCGGATACTGTGTAGAGCCGAAAAACTTCGCGCAAAAAGCCGCGATCGCCGTGCTTATGCGGCTCCGAACGCGCAGGTGATGTGAGATAATTCGCGCTTCGAAATTTCACTCGGACACCGCACGCATGGAAGAGAATCGCAAGAAGGCACTCAACGCCGCGCTCGGACAAATCGAGAAGCAGTTTGGCAAGGGCTCGGTCATGCGTCTGGGGGATGCGCCGGCCATCTGGGATGTGGAAGCCGTGTCCACCGGATCACTCGGACTGGACATTGCGCTCGGCATCGGCGGCTTGCCGCGCGGTCGCGTGGTCGAAGTGTTCGGACCGGAATCCTCCGGCAAGACCACGCTCACCCTGCAGGTCGTCGCTGAAGTGCAGCGCGCCGGTGGCACCGCGGCGTTCGTGGACGCCGAGCATGCGCTGGATCCTTCCTACGCCGAGAAGCTCGGCGTGAATATCGCTGATCTGCTGGTGTCGCAGCCGGACACGGGCGAGCAGGCACTGGAAATCACCGACATGCTGGTTCGCTCGGGCGCGGTGGACCTGGTGGTCATCGACTCCGTCGCGGCGCTGACGCCGAAGGCCGAA
The DNA here is from genome assembly GCA_035486855.1 of Steroidobacteraceae bacterium. GTDB lineage: Bacteria > Pseudomonadota > Gammaproteobacteria > Steroidobacterales > Steroidobacteraceae > DAIDKA01. The sequence goes on from DATHMT010000023.1 coordinate 63,014, forward strand.
ATCGAAGGTGAGATGGGCGAAATGCAGGTCGGTCTGCATGCGCGTCTGATGTCACAGGCGCTGCGCAAACTCACCGGCAACATCAAGCGCTCGAACACCATGGTGATCTTCATCAACCAGATCCGCATGAAGATCGGTGTCATGTTCGGCAGTCCGGAGACCACCACCGGCGGCAATGCGCTGAAGTTCTACGCCTCGGTGCGGTTGGACATCCGGCGCATCGGTGCCATCAAGAATGGCGAGGAGGTGGTCGGCAACATGACCCGTGTGAAGGTGGTCAAGAACAAGGTTTCCCCGCCGTTCCGCGAGGCTGAATTCGAGATCATGTACGGCGTGGGCATCTCCCGCGAGGGCGAGATCATCGAGCTGGGCAGCCAGCAGGGCATCATCGACAAGTCCGGGGCCTGGTACAGCTACAAGGGCGAGCGCATCGGGCAGGGCAAGGACAATGTCCGCGTGTTCCTGCAGCAGCATCCCGAAATCTCGCGCGAGATCGAGGAGCAGGTGCGCCTGAAGCTGCTGCCGGTCAAGCAGGGCAGCCGAGCGAACGGTGATCAGGCGAATACGGCCTGAGCTGAAGGCCGGCGCAGACCCTACCCCGAAGCCCAAGGACGCCCGCCTGGCGGCGGTGGCGCTGCTGGCCCGCCGTGACTTTGCCGCCGGGGAACTCACCGCCCGACTGCAGCAGGAGGGCTATCCGCCAGACAGCGTGGCGGCCGTCATCGCCGATCTCACGGCCGGGCATATCCTGGACGACTCCCGCTTTGCGACTCAGTATGTGGCCTATCATGCCGATCGCGGGCAGGGTCCGCGGCGGATTGCCCTGGAACTGGCCAAGCGCGGCGTCCCCCCGGCGGATATCGAGGCGGCCCTGGCGGCAGGCCCGGACTGGTCGGCCCGGGCGCGCGAAGTGAGGATCCGCCGCTTCGGGCTGAGCTTGCCGCAATCCTGGGCCGAGAAGGCCAAACAGGGACGTTTTTTGCAGTACCGGGGCTTTTCATCGGATCATGTCCGGTCGGCCCTGGGCCCAGATTTTGAGTCGGACGAAGCACCTTGAGTACATTGCCCCCGAAGCGCGTTTCAGACATTCGCAAGGCGTTCCTGGAGTTCTTCAGGGGCCGCGGTCATGCCGTGGTCGCCTCGAGCTCGCTGGTGCCGGGCAATGATCCGACCCTGCTGTTCACCAACGCCGGCATGGTGCAGTTCAAGGATGTCTTCCTGGGGCAGGAGCGCCGCGACTATGCGCGCGCGGTCAGCAGCCAGCGCTGCGTGCGCGCCGGCGGCAAGCACAATGATCTGGAGAACGTCGGGTATACCGCACGGCATCTGACCTTCTTCGAGATGCTCGGCAACTTCTCCTTCGGGGACTACTTCAAGCGCGACGCGATCCGCTTCGCCTGGGACTTCCTGACCGGCGTCATGCAGCTGCCGCCGGAACGCCTGTGGGTCACGGTCTACCAGAGCGATGATGAGGCCGCCGACATCTGGCAGAAGGAAATCGGCGTTCCGGCCGCGCGTTTCACCCGGCTGGGCGAGAAGTCGAATTTCTGGTCTATGGGCGACACCGGTCCGTGTGGACCCTGCAGTGAGATTTTCTATGACCATGGACCGGATGTGGCCGGTGGGCCGCCGGGCTCGCCCGATGAGGATGGTGATCGCTACGTTGAAGTGTGGAACCTGGTGTTCATGCAGTTCGATCGCACCGCCGACGGCAAGATGACGCCGCTGCCGAAGCCTTCGGTCGACACGGGCATGGGGCTGGAGCGCATCGCGGCGGTGATGCAGCGGGTGCACTCGGTCTTCGAGGTGGATCTGTTCGAGAAGCTGGTGCGGGCCGCGGCGGCCCTCGCGGACACCCGGGATCTGACCAATGGATCACTGCGGGTCATCGCCGATCACATCCGCTCCTGCACCTTCCTCATCGTCGATGGGGTCGTACCCTCGAACGAGGGTCGCGGCTACGTTCTGCGCCGGATCATCCGCCGCGCCATCCGCCACGGCTATCAGCTGGGCATCCGCGAGCCCTTTTTCCACAAGCTGGTCGGGGTGCTGGAAGCCGAGATGGGCGCCGCCTACCCGGAGCTGACGCACCGCCGCGCCCAGGCCGAGCGGGTGCTGGCCCAGGAGGAGACGCGCTTCGCGGAGACCCTGGCCACGGGCATGGCGCTGCTCGAGGCGGCCATGCGGGACATGTCCGGGACCGTCATCGACGGCGCCACCGTGTTCAAGCTGTATGACACCTTTGGATTTCCCGTGGACCTCACGGCGGACATCGCCCGCGAGCACAGCCTGACCATTGACCAGGCAGGATTTGATGCGGCAATGGATGCGCAGCGCGAACGGGCCCGTGCGGCCAGCCGCTTCGGGGTGGATCTGCGCGCGGGGGCCAAGGTCGACTCGCAGACCCGATTCCACGGGTATGACTCCCTCGCGGGTGAAAGCCTGGTGGTGGCGTTGCTCCAGGACGGCTCGGCGGTCGAGGAACTGAAGGCGGGTGAGGCCGGTGAGGTCTTTCTCGAGGCCACTCCCTTTTATGCCGAGGCCGGTGGCCAGGTCGGGGACGCGGGCGAGCTCGCAGGCCCCGGCATCCGCTTCGTGGTGAGCGATACCCTCAGGCGCGGCAAGGCGTTTGCGCATGTCGGCCGGGTGGTCGAGGGCCGCATCCGGCTCGGCGATCGGCTCGGTGCGCAGGTCGACGGCGCGCGGCGCGCGGCCACCGTGCTCAACCATTCCGCCACCCATCTGCTGCACGCGGCCCTGCGCCAGGTACTCGGCACCCACGTGCAGCAGAAAGGCTCGCTGGTGGCACCCGATCGGCTGCGATTTGATTTCTCACATTTCCAGCCAATGACTGCCCAGGAGCTGACGGCCATCGAGCGGCTGGTGAATGCCCAGATCCGGCGCAATGAACCGGCGCAGACAGCCGTCATGGAGTACGACCAGGCGGTCGCCTCGGGCGCCATGGCGCTGTTTGGTGAAAAGTACGAGCAACAGGTGCGGGTGCTGCGCATCGGCGATTTCTCGACCGAGCTGTGCGGGGGCACCCACGTGAGCCGCGCCGGCGACATCGGTCTGTTCAAGATCACGAACGAAAGCGGCGTGGCCTCGGGCGTGCGGCGCATCGAGGCGCTCACGGGCGAGAAGGCCATCGACTTCATGGAGGACCACGAGCGGGTGATCCGTGAGGTCGCGGGGCAGCTGCGCGGTTCGGCGGAGGAGGTCCCGGACAAGGTCCGCGATGTGCTCGAGCGTGTACGGCAGATGGAGCGTGAGATCCGTACCCTCAAGGACAAGCTCGCGTCCGGTTCGGGGGTCGATCTCGCCGCCGGCGCCACTGAAGTCCACGGCGTCAAAGTCGTCGCGGCGCAGGTCGACGGCGCCGATTCGGGAGCGCTGCGCAATGCCGTGGATCAATTGAAGAGCAAGTTGGGCTCGGCGGTGATCGTTCTGGCATCCGTCGATGCGCAATCCAAGGTGCTGCTGGTGGCGGGGGTGACCGCGGACCAGACCGCGCGGGTAAAGGCCGGCGAGCTCGTCGGGATCGTCGCCGCCGCGGTCGGCGGCAAGGGCGGCGGCAGGGCAGACTTTGCCCAGGCAGGCGGTTCGGATGCTACGGCTCTGCCGCAGGCCCTGGCCGGAGTCGCCGCACTGGTTCGCGCGCGCCTGGGCGCCTGATTTGCCGATAAATGCGGCTGCCCTGCCGCCGGGAATCTGCCCCATCGTACCGATGGGGCCCGAATCGTTGCCACGGCAACGTTAAGGACTCTGACGCTACGACGCGGCATCCGTCCTATACATTGGCTGCGCAAATCGCTGCAGATTCAGGGTTTCTCCGATTGTTTCGCTTTTGCCACGCTATAGATTCGAGGCTGGAGTTTTGAACCGGCCTCAGCCGCGATGCGGCAACGGGGCGTGGTTCCGATCATGGAGGACTGACATGTTGATTCTGACGCGACGCGTAGGTGAGACGGTCATGATCGGTGACGAGGTCACGGTCACCGTATTGGGTGTGAAAGGCAACCAGGTTCGCATGGGAATCAACGCGCCGCGCACGGTGGCCGTGCACCGCGAAGAAATATTCGAGCGCATCAAGCACGAGGGGCAGGACAGCGACTTCGTCGCGACCTCCGAACCCAAAGGCTCCCCGGAGCGCCCCCACATTCCCTGCAGTTAGAGTTCCCGCGGCCCGCCCGGCACGTGCCGCCGAGGTTGCGCGCCTTTACCATTCCTGCCCCCGCCAGTATCATGGCGGCCAGTCCCGGTCAGGGACTGAGCCAACAAATAAATTATTGATCTAGTTGGTAATTTCCGTCCGCGGAGAGATGGCCGAGTGGTCGAAGGCGCACCCCTGCTAAGGGTGTAAGGGTCAAAAGCCCTTCGAGGGTTCGAATCCCGCTCTCTCCGCCAGTATTTCCCACCAGTTTTCAGGCAGTTGCGCCTCGGGCTGCCGCGGCAGTGCCAAATCCAGTGCCAAATCGCGATCCGGCGGCCGATCCGACATTGTCGTCGCCGCGCGAGCGGGGCTAACCGTTGGGT
>DATHMT010000024.1:0-11341 GCA_035486855.1 Steroidobacteraceae bacterium
AATGAACTGCTGCGCAAGCAGCTGCTCAGCGACGTGCATGCGCCACCGAAGTGGCGGGTCAACGGGCCGCTGTCGAACATCCCCGCGTTTTACGAAGCATTCCAGGTCAAGCCGGGTCAGCGGCTGTATCGGGCTGCCGCAGATCGCGTCCGTATCTGGTGAACTACATAAAGAATTAAAAAATGAACAACGTGACGACCTTACCGGCTGCACCCATTTCCCAGACACGCTCGTTTACCACGGTCTTCCTGATCGAGATGTGGGAGCGTTTTGGCTTCTACGGCATGCAGGTGCTGATGGTCACCTACATGATCAAGCGACTCGGTTTCATCGACACCCGGGCCAACCTGGTCTTCGGCGCGGCCTCGGCCTTGATCTACGCTACGCCGGCGATCGGCGGCTGGATCGGCGACAAGCTGCTCGGGACCCGTCGCACCATGAGACTCGGCGCATTCGTGCTCGCCATCGGCTACGCCCTGCTGTGGCTGCCGCGGAACAGCGAATATTTTCTGTATTTCGCACTCGGCGTGATCATCGTCGGCAATGGATTCTTCAAACCCAATGCCGGCAATCTGGTGCGCAAGATCTACGAGGGCGATGACACCAAGATCGACAGCGCCTTTACCATTTACTACATGGCCGTGAATATCGGCTCGATGATCTCGATGACGCTGACACCGTGGCTGCGCAATTACATCGGCGCGCGCTACGGCGACTCGGCCGGCTGGCACACCGCCTTCGGTGTGTGCTCGATCGGCCTGGTCATCGGCATGATCAATTACACGCTGTTGGGCCGCTCCATGGCTCACATCGGCTCCCCGCCCGATGCGGCACCGGTGAAATTGCTGCGCCTGGCCGGAGTGCTCGGCGGCGCCGTCCTGGTCGTCATCGTGGCGGTTTTGATCCTGCAGAGCGAAACCATCGCCCGCATCTGCGTCTACACCGCCGGCGCCGTCATCGTCGCCATCTTTGCCAGGTTGATCGCCGCCAGCCGCAGCGATGAACGCGCGGGATTGATCGCGGCGTTCGTGCTGGTGGTGCAAACGGTGTTCTTCTTCATCTTCTATCAGCAGATGTCGACCTCGCTGAATCTGTTCGCGCAACGGAATGTGGACCTGCATTTCAGCCTGTTCGGATGGCATCTGTTCACCTGGATTCCCGAGCAGTACCAGAATCTGAATGCGATCTGGATCGTCGTCCTGAGCCCGGTCCTGGTTTTCATCTACAACGCGCTGGGTCGCCTGGGCAAGGACCCCTCGATCGCGGCGAAATTCGTCTGGGGCTTCGCGGCCGTCGCCATCGGGTTTTTCATCTATGGCGTGGGCGCCCGCTGGGCCGTGAACGGTCAGGTCTCCTCCTGGATCATGGTCTGGGGCTACGGCCTGTATTCGCTGGGTGAACTGCTGGTGAGCGGACTGGGCCTCGCGATGATCGCGCGCTATGTGCCGGCGCGCATGGGCGGCTTCATGATGGGCGCGTATTTCGTGGCCTCCGGCCTGTCGCAGTATCTGGGTAGTGTGGTCGCGAATTTCGCCCACATCCCGGAGAACCTCAGCAACCCGCTCGAGTCTTTGACGATCTACACCCGGTTGTTCAACGAGCTCGGGTATGCGGGAGTGGTCTGCACCGCGATCGCCATCGCCATGCTGCCCTTGATGAGGAAACTCTCGACCCGCCACGCGGACACCGCGCCGGCCAACATGCCCCTGCCGGCCGTGCGCAGCGAGGAGTTCGATCTGACCCCATGAGTGCCTCAAGTCAAGACCCGCGGGACCTTCTGACAACGATCGCGCGGCAGGCCATGCTGGATCGCGGACTGCTGCCGGACTTCTCCGCGCAGGCCCAGGCTCAGGCCAACGCGCTCACCCGACCGGTGGCGGATGCCGCTGCGCGCGATCTGCGCGGTGCGGATTGGGTCTCGATCGACAACGATGACTCCCGCGACCTGGACCAGCTCTCGGTCGCCCAGAGCGTCGAGGGCGGCGCCGCCCGACTGCTGGTCGCGATCGCCGATGTCGACGCCGCCGTGAGTCGCGGCTCCCCCATTGATGACCACGCCCGCCAGAACACCACCTCGGTCTACACACCCGGCCATATTTTCCCGATGCTCCCCGAAGAGCTATCGACCGACCTGACCTCGCTGGTTCAGGGTGAGGAGCGTCTGGCCATGATCATCGAGCTGGTCGTCGCAGCGGACGGCAGCATCAGCAGCTCGGACATCTACCGCGGCACTGTGGTCAACAAGGCCAAGCTCGCCTACGACGGTGTCGCCAGCTGGCTCGAAGCAGGCGGCCGCGCGCCGCCTGCGCTCGAGGCCGCGGGGTTGCAGGACCAGCTGCGCCTGCAGGATCGGGTCGCGCAGGCCCTCGGCAAGGTGCGACACACACAGGGCGCGCTGACGCTGGAGACGATTCAGACCAGTGCCGTCTTCGACGGCGAGGCGCTACGCGACCTCATCCCGAACCACAACAATCGAGCTCATGAGCTGATCGAAAACGTCATGGTCGCCGCCAACGGCGTCACGGCGCGCTGGCTGCAGAGCAAGGGGCTGCCCTCGATCCGTCGCATCCTGCGCACCCCGGAACATTGGGATCGGATCGTGGCCCTCGCGGCCGAGCACGGCGGGGAACTTCCCACGGCTCCCGACCCGGTGGCGCTGAACGCGTTTCTGGCGAAATGCCGCCAGGCAAATCCCACCCGGTTTCCGGATCTGTCGCTGTCGGTGATCAAGCTTCTGGGCCGGGGCGAGTACGCGCTGGAACTGCCGGGAGCGCCGGTCACCGGACATTTCGGGCTGGCCGTCAATGACTACATGCACTCCACGGCGCCGAACCGGCGCTTTCCGGACGTGATCGCGCAGCGGCTGATCAAAGCCGCGCTGCTCAACGCCCCAGCGCCCTATACCCTCGATGAACTTCGGGAGCTGGCGACTCACTGCACCGTGCAGGAGGACAACGCCGCCAAGGTGGAGCGGCGCGTCGGCAAGTCGGCTGCCGCGCTGCTGCTGCGTAACAGAATAGGCCAGACATTCGACGCCATCGTCACCGGCGCCGCGGCCAAGGGCACCTGGGCACGCACCACGGTGCCGCCGGTTGAAGGTCGAATCATCCGTAATTTTGCGGGCCTCCAAGTCGGTCAAGCAGTGCGTGTCCGTCTGCTCAACACGGACGTCAATCGCGGTTTCATAGACTTCGCCTGCGAGAAATGACTCATGACATCATTTAAGGACACCGCCGCGCACCTCGCGTATCTGAACACGCCGTTCCTGACGAGCGACGCCGCGCGGCCGCTGCGAATCCTGGCCGAATACCTGGAGCCCCTGAGCCGATTTCAGCACGCCGGGATCCATGACACGATCGTCTTTTTCGGTTCGGCGCGCCTGACGGCCGGCGGCCCCATGGGCCGTTACTATGAAGAGGCCCGGGAACTCGCCCGCAAAGTGACCCAGTGGTCGATGGCGTTGCCGTCACATCCACATCGCTACGTCATCTGCTCGGGCGGCGGAGGCGGCATCATGGAGGCGGCCAACCGCGGAGCCTCGGAGGCCGGTGGCAAAACCATCGGCCTGAACATCAGCCTGCCACGTGAACAGAGCGCAAACCCCTTCATCACGCACGAGCTGGGATTTGAATTCCACTATTTTTTCATGCGCAAACTCTGGTTCGCCCATCTGGCGCGGGGACTCGTCGCCTTTCCCGGCGGCTTCGGCACGCTGGATGAGGTCATGGAGATGCTGACCCTCGCGCAGACCCACAAGCTCGACCGTCGGATACCGGTGATTCTCTATGGCTCGCAGTACTGGAACGAGATCGTGAACTTCAAGGCGCTGGTGCATCACGGCATGATCAGCGCTGAGGATCTCGATCTGTTTGAATTCGCAGACACCCCGGAGGCGGCACTGCGCGTCCTGCAGAACAGCCTGGAGCCCGAACCCGCGGACGGCACCCCCGCCTTCGCTCACTCACAGTGCGGCTAGCGCCGTGGACGCCAGTCGGAATTCTCTTACACGATGAGGGCGCTAAAACTGCTCATGTCCTATTCCTTCGCGCACGGGCCCATGGTCTGCTACACCCATGAAGTTCTCTGTCTGGGCGCCACGTGCCAGGAACAAAGTCGAACTGGTGTGCGCCGAGCAACGATTCTCGCTGGCCCCGGCCAGGGACGGTTACTGGCAGATCGACTGCGCCCCGGCCGGGCTTGCCAAGGGCTATCGCTATTCCATCGACGGCGGCCCGGCTGTCCCTGATCCGCGCTCGCGCTGGCAGCCCGAAGGCGTACACGGACCCTCCTTCGTGGTGGATGAGGCCGCGCTCCGGGCCGCCGGCTCGCGCGGCTTCCGGCAACAGCCACTGACTCAAGCCGTCATCTATGAACTGCACATCGGCACCTTCTCGCCCGAAGGCACCTATACCGGGGCGACGCACAAGCTGCCGCATCTGGCGGCGCTGGGTATTACCCATGTTGAAGTGATGCCACTGGCCACCTTTCCCGGCCAGCATGGCTGGGGCTATGACGGTGTGTTCCTGTTCGCACCGCATCCCTCGTATGGCACTCCGCTCGAGCTCGCACGCTTCATCGCAGCCTGTCACCGCTGCGGACTCGCCGTCCTGCTCGATGCGGTCTACAACCATCTGGGTCCGGATGGCAATTACCTGAGCCACTACGCGCCCTACTTCACCGATCGGGTCAGGACCGCGTGGGGCGACGCGGTCAACTACGACGGCGCCAACAGTGACGGGGTGCGCGACTTCGTGCTCGACAACGCGCGCATGTGGCTGGACGACTATGGATTTGACGGCCTGCGCCTGGATGCCGTCGGCGCCATCTACAGCTTTGAGGCCGTGCACCTGCTGGAGGAGTTGGCGCGGGCGGTGCAGCAACTCGCCGCGGCGCGCGGTCGAACGCTGGTGCTGATCGCGGAAAGCGACTTGAATGATCCACGCCTGATCCGGCCCCCCGAACGCGGCGGATTCGGACTGACTGCGCACTGGATGGACGACTTCCATCATTCGCTGCATCGGGCGATGACCGGTGAGAGCGTCGGGTACTACATGGATTTCAACGGCATCGAGGATTTGGCCAAAGCGCTACGTGAAGGCTATGTGTATCAGGGCCAGCATTCACCGCATCGGCAGCGCCGCCACGGCCGCGAACCCGGCGATGTGCGACCCGAGCAGCTGGTGGTCAATGCCCAGAATCATGACCAGATCGGCAACCGCGCCAAGGGCGAGCGCCTCAGCATGCTGCTGAATCCGATCCAACTGAAGGCAGTGGCGGCGCTGACGATTCTGTCGCCGTTCGTGCCGCTGCTGTTCCAGGGCGAGGAATGGGGTGCCACGACACCCTTCCTCTACTTCACGGATCACCAGGATCCGGAACTGGCCAGGATGGTCGAGCAGGGGCGCAGGAAGGAATTCGAGACCTTCGGCTGGGCCGACGAGGTGCCGAATCCGCAATCACCACAGACCTTTGCCGACTCGCGCTTGAACTGGGACGAGCTCACCCTCCCCGTCCACCAGGACCTGCTGGGCTGGTATCGGAACATGATCGGCCTGCGCAGTTCCCTCGAACCTCAGCCGTGCCTTTCACTGCAGGTTTCCTGCAACGCGGCGGCGCTGTGGTTATGGTTCATCCGGGGCGAGCACTGTGTGGCCGTGAATTTCTCCGCGGGACCCAACGCGATCGTGCTGCCCGAGGGTGCTTGGCAGTTGCTGCTGTCATCGGTCTCCGCCACGTCAGCAGCGCCGCAATGGGCCGCCTATGAGACGCGAATCTACGCCCGCCAGCGATAGCCAGTATCGTGAGGTCAGGCCGGACCCTTGCGCAGCAGGGCTACCGGAAAGCGTCCGAAAAGCTCATGCGCGGTCGCCGACACCGACAGGGTCTCTGCCGTGAAGATGTTCTGCCAGGTTCCGCTCGGCAGCGGCAGGCGTGTGTCCTCCCACCTGCCGCCGATCGATAATGTCAGGCGGGGCACCACCGCGATCAGATTTTCACCGCGGCGAAAGGCAAGCAGATTCCCGAGATGGGCGCCCTGCGCCACCAGCGGCTGATAGCGACTCTCCTCCGAAAATTCCTGCGGACAGGCGGCCCGCAGACTCAATAGCCGGTCGATCAGCCACAGTTTCGGCAGACCCGAGTCCCAATCCGCCAGCACCTCCGTGGCGCTCAGCGAGCGACAGCGATCCAGTAACACCATTCTCTGGTGATAGTCGACCGGGCGGCGATTGTCCGGGTCGACCAGGCTCAGATCCCACAGCTCCGTGCCCTGGTAAAAATCCGGCACACCCGGGATCACGAGCTTGATCAGCGTCTGCGCCAGACTGTTGATCCGTCCGGGTTGCACCAGAGGCTCGACGAACTCGGCGAGGCTGTGCAGGAACTCCTCGTTCTGCAGTACCCGCTCCACGAAGCCCTTGATGTTCTCTTCATACCCCGTATTGGGTTCCTGCCAGGACGTGCGCAGTTTCGCCTCCCGACAGGCCTTCAGCATGTATTGCCAGCAGCGCGTGGCGTCGATGGGCCAGGCCCCGACCAGCGTCTGATAGAGAAGATATTCGGCGTGCCGGTCCTGGGTGCGGTTGTTCCAGGCTCCCTCGTTCATCCGCGACCACTGGTGCAGTGCCTCGGCCCAGCGCTCGGCAATCTCGGACAGCAGTGAAATGCGCGTGCGCACATCCTCACTGCGCTTGGTGTCATGGGTGGAAGTCGTCAGCTGGTTACGCGGCCAGTGCTCACTCAGGTACAGACAGTATTCATGGAACTTGTCCGATGAGATACCGATCAGCGACGCCTGGGCGCCGACCTCATTGCACGACAGCAGCCGATCGAAGCAGTAGAAGGTCGTATCCTCGACGCCCTTGGCCATTACCGCGGGCGTCAGCTGCTGCCACTGGCTGATCAGGACTGCCTCCTGCTCGCTCAGCTGCTCCTTCGACAACAGTGCCAGCATGAAATCAAACGCGGGACCTTCGATGTCGGAGCGGACGAAGCGCGAACTGCGAACCGCCTCCGCCACCAGATTGCGATCCGTCTCGCTGATTTCGGCAGCCGTGCGGTAGGTGCGGTAGACACCGAGCGCCGCAGTGACCTGTGCCAGGGCATCGCGCAGCTGCCGCGGACTCAGATCGCGCGTTTGATAGGATTGACGGGCGACTTCCGTGGCGATCCGCGACAGGCGCTGATGATCATAGGCGAATGCATAACCGACGATGTATTCCTTCTTTTCCCGAATCAGCGCGCCCAGATCGACCGAATGCCCGGTGAAGTCCGCATAGGTGGCGGTCAGCTTGTCGATATGCTGGTCGCTCATCCACAGCCGGTTCGCCTTTGCCAGAAAGTCATAGCCCACCGACCCGTCGATGGGCCAGCTGGGCGGGAGCCGCTCTTCGGTTTCCAGGATCTTCTCGACGTAGATCCTGCCCCGCGGCAACAGCTCTCGCAGCCGCCGGAAGTAGGCAAGCGGATCGCGCAGACCGTCAGGGTGATCGATCCGCAGGCCGTCGATTTCCCCGGCCTCGATCATTTTCGCGAAGCGCTGATGGGCGGCCTCGAACACCTCCGATCGCTCGGTCGAGAGCCCGACCAGGCTCGACACGTCGAAGAAGCGGCGATAATTGACCAGCTCGCCGGCAAGCTTCCAGCCGTGCACGGCGTAGAACTGACGCTGAATGATCTGATCGAGCCGCTCGGGGTCACGATTGATCGCATCAATGCGACCGGACAGCGAGATCCCGACACTGTCGTCATGCAGGATCGCCGCGGCCCGCTCAGCCGCAACCCGATAAGCCTGACGGTCCGGTTCTGCCGGACACTCAATCAGGGAGAGCCGCTCGAGGTCCGCGTGGCACTGGCCGGGTCGATTGGCCATGACACCCCAGGAAGCGGGCGTCAGCGGCCAGGTATTGTCGAAGTGCCGGAGGCGCAATTTGCCTTCCCGCAGTTCTATCTTGAGCTCACCGGCGGCGAGAGTCTCGCCATAGGGGCGCCCGAGGCTGCAGATATGCACGCAGAAGCGGCGGCCGGGTCGCAGCCGAATGTCGAAATACCGTGCATAGTCACTGAAGGGACCGTGGCTGAGCACATCATCCCACCAGGGATTCTGCTCCGTCGCGGCCATGTGGTTCGGTACGATGTCGAGCAGAATGCCAAGCCGGTGACTGCGGGCGCGCGCGACGAAGTGGACCCACGCCTCCTCTCCCCCCAGATCGCGGCTGATGTAGCGCGGATCGATGACATCGTAGCCATGCTGGCTGCCGCGGCTCGCCTGCAGACAGGGCGAGAGATAGACGTGGCTGATTCCGAGGCTCGCGAGATAAGGCAGAATCGCCTCGGCATCGGCGAGCGTGAATCCGGCGTGCAGCTGCAAGCGGTAGGTGGCAACCCATTGGCGCGGCGAGTCACTCGATGGCATGACTAGAGCGCCCTGATGAGCAGAACCAGTGATCGGCCCGTGACGCCATAGACATCGCCCGTCTTGCCCTTGTAGGCGACCTCCTCATTGGCCATGTGAGTATCGAGGATTCGATCCCAGGATTCCCCATCGGGATACTCCGGCAGCGTGAAATTCACCAGATCGTGGTGCGAGTTGAGCAGCATCAGCATCGCGGCTTCGGTACCGCGCTGGCGCAGTCCGGTCGGACGGGCGCGCCCGTCCATCAGCATCCCGAAGCACTTCATGCCCTGATCGCCCCATTCCTCCGCGGTCATCTCGGCGCCTGAGGCATTGATCCACTTCAGGTCCATGATGTCGAGCTCTTCGTCGTAGCTGCCGGTGAGGAAGCGATTGCGGCGCAGCACCGGGTACTTCGCGCGCAGGGCGCACAGTGTCCGCACGAACTCCACCAGCGACCTGTTGTTCTCGAGCAGCTCCCAGTCGACCCAACTGACGGAATTGTCCTGACAATAGGCGTTGTTGTTGCCACCCTGAGTGCGACCGAATTCATCGCCCGCGACCATCATCGGAGTGCCTTGCGACAGCAGCAGTGTCGCCAGCATGTTGCGACTCTGCCGATCACGCAGCAGTTTTATTTCCGGATCATCCGTCGGCCCCTCAGCACCACAGTTCCACGAGCGGTTGTCATTGGTGCCGTCATTGTTGTTCTCGCCGTTCGCCTCGTTGTGCTTGTCGTTGTAACTGACGGCATCGGCCAGCGTAAATCCATCATGCGCCGTGATGAAGTTGACCGAAGCCGAGGGTCGGCGCCCCAGGCGATTGAAAATGTCGGCCGACGCACACAGCCGCTGCGCCACGGCGCTCGCCGACGCGTCGCCTTTCCAGTACTCCCGTACGGTGTCGCGGTAGCGATCGTTCCATTCGGCCCAGCCCGGCGGGAACCGTCCGACCTGGTAGCCGCCCGGGCCGCAGTCCCAGGGCTCGGCGATGAGCTTTACGGTGCGCAGAACCGGATCCTGGTGGCAGACCTTGAGGAAGCCACTTTCCGTGTCGAAGCCATCGGGCTCCCGCGCCAGAATCGTACCCAGGTCAAAACGAAAGCCATCGACGTGCAATTGATTGACCCAATAGCGCAGGCTGTCCGTGACCATCTCGATGACATTCGGATGCGACAGATTCAAGGTATTACCGGTCCCGGTGTCATTGATGTAATAGCGCTTGTCGGGCAGCAGCCGGTAATAATTGGCATTGTCGATGCCCTTGAACGAAAGGGTCGGACCGCGCTCGTTGCCCTCGGCAGTATGGTTGTAAACGACATCCAGAATGACCTCGAGTCCGGCCTCGTGGAAGGCGGCGACCATTTCCTTGAACTCGCGCAGACTCTGCTCGGGCTCGGATGCGTAGCGGGGGTCGGGCGCGAAAAAGCCAATGCTGTTGTATCCCCAATAGTTGCTGAGGCCCCTTTCCAGGAGGTGGCTGTCATTGACGAAAGTATGGATCGGCAGCAATTCGATCGAGGTGACCCCCAGGGATTTGACGTAGTCGATGACCTGTTTGGTCCCAAGGCCCGCATAGGTTCCGCGCCGCCGGGCTTCCACCGCGGGGTGCAGTTTCGTGAAGCCCTTGACGTGGGCTTCGTAGATGACGGTGCGGTCCCAGGGAACTCCGCCCTTGCGCGGCTGGCCCTTCCAATCGAAGTCCGGATCCACCACGACGCACTTGGGCATGAAGGGCGCACTGTCGCGCTCATCGAAGCTCAGGTCTTCGTCGGCTGCGCCGATCGTGTAGCCGAACACGGCCGGGTCCCACTTCACCTCACCCAGATGTGCCCGGGCGTACGGATCCAGGACCAGCTTGTTCGGGTTGAACCGGTGTCCGGCGTGTGGCTCGTAGGGGCCATGGACGCGCATGCCGTACACGCTGCTGGGGTGCACGTCGGGTATGTAACCGTGCCAGATCTGGTCGGTGTATTCCGGCAGGGCGATGCGTTCCAGTTCAGTGCCGCCCACCGAATCAAACAGGCAGACCTCGACCTTGGTCGCATGAGCGGAAAAGAGTGTGAAATTGGTACCGTGGCCGTCCCAGATGGCGCCGTGGGCTTGGGCATTGCCCTCACGGACTCGGGACTTTTGGGGCCGTGTCATGTCGTCATCCTTCAGGACATGGAGGGCCCTGGGGCGCCCGATCAGGGCGCCCCTGGGTAAGGCCGGTGCCTAAGCGGCTGCCGGCATCAGGAGCCACCGAAAAGGGCGGCGCGGCTCCCGAGTCTCAGCGGCAAAACTGCCGCTGCGAATCAGCGGCAATGAACGTCGCCTTCACCACAGACGACCCACGTATGTTCGTGCCAGTACCGATGGTGATCGCGGTCGTAATACCCTTCGGCTGGTGCGACGACGCAGCCCGCGGCAAGCAGTGCGAGGCCCACGAAAATGCTGCCCAGTACGATACGTTTTGCGTCTTTCATGGCGTGTCCTGTTCGGTCGGTTTTTTGCGAGGGGTCAATTGTCGGGTTTTCGCCGGGACGTTGCTGCAAGGCTTAGGCCTTGTGTTTCGACCAGACGCGCCACCGAGTGTTGTAGGACTGTTTACCGGGGCGTAGGCCGCGCACCTGCTGCGTCGCAACGGGATTAATGTCTAACGCCCGGGCCCCGAACTGAGGCTCGGGTCCCAATCTGAATGACGCAAACCTTACTTCCCCCGGTCTTGGCCGATACTGAGGGGGATGGCCGCCGTCATGACACCTGCCACTGCCGAGCTTGCGCCCACCGGAACCGAGCGCGAACAGGTCACGCTGCTGCGGGACGATCCGGCATTCTCGGCCGTCTGCGACCCTGAACTCGAGCGCTGGATCGCCACGGCCCGACGACAGGCCGATGCCGCCTGCGTGGCGCTTTCCCTGGTGGATGGCACGCGTCAGGTCATCCGCATGGTCGGCGACACCGCGAG
>DATHMT010000025.1:0-50523 GCA_035486855.1 Steroidobacteraceae bacterium
CTGGAGATGACCTTGACCGACACTTCGGCGGTGGACAGTTTGGTGAGGGCTTCACGCAGGGCTTCCTGGCTGCCCTGCACGTCGGCCTTGAGCAGCACCACCACGACGCCGGCTTTCTCCGAATCCAGTTGCGAGAACACGTCTTCGGCGCGCGTGGCCGTCTTGGCCAGCTTCACGTCGCGGAACTTGCCCTGGCGATACAGCGCCACTTCGCGGGCCTTGCGCTCGCTTTCCACGACCAGCAGGTCATCGCCCGCCTTGGGCGCCCCGGACAAACCCAGGACGGCGACCGGCGTAGAGGGTCCGGCTTCCTGCACGCTGGCGCCGGTCTCATCGAACATCGCGCGCACGCGACCAAACTCAGTGCCCGCCAGAATCGAGTCGCC
The DNA here is from genome assembly GCA_035486855.1 of Steroidobacteraceae bacterium. GTDB lineage: Bacteria > Pseudomonadota > Gammaproteobacteria > Steroidobacterales > Steroidobacteraceae > DAIDKA01. The sequence goes on from DATHMT010000025.1 coordinate 387, forward strand.
CATCTTCAGGGTGCCCTTCTTCACCAGCACCGTGGCCACGGCACCGCGGCCCTTCTCGATGCTCGACTCGATGACGATACCGGAGGCCGGGCCCGTGAGCGTGCTCGACAGCTCGAGCACTTCGGCCTGCAGCAGGATCGCTTCGAGCAACTGATCGATGCCCTCGCCGGTTCGCGCCGAGACGTTCACGAAGATGTTCTGACCGCCCCAGGCTTCCGGAATGACATCGTGCTTGGCCAGTTCGTTGCGCACGCGCTCCGGATCGGCATCGTTCTTGTCGATCTTGTTGATGGCCACGACGATGGGCACGTTGGCAGCGCGCGCGTGTTCGATGGCCTCGATGGTCTGTGGCATGACGCCATCGTCGGCGGCCACGACCAGGATCACCACATCGGTGGCCTTGGCGCCGCGGGCCCGCATCGCGGTGAATGCCGCATGGCCCGGGGTATCGAGGAAGGTGATCACACCCTTGGGGGTCGGCACCCGGTAGGCACCGATGTGCTGGGTGATGCCGCCGGCCTCGCCCGCCGCCACTTTGGAGCGGCGGATGAAATCCAGCAGTGAGGTCTTGCCGTGGTCGACGTGACCCATGACGGTGACGACGGGAGGCCGCGGCTCGCTGGTGCCTTCGCCGCCGCCCTGACCCTGCAGGTCCTCCTCGATCTGGTCTTCGCGCTGCAACTTCGCCGTGTGGCCCAGTTCCTCGACCACCAGCACGGCGGTCTCCTGGTCCAGTGGCTGATTGATCGTGGCCATGATGCCGATGTTCATCAGCACCTTGATAACTTCGGTCGCCTTGATGGCCATCTTGGCGGCCAGTTCCGCGACGGTGATGGTCTCGCCCACCGCGACCTCGCGCTTCTGCGGCGTGGTCGGCATCTCGAAGGCGTGACGCGCATCGTTGCCCACGGCCACCGGCCGGCCCTTGACCCGCCGTTTCTTCTTGTAGCGATTGCTGACATCGCCCGCGACGTGCAGCTCCTCGCGACCATAGCGCGTCGGCTGGGCGCGATCGGCCGCCGGCGGGGGCGGCGGGGATGCCGCGGCGGCCTTCGGCGGCGCCGACTTCGGCTGCGGTGTCACCTTCTGGGTAAGCTCGCGCGGCTCCTCGGGAACATGGCGCTGCTGCTCGCGCTCGCGACGCTCGGCATCCTCGCGCGCCTGCTGCTCGGCGGCGCGGCGGGCGTCCTCCTGGGCCTTCTTGCGGTTCTGTTCTTCCTCGATGCGGCGGCGGTTCTCGGCCTCGACCCGTTCGTTCTCGCGACGTTCGGCCTCCAGGCGCTCCTGTTCCTTGCGCTCGGCCTCCTCGGCCTCGCGGCGCTTCGAGTCACCGTCCTCCAGATTCTGGCGGTTCTGCTCTTCGAGCACATCACGCTTCACGTAGGTGCGGCTGCGCCGCACCTCGACATTGACGGTGCGGGCGCGGCCCTGCGTGCTCGCCAGCTTCAATTCGCTCTGGGTCTTGCGCTTCAGCGTGATCTTGGAGGGCGAGCCGCTCTGCTCGTCACTGCCGTGTGACTTGCGCAGATGCGACAACAGTTCGAGCTTGGCCTCGTCACTGATGCGGGCGTCAGGACCCTCGACCTTGATACCAGCCTGATCGAGCTGCACGATCAGGCGATCCACAGGTACTTTGAGTACCTGGGCGAATTGGGAAACCGTTACATCAGCCATCAGTGAATTCCTTTCTCATGACTCGCTACGAACCACGGTTCGCGTGCGGTCATGATGAGCTTGCCGGCCTCTTCGGCGGCCAGCCCATCAATATCGGACAGGTCGTCGACCGACTGTTCGGCCAGATCCTCGCGGGTGCGCACGCCGCGGCGTGCCAGGGCGAGCGCCAGGTCCGGGCTCATCCCGGACATGGTCAGCAGATCATCGGCGGGCATGGCCTGATCCAGGGTCTCTTCGCTGGCAATGGCCTGCGTCAGCAGCACGTCGCGGGCGCGATTGCGCAGCTCCTTGACGATGGTCTCATCGAACTCGGCGATCGCCATCAGCTCGGCCTGCGGCACATAGGCCACCTCCTCGACGGTCGAGAAGCCTTCCTGCACCAGGATCGTGGCCACATCCTCACCCACATCCAGCTGCTTCATGAAGGTCTGCACCAGATCGCGGGACTCGGTATCGCTCTTGGCCTCGGCGTCCGACTCGGTCATGACGTTGAGCTCCCAGCCCGTGAGCTGGCTGGCGAGCCGGATGTTCTGACCGCCGCGGCCGATCGCCTGCGACAGCTTGTCCTCGGCGACCGCGATGTCGATGCTGTGGGCTTCCTCGTCGACCACGATCGACATCACCTCGGCCGGTGACATCGCATTGATCACGAACTGCGCCGGATTCTCATCGAACGGAATGATGTCGACGCGCTCGCCGGAGACCTCGTTGGACACCGCCTGCACGCGCGATCCGCGCATGCCGACACAGGCACCGACCGGATCGATGCGTGGATCGTTGCTGCGCACCGCGATCTTCGCGCGCACGCCCGGATCGCGGGCTGCGCCCAGGATCTCGATCAGCCCCTGCCCGACTTCCGGAACCTCGAGCTTGAACAGTTCGATCAGGAACTCCGGCGCGGTGCGCGTCAGGAACAGCTGCGGGCCGCGTGGCTCGGAGCGGACTTCCTTCAGATACGCCTTGACCCGATCCTGCGGCTTGGCCTGCTCGCGTGGGATCATGTCGGTGCGCGGCACGAAACCTTCGGCATTGCTGCCGAGGTCGATGTACAGCCCGTTGCGGTCCACGCGCTTGACCAGGCCGCTGACCATGGTGCCGACGCGGTCCCGATAGGCATCGACCACCTGCGCGCGCTCGGCCTCGCGCACCTTCTGCACGATCACCTGCTTGGCCTGCTGGGCAGCGATGCGGCCGAAGCCGACCGACTCCATCGGCTCCTCGACGAAACCACCGGGCTCGATCGCGGCGTTCAGGTCGCGCGCGTCATCCATGCGCAGCTCGCGCTCCGGCACCTCGAGTTCCGTCGAGTCATCGGCGAACACCTTCCAGCGGCGGAACGTTTCGTAGTCACCGCTCTTGCGGTCGATGGCGACGCGTACGTCCCACTCCTCCCCATGCTTCTTGCGGGTCGCGGATGCGAGCGCGGCTTCGAGCGCATCGAAGATGACCTCTTTGTCCACGCCCTTCTCGTTCGAGACGGCGTCGACGACCATCAGGATTTCCTTGTTCATCTCAAAAGCTCCTCACATTCCGCACGCCGCCCACCTAAGCCAGAGGGGCCAGTCGCGCCTTCGCAATCTCGCCAAATGACACATCCACGCGCTGCCGATCGACCTCCAGGGCCACACCGGTCGCGGAAACCTCCTGCATCACACCCGTGTAGCGCCGCCGTCCGGCGCGCGGCGCCACCAGTTCAACCAAGACCCGCGAGCCCTTGAATCGCTCGTAGTGCGCGGGAATCCGCAGCACCCGGTCGTCCCCCGGCGAGGACACTTCGAGCGAATAGGCCGTGGGAATCGGATCCTCGACGTCCAGCAACGCCGAGACCTCGCGGCTGATCCGCTCGCAATCCTCGATGCCGATGCCCTCGGGCCGATCGATGAAGATCCGCAGGGCTCCGCCACGCCCGGGCACGAACTCCAGCTCCACCAGCTCGTAGCCCAACTGCACCAGCAGCGGCTCGATTAAGGAGATGAGCCGATCGCGCAACGCGGTCGCCATGCACCACCCCTTTTTGCCGAAAACAAAAATGGGCCCTACGGCCCACTTTCCAACCCCACAAAAACGAAAAGCCCCTCGGGGGGCTTTACCATCAAGCAATGCGGCTCATCGAACCGCACATGCAGGCACGGACTGATTCCGTCCGGACCCACCGAGGCCGCGCATTCTACGGCAGCCGAGGCAAGGCGTAAACCTTATTGCAAAATCGCGACTTACTGATGCGATTTCGTCAAAAGTATCCGTAAGTCATTGATAAGATATTAGTTTTATCAGACCGCATTGCGCCACTGCAGCGCCGCCTGCGGCGGCCGCTGGGAAGCGGCTGCAATCCATGCGAGCCTCGCGCCGTGGATCAAAGCAAAATCCAGCCGCCAAGCTCAGCGCCGGACTCGCCGGTGCCGAGATTCTTTCTGTATGGCGAACCGCTGCGGCCGGTCGATGCGGCGTTCGTGCACGTGGAGACCATCGCCTACCGCAGTCGCCAGCATCAGTGGCAGATTCGCGCGCATATCCACAGCGACCTGAACCAGCTGCTCTACATCGGCCGCGGCAGCGGCACCATGCAGGTGGACGGGCAGGAACTGCCGTTTCGCGCACCCGCCGTGCTGCTGGTGCCGCCGACCGTGATCCATGGCTTCCAGTTCGCACGCGGTACCCGCGGCTTTGTCGTCACCGCCGCGCAATCCCTGGTGCGCAGCCTGCAGAGCCGCGAGCCCGAACTGCGGCGCGTGTTTGCCGCCGCGACGCGCATCGAGCTCACTGCTGAATCCGGCGCTGAACTGAAGCTGCTGATCGATCACCTGCGTCGTGAGACGGTGTGGGATGCGCCGGCGAAGCGGCTGGCCACCGAAGCGGGGCTGGCGGCGGTGATGATCACGGCGCTGCGGCTGCTCCCCCAGGCCGATACGGGCTACCCCGCCTTGCGCAACCCGATGGCATCGCTCGTGGACCGGTTTTACGATCTGCTGGATGAACGCTGCCGCAGTGGCGGGAGCGTTGAGCGCTATGCGCGTGCGCTCGCCGTGAGTCCGGCGCAGCTGCGTGCCGCGTGCCTCGCCGTCATCGACAAGACGCCGCGGCAGCTGCTGCAGGAGCGCGTGCTGCTGGAGGCGCGCCGTACGCTGACCTACACCGACCTGAGCGTCGCGCGCACCGCCTACAGCCTGGGATTTTCCGATCCGGGCTATTTTTCCCGGTTCTTCAGCACCCACAGCGGTGAGTCGCCCCAGGCGTTCAGGCTGCGCACGCGCCGTTAGTGCATGCGCTGCCGACGCAGGCCGCCATCGCGGCTCGGCGCCCGGTTGCGGCCCGTGCCGCGCCCGTCGCGACGCTGACCCTGCGGACGACTCGGCCGCGAGGCCGCATCGGGACGGCGATGCTCGCCTTGCGCCGCACGCTCCGCGACCGGCGCGGCGGTATGGGTGATGGGGAACGGCGGTGCCGCCAGGACCTCAATCGGACGCTTCAACAGCCGCTCGATGTCGCGCAGCAGCGGCGCCTCATCCGGCGAGACCAGTGACACGGCCTGCCCGGTCGCCCCCGCACGTGCGGTGCGCCCGATGCGATGGACGTAGTCCTCCGGCACATTCGGCAGCTCGTAATTCACGACATGCGGCAGCTCTTTGATGTCGAGGCCGCGCGCGGCGACTTCGGTGGCCACCAGGGCGGTGATGCGGTTGTCCTTGAAATCCGCCAGCGCGCGCGTGCGCGCACCCTGGCTCTTGTTGCCGTGGATGGCCGCCGCCTTGATGCCGGCGCCTTCCAATTGCTGCGTGAGACGGTTCGCACCGTGCTTGGTGCGCGTGAAGATCAGCGCCTGAAACCAGTTGCCGTCCTTGATCAGATGCGCCAGCAGATGGCGCTTGTGATCCTTGGGCACCTTGTAGACCGATTGATCGACACGGTCGGCCGTGGCATTGCGCGGGGCAACCTCCACCGAGACCGGATCACGCAGCAGGCCATTGGCGAGCTGGCGCATCTCATCGTTGTAGGTCGCCGAGAACAGCAGGTTCTGCCGCCGCTCGGGCAGCAGCTTGATGATACGGCGGATGTCGCGGATGAAGCCCATGTCGAGCATGCGGTCGGCCTCATCCAGCACCAGCACCTGCACGTTGCGCAGATTCACGGCGCCCTGCTGTGCCAGATCGAGCAGCCGACCCGGCGTCGCGATCAGCAGGTCGCAGCCGCTGCGCAGCCCTGTGATCTGCGGATTGATGTTGACGCCGCCGAAGACCACCTGCACGCGCACCGGCGCGTACTTGCCGTAGGTGCGGGCGCTCTCGGCGATCTGGGCCGCAAGTTCCCGGGTGGGTGTCAGCACCAGTGAGCGTGGCGCGCGACGGTCCGGATTTACCCCGCCGATCGGGGTGGTATGGGAACCCAGTCCGGCGAGTTTCTGCAGGATGGGCAGTACGAAGGCGGCCGTTTTACCGGTGCCGGTCTGGGCCCCGGCGAGAACGTCACGGCCTTCGAGCACGGCGGGAATGGCGCGTACCTGGATCGGGGTGGGTTCGGTGTAGGCGTTCTCGGCAACAGCGCGCAGCAGCTCGGGAGCAAGCCCGAGATCGGAAAATGACATAAATGAACGAAACCTTGAGTAAGACTCGCACGGGGCCAATGGCGCCGCGGTCAGAAGCGAGGGGAGAAGTTGAAAGATATCGACGGGTGTCCATTGCGGACACCGGACGAGCAAGATGGGGCGCTGACCGCGCATCCCACTTCCAGCGGGACGCACTCTACCGATAAAGGGGCCGCACGTCCAATCGCACCTCACAGAACCGGCAATCCGACATAGTTCTCCGCGAAGGTCGCGGCGCCGGCCGCGGAGGTGGCAAGGTAGGCCAGTTCCGCCTCGCGGCAGCGGACATCAAAGGGCGTATCCGCGGCATTCACGTGCAGCAGATCGGTCATCATTCGCGAGAAACGCTGCACCTTCCAGACGCGGTCCAGGCAGTCGTTGGAATAATCGCGCAGTGCCGCCGGCGAGCCCGCCTGGTAGTACTCGGTGAAGGCCCGATTCAGCACCTGCACATCGGCTGCGGCCTGGTTCATCCCCTTGGCGCCGGTCGGCGGCACGATATGCGCCGCGTCGCCGGCCAGGAACAGCCGCCCGTACTGCATCGGCTCCACCACGAAGCTGCGCATCGGCGTGACCGACTTCTGCAGGATCTCGCCCTCGTTCAATCGCGGACCGCCGGGCACGGTCAGACGCCGCTGCAGTTCGGCCCAGATGCGCGTATCGGACCATGGCTCGAGCGGCTCATCGGGAGCGCATTGCAGATACAGCCGCGTCACGGTGGCCGAGCGCATGCTGTGCAGCGCGAAGCCATGCTCGTGCCGCGCATAGATGATCTCGCCCATCGGCGGCGCGGCCGCCAGCACCCCGAGCCAGGCGTAGGGATAGACCCGCTCGTAAACCCTGAGCACGCCAGCGGGGATGCTCTGGCGGCTGATGCCGTGAAAGCCATCGCAGCCGGCGATGAAATCGCAATCGAGGCGCTGCGCCACCCCGGCATGCGTGAACGACAGCTGCGGTGAATCCGAATCGAGTCCCGACAGTGTCACCTCCGCGACCTCGAACAGCAGCGGCAAATCGGCGGCGAGGCGCACGGCGATGAGGTCTTTGACGACTTCCTGCTGGCCGTAGATCGTCATCGTCCTGCCGGTGAGGGCGCCGCAGTCGATCCGATGCGCCTGTCCGCCGAACACCAGCTCGACGCCGTCGTGCCGCAGTGCCTCGCGCGCCAGTCGTGCACCGGCGCCGACCGCTTCGATGACGCTGGCGGTCTGGTGCTCGAGGACCCCGGCGCGGACGCGGTTTTCGAGATACTCGCGCGTGCGCGCTTCCAGGATGACCGCGCTGATGCCCGACTGCGCCAGCAGCTGCCCCAACAACAAACCCGCGGGCCCCGCGCCGATGATTGCAACCTGAGTGCGCATGGCCGCTATCCTCGCGCGCCGCGCGCCCGGTGGCCATGGACATATCGGCGCTTGATTTGGACGCTACACTAGCCGGCATGACACTTCTGACTCTTCGCGACGCGGAGCTGGCGTACGGGGATTTCCCGCTCCTTGACCATGCGCAACTGTCGGTGCAGGAGGGCGAACGCATCGGCGTCATCGGCCGCAACGGCACCGGAAAGTCCACCCTGCTGAAGGTGATCACCGGCCTCATCACCCTGGATGACGGCGCCATCGAGCGTCGGGACGGACTGCGCATTGCCCTGGTCGAACAGGAGCCGCAGCTTCCGCCGCCGCCGGCTGAGCACGACTGGAAGCTGGCGATGTATCTGGAGCGCTTCGAGGTGGACCTGGTGCGCGCCGCCGCGACCGGCTCCGGCGGTGAGCGCAAGCGCGCGGCGCTCGCCGCGGCCTTCGCCGCGGAGCCGGATCTGCTGCTGCTCGATGAGCCGACCAATCACCTGGACATCGCGGCCATTGAGACGCTGCAGGAGCTGCTGCCGCAGGGCAGTGCCGCGCTCATCATCACCCACGATCGAGAGTTCCTGGATCGCATCGCGACCCGCATCGTGGAACTGGACCGCGGCGTGCTGCGCTCCTATCTGGGAAATTTCGCGCGCTACCAGGAACTGAAGGAGCAGGAGCTGGCATCCGAGGGTGCCTCGAACGCCCGCTTCGACAAGCTGCTCGCGCAGGAAGAGGTGTGGATCCGCAAGGGCGTCGAGGCGCGCCGCACCCGCAACGAGGGCCGGGTGCTGCGTCTGGAGCAGCTGCGGCGCGAACGCGCGGCGCGCCGGGACCGCATCGGCCGGGTCAATCTTCAGGTCGATGCCGGAGAGCGCTCCGGCAAACTGGTCGCCGAGCTCGAGGATGTCACCCTGAGCTACGGCGATCGCACCGTGATCAAGGAGCTCTCGGCGCGCGTCATGCGCCAGGATCGCGTCGGGCTCATCGGCAACAATGGGGCGGGCAAGTCGACCCTGATTCGATTGATTCTCGGCACCCAGCAGCCGGATTCGGGCACCGTGCGCCTCGGGAGCAATCTCAACATCGCCTACTTCGATCAGATGCGCGCCGCACTGGACCCGCAGCGCACCGTCGCGGATACCATCAGTCCCGGGTCCGACTGGGTGGAAATCGGCGGCCAACGCAAACACATCTCGAGCTATCTGCAGGACTTCCTGTTTGCCCCGAAGCGCGCGCAATCCCCGGTGCGCATGTTGTCGGGCGGCGAGCGCAACCGGCTGCTGCTGGCGCGGCTGTTCGCGCGGCCCGCCAATCTTCTGGTCCTGGACGAGCCCACCAATGACCTCGATATCGATTCACTGGAACTGCTGGAGCAGACGCTCGCGGATTATCCCGGCACGGTCCTGCTGGTGAGCCACGACCGTCGCTTCCTCGACAACATCGTCACCCAGACGATCGCCGCCGAAGGCGGGGGTCGCTGGCGCGAATACGTCGGCGGCTATTCGGACTGGTTGCTGCAGAGGAGCGCCTCCACGGCCGCGCGCGCTGCAGCCGCACCCCCGGCGGCCGTGGCGCCGGTACGAGCCCCGGCAGCCTCGGCTGCGCGCGCCAAAGCGCGGCTCGGGTACAAGGATCAGCGCGAACTGGATGCCCTGCCCAAGGAAATCGAAGCGCTGGAAAATGAACAAAGCGCGCTGCTCGCGCGCATGAGTGCCGCCGACTACAGCAGGGGCGGCAGCGAACTCATGCGGTCCGATAGCGCCCGCGCCGGCGCGATCGAGCAGGAAATGTCGCGCAAGTTTGCCCGCTGGGAAGAGCTCGAGGAGCTGCGCCTGAAGTCCTAGGGTTACCGCTCGATCAAAAGCTCGCCGAAGTCGACCCCCAGGCTCCAGCCGTGCCCCTTGCCGGACAGCGCCAGCGACACTTCGCCCTTGGTCATGACCTGCGCCTGCACGGAGTTGACCGCGCCGGCATGCGCCTGCGCCTCCGCGTAAGCGCCCAGCACCTCATCGATGCTGCTGACCGGAGAGAACTCGCCCTCGCCCGACTCGACCGACTTGCCCGCCGTGAGGCCGCCGCCTTTGGCACTCAACTTGACGCGCAGTGAGCGGCCGTCGGAGCAGTGAATGGTGCCGGAGCCATTGGCGGACTTGTAGATGATCGACCAGGTCTTCAATTCGAATGTCATGGTGCACTTGAGCTCTTTGTCCGCAGCCTGCGCCCTGCCGGTTGCTGCGCAAGCGGCAAAGAGGACGGCGGGAATCAGAACCAGGCGTGATGCTTTCATAACCATTTTCAATTCCTCAAACGGCGAGCCGGGTGCAAGCATCAACCCGACGACCCGTGCCGGTCAATTGATGACGGCGAGCGGCGACACCGTTGCAGCGAATGACGCCTTTCAACCAACCGGGATGGCATAGAATCAAACACATGCGATTCAGATCACTGACGGGGGCGGTACTGGGCGCGGCGCTGGCCGCGGCCTGCTCGCCGCCCCCGGCAACCTCGACGGCACAGGTGCCCGAGGTCTCGGTACGGCTCGCGAAGTCGCAGGTGCTGCCGCTGACCCGCGACCTGGTCGGCCGCGTGTCGGCCGTCCGTTCAGCGGACGTGCGGGCGCGGGTATCGGGCATCCTGATGAAACGCCTGTACCGCGAGGGCTCGGAGGTTCGCGAGGGCGAGGTTCTGTTCCAGATCGATCCGAAGCCCTATCAGGCCGCCCTGGATGCCGCTCTGGCCGCACTGGCCCAGGCTCAGGCCACCGCGACCAATGCCGCCGTCAACGCCAAACGCACCCGCGACCTGTTGCCGAGCGGCCTGGTGTCGCGTTCGGATGTCGACAACAACAACGCCACCGAGCGCTCCTCGCAGGCGCAGGTCAAGCAGGCCGAGGCCAACGTCGAGACCGCCCGGATCAATCTGGGATATGCCACCGTGACGGCGCCGATATCGGGTCGTTCGGGTCAGCAGCACGTGACCGAGGGCGCTCTGGTGGGCCAGAGCGAGGCGACGCTGCTCACGACCGTCGATCAGATCGATCGCCTCTATGTGAATTTCGACCGCCCGGCCGATGAACTGCTGAAGCTGCGGGCGGCGCAGGACCGCGGCGATGTGACCTTGTTTGATCGTGACAAGGCCACCCTGCAGGTCATCCTCCCGGACGGCGCGCCGTACACACCGCTCGGCAGCGTCGACTTCGGCGATGTCACCGTCGATCCCACCAACGCCGCGCTCGCCTTCCGCGGCATCGTCGCCAACCCCCAGCGCCAGTTGCTGCCGGGCATGTTCGTCACCGTGCATCTGACGCTGGGCACGCAGAACCGGGCCTACGTGGTGCCCCAGGCCGACGTGCGCCGGGATGCCGACGGTGCCTTCGTCGAAGTCGCGGGCGCCGACGGCAAGGTGGTGCAGAAGCACATCGCGGCCGAGGTGATGAGGGGCACCGACTGGCTCGTCACAAACGGCCTCAGGGACGGCGATCAGATCATCACCACCAACATCGACAGGTTGCATCCGGGCATGCAGGTCAAAGTGCTCGCGAGCAACGCGTCGGGCAGCTGAGCGATCATGGCGCGTTTCTTCATCGAGCACCCGATCTTCGCCTGGGTCATCGCCATCCTCATCACCCTGGCCGGTATTCTGTCGATCATCCGTTTGCCGATCGAGGCCTATCCCGACATCGCGCCCCCGCAGGTGCAGGTCTCCGCCAACTACCCGGGCGCTGATGCCGAGGTCACCGAACACACGGTCACCCAGATCATCGAACAGCAGCTCACGGGCATCGACAACCTGCTGTATTTCACCTCCTCCTCCAATTCGTCGGGCAATTCGAACGTCACCCTGACCTTCGACACCGGAACCGACCCGGATACGGCGGTGGTGCAGACCCAGAACCGGGCGACGCTGGCGACTCCGCGTCTGCCGGCCGAGGCGGCGGCCCTGGGTCTGAAGGTGCAGAAGGCCTCGACCACCAATGTCATCGTGCTGGCACTGCAATCGACCGATGGCGGCATGAACTCCTACGAGCTCGGCAACCTGCTCGCGACGCGCGTGCTCGACCAGATTCAACGCATCAACGGCGTGGCCAACGTGCAGCAGTTCGGCTCCGAGTACGCGATGCGCATCTGGCTCAATCCGGATCGGCTGCACGCCTACGGGCTCTCGCCGGCGCAGGTGCTCGCGACCGTACAGAGTCAGAACGTCCAGGTCGCCACGGGCTCCATCGGCGCCGTGCCGACGGTGCCCAATCAGCAGCTGTCGATCAACGTCAGCGTCCCGGGACGCTTCACCTCTCAGGAGCAGTTCGAAAACATCATCCTGCGCACCGATCCCAATGGCACGACCGTCCGCCTACGCGATGTCGCGCGTCTCGAGCTCGGCCCCTATACCTATGGGCTCGATGACAAAGTGGACGGCAAGCCGATCGCCGGCTGCGGCATCGCGGTACTGCCCGGCGCCGATGCGCTGAAGGTGGTGCAGGCCATTCGCGATCGCATGAACGAACTGCAGCGCAGCTTCCCGCCCGGCGTCACCTGGCTCACGCCGTTTGATGCGACCCAGTACATCTCGGTATCGATCCGCGAGGTGGTCTACACCCTCGGCGGCTCGGTGGTGCTGGTGTTCCTGGTGATGCTGGTGTTCCTGCAGAATGTCCGCGCGACCCTGATTCCGACGCTGGTGATGCCGGTGGCACTGCTTGGGGCTTTCGTCGGCATCTACGCGGTGGGCTTCTCGATCAACACCTTGAGCCTGTTCGGTGTCGCGCTCGCCATCGGTATCGTCGTCGACGATGCCATCGTGGTGATCGAGTCGGTCGAGCGCATCATGCGCGAGGAGCACCTGCCACCGAAGGAGGCCACCCGCAAGGCCATGGGACAGATCACCGGCGCGATCGTCGCGATCACGGTGGTACTCGCGGCGGTCTTCATCCCCAGCGCGCTGCAGACCGGCAGCGTCGGGGCCATTTACCGCCAGTTCGCACTTACCATCGCGATCTCCATGCTGTTCTCGGCGTTCCTCGCCCTGACCTTCACCCCGGCGCTGTGCGCGACCCTGCTGCGTCCCGGACATCTGAATCCGAATGTGGTGTTCCGCGGCTTCAACCACGCCTTCCAGTGGAGCCTCGAGGCCTATATGCGCCGGGTATTCCAGTCGGTACGGCACGCGCCACGCTGGATGATCGCCTTTGCGGTGCTGGTGGCGGTGGGCGCGTGGCTGTTCGTGCGCATGCCCGGCGGCTTCCTGCCCGAGGAGGATCAGGGCTATGCATACGTGATCGTGCAGACCCCGCCGGGCACCACGCTCGATCGCACCATGCAGGTCATGACCCGCGTCGGCACCCTCATGCACCAGAACCCGGATGTGGATGCGGTCATGGAGATCGCGGGTTTCAGCTTCGTCGGCCAGGGGGAGAACGTCGGCCTGGGATTCGTGCGCCTGAAGCCCTGGGAGAAGCGCAGGAATACCTCGGCCACCTTCATCGCCTGGGCGAATCGGATCCTGGCGCGCAATGTCCACGACGCCAACGCGTACTCGGTCAATCTGCCCACGGTGCGCGGCCTCGGACAGTTCGGCGGCTTTGACCTGTACCTGCAGGATCGCGCCGGCATCGGCCGCGACGCGCTGGAGGCCGCGCAGAAGACGCTGCTGAGCAACGCCAACCAGTCGCCCATTCTCGCCAATGTGCGCGCCAATACCCTCGAGGATGCGCCGCGACTGGATCTGAATGTGGATCGCGTGCAGGCCGAGACCATGGGTCTGTCGGCGAGCGATCTCTACGGGTCCATCCAGCTCATGATGGCACCGGTGTATGCCAATGATTTTTACTATCAGGGCCGGGTGCTGCGCGTGATGCTCCAGGCCGATGCCCCGTATCGCATGGGACCTGAGGCGCTGAACCATTACTATCTGCCCAGCACCCTGCCGTCGGCCTCCGGCGCGGTCACCGGCTCCAGTGCCGGCACCCCGCTGCCGACCATGATTCCGCTGTCGAGCGTCGTGCATCCCACCTGGACCGTCGCCTCACCCAACCTCACCCGCTACAACGGCTATTCCGCGGTCGAAATCACCGGTTCGAACACCGCGGGCCGCAGCACCGGCGAGGCCATGATCGAGATGCAGAATCAGGTCGCTCAGTTGCCCGATGGGGTCGGCTCCGACTGGGCCGGCCAATCACTGCAGGAGAAGCTCTCCGGTGCGCAGGCGCCGGCGCTGTTCTCCCTCTCCATCCTGGTGGTCTATCTGTGCCTGGCCGCGCTGTATGAAAGCTGGTCGGTGCCGGTCTCGGTACTGCTGGTGGTCCCGGTGGGTGTGATCGGCGCGATCGCCGCCGCCCAGATCCGCGGCCTGTCCAATGATGTGTTCTTCAAAGTGGGACTGATCACGATCATCGGGCTCGCGGCCAAGAACGCCATTCTCATCGTGGAGTTCGCGGTGATGGAACATGCCGCCGGCAAGACTCTCCACGATGCGGTAGTCGAGGCCGCGCGGCTGCGGTTCCGGCCGATTCTCATGACCTCCTTCGCCTTCATCCTGGGGGTGATGCCGCTGGTGCTGTCGAGCGGTGCCGGCGCGAATGCCCGCCATGCCATCGGCACCGGTGTCGCCGGCGGCATGATCACCGCGGCAGTGCTGGGGGTGCTGTTCGTGCCCGTGTTTTTCGTCAGCGTGCGCCGCCTGCTGGGGGATCCGCTGGATGGTCCGCGCCGCAAACCCAAGGACGCGACACCCTCCTCGCCCATGCCGGGCGGGATGGAATAGGCCGCTACCGACTTGGGTCCGGAGCGTGCTGTCTGACCAGGTCCAGCAACTGGACGCCATAGCGGCCGAGCTTGGCCTCGCCGACCCCCGCGATCCCGCGCAGCTGCAGCGCCGACTGCGGCAGCTGGCGTGCGATTTCCGCCAGCGTGCTGTCATGGAACACCGTGTAAGCCGGCACATTGTGCTCGCGCGCCGTCGCCCGCCGCCATTCGCGCAGTGCCTCGTATAGCGGCAGGTGCGCGCCCACGACGATGACGGATCCCTTCCTGGGACCCGGCACCTGCCGTTCCCGTGCGCGCCGCGGCAGCCGCGGCGCGGTGCGCCGCAGGATCAACTGCCGCTCCCCGCGCAGGACCTCGCGACTGGTCGGCGACAGCTTCAGCACGTTGAACTGGTCATGGTCCACCTGCAGCAGCCGGTGCATGACCAGCTGCCGCACGACCGCGCGCCACTGGACCTCGTCGAGTTCGGCGCCGACACCGAAGGTACTCAGACGCTCGTGACCGTAATCGCGCACCCGCGGCGTCGATTTGCCCCGCAGCACGTCGATGAGATGCTGCGCGCCGAAGCTGACACCGCTGGATTGACCGATGCGGTAGATGCAAGAGAGGAGCATCTGCGCCGCGCGCGTGCCATCCCACTGCGCCGGCGGTTCGAGGCAGTTGTCACAGTTGCCGCAGGCAGCGGCGACTTCCCCGAAATAGTCGAGCAGCCGCACCCGCCGACAGCCCACGCCCTCGCACAATCCGACCATGGCGTCGAGCTTGGTAGAGCTGATGCGACGATAGCTTTCGGCGCCCTCGGACTGCTCGATCATGCGGCGCAGCTGCACGATGTCCGAGAGCCCGAAGACCAGCCAGGCATCTGCGGGGAGGCCATCGCGACCGGCGCGCCCGGTCTCCTGGTAGTAGCCCTCGATGCTCTTCGGCAAATCCAGGTGCGCGACGAAACGTACGTCGGGCTTGTCGATGCCCATGCCGAAGGCGATCGTCGCGACCATGACGATGCCCTCCTCACGGATGAACCGGCGCTGGTGCTGCTCGCGGGTGCGCGAGTCGAGCCCCGCGTGATAGGGCAAGGCACGTACACCCTGGGTGAGGAGCCACGAGGCGACCTCATCGACCGAGGCGCGTGACAGACAGTAGACGATGCCGGCATCGCCCTCGTGCTCGGTTCGCAGGAACTCCAGCAGCTGCCGTCGCGGATTGTCCTTCTCACCGATGCGGTAGCGGATGTTGGGGCGATCGAAGCTCGAGATGAACACCCGCGCCGCGCCCAACTCCAGCCGGGAGAGGATCTCGCCACGGGTCTGTTCGTCCGCGGTTGCAGTGAGCGCGATGCGCGGTACGCCGGGAAAGCGCCGCGCGAGCACCGACAGCTGGATGTACTCGGGACGAAAGTCATGGCCCCATTGCGAAACACAGTGGGCCTCGTCGATGGCGATGAGGCTCAAGTCGACCCCGGCCAGCAGTTCCAGGCAGCGCTCGGTCAGGAGCCGCTCGGGCGCCAGATACAGCAGATCGAGCTCCCCGGCCCGAACCAGTTGCTCGATGCGCTGCGCCTCCTGCCACTCCAGGGAGGAATTCAGGGCCTCGGCGCGCACCCCGGCCTCCTTCAGGCCCGCCACCTGGTCCTGCATGAGCGCGATCAGCGGCGATACGACCACGGCGAGCCCCGGGCGCACCAGTGCCGGAATCTGGTAACACAGGGATTTGCCGCCCCCGGTGGGCATGAGCACCAGGGCATCGCCCCCGCGGGCGACATGGTCGATAATCTCGCCCTGCGGGGCGCGGAATTGCGGGTAGCCGAACACCTCCCGCAGAATGCGCACCGGACTTGCGGCATCAAAACTCATGAATGTCCAAAGTGTACCTGACGAGTGACATGAAGCCCTTGACGCGCTACCTGCTGATGCCCTTCCATGCGGCGCCGCTGATCCTGATGGTGACCTTCACCATCCTGTGGTTCTACGGCATCAAAGGCGGAATATTCGGCATATTCCTCGACGTCATTCTGGTGTCCTGGTTCTTCAAGTATTGCTTCGCGCTGCTCGATGCCGTGGTCGCGGGCCACGATGAACTGCCGGTACTGTCGGTCGAGATGCTCAATCCTGTCGATGAGCAAAGGCCACTGATACAGCTGGCAATAACGGGGCTCGGGGCGATCGCCTCCTGGTGGGCCTATCACGCCATCGGCCCGATCGCGGGTGTGGTCCTCGGCGCGCTGCTGCTGAGCGCGCTGCCGGCGACCGTGGGCCTGCTCGCCATCAGCGACAGCTGGGTGCATGCGCTGTCGCCGCTGGCGATCGGGCGCATGATGAAGGGCCTGGGTCTGACCTATCTCGCGATGCTGGCGGTGACGCTGGGCGGCGCCGCGGTGGTCAGTGCGCTGGCCATGACGCTCGACTCGACGATGCTGATTCTCGCGCTCTCGCAACTGGTCTTCATGGGGATGTTCTGTTTTGTGGGCGGGGCCATCTTTGAAAGCCGCGTTGACCTGCAGCTGGCGACCCGGACGCACGGCGAGCGCCTGGCGGAACGCCACGAGCGCAACCATGCTGAGGATCGGGGCGCGGTCCTCGACCGCACCTATGCCCTGCTTCGCCTGCAGCGTCGCAGTGAGGCCTGGGCGCACCTTGAGTCGTGGATGCTCAAGCATTGTCCGGACAGTCATCCGTTCACGGAGTATCACGCGCTACTGGTCGCCACCTGCGCCTGGGAAGACAATGTCATCGGCGACCGGGTCGCCAACGAGTATTTAGAAAAGCTGCTCACCAACGGTGAAACGGGACTGGCGGTGGAGGCGCTGGAAATCCGGCTTAGAACCAATCCGACCTTCTATCCGCAGGATGCGGCGATGGCGGCGCGACTGATTGAGCTTGCGATGCTGTCGGGTCGCAAGGTGGCTGGCCTGAAACTGCAGGCGAACGCACCGGCGTAAACGCACGCGCCGCACAGACGTTCTGAGTGTGTCAGTGACAAGGAGAATCGTATGTCGACGTTGCCCCGACTGTTGCTCCCGGTCGCCGCCCTGGCTGTCCTGACCGCCAGTGCCGCGGCCCCGGCGGCGGTGCCCAAGGAAGCCCAGACGTTCCTTCAGTACGCCGGGCCGCCCATCGATGACTTCACCTACATCGGCCGCTACTATGCCGTGCGGGTCCTGGGGGGCACCTATCTGGCACTGTGGACGACGGTCTCGGACGGCTACCTGCTCAAGGTGATGGAGCCCTGTGTCAATCTGCCGTTTGCCAGCAAACTTGATCTCACCTCGGCGAACCGCATCGTCAGCCGCAATTACGACTACGTGATCGTCGGACAGGATCGCTGCCACATCGACACCATCCAGCGCCTGGACATCCAGGCGATGAAGCAGGCGCACATCGTCGAGCCGTAGGCCGGCCCGACGCGCGCTGAGGCTCAGGTCTTCAGCAGCGTCGTATCAATCGGCAGGTGCCGAATGCGCTTGCCGGTGGCGGCGAAGATCGCGTTGCACAGTGCCGGAATGACCGGTGGCAGCGCAGGCTCTCCCAAACCGGTCGGCGCGAACTGCGTCAGTTTGAAATCGACCTGCACCTGGGGCGCCTGGTACATGCGCAGCAGCGGGTACTCCGGGAACGTCTGCGCGACCCGTCCGCGATCCATCGTGATCTTGGCGCCCAACGCCTGGCTGATGCCGTCGATCACCGCGCCCTGACATTGATTGAGCGCGCCGGTCGGATTGATGATGGTGCCTCCGACATCGCCGACGACCCAGACCTTGTCCACCTTGACCGTGCCATCGGCCGGCAACACCGTCGCCTGCACGACTTCGGCGAAGTAGCCGAGGTGGCTGTAGTAGAACGCGACGCCCATGCCGGTGCCCTGCGGCAGCTGCCGCTTACCCCAGCCGGACTTCTCGCGCACCATCTCCAGCACACCCTGCGCACGCTTGCCGCTGAACGGCGGCCCGAGGTTGCCAAAGCCGCCGCCGCCGCCCGGCGGGCCCTTGCGCGGCGGCGCCGGGGGGGGTGGCGCGGCACGCTCTTCAGCGTACAGATCAATCAGGTGCTGCAGCGGATCCTTGCCGGCCGCATGCGCAACCTCGTCCAGGAAGGACTGGAACACGAACGCATGGGCATTGCTGCCGGGCGCGCGCATCGGACCGGTCGGCATGCCCAGCTGCATGGTCGACGTGGCCAATTCCAGATTCTTGACATACTTGGCCGGGAATTCCGTTGCCGACAGATCCGAGCTGTTGGAGGCCCGGGGGCCGTTCGCGTAGCCGACGTAGTGATCGGTGAACGCGACCAGCTGACCTTGCGCATCAAGACCAGCCTTGAAGTAATGAAAGCCGCCGGGGCGGTAGAACTCGTGCTGCAGGTCCTGGTTGCGGTTCCAGATCAGCTTCACCGGTTCGCCTTGAAGCTTGGCGATCATGGCGGCCTCGGCCATGAAGTCGCTCCCCAGGCGCCGGCCAAAGCCGCCGCCGCAACGTGTCATGTGAATCGTCACCGCATCTTCGGGAATGCCCAGGATCTTGGCGCATAACGTCCGCCCGGAACCGGGGTTCTGGGTGGGCGACCACATCTCAAGCTTGCCGTTTATGAAGGCCGCGGTGGAATTCATCGGCTCCAACGGCGAGTGCGCCACGAACGGATAGGAATAGGCCGCCTCGATCACTTTTGCGGCCCCCGCCAGCGCCCCCTTCGGGTCGCCGTCCGAGTGGATGACCTTCTGCGGGGTCTGCGTCGACAGTTCCTGCGCCTTCGCGGCAAAGCCGGCCGAACTCTGGCCGGCGACCGGACCCTCGTCCCAGACGACCTGCAGGGACTCGAGCGCCTTATTCGCCTGCCACCAGCTGCTTGCGACAATGGCGACGCCGCTTTGCAGCCCCATGGCCATGCCATCCGGCAGACCGGTCGGGCCTTCCGGATTGACGAGAAACACATTGAGAATGCCCGGCAGCGACTTGACCGCATCGACATTGGCGCTCACGACCTTGCCACCGAATACGGGGCACTTCTGGAACACCGCATAGCGCATGCCCGGAACACTGACATCGATGCCGAACAACGGCTGGCCGGTGACCACCTTCGGGCTGTCGATGCCACCGATGGACTTGCCGACGATCGAGTACTGACTCGCCCCCTTGAGAACCAGGGTCTTCATGTCCGGAGGGATGACCTTCGCCGCCTTGGCCGCGAGCTGTCCATAGGTCAGCGACCGGCCGTCCTTGGCGATGACTTTTCCGGCCGACGTCGCAATTTCCGACTCAGGCACCTTCCAGGTCAGTGCCGCCGCGGTGATCAGCATGGCGCGGGCTGCCGCGCCCATGCGCCGCTGCAGATCCCAGTTCATCGGCGTTGAGAAACTGCCCCCGGCGAACTGTATGCCGTAGGCCTTGGTATCAAGCGGCGCCTGGACGATGCGCACGTTGTGCCAGTCCGCGTCGAGTTCCTCGGCGACGATCATCGGCAAGGAGGTCTTGATGCCCTGACCGATCTCCGGAATCTTGGACATGATGGTGATGGTGTTGTCGGGCGCAATCGTCACGTACGCATTGAGATCGACATCATGTTCGGGATGCTCGCTGGCTGCGGGCGCGCGCGCCGCCACCGCGGCATCGGCATGCCCGGGGATGCTCAATGCCAGCAGCATGCCGCCACCCGCTGCCGCGCTGACCGACAAAAAGGCGCGACGTGAAACCGCTTGGTCGATTGCAATAGCCATGATCAGACCTCCCGCGTATCGGTGATGGGCAGGCCGGCGGCCTGCTTGATGGCCGCGCGGATTCGCACATAGGTGGCGCAGCGGCACAGGTTCCCGCTCATCGCGTCGTCGATGTCCTTGTCGGTCGGCTTCTGATTGGTATTCAGCAGCGCCGTGGCCGCCATGATCTGACCGGCCTGGCAGTAACCGCACTGGACGACATCGACGGCGAGCCAGGCGTCCTGCACTTTCTTGCCGGTGTCGGTGCTGCCGACGCCCTCGATCGTCGTGATATGAGCCTGGCCCACGGTGCTGATGGGCGTGATGCACGAGCGCCGCGGGGCGCCGTTGATGTGTACCGTGCAGCAGCCGCACAGGCCCATGCCGCAGCCAAATTTGCTGCCCTTCAGATCCAGGGTGTCCCGCAGCACCCACAACAGCGGTGTGTCACCGGCGACATCTACGGTCTGCGGCGTACCGTTCACATTGATTGTGTAGCTCATTGGTGTATCCTGGAGTTGCGCTGTATCTGTGCATGCATAACGCGCACCCGTTTGCAACGGGTGAACCACCGCGAATCCTAACAGACCTGTCGCTCGCTTTAACGCGATGACCGGTCAAAGTCCGTGTGCCGAATCGCGCGCGTCCGGTGTGCAATTCAAATGCGCATCCCGCCGGCGCGCCGCGACGCGACGCGACCGACTCGGTTGCCGAACCACACGCCATCCCCGCTCGATCCGCCGCATGGCGAGACGATTTTGCGGCGTTGCATCGACGCATCAGTCGTCTTCGGGACCCTCCCGCCCATTTCGGCCATTCCGCACCACGCTGGTGCCGCCGCCCCGAGGAAGTGGTTCATTCTAGTGCGTTCTCAAATACGGACGCGGTCTAGCAACACGTAAGTCATTATTTCAATAAGAGAAGTGCATTTGGCATACCGATTGCACCTGACGACGGACTTACAGAATATTGTGACCCAGTTCCGTTTCTGTTTTCTTTACGAGGACCACGACCACTATGCGAAACACGACTCGCGCCATCACCGCTGCCATCATTGTTGCGACCGCACCACGGCTGTTGCTGGCTGCTGATGCGCCCGCCGCGCCCGCTACCCCACCGGCACCGGCCGTTCCGGGCCTGTCCGACCTGCTGACGAGCTGGGGGCTCACCACCAGCGGCGAATTCGCTGCTTCCTACTACCACTCGAACGGCTATCCCGGCTCCGAATGGCGGGGATTCGATGAAGACCACGACTCTTTCCAACTGGATGAAGCAGGTCTGCAGATCGGCTATCAGCCGAAGAGCGGCATTGGCGGCTTCGTCGATGTGATCGCGGGTACCGATGCGCAGATTCTGAACGAGAACGAGACCGCGGGCAGCCGCGATCCCAGCAGCAGCGCGGTCGACGTCCGCCAGGCTTACCTGCAGTACGCGACCGGCCCGCTGACCATCATCGCCGGCAAGTTCGTGACGCTCGCGGGTGCCGAGGTCATCAATCCCTCGCAGAACACCAACTACTCCCGTTCGCTGTTGTTCTGGGAACTCGAGCCGCTGGATCACACCGGCATTCGTGCGACCTACGCCGTCAGCGACACGGTCAGCATCATCGTGGGCGTGAACAATGGCTGGAACTACACCGACCTTGGCTCATCGGGCTCCAAGACGGGTGAATTCAGCGCCACCTGGGCGCCGAGCAAGATGTTCTCCTTCGCCCTCACCGGCTACTTCGGCAAGGACGATGTGTTGTTCGACGGTCAGGAGCTTTCACTGATTGACTTCGTCGGCACGTACAACGTGACGTCGGCGTTGACGCTGATCCTGAACGCGGACATGAAGCAGACCTCGGGCAACGGTATCGCGGGCGATGATCCGACCACCCACATCAACGGCTTCGCGGGCTACGCCAACTACGCCTTCAGTGACGCGTTGCGTGTGTCGGTTCGCGGGGAGTACCTGAACTATGTCGGTGCGGGCCACGCGGTCGAAGCCACGGCCACCATCGGCTACTCGCCGGTGAAGAACTTCGAAGTGCGTGCCGAACTGCGCTACGACAGGCTCTCGGATGGGCTGGTGAATGCAGGCGCCTTCTATGTCCGGGCAAACCCGGATTCGGAAGACGAAATCGATGCGAATAACAACACTGAATTTGCGCTGCAGGGCGTCTACAAGTTCAGTCTGCCCTAACCTCAATGGCTAACACGGGCCCTGAGAGCCCGTGCTGGCATTGCGGCTTCAACGGGGAGGGTTTTGCCCTCCCCGTTTTTATTTCCAATGCCGTTGCCGCTAGAAGTCCTTGGAGACTCCGGCGAACAGGCCGCGCCGCGGACCGTATTGCGGAGCGAACACGCCGATGCCCGTGCCGCTGCGGATCTCATAGACCTTGTCGAACAGGTTGATGACATCAAAGCGCACCGTCAGGGGGCCGCGCTGGTCCACCTTGAACGCATGTGAGATACCGAGATTGGTCTGCACATAGCTCGGCGTGTGATCGCCGTTCGGAATATTGAACCCGTCGGACAGCACCAGATCCTGACGCAGTCCGGTGCCGAAGATCATATCCGTACTGAACTGCGTGCCGCGCCACATGTAGGAGACTCCGCCCGAGGCCGAGACCCGTTCCTCGTGATCCAGGTGGATGTAGTTGTCCAGCAGATAGTCGAGCTGCTGCGGCGTGAAGTTGAATTGCGAGGACTCGACATCCTTGCCCTTCGCCGACTGGAAGGCGAGATTGGCATAGGCCGAGAAGTGGCTGATGGCGTAGTTGCTGGTGAATTCGACACCGCCGATGCGTCCATAGCGATAGTTGAAGGGCGTCAGAATGATCGGGGCACCGAACTGCCCTTCGTCGATGAGATTCTGCGAGGTCTCCGCATAGGCATCGACCCCCAGGGTCAGGGTCCTGTTGAGCAGCTTCTGCTGCACGCCGAAATCGTAGTAATCCGCCTTCTCCGCGACCGGCGCCGTGTCCAGGGTCTCGGTCCCGGGTGGCAGCGCCGTGGTGCCCGCAAATTTCGCAAACGTCTCGCTGCCGACCAATTCGAAGGGCGGCGGTGTGAAATAGCGCGAGTAGCCGCCATGGACCGTGGTGTCGGAGGCGGGCTTCCAGACGAAATTCAGGCGGGGACTCACCTGACTGCCGCTGGAGTAGGCACTGTAATGGTCGAATCGAAGACCGTAGTTGATGGTGAGCGCGGACAATGCCTTCCATTCGTCCTGCAGGTAGACGCCCTCGATGGCCTGAGACTGAGTTCCATTGTCGACGATGAACTGCGGTATCTCACTGGCCTGCGTACCGTCCGCTGCAATCGGCAACACCGAGGAGTTGGTGGCACTCGTGGCGCTGTCATGTTGCAGATAGGTGCCGCCGCGGAGGGTATGCGCGTCGCTGAGTTCATATGACGCATCGGTCTGCCAGCCGATCGCCGTGTCGCTCTTGAAGGCGTCCTGCGCGATGCCGTTGTACAGCAGATCGCCGACCCAATCCGGCGCGAAGTGCAGACTCGAGTAGCGCACGGAGAGCGAGCTCTGCAGGTTGAATGCGCCCTGGGAGTGTTGCCAGCTCGCGATCGCATACTCCTCGAGTTCATGTTGATTTTCGTTCAGATCATCGCTCAGGAAATCGCTCACTCCATTGACCGCCAGATTCAAGGTCGGCTGCAGTCCGCGCTGATTGGGAATCTGGAACGCATCATCAGAGCTTCCCAGGATGAAGGACAGCCGATTGTCCGAATTGAGGATGTCCTCGAAATAGCCAAAGGCGTGGGTCTGGGTCGAATGGTCATGCAGCGGATCGGAGCTGCCGTCCGGCGATTCGATTCCCAGGTCATTGCGCAGCATGTCCGCGGAGACGAAGTAGCTGAAGTTACCGTCACTGCCCCCGTAGTCCGCCGAGGGCTGAAAGGTCCCATGGCTGCCGCCGTACAAGGAAACGCTGCCGCCGGGCTGCAGCACACCGCTGTTGGTGGTCAGATCGATGACCCCCGCGGTGCGCAGGCTGTACTCCGCCGGCAGCGCGCCGGTGATCAGACTCAAGGAGGAGATCAGGCGCGGACTGAGCGTCTGGCTGAAGACACTGATGCCCTCGGGCAGGATGATGCCGTTCAACCGGTACTGCAGGTCATTGTGATCCCCACGCACGTGCAACTGGCCGAAAGAGTCCTGCACCACATCGGGCGCCTGCAGCAGCACCTGGTTCATGCCCACGTTTTCGCCGCCGGGGGCGGCAGCGATGGCATCGTTGCTGATGGTGTAGGTCGAAGCGCCCGTCTGGGTCTCAATCTCGGAGCGCGCGCTGTTGAGGCGGCGGGCCGTGACCACGACCTCCGCCACTCCCGAGTCGGCATCAGCGGTAGTAGCAGTCGTAGCGCTCGTGGCGGTCGAACTGCCAGGGTCAGCGCTGGTTTCGGCGGCGCGGATGGTCGGGGCAATCAATATTGAAACGGACAAGCCAACCAGCGCGACGCCGGTGCGTGAAAATGACATAAGCCTTGGATCCTGTGTCGGACTGACGATGAACATGCCGAGCCCGCACATCGGCGTGTGCTCGGATGTTGCCGCAGGAGCCCGCCAGGAGGCGGGCGTGATCGTCAGATCCGGGGAGGACCGCGCGCGTCGTATGAGGCCGCAAGGGTTGCGGTCGGGCCCGGCAGCACCGGCGGCGTACTCAGATCCCGAGCGGCAACGCCGAATAAAGGCAGCTGCGGGAGCGACGGCAGCGGCGCAGTGCCGCCGGCATACTGGCACAGCAGGCAGTGCACGTCGGTGCTGCCGACCCGTACCAGTTCGTCCTTATGGAAGTGCGCCGCCTGAGCGAGTGCGGCCAGCAGGATCGCCGCGACCATGCTCGCGACAATCTGTCGGCGCATTCTTGCCAGGGCGAAATAACGCAAGGGCGAAATCATAGCAGCAGCTAGTGTCGCCGCTGAGGGTGTCAATGGCAAGCCAGGGGTCTCGAGCTTTACAATTTGGAACTTCAGGCGAGCAGACGCTGCAGCGTTTCGCGGTAACGCGTGGCGATACGATCGCGCTGGACGTGCCGGCCTTCCGCGACGACTTTGCGGCCCGCACGCCAGACACAATCAATGGCCGAAGTGCCGCCTGCGAAGATCCAGCTGTCGAGCAGCGCATCCTCGCTGCGTCCGACCAGTGACGGATGCGCGAGGTCGAGGCTCAGAAAGTCGGCCGCACACCCGGGTGCCAGACCGACCTTTGAAAAGCCCGCCGCCTGGGCGCCACCGTGCAGTGCCGCGCTGAACAGCCTGCGGCCGGTGGATTCCCCGGGGGCACCGGCCAGCACATTGCGCTGTTGATGCTTCAAGCGCTGTGAGTATTCGAGCGCCGCAAGTTCCGCACTGGCATCGATACGGACATTGGAGTCGGTGCCGACGCCGAAGAGCCCTCCAGCAGCCAGATAGTCGCGCGCCGGAAAGATCCCGTCGCCGAGATTGGCTTCGGTCACCGGACACAGGCCCGCGACCGCCCCGGAGGCGGCCAGTGCCTGCAACTCCGACGCTGACAGGTGTGTGGCGTGCACCAGGCACCAGCGCGAATCCACCGCGGCATGATCCAGCAGCCACTCGACCGGACGGCGGCCACTCCAGGCAAGGCAGTCATTCACCTCGCGGATCTGTTCGGCCACATGGATATGAATGGGGCCGTCGATGGCCAGCTGAGCGACCCGGTCAAGGTCAGGCGGCACCACGGCCCGCAGGCTGTGCGGCGCCACACCCACGATGGCGCCCGGCAGCGGCCGGACGGCCTCGTGGCTTGCGGCGACCAGCCGCGAGAAGCGCTCGGTTTCATTGATGAAGCGTCGCTGCGCGCCACTCGGCGCCACCCCGCCGAAGTTGCCGTGCGAGTACAGGACCGGCAGCAGCGTCAGGCCAATGCCGCTCTCCCCGGCCGCCGCGGCGATGCGGATCGCGAGCTCGGCGAGCTGCAGATAGGGCTTGCCGTTGGGCTGGTGGTGCAGGTAATGGAATTCGGCAACGCGCGTGAAGCCGGATTCGAGCATTTCGACAAATGCCCAGGCGGCGATGGCCTCCACATCATCCGGCGCCAGCCGATCGACGAACGAGTACATGACCTCGCGCCAGGTCCAGAAGTCATCGCTGGCCGGACCGGCGCGTTCGGCGAGTCCCGCCATGGCGCGCTGAAACGTGTGGCTGTGCACGTTCGCCAACCCCGGGATGGCGACGGCGTGGCATTCATCCAGGGGCACTGGCTCCACATCGCATCGCACCTCGCAGATGCGCCCCTGGTTCACGACCAGGCACACCGAGCGCGCCCAACCCGTGGGCAGTAGTGCCGCCCGGAACCAGTACCTGTTCATGTGCCCCCGCCCATGGTCGGCACAATATCACTGCCCGCCTGGCAGGCGGGGCATACTCCGGTCATGGCCGACCGACCCGCATGGCTTTCGATCACGGAAGGGCAAAGCGCCCTGCTTTTGAGCATTCCGCACTCCGGTACCGAGATCCCCGAAGCCCTGAAGAGCGCCCTGGTCAGCCCCTTCCTCGCGAGCTGCGACACGGACTGGTGGGTCGACCAGTTGTATGACTTCGCCGCGGCGCTGGGTGCGACCATCGTCCAAACCAGGCTCTCGCGCACGGTGATCGACGTCAATCGCGATCCGAGCGGGCACTCGCTGTATCCGGGTCAGGCCACGACCGGGCTGTGTCCGGTCACGACCTTCGACGGTACACCGCTCTACAAACCCGGCGCCGAACCGGATGCCGCGGCGGTGGCAGCCCGCACCCAGCAGTATTTTGCGCCCTATCACGCCGCGCTGTCCGCTCAGCTGGCGCGCCTCAAGGACCGCCACGGGCAGGTGGTCCTGTACGACTGTCACTCGATCCGCTCGCGGGTACCGCGACTGTTCGAGGGCCAGCTGCCGCAGTTCAATCTTGGCACCTACAGTGGCAAGAGTTGCGATCCGCGATTGCGCGAGGCGGTGACCCGCGCCTGCGCGGCCAGTGGTCAACCCTATGTGGTCGACGGGCGCTTCAAGGGCGGCTACATCACCCGGCATTACGGGCGGCCGGCGGTGCAGATTCATGCGCTGCAGATGGAACTGGCCTGTCGCGGCTATCTGATTGAACCGGCCGGTGAGTTGCACTGGGCGAACTGGCCCGCACCGTACGACTACTCGCGCGCCGACACCCTGCGTGTCACCCTGCGCCGCATCTTGAGCGCCTGTCTGAGCTTCGCCTCGGTTCAATCACGCGCCTAAAGCTGCTAGCCTCGCGCATCCTTATCCTAGATCGGCGGATGCCGAGGATCTGTGCATGGGCTGGCACCGCCGTCGCTACCGGGGTCGCAATCTTGAACGTGCGGTAACCGTCGCCGATCTGCGCGAGCGCGCGATGCACCGCGTGCCCCGCTTTGTCTTCGAATATGTCGAGGGGGGCGCCGAAGACGAATTCGCGTTGCGCAACAACCGCGACGCCTTCGATGCGCTGCAATTTGTACCCGCGACGCTGGTGAACACGGAAGGCCGCCACCAGCGCGTCACGCTCTTCGGCAAGGAGGTCGCATCCCCCTTGATCGTCGGGCCCACCGGCGGCAATGGGGTGCTGCAGCCCCAAGGGGATCTGTCACTGGCGCGCGCGGCGGCCGCGGCCGGCGTCCCGTTCTGCCTCAGTACCATGTCGGCGGTGCGCCTGGAAAACGTGCCCGATGAGGCCGGCGGAAGGCTGTGGATGCAATTGTATGTGACTCATAACCGTCAGTCCGCCGAAGACATCGTCGCGCGCGCCGACGCCGCCGGCTACGAGGCGCTGGTATTCACCACCGACGCAAACGTCTTTGGACTGCGCGAGTGGGACCAGCGCAACTATGTCAGGCCGGGCGTGCCGACCTGGCGCAACAAGCTTGAGTTGCTGCGGTACCCGAAGTGGACCTGGGAGGTACTGCTCCGGCGCGGTGTGCCGCAGCTGGAGAACCTCGCGCCCTTCATGCCGCCCGGGCATGCGAGCGCGATTGGCGGCAGCACCCGCATTCCCAAGCTCTTCGCCGCCCGAATCACCTGGGAAGATGTGGCCTGGCTGCGGCGGGTCTGGCCGCGCAAGCTCATCATCAAAGGCGTGCTGTCGGTCGAGGATGCGCAGCGCTGCGCCGATCACGGCTGCGATGGCATCGTGCTCAGCAACCACGGCGGACGGCAGTTGGAGCACTGCGTGGCCGGATTGGACGTGCTGCCGCAAATCGCTCGGGCAGTCGGGGACAGACTGACCCTCATCCTCGATGGTGGCATTCGGCGCGGAACCGATGTCATCAAGGCGATTGCGCTGGGCGCGGACGCCGTGATGCTCGGCCGTGCGCCGCTCTACGGACTGGCAGCCGGGGGCGAGCCCGGCGTACGGCGGGCGCTTGCGATTCTGACCACGGAGATCGATCGCGCGCTGGGTCACCTGGGCTGCAATACCCTGGACGAACTGAGTCCGGCGATATTGCGCCGACGCGCTTGAGGCTGATGGGCGCGCGCACCGGATCGATCGCGGCGCTGATCGCGGCATCAGGACTGCTGCTGCTGGCGCCAGCTGCGGATCGGGCGCAGCCGGCAGCACCCGAACGCCACGAAATCAGCGTCGGGAATACCAAGCTGGTGCTGGTGATCCCGCCGGATCAGTTTCAATCCGCGGCCGTGCTCACCGCTTGGGTACGGCGATCGGCCGGTATCGTCGCGCACTACTATGGGCAGTTTCCGGTCGCCGCCGCGCGCATTGTCCTCGTGCCGGTTGCTGGAACCCGGGTGGCCGGCGGCACGACCTTCGGGCAGCCCGCGCCGCTGATCCGGCTGCGCGTGGGCAAGGAGGTTGACGCGGCGGTCTTGATGAACGACTGGGTGTTGGTGCACGAGATGACCCATCTGGCACTGCCGGACATCGGCGCCGATCATTCGTGGCTGGCGGAGGGCCTCGCGGTCTATATCGAGGGCGTGGCGCGCGTGCAGGCCGGCAATCGGACCCTCGAGGACGTGTTCGCGGAAGAGGAGCGTTCCATGCCACGCGGCCTGCCCGGTCCGGGCGATGCGGGTCTGGACCACGATCATTCCTGGGGTCGCATCTACTGGGGCGGTGCCATGTTCTGCCTGCTGGCGGATGTCGCGATCCACCAGCGCACTCACAACCGCCATGGCCTGCAGGATGCGATGCAGGCGGTGCTGCGTGCCAGTGGCGGCCTGCCGACGGACTGGAACATCAACCAGGTGTTTGCGACCGCCGATGCCGCGGTCGGAGTACCGGTGCTGAGTGAGCTGTACGCCCAGATGAAGGACCAGCCGTTCACGCCGGATCTGCCGGCGCTGTGGCGCAGCCTCGGCATCGATGCCACCGGCGAGACGCTCCGCTTCAACGATCAGGCGCCGCTGGCCGCCATTCGCAAGGCGATCTTCAAGTCGAGCTAGGTCGCATCCGACACACTCGCCCCGCAGATCAATCCGGCGCCGATCCAGCGGCGCAGCAGGGCGGCGGCGGCGACCGGCCCGGACAGCGGCTCGCACAACTGACCGAAGGTGCAGCCGGCGCGCGCCGCATCGAGCGATCGTGCTTCGGCCTGCGACAGTCGCCGATAGTACACGGCCAATTCCTGGCGCCACAGGAGCCAGTGCTGGGTGCAGGTCAATCGCCAGCGACTCGGTCGGGGTTGCTCGGCACAGGCGAATTTCCACCACGCCACACAATTGCTGCGCACGGTAAGCCGCTGCAGCGTCGGTGTGAAGGCGAATTGCAGCCGTGGCCACAGTGCCGGGTCAACGGCTGCCAGGCTCTCGGGCCTGAGGGGAATCAGATCGGACGCATCGAAGGTCGCGGCCATCGCCCACTCGAACCGCGCGAGCTCGGCGACGCCTGCAGCCCTGGGCGCGGTGAGTTGCTGCGCGAGCCACTCCGGCAGCTCTTCCCCATACGCCCGCGCCGACCGAAAGCGGCTGGGATGCTCCCGGGTGAATTCGCCGACGAGGTGCGCGAAGCGCGTGGCGCCGAGCGCCGCCTGGACCGCCGGAAAACTCTCACCCAGCACATCGACCAGGCGCGCGGTATAGCCTTGTGAGTAGACGCCGAGGCGCAGCTCGGTCGCGAAGTGCTCCGCGCCTGCGATCTGCGCCTCGATGGTGCGATCGCCGCCCAGCACGTAGGCCTGAAAGCACTGTTGCAGCTGCGCCAGATTCATCTAGGCGGCTCTTGCGGCGCAGTCCGCAGCCAGCGTGCGTGCCAGCTCCAGCTCAGCCACCAGCTCCGCCAGCACCGGAATGTTGCCATCGCGCTCGATCATGGTGGGGACCAAGCCCAGGCGCTGCACGGTATGACGATACAGCTCCCACACCGGCTGCGGCACTGCCGTATCGTGGGTGTCGATCAGCAGACCCCCCTGGCTGCTGTGACCCGCCAGATGGATCTGCCGCACCCGCGATGCCGGGATCGCATCCAGGAACTGATGCGCATCGAAACCGTGATTGACGCTGCTGACGTAGACATTGTTCACGTCGAGCAGCAGATCGCAGTCGGCTTCCGCGCACAGCGCGGCGATGAACTGCCACTCGGTCATTTCCGATGAACGATAGGTGACATAGCTGGACACGTTTTCGATGACGATGCGCTGCTCGAGGAAGTCCTGGACCTGACGAATACGTGCGGCCACATGGCGCAGGGCTTCGGCGGTATAGGGCAGAGGCATCAGGTCATGCAGGTTCACCCCCGCAACGCCGGTCCAGCACAGATGATCGGAAATCCATCCCGGCCGCACGCGCCTGGCGAGCGCCTTGAGCTGCGTCAGATACGCGAAGTCCAGGGGTGCCGTGCTGCCGATCGACAGCGACACCCCGTGCATGACCAGCGGATACAGCTCGCGGATGCGATCGAGGAAGTACAGCGGTTTGCCACCTTCGACCAGGTAGTTCTCGCTGAGAATCTCGAACCACTGCAGGGGCGGCCGGGTCTCGAGGACGGTCGTGTAATGCTGCGGCCGCAGCCCCAGACCAAAGCCTCGAATCATGACCATGACCCCGTGCCCGCCCCCGCCGCAGCGCAATCAGCTGCTCTTGGCCGCCGCCTTTACCTTCGCCTTCGCGGCGTCGCAGTCGGTCTTGGACATCTCCACAAACCCCTGTCCCTTGCAGGAATTCATGCCCTTGCAGGAATTCTTGGCTGACTTGCAGGAGGACTGGCCCTTGCAGGAATTGACGCCCGTACACTTCATCTTGGCTTCATCGGCGCTGGCCGTCGAGACCGCCAGGGTTCCAAACAGGAGTGCCGCCGCCGTCGCGATCGCCACGCCACCCGCTTTCGTTGTCTTCATGTTGCTTGCTCCATTGGGTTTGTCGGATTATCGCGCCGCCGGGCCGGCGCAGGGGGCCGAAATGGCTCGCCTGGGAGCAAAGACCGGGGTCGCGGCGGATCTATTGCAGGAGAACACCTGTCACCACATCCGGCTATGATCCCGCTTCGGCATGCGCAATATTCCCCCTGAAGTCCCGGTCCCCTTGAGGGATACCCCTACGCCGGGTACCGACGGCTCGGCCATGGCGGTGGATCGACTTTTCGAGTCGCTGCGGCCCGAGATGCTGCGTTTTGCCTGGTGGCTGGCACGGGACCGGGCGGTCGCCGAGGATGTGGTCCAGGAGGCGCTGCTGCGGGCCTGGCGCTCGCGGGATGCACTGAAGGACCCGGCGGCGGCCCGCGGCTGGTTGCTGACCATCGTGCGCCGGGAACATGCACGGCTCTATGAGCGCAAGCGCCTGGAGGTCACCGATTTGGACGCGGTCATTGCCGCCGAAGACAGCCAGCTCGCCACCGAGACCGATGAGCTCGTGGGGCTGCGCCTGGCGATCACGCAGCTGCCGGATGAGTATCGAGTGCCGCTGGTGATGCAGGTCCTGGGTGGTTTCACCACCGATGAGATCGCCCGGGAACTGGCCCTGTCGACCGCCGCCGTGCTCACGCGGCTGTTCCGGGCGCGCAATCGGCTGCGTCGTATCTATGGATTGATGCCCGCCCCGGATGGAATGGATGAGCCTGCGTATGACCCATGATGAAGCCCGTCTGCTGATTGGCGCAGCGCCCGCTGAGGCAGCCCCTGCGCTGGAGGAGCATCTCGCGCAGTGTCCGCAATGCACGCTGTTCCAACAGCAGATGCGTCGCATGGACCAGGACCTGGCGCTGCTGCTCAAGGCGCCGCTACCACCGCGTACCGACACCCGGGTGGTGGCCCTGCCCGTCATTGCTCGCGTCAAGGCCAAACCGACCGCGCCGGGATTCCCCGGACTGATGGCGCTCGCCGCGAGTCTGATGGTTTCCGTCGGCTTGGGTCTGCTGTTCTGGAGCTTGCGGCCGCAGCCCAGTCTGGCCGCGGGGGTGGTGGGTCACATCGCACTCGAGTCGCAGAGCTGGTCGCAGGTGGTCCCCATGACCGGCGCGGCGACGCAGCAGGTGCTGGCGGGCGCCGGCGTCACGCTCGACACCGCTGACACCACCGTGACCTACGCGCGGACCTGTCTGTTCAATGGCCACTGGGTACCGCACCTGGTCGTGCGGACCGCGGGCGGTCCGGTCACCGTCATGGTGCTGCGCCAGGAGCACATCGCAGCGCGTGAGGCCTTCCGCCAGAACGGCTACTCCGGCATCCTGGTTCCGGTGCCGGCCGGAGGCACACTGGCGGTCGTTGCCCAGGGCGAACCGGACATGGATGATGTGGCGCGCGCCCTCGCCCCGCATCTGCATTGGACCCCTTGAGCGGCATGCAGCCCCTGACCCTGATTTTCCTGCTGGTCGTCGTGGCCGGCACCGGCATCCGACTGTGGCTGGCCAACCGGCAGATTGGCGCCGTGCGCCGCCATCGCAACCAGGTGCCCGAGCCCTTCGCGGGGGCCATCTCGGCGGCGGAGCATCACAAGGCAGCGGACTATGCGGTGGCGCGCACCCGACTGGGGCAGATCGACACCATCGTCGATGAATTGCTGCTGCTGGCACTGACCCTGGGCGGCGGCATCACTGCCATTGACCGGCTCAGCCGGCGGCTGGATCTGAGTGAGCCCTGGCATGGCGCGATCGTGATCCTCGGCGTGCTGCTGGTGGCCGCAGTGATCGGACTGCCGCTGTCGCTGTGGAGTACCTTCCGGCTCGAGGCGCGGTTTGGTTTCAATCGCACGACGCTCGGGCTGTATGTCGCGGATCGCCTCAAGGGGCTCATGCTCGCACTGGTGATCGGCGGCCCGCTGCTGCTGGCCGCGCTCACCCTGATGCGGTACGCCGGGTCGATGTGGTGGCTGTATGTGTGGGCGCTGTGGCTCGGCGTGTCGCTGGCCCTGACCTGGGCCTATCCGGCCTTCATCGCGCCGCTCTTCAACCGTTTCAGTCCCTTGAGCGATGCCTCGCTGCGCACGCGCATCGAGAGCCTGCTGACCCGCTGCGGTTTCGCTTCCCGAGGCGTGTTTGTGATCGACGGGTCACGGCGCTCGGCCCACGGCAACGCGTACTTCACCGGCGTCGGTCGCAACAAGCGCATCGTCTTCTTCGACACCCTGGTCAGCACGCTCGAACCGGGCGAAATCGAAGCGGTGCTGGCGCACGAGCTGGGCCACTTCAAACTGCATCATGTCCGGCGTCGCCTGCTGCTGTCCGCGCTGGTCGCCCTGGCGGGCCTGGCGCTGCTGGGCTGGCTGGCCGCGCGGCCCTGGTTTTATCAGCAACTGGGACTTGCCACAGCGTCCGACTACGGTGCGCTGCTGCTGTTCATGTTGGTCGCACCGGCCTTCACATTTTTTGTGACGCCGCTCGCGGCCCGCTGGTCGCGCAAGGATGAGTTTGCCGCGGATGCCTTCGCCGCCGAACACACGCCGGCCACGGCGCTGATGGCCGCCCTGGTGAAGCTGTATCGCGACAACGCAACGACGCTCACGCCGGACGCCCTGCACTCACAGTTCTACGACTCGCATCCGCCGGCGCTGGTACGGATCGCGCGGCTTCGCCAGCTCGTCACTTGAAGTGACTGCGCAGGTCTTCGCCCAGACGGGTGATCTGCGCGCCCTTCAGTGACAGACTCTGGCTGCAGCGCTGCGACTCGGTGGCGTAATCGGCATCGGTCATTTTCGCCACTTGTTCCGCCAGCAGCTTCTCCAGATCGAGGGTCGGATTGCGACCATCGAGGCGTCCAAGGTAGTACAGCACCAGCAAGGTGCCGGTGGATTTCTGGGTGGAGTTCGGCAGCTCCGCGGCGCGAATGCCCACCGCCACACAGCGCACGTCCGCGACATTGTCCGAATCCTGGGCGAATGCCGGCAGCGTCACCACGGCCGCCGCCAGCAGCACCGCGCGCCAGTCGCTGCGCCTCATGGCGCCGCCCTGCCGCTGTGAGCGCGAATGAATTTGAGCACCGGACCTGACACGGAATCATCCGCGGTGCCAATCGCATAGGCCTCCGAGAGATGCGAATGCCCGGTTACGTGCAGGCGCTGCACCGGGTTTCCGGCCGCTTTGCGCGCCGCGGTCAGTGCATCGGCCTGGGCCTGAAAGTTCGGCGGATCAAGCTCCGCATCGGTGACCAGTAGCGGCGTCCCGGATTTCAGCAGTCCCGGCAGCGATGACTCGGCGGCATACTGGTGTACGTCATCGCCGTAGTAGGCCTTCCACACCGAGACGTCGTGGCCCAGGTCGTAGACCGCGGCCGACATCAGGATGGCCCCGGCCACCTGGGGATCCTTGTGGGTCACGGCACTGTGGGCCAGGTAGTCGGCCACATGCGCGCCACCGGATGAGTGACCCCAGAGGAAAATGTGCTTCGGGTCCCCGCCATATTCACCGATATGGGCCTTGAGCCAGGCCACCAATGCCGTCACGTCCTCAACCCCGGCCGGATACTGCGACTGGGGTGCCAGGCGGTAGTTGGCGGTGACGCCCACCAGGTTGTGGGCCGCGGCCCAGCGGCCGATGTTGTCGTAGAACGGTGAGCCGGGCATGTGCTTGGCGCCTGCCGCAAAGCCGCCACCGTAGATGAACACCACGACGGGCTTGCGGGGCCCACGCTCAAGCGGAATGAAGATGTCGGCTGTGTTGCGCGGCGTCGCGCCGTAGGCGACATCGCGCGTCACGACGGCATCGGTGTAGGGCTCATGCTGCTGCAGGGGCTCATACAACTTGCCGGTACGCGCCGTCTCGACTTTGGGCCCGATGTCGCGCAGGGTGCCCGCGATCGAATCGGGCATGCCCGGCGGATGGCCCGAGCCATCGGCGACGGGCGTGATCACGGTACTGCCGGTCACCGGGTTCGCATAGTGGAACGGGATGTCGTACACGACCGGAAACATCTGGAACTTGTGAGTGGGCGGCCGATCGGGCGGCAGATCCTTGTCCGGACCCGGCGTTGCGGGATTCGCGGCGCGCACCCAGCCGCCTTCATAGTTGGCCGCGAGGGTGTTGAAGGTGTGATCGTCACTGAGCCTCCATTTGCCATCCTCGAGCACCGCCGTGTTCTCATAGACGGCGGCGCCGACCGACGCGCGTGGCCCGAAGCTCATCTGCTGGAACATGCGAATGCGGATCTTGGCGGACTTGCCGTCCGGCGCCACATCGATCACCGGTTGCAGCTGCATGTGATTGCCGAGTCGATTCGCCACCGGGCCTTCGCTGCCACGACCGAACACCTTCAGCAGGAAAGCGCGCACATGTTCGCGGCCGTCGTAGGCGCCGCGCTGCGCCAGTTCCATGGAGCCATCGACGCTGAACAGGTTGGCCAGATCGTTCCAGAGGTTCTTGTCCAGGTAATAACCGTAGGCACTCTCGAGATTTTCGATTTCGTAGTAGGCCTTCACCCGCTCGATTTCCCGCTGCGCCTGGGTCATTGCCGCGGCGACATTCGCGACCGGCTGCGCCGTGAAGGGGCCACCGGGCACCACCAGCGCGGCCTTGGCGAGCGCCGGCTCCGGGCCACCCACCTTCGGGTAGTGCGCCATCTCTCCCGTCACCGGATTCGGATAGTGATACGGCGGCACATGCGCCGTCGGATAGATCGCGTAGACCTCGGTCGGCGGCCGATCCGGGGGCAGCACCTTGCTGGCGGTGGGCACCGGCTGTGCGTCCTGTCCCCAGCCCTGGTCGTAATCGGTGATGAAGGTCGGATAGAAGTGCAGCGACTTGAACATCCACACGCCATGCCGCTTGACGAAGGTGTTCTCGTAAACGCCCTCCATCCACTGCCCCTGGCCACCGACATGGCCGAGCAGATCCAGTTCGCGACTGCGCGCATGGGCGGTCAAGCCGTCCGGGGCCACATCGACGATGGGCTGCAGCTGCATGTGATCGTTCATCCAGCCCCAGCTCAATCCCTGATGGCCGGCGAGCCCCAGGAATTCGCGCACCCGGCGCTTGCCGACGTACACACCCTGCTGCCCGCTCTCGATGGTGCCATCGGGTGCGAACAGATCCGCCGCCTGATCCCACTGCGCCCGATCGATGTAGAAGCCGTAGATGCGCTGCAGATTCTCGATCTGCTGCGCATCGTTCAGCAGCGTGATGCGGTGGCTGAGATCCGCCATGCGCGCGGCGAGCTCGCCGGGCGGAATGTTCTTCGCAAGCGTGGCAAGCGTGCCGGCATCCGGCAGCACCCAGGCGTCCGAGGAGGCCGTGGTCCCCGGATTGCCGTAGTGAAATGGCGCGATGCAGGCCTTCGGAAAGCCATCGCAATCCAGGTTGCGCTCGATGTCGGCCGGATGCGCCAGCTGACGGCGTGGAGGGGCCGCCGGTGCGGAAGCCGCCGCGGATGCTGCGGCGGGCGCCGAAGCCGCGGCGCCGGGTGCGGCGGCCGGCGCCGGCGGTGCTGCCCAGCCGGTCCTGTAGGAGGCGCCGAAGCCGGAGTAGTAGTCCAGCTTGCTGATCTTCCAGACGCCCTGCTCCTTGGTGTACTGCATCTCGTACACCCCTTCGGCCCAGGTCGCCCCACCCCCGGGACTGCCGAACATGGCGAAGGCGCGCCAGCGGCCATGCGCGGTCATGCCGCCCGCATCGATGTGCACCACGGGCTGGATGTTCAGGTGGTCATAGAGCCGGCCGTTACCGAGGCCAATGTCCCCGACCTGGTGGCCGCCGACGTTCATGTACAGATGTTCGCGAATGCTCGTGTGACCGATGAAGACCCCGGCCGGATAGTTGGCGACGGCGTTGTCCGTGAACAGTTCCGAGAGGTCCTCCCACATGCCCTTGTCGACGTAGTAGCCGTAGGCGCGCTGCAGCTTCTCGATGCGACTGAAGTCCTCCGCCAATTGGACACTGGCGCCCAGCGTGGCGACGCGCAGCTGCAGCTCCGAAGGAGTATCGGCCGACCAGGCCGCAGGGCTCGCCGCAAAAGCTGCGGACATGGCGAACAGGGCCGCGGCGACCGCGGCCGAAAGTCGACGCTCCATGAGTTCCCCTAACCTACAAATTGTCGGTCTGCTGGCGCCACGAGGGCCGAATAATCCGGTGCCGATGAGTCGTGCATGTACGGAATCGGGTGCGCGTAGCGCGGCAGGTGACCGCAGATGTCATCGACATGCCAATCCCCTTCCGGATACAGGCCGGTCAACGCCACCGGCAGCGGCGGTACAGCCCGTGACAGCGTCACCGCACGCGCGCCGGGAGCGAGAGTCAGGGCCACGGCGGCCGCGACCGTCATGCCGACGCCGCCCAGAAAATCCCGGCGGGTAGGTGCGCTCATGACAGTTCGTCCTTGATGGGCGGCAGTACCGACTGCGGATACCAGTTGGTGTGCGTCCCGCTGCGCAGCCGGAAGGGCAGCTTCACGGTCGCGATGATGCCATCCTCCAGATGCTGGGCATCGGTGATGATCATGTCCGAGCTCATGGTGTCGAAGTTGCTGGCGATGGTCATTACATAGCCATCGCCCTCGTTCTTGGAATTCGCCCGCGGCACGAAGCAGCTTTCCTGCAGGGCCACCTTGCCTTCCACCACGCACTGCTTGATGTCACCGGTGCGCACGTCCAGACGCTGTACGACCTGGGTGCCCCCGCTCATGGGACTGGCCTTAGGATCGGGCGTGGCGCTCGGCACGCGACTGCTGATGAAGGCGTAGCGATAGTCCAAGGACAGATACCGGTCGTCCATGCGCGGCAGGAACCCGGGCGTGGTCGACACCACCTCCTCCTGGAAGGCGTCGGACTTGGAATTCAGATCGAAGGTCCAGCGGCGGATCTGCGATGGGTCGCGCTCGCCGGAGGAGGTGGGCAGCTCCATCGTGACCGTGTTGCCCCGGTCCGTGGCATTGAGGAAGTGCAGCGTGTTGCGCGAGGGGCCCTTGAACCAGCGCACATCCTTGGCATCGCCATCGCGCGGCAGTACCCCGACCATGGTCGGCAGACTGCCGTCCCAGTCCCACATGGGCTCGCCGGCCTTCAGCCGCTCCATGCTCGAGGTGCGCGCGATCACCGGAATGATCACATGCTTCTGAGTGATGGCGATGTCGTGAATGATGCCGAGGTATGGCGACTGCAGCCACACCTCTTTGGTGACCCGGCCGGCCGGACTGATGGTGTAGACCGCGATGTCCTTGGTGAGAATGCCCTTCGCCTCATAACCGTAGGCGATCATCTCCCCGGTGACCGGATCGATCTTCGGATGCGCCGACATGGTCTGCGCGGTGTACTTGCCGTGGAAATTCCAGTCACCGATCGTCTCGAGGGTATGCGGATCCACGTAGTACGGCAGCGAGTCCTCCTTCAGCACGAACAGCTTCCCGCCGTGCCAGTAGGTGTGCGTGTTGGCCGCCGAGCGGTTGATGTGCGCGACACTCGGATCGTCGGTGAAGGGGTTGCGGTAGACACCGAACAGCCGCTTGCGCGCCTTGCGCTCGGTCATGAGTCGGGCGGTGCGGATGAAGCGACCCTTGAAGTCCACCGAGCCGTCGTGGAAACGGAAGCGGCTGATGTGTCCGTCGCCATTGAAGCCCGTCATCCACTCGTTCTTCGGCGGGCGATAGTCGAAATCGCACTGCATCCGATAGAAGGTGCCCTGGATGTCGGTGGGAATCTGACCCCAGACCTCACAGTCGTAGACATCGGCATCGAAGCGCGTCGGGCTGTTGAAGCCGGGCGGAAAGAGCGGATGACCTCTGAAATCGACTGCCATAACGGTACTCCACGAAAGCCAGGGCCGCAGGCGCTGATGATAACTCAACCACCCTGCCATGGAGTCGGCGCCGCGCTTTTGACACTCACGCCCACGCTGCATCGCGCCGCTCGGGATCCCAACAGGCGCCCGCATTTTCGGCACAGCAGCTTTTTCGCGGCGCCAACAACTGACGGGCCGCGGCGCTGAACCCCGCGCCGCACCGAGCGCTATTTCGCGTTCTGCAGCGTCTGGATGTACGCCGTCACATCGTTGAGTTCATCCGGCGTGTAGACCGATTTGAACGCCGGCATGTTGTTTCGGCCGGCGCTCGCGGTCATCAGGATCGCATCGTGGCTCTGTCCCTTGATCAGCGACGGCCCGCCACCGTGGCCGCCGGTGCCGCTCTCGCCATGACAGGGCACGCAGGCGGCGCGATAGATATTGCCGCCATTCTCCGCGTTCGCCGCCCGGGTCGTGACCGGCAGCTCGGGGCCGGCCGGCGGTCCGCCCGGGCCGCGCTGCAGCCCGCGCGGCGGCGCGGCACCGGGTGCGAGCGATGGAATCTTGCCGTCGAGCGAGAACATCCAGATGCCATCGCCGCGCTTGCCATTGGCGAACACGCCGCCACCGGCGTGGACCACGACGTACTGCTTGCGCTGATACTCGAAGGTCGTGGCCGTGGTGTTGACCCCGCCGTCGGTCATGAACTCCCACAGCTTCGCGCCGTTCTGCGAGCTCAGCGCCGTCAGGCGCCCATCGGCGCGCCCGACGAACAGCAGTCCGCCCGCGGTGACGATGGAGCCGCTGTAGCAGATCTCGCGCCAGCTCTGCCGCCAGACGATTTTGTTGGTGCTGACATCCAGCGCGGCGAAGATGCCGCGATCATTGGCCTGCGCCTGTCCGAATGAGCCCCCCATGTAGACCTTGTTCGGGCCGGGTTGACCCGGATCCGCGACGGCCTTGAAGGTACTGATCCGGTCCGTCGCGCACACGTACAGCGTGTGGGTGGTCGGATCATAGGAACTGGGTGGCCAGTTGGCTCCGCCCATGGTGGCGGGCTTCACCATGATCTGATCGGTGAAGTACGGCGTGAAGATGCGGCCGTGATTCTTGATCTCACCAGAGCCCGGCAACAGATCCGCGCCCTCCGGCACCGTATCGATTTCCTGCGGCACGATCGCATCACCGCGCGGATAGGGTTGGGTCGCAGCGGTCGCCTGGCGCGCCTCCTGCGGCACGGCACGTTCATCGATGCCGATCAGCGGCTTGCCGGTGACCCGATCCAGAATGTAGGCCCAGCCGGTCTTGGAGACTTCAACCAGACCCTTCACCTTGCGACCCTTGATCGTGGTGTCGAAGAGCACGGTGGGATTCGGCGAGTCGTAGTCCCAGATGTCGTGGTGAATCTGTTGGAAGTGCCAGCGGTACTTGCCGGTCTTCACATCGAGCGCGACGATCGAGACCGTGAACAGGTTGGCGCCCGGTCGCACCGCACCGAACAGGTTCGGCCCCGGATTGCCGGTCGAGAAATAGATCAGCCCGAGTTCGGGATCCACGCTGGGCGTCTGCCACACCGCCCCACCGCCGTGCTGCCAGGCATCCCCGCTCTGCGGCCAGGTCTCATGACCGAACTCACCGGGTCCCGGAATGGTGTAGAAGGTCCAGCGCGCGGCGCCGGTCTTGGCGTCATACGCCTTGATGCGGCCGCGGATCCCCATCTCACCGCCGCTCAATCCCTGAATGACCATGCCGTCGTAGTACAGCGGGGCGGCCGTAATGCTGAAGCCGTTCTGCCACGGTTCAACCTGTACGGACCAGACCACCTTGCCGGTGCGCTGGTCGAGCGCGACCAGCTTGGCGTCGAGCTGCCCGACGAACACCATGCCGTCGCCCAGCGCCACGCCCCGGTTCGAGCGCCCCATGGGCGTGCCGCTCTTC
Source organism: Steroidobacteraceae bacterium (assembly GCA_035486855.1). Classification (GTDB taxonomy): domain Bacteria; phylum Pseudomonadota; class Gammaproteobacteria; order Steroidobacterales; family Steroidobacteraceae; genus DAIDKA01. The sequence continues at coordinate 41,464 of DATHMT010000025.1, forward strand.
GGGTTGGGATTGCCATGATAGGTCCACAGGATCTGACCCGTCGTGACCGCGATCGCGAAGACGTCATTGGCGCCATTGGAAACGAACAGCGTGCCGTCGTACTCCAGGATCTGTGCCTGACCGGCATTGCCGAAGTTCATGCCCGAGCCCATGCCGGTGCGCCACAGGGCCTTGAGAGTCGCGACATTGTCGCGATTGATCTGCTTCAATGGCGAGTAGCGCTGATTGAAGAGGCTGCCGCCATTGGTGATCCAGTTCGCGCTCGGTGGCGCCAGCATCTGCTGCGCGGTGAAGGCCGGTGCCGCGCTGATGGGCGGCGCCGCGGCCTGCTGTGCCATGACCACCGAGGCGGCCAGACACACCGCCGCCCCCATTCCGCGAGCCGCCCGCAGAAGTCCTTTGTGCACCGCGCCCCCTCTGCTTGGCGTTATTCGAGTCCGGTACGGCCTTGGGCATCCACCGGATTGCGATCGTTTTCGGCGCAGACGAATTCCAGGAGATCCTGGTCACGTGCCCGCTTGTAGCTCATCACGGTGTGCCAGGGCTTCACCAGTGCCAGCGGGTCCTCCACCAGCATGTCATCGATCATGGTGTTCGGATCGCTCTTGTCCAGGTGAAAGTGCTCGATGATGTGCAGCTGATCGGAGTGCGGCATGCCATTGCGAAGTTCAGTGACGGTCTTGATCCCCACGGTATCGACGACCAGGGTCGATCCCTCCCAATGCCCGAGCGAGTGCCCATAGAACGTGGGATCCCAATCCTCCGGGTGCTTGCGGCCATCGGTCCAGATGCTGCGCAGCTGCATCCAGGCCTCGAAATGGATCGTGACCCGCCCCGGCGTGAACAGGAACTCGATCGGGTACTGGCCGACCATCATGATGCCGGGCATGCCCGGGGGGCGGCAGTAGGAGCCATTGCGCGGGACCTCGCCGTGATTGGCTGCCGCGGTACGCTGCCAGGCCTGGTAGCTCTCCAGGTATTTGCCCTTGAGCTGCGGTGTTTCGCGGGTGACGCCCGGGGTGGGCAGGAAATTGAAGGTCCAGTCGCCGCCCCAGTCGGGGAGCTTGTTCAGCTCGGCATAATGACCCCTGGGGTTGGCCGCCGGCGGTCCGGCTGCCAAGGGCGGGTCGGCGGCCGACGCTGCGAAGGCTGCAGCGGGCATCACCAGGCCCAGGGAAATCACCGCCAACCACGTGCGCATGCTCATCAGTTTTCCTCGCTCGCCGCCGATGATCTATTGCCGCGGCTCGGCGGCGAGTATAAGACGGAACTTGACGGCCGGTATGCAACACCGTAAATCACGGACTTCAGTATGAATGAACGCGGAGCTGCGCCAATGAGACACGCAATGACGGGCTGCCTGGGCGTCCTGGCGCTTACCCTGAGCGGGTTTGCGGCGGCACACCACTCGTTTGCGATGTTCGACCAGAGCAAGCAGCTGCCTCTGAAAGGGACCGTGCACGACTTCCAGTGGACCAATCCCCACGCGTTCATCGATGTCGACGTACCCAACGATGCGGGCGGCATGGATCTGTGGAAAGTCGAGCTCAACAGCCCCAATAACCTCAAGCGGCAGGGCTGGAAGTCCACGCAGATGAGTCCCGGCGACAAGGTCACCGTGGTCATCAACCCGCTGCGTGACGGTTCCAAGGGCGGCCTGTTCGTGGCGGTCACACTGCCCGACGGCAAGATCATGGGTGATCCCACTCGAGCGCGCGGCGGCCCCATCAATGTGCCCCAGATCGGCACTCCGCCGCCGGAGCCGCCCGCGGCGCACTAGAATTTCGCGGCGCAGCCGCGGTATGCCCCGTCTCAAAACGGCGCAATCGAGGGGGATGATGCAGGTGCTGTCAAAGGGTGGCGCCGTGGCGCTGCTGGCCGTGTCGGCCGTTCTCGCTCACGGCAAGGGGTGGGCGCAGGAGTGCAACCGCTCCTGCCTGCAGGGCATTGCCGGCCGGTACCTCGCGGCGCTGGTCGCGCACGATCCCGGCAAAGCGCCGCTGGCTGCCGCGGTGCGCATCACCGAGAACGGCCAGCTGCTGGGTACCGAGCATGGACTGTGGAAGACGGCGACCGGCAACTCCAGGTTCCGGCTGTACTTCGTTGATGCGCAGCGCGGCGCCGTGGGTTTCATCGGGCAGCTGATGGAGAATGATGCGCCGGTACCTGTCGCGCTGCGTCTCAAAGTCCAAAACGGCCAGGTCACCGAGGCGGAAACGATCGTGGCGCGCAACACCGCCTTTGCCAAAGCGGATGGGTTTGCCGCGCCGAAACCGGTACTGCTGGCCGAAGTGAAAGCCGCGGACCGCAGTTCACCCGAGGAACTGATCCGCATCGCGGACAGCTATTTCACGGGCCTGGATACCGATCACTCCGGGATGAACGTGCCCTTCGATCCACAGTGCCAGCGGCGCGAGGACGGAGTGGTGACGGCCAACTCCCCTGATCCGCTCGCGACGGCGATGCAGAAGCTCGGGTGCAAGGCGCAATTCGACACCGGTTTCTCGGTGATCGTGACCAAGGTGCGTGACCGACGCTACCCGATCGTCGATGTGGAACGCGGTCTGGTATACGCCGAAGTGTTCTTCGATCACACCGGCACGGTGGCCAGCTTCAAGATGGACCGCCGGGACGTCGCGGTGCCGGCGGATTTTCGGCGGCCCAAGACCTTGCAGATCGGGGAATTGTTCAAGATCGAAAAGGGCCGGATCAGGCAGATCGAAGCGGTGCTGCTCGATGTGCCCTACGGCATGAAGTCCGGTTGGGACAAGTGAGGATGGTCATGAAGACGCCCACTCTCGCCGTCATTCTGGTCGCGGGGCTCACGCTCGCGGCGTGCTCCGCGCAGACAAACTCCCCCTCGCCCACCGTGCAGTCCTCGGCGCCGGCCGGCTGCGACCATGACTGCCTGCTCGGCTTCGTGGACCGGTATCTCGCGGCGCTGCTCAAACATGATCCGGGCCAGGGTCTCTTCAGCGCCGATGCGCATTTCACCGAAAATGCGCAGCCGCTGAAGTTGGGAGAGGCGCTGTGGCGGACCGCCAGCGCCGGCCCGAGCGGATACAAACTGGTGATCGCAGATCCGCAGACGGGGAACGTGGGTTTCTACCTCCTGATGCAGGAGAACGGCAATCCGATCTGGCTCTCGGGCCGCCTGAAGGTACAGGCGCAGCAGATCACGGAACTCGAGACCGCGATCGTCCGCAAGGGCGTGAGCTTCGGAAAATTCGATCGCACGGCGGTCTCACCCTTGTGGAACCAGATCCTCAAACCCGACGAGCGCCGCCCGCGTGAAGAGTTGATCGCCATCGCCAACCAGTACTTCGACGCACTGGATCACCACCTGGTCGACTCGGTGCCCTTTGACGATGCGTGCTTTCGGGTTGAGAACGGCGTCCAGACGGCGGGCCCCGCCGTTCCGCCGGCGGCTTTGCTGGCAATGGGCGGCAACGCTGCGCCCCCCGTGCTGCCGGCGTCGAGTTCAGCGCCGCCGCGACGCGCCGGTGGCAACGGGCGCTCGTTGCCGGACGTGGGTCATGTGGGATGCCGCGGCAACATCAACAGCAACATGTGGCAGTACATCACCCAGATCCAGCCACGCCGCTGTGAAGTCGCGGACGTGGAGCGCGGAGTCGTGCAATGCATCGTGCTCTTCCACCAGGATGGTGAGGTGGCCGGCACCAATGTCCCCGGCTACGGCTATCTGAAATATTCCGGTGCGACGCGCCGGCCGTTCGACACGCTCATCCCCGAGGTGTTCAAGGTCAAGGCAGGCAAGATCATCGAGATCGAGGCCACCATGCCATCGCTCCCCTTCGGCTCGAAGACCGGCTGGGAATAGCACATCGCGATCGGCGAGTTAATCTAGGTATAAGGTGTAACTCACTGATCAGCCAAAAGTATTGGCTGAGCAATACGCCTTCCCGCTGATATCGTTGCAACTTTTCAGGTCCAGCGGTGTTCTGGGCCTAAACGATGCTTTCAACGTGCAAAGAACCGCAACGAGGCCACCGGACCGCACCGAGTTCACGATGTTCATGCGTGATTATCAGCACATGGTTTATGCATCCGCCCGCCGGCTCACCGCCAGCGATGCGACCGCGCAGGACATCACCCAGGATGTCTTCCTCAAGGCCTGGGAACACTTTGCGGATCTGCGCGAACGCGTCGGCGCCGGCGGCTGGTTGAAGACCGTGACACTGCGCCTGTCATTGAATCATCTGGGCCGCTACCGGCGTCGCTGGCGGTTCTTCTCCGAGTTGATGCCCACCGGATCCGCTGCAGGCGGATCGGATCACGAAGCCTCCGCTGCCGAAGTCGAGTTCGCCGTCGAGACACTCGATACGGTGTTTGCGAGCCTCGCGGACGCCCAGCGTGATGAGCGGGTGCGCGCGGCGCTGACGCGGCTGCCCGAGGCGCAGCGCGTGCCGCTGGTGCTGTTTCACTTTGAGGATCGGTCCTATCAGCAGATCGCCGCAGACCTCGAGGTGTCGGTGGCGAAGGTGAAGACCGACATCCTTCGCGGACGCATCGCGCTCGCGAAGCTGCTGCAGGAGACTGACCATGGACCGTAAGCCCGAGGCGACCCGGACCGCGCTCGAGGAGCGCACCGCCCGGCTGCTCGCCGGCACGGCGCAATTCAAAGCGCCGGACAGTATTGAGTCACGGGTGCTGGCGGGCATCGAACGACGCGTGCGGGTGCCCTGGTGGCAGCGACGCGTTCCGGAGTGGCCACTGCTGGCGCAGCTGATCTTTGCGTTCACCGGCATCGCCACCGCGGCGGCGCTGCTGCTGGCGCGGCCCACGACGCCGGCACCCTTGAGCGCGGTGATCGCTCAGCCTGCCGCCGTTCTGCAGCGGCCGGCCGCCGACCTGCACACGACCTTGAGTGCGCTCGCCTCATTGCATCGTCTGGCCGACAACCTGGTCGGCGCCATGCCGGGAGTCTGGTACGGCGGCCTGGCGCTCGGCGCTGCGGCCTATCTGGCGCTGTTCTTTCTGGTCGCATTCGGCTACCGGCTGCTCGTGACGCCGGTGGCGTCCCGCTAAATGGATGGAATTCCCATGACGACAACCACCTTCACAAAATCCGCGCTCCTCGCCGCGCTGCTGGCGATGACCCTGGCGGCCACCACCTGGCTGCCGGCACCGGCCAGCGCCGCCGATGTCACTGCCGGCAGTGCGCCGGATGTCGCCACGAGCAGCGCCCCTGAGTCGGCCGCTGCCGAGTCCGATGACGATGAGGCGGCCAATTGGGACAACGGCCACATTCGCATCGGCGATCGCCGGCATCGACACTACAACCATGACACTGATGATCTGGTGTCGGTAGGTCACGATTCCATCCTGGCCGCCGGCGGGCAGGTCGATTCGCTGGTGGCGGTGTTCGGATCGGCCACCAACAACGGAACGGCACGCGAGGATGTGGTGGCGGTGTTCGGCGACACCACGGTGAACGGTCCCGTGGGCGACAGCGCCGTGGCCGTGCTGGGCAATGTGACGATCAATTCCGACGTTGCCGAGGATGTGGTCGCGGTGCTCGGCAACGTCAGGCTCGGCCCCGCAGCACATGTCCACGGTCACGTGGTGAGCGTACTGGGCACCGTGACTGAAGATTCCGGCGCGGTGGTGGATCAGGGCATCGAGCGGATCCTGCCTCAGGAGCTGACCTCCTCGCAGAGCCTGCGTACCTGGGTCGGCAAGGGGCTGATGCTGGGTCGCCCCCTGGTGCTCGGCACCGGCCTGTCGTGGCTGTGGGGAATCTCCTTCGCCTTCCTCGCCCTCTACGCCATCCTCGCGCTGCTGTTTCGGGATGCCGCGGAACACTGTATCGCGACCCTCAATGACAACCCGGGCAAGAGTCTGATCACCGCCATTCTCGCGGTGCTGGTGACACCGCTGATGCTGTTCCTGCTGATGATCTCGGTGGTCGGCCTGCTGGTGATACCCATTGCACTCGTGATCCTGTTGTGCGCGGCGGTGTTCGGCAAAATGACGGCCGTGGGCTGGATCGGTAGTCGCTGCTTCAGCGTCCGTCCCGGCGTCACTGCGCCGCATCCGGCGCTGGCTGTGATCGTGGGCGGCCTGCTCGTGATGCTGGCCTACCTGGTGCCGATCCTGGGGCTGGTGATCTTCATCCTGTTGGGCATGTTCGGCTATGGCGCGGTGCTCTATGCGCTCGTCAACCGCTTCCGACGCACGAGCTCTGGGACAGCGCACGTCGCATCGGCCGCAGCGCCTAACGCCGCTGCTTCCGGCGCAACGTCAGCGGCTGCCGCGCAAGCGGCCAGCGCAGCGGCTGCGGCGCAGACAGCGCCCCCCGACGCTGCCGCAGCGGCGGCGCCCGCGGCTGCGGCCGAACACCTGCCGCTCTCCACCTATCCGCGCGCCGGATTCTGGGTGCGGATGGGCGCGCTGTTGATTGATACGGTCATCATCTGGGCCCTGGTGCGGCTGCTGCTGAACTGGCCCCAGGAAGGCTCCACCCGACTGTGTGTGCTGGGGCTGGCGATCTACGGGGCGCTGATGTGGAAAATCAAAGGCACCACCATCGGTGGCATCGTCTTCGACCTGCGCGTCGTACGCCTGGACTCACGGACTCTCGATTGGCCCACCGCCTGGGTTCGGGCACTGGGCTGCATTCTGTCGATTTGTGCGCTCGGCCTGGGCTTCTTCTGGATCGCTGTCGATGCCGGCAAACAGGCCTGGCACGATAAGTTCGCGGGCACCATCGTCGTGCGGGTTCCCAAGGGAACCCCGCTGGTGTGACTCGGGCGGGTGCCGGAAGCTCAGGCTCCGGGCCTGGTACCCGTCGCGGGCGTCGGACGCAGTACGTCCACCGTAAACTGGATCTCGCCGGGTGTGACCGAGTGCGGGAAACAGGAGGAGCGGAAATTGAGATTGCGACTGGTGAACAGCGGCAGCGCTTGCTGCTTCATCTGTTCCAGAAGCTCGCACTGACCGTCTTTCCAGTCGGGACCTTGCAGCCTGACCATATCGACGGTTTGCCAATGTGCCGCCTGCGCCGGACCGGCAGCCGCGCGGCCGGCCTGATCAGAGGACACGGGCGCCAGCACCCAGAAGTGCGCGAACACGCCCGGAGCAGGTTCCGGGTGATTGATGTGGGTGCAGCCCCGGCTCTGGATCTTCAGATCCGACTTGCGCGCGCCCAGCGCGAGCAGCATTGCGCGCACGTTGTCCTCGAGCCCATCGCAGGTGTAGTGACTGGTGAATCCCATATAAGTGTAGTCGAGCGTGCGCTCGACCCATTGCGAGGCGGGAGCCGGTGCTGTATCGGCGGCGTGGCTCACATTCAGTGCTGAACCCAGTGCAAGTCCCGCGACGGTCGCGACGAGCGCAGTGGCGCGGGAGGTTTCGGTAAATCGGGTCATGGCGATGCCCCTGGCAAGTGGCGAATGACTCACCTTACGACTTGGCGGCGAGCTTCGTCAAAAGCGCAGCAGTGTCCTTGTGGACTTCGCCTCCGCCACCCACACCGGGACGGCCGGAGGTACCGATCTTCCCCTGCGCGAAGTCGAGCGGCGTGCTGCCAAAATGGTCTTTGACGGAGAGCGCGGCGCCGTGATCGGCCAGTAGCTGCACGAAGCTGTTCCAACCCGACTGGGCGGCCCCATGCAGCGCGGTCTGGCCATTGGCATTGGTCGCATTCACGTCCACGCCGCTTGCGAGCAGCAACCTGGCGGAAGCGATGCATTTCTGTTCGTTCCGAAAGCGCGCCCGGATGTCGATGGTGGTGGAGCCGATGCCGGCCGCGGCCATGAGCGGTGTGATCCCGAGCGAGTTCGGCAGGTCGGGCTTGGCGCCATGCGCCAGCAGCAGCTGGATGGCGGCGCTGTCGCCGGCCTTGGCGGCGCGGATCAGGGGCGTGGTGCCCACGGTCAGCATGCCATCGCCACCGCGATCCTGCCCCAGCGAACGGTACGGGGGAAACAGCTTCAGCTGCATGTCGGGATTGGCGCCGCGCTTGAGCAGCATGTCGATCACATCGAGCGCGGTGGTTTTGTCCGCCGACGGGCGATCCGGACGGCCGCCGCGCGGTGTGGTGTTGTAGTCGACGGCGGAATACAGCGGCGCGCGTCCCCACATATCCCAGCTGTTCACATTTGCACCGGCCTTGATGAGCACGGCGGCAGTGTCGAACTGCGCGTTGAGAATGGACATGACCAGCGGGGTAATGCCCTCCGGGTCCGTCAACTCGATGTCGGCGTGGCCCTTGATCAGCTCTGCGGCACACGCGGCACAGCCTTCACGCGCCGCGAACAGCAGTGCCGTAAGCCCCCCCAGCGGACGGTTCTGCGGTCGCGGCTCTGCCGTGACGCGTCGCGGCCAGTCACGCACGGTCTCGCGGGCATTGACGTCGGCACCGTGTGCGATCAGAAACTGGACCATCGCGGGGCGACTTTGCGCGCTGGCCCACATCAGCGCCGTCTGACCGCGCCATTTCTCCGTGGCATTGACCTTCGCGCCATGCGCCACGAGCACCTTGGCGGCCTCCACGAGGTCGGTGCGGGCGACCGTCATCAGGGCGGTCTGGCCATCGGCGTTCGGCGACTCGACATCCGCGCCGGCCTCCAGCAGCAGTCGCAGTGCCTCGGGATCGGCGCGTTCGGCGGCCTCCGCCAAGGGCGTTGAACCGTAGTCATTGGTGACATTGGGCTTGGCGCCGGCCTTCAGCAGACGCCGGATCAAAGCCAGGTCATCATGATAGGCCGCCCAGTGCAGCGCCGTGGTGCCATCATCCTGATGCGCGTTGACATCGGCCTTGCCGTCGAGGAGTGCCACGACCGCGGCGGAATCCCCCGACTCAGCCGCGTCCGGCAGCGCATCCGCGTGCGCCAGGCAGGCGCAGCACAGCGCCGTGGCCACCGCCCATGCCTGCAGGAATCCGGATCGAGGCAGCACTGGAATCAGATCTCCGTGAGTTGCCCGGTGCTGTCGCCGAACTTCTCGGTCTGGATGCCGATCTTGTTCAGCAACGCCACGTGCAGATTCGCGATCGGGGTATGGTCCGGATAACGCAGATGCTGGTTGCCCTTGAGC
>DATHMT010000026.1:0-7525 GCA_035486855.1 Steroidobacteraceae bacterium
GGGCTCGGCGGTGCCGCGCAATGCCTTCAGCGAATGGTTCTGGATCGAAGACGGCAAGATCCGCAATATCTGGACCGCCATGTATTACCCGGGCGCGGAGCGACCGGTGCCGAACTGGCCGCCCTTCGACGGCAATTTCCCCCTGCCGGTGTTCACCACCAGCGCGCCGGCGCCGGCGACTGCGTCGAACTCGTATGCGGCGGATCTCGCCGCCATCTCCGCCTTCAACGTGCGCTATCTGAAGGCCATCAACGATGGCGACATCGACGCCCTGAGCGCATTGACCGACGATGACCACATCGCGATTTCGCCGAACGGGCCGCCGCTGATGGGCAAGGCGGCCAATGTGGCCACCAATGGCCGGATATACCAGCAGTCCCGAATCATCGAGAACTGGACTCCCGAGGAAACGGTCATTGAGGGCAACCTGGCTTACCAGCGCGGCAGCTTCAGCGCCTCGGGGATACCGAAGGCCGGTGGGCCGACGCGCACGATCAGCGGCAGCTTCCTGCGAATCTATCGCCGTCAGCCCGACGGCTCCTGGGTCATGACCCGCGACATGTTCAACGCCGCGGGACTACCGAACGCGCGGTAGCGGCGGTGGCCGCCGCGCATGACTGGCCTGCTCGTAGGCGTAGGCGATGCCGATGAGTTTCGGCTCGCTGAAGGCGGTGCCGATGATCGACAATCCCACGGGGAGGTCGTGAATCTGCCCCATCGGCACCGTGATATGCGGATAGCCGGCGATCGCCGGCACAGCGCCGATGCCACCGCTCGCGATGTGGTCGCCGTTGACCAGGTCGATCACGAAGGCCGGTCCATAATTGGGCGCTACCAGTGCATCGAGATGGTCGTGCATCAGCGCCGCATCTATTCCTTCGGGTCCGGCGAGTCGATGCAGTCCGTCGCGCAGCTTGACGTACGCCGCCTCCGTGATCGGTCCCTTGGCCTGGGCGTTGACGAAGTGCTCCTGCGAAAACCAGAACATCTCGCGGGCCGCTTGCGCCTTGTTCCAGTCAATGAGCTGCGCCAGCGAGCGCGCCGAGGTGCCGGCTCTCGTGGCCAGATAGCGATTGATGCCGTCCTTGAACTCATAGAGCAGCGCGGTGTATTCATCTGCGGATAACTTATCGGCATTCGGCAGTGCAACCGGATCCACGATGATGGCGCCCTGTGCGCGCAGCACCTGCACGGCGCGATCGAACACCCGTTCGACCTCAGGGTCGAAGCCGGCGAGCTTTCTGACAACCCCGATGCGCCTGCCTTTCAGGGAACCGGAATCCAGAAACCGGCGGTAGTCCGGTGGCGGCGCATCCTTGAGTGGAGCCGTCGCGGGATCGTCCGGATCGTAGCCGGCGATGACCGTCAGCAACGCTGCGGCATCCGCCACGCTGCGCGCCATCGGTCCGGCGGTGTCCTGCCTGGCACTGATGGGAATGATGCCGGAGCGGGAGACCAGTCCGACCGTGGGCTTGATGCCGACCAGGCCGTTGAAGCTCGCAGGACAGGTGATCGAGCCATCGGTTTCGGTGCCGACGGCCAGCACCGTCAGATCAGCCGCGACCGCCGCGCCGGAGCCCGAACTGGATCCGCAGGCGCTGCGCGTCGTGTCGTAGGGGTTGCGGGTCAGACCCCCACGGCCGCTCCAACCCGAAGTGGAGCGATCCGAGCGGAAGTTGGCCCACTCGCTCAGGTTCGTCTTCGCCAGCAACAGCGCACCACTGGCGCGCAGGCGGCGGACGATGAATGCATCGCGTTCGGGCTTCGAATCCATCAGCGCCAGCGACCCCGCTGTGGTCAGCATGCCATCGGCCGTGTCGATGTTGTCCTTGAGAACCACCGGCACGCCGAACAGGATTCCGGTGCGATCAGCTGCTGCATCCAGTTGCGTGGCCAGTGCTGCCGCATCCGGGTTGAGCTGGATGATGGAGTGCAGCGCCGGACCGTGTGAGTCGAGGGCACTGATGCGCTGCATGTAGTGCTGTTCGACGGCGCTGACAGTGGTGCGGTGCGACTTCAGGGCCGCTTGTAACTGCACCACATCCGCTTCCGCGGGCAGGGCGGTAGCGGAATCTGCTGCGACTGCGGGGGTGGCGATGATCGCGAGGAAAATCAGGCTCAGGCGCATGGGGTCCCTTTGCATGCATTATATTCGGCTGCTGATTCTGCCCCCGGAGCGAGCTTTATGCCCTATTCCCGTGAACCCCGCGTCCACCCGGTACCCATGGCCGCGCTGCGGCCCACCCAGATCACCGTCGGCATGCGCGAAGTCAAAGCCAAGCGCAAGTCGTGGCGCGAGCATCCGGACCGCAAGAAGGCCGACTTCCTGGGCTCGCACATGATTCCGGTGGTGTGGGGCCCGAAGGGCGACTACTACGTGGTCGACCACCATCACCTCTCACTGGCGCTTCACCAGGAGGGTGTGAAGGAGGTTGCCGTGACCGTGATGGCCGACCTGCGGCGCCTGCCGCGGGATGCATTCTGGATCTATCTCGACAATCGCGGCTGGCTGCATCCGTTTGATCAGCGCGGCCAGCGTCGCAACTACGATGATATTCCGCGGCGCATCTGGGATCTCAAGGATGATCCTTATCGGAGCCTCGCCGGAGAATTGCGCCGCAGCGGGGGATTCGCCAAGGACACCACACCCTTCAGCGAGTTTCTGTGGGCGGACTTCCTGCGGCGGCGCCTGAAGCCGAAACTGCTGGATGATGACTTCTCGCAGGCGTTGGTGCGGGCGTTGAAACTCGCGAAAGGCCCGGACGCCGACTTCCTGCCCGGATGGTGCGGACCGATTGTCGGCTAGCCAGCGATGAATATCCGACGCTTTGCGGACCTCGCCGATGTGCTGGCCGCAGTGTCCATCGCCGGTCTGCTGCTGCCCGAGGCAGTCGCCTATTCGGGACTCGCCAATCTGCCGCCGCAGGCGGGCGTGATCGGTCTGTTCGCGGGCCTGCTCTGTTATGGCCTGCTGGGGCGCAGTCGCTTCGCGATCGTCTCGGCGACCTCGTCCTCGGCCGCGGTCATGGCCGCGGCGACCACGGCACTGGGCGCGGCGGGCGTCGCCACTCGCGTCCTGCTCGCGAGCCTCCTCGTGCCCTGCACCGGATTGGCCTTTGTCCTCGCCGGCAGCGCACGCCTGGGCGCCATTTCGAATCTCATCGCCCGGCCGGTCCTGCGCGGATTTGCCTTCGGCCTGGCGCTGGTCATTGCGGTGAAACAGATTCCCTCGCTGGCCGGTCTCACGACCCATAGCAGCGCATTCTTCGAGCTGGTCGTGGAAGTACTGCGCACACTCCCCGCGGCCAACAGCGCGGCGTTGATCTGCGGATTGGTCGGCCTGGCCGGCCTGTTCGCGCTCGAGCGGGTCAAACGGATTCCCGGCGCCCTGGTGGTCATCGTGGGCGGCATCGCCGCCTCGAACTGGCTGGTCGCGCACGGCGTCGCGCTGACCGGTGCCATCCGGCTATCGCTGGATCTGCCGCAGTTGCTCCTGCCGGCCCATCTGAGCTGGCCGCAGCTCATCGAGTTTGCGCTGGCGCTGATGTTCATTCTGTATGCCGAGTCCTATAGCTCCATCCGCACCTTCGCCCTCAAGCACAACGACCCGATCCAGCCGAATCGCGACCTGGTCGCACTCGGCATCGCGAATCTGGTCTCGGGCCTGTTCCATGGCACCCCGGTGGGCGCCGGCTATTCCGGCAGTTCCGCCAACGAAGCGGCCGGTGCCCAGTCCCGTGCCGCCGGCCTCCTCGCCGCGGCCATCATCCTGGTGTTGGTGCTGCTGTGTCTGCCGTACATCGAGCGCATTCCTGAACCGGTGCTGGCCGCCATCGTCATCCACGCGGTCAGCAAGTCACTGCGCCTGGAACCCCTGACCACCTACTTCCGATGGCGCCGGGACCGGCTGATCGCGGTGATCGCGGTCATTGCCGTGCTGGTCTTCGGCATGCTCAACGGGCTGTTGTTCGCGATCGCCTTCAGTCTCGCCATGCTGCTGCAAGCGCTCGCGAAACCCAAGCTTGCGGAACTGGGACGGCTGGGCGCCCATGACTTCGTCAGTGTCGAGAGATTTCCCAATACCGTGCGGACGCCCGAGGTGTTGGTATTGCGGCCGGAGGAACCGCTGTTGTTCGCCAACGCCGATCCGGTGATGGCGCTGGCGCGGGCCAAGGTGCAGCGCGTGCCCTCCGTCAAACTGGTCGTGCTGAGCCTGGAGGAGTCCCCCGATCTGGACGGCTCGTGTCTCGAGAGTCTGTCCGAGTTCAGCGCCTGGTTGGGGCAGCACCGGGTCGAGTTGCGGCTCGCGCGATTGAAGGACAATGCGCGCGACGCCTTGCTGCGCGCCAATCTGGCGCAGTTGCCGGCGGCAGCGCTCGACTATTCGAGCGTCGATGATGCGGTGAGCGGCCGACCGACCGCAGGACCCTGAAGATCAGGCGCCGATGAGGTTGATGGGACCCAGGAAGTCCATCTTACCCACGTCCACGCCATTGGTTCGTAGAATCGCGTAGGCCATCGAGAGGTGGAAGTAGGCATTCGGGATCACCATCTGCAGCAGGTAGTCCTTGCCGCTCATGATCTTGCCGGGCGCCCAGGAAAAGCTGACCTTGCGTTCGCCGGCGCCCGCGTACTGATCTTCCTTGACGCTTTGCGCGAAGGCGACCGTCTTGCGGATTCGCGCCCGCAGCTCCGCGAACGTCGTCTCGTTGTCGTCGTACTTGGGAGGCGTCTGGCCGGAGAGCCACGCAGCGGCGCCCTTGAGATAGTCGCAGGCGCTTTGGATCTGGTAACTGAAGGGCTTCATATCGGGCGCGAGCCGGCTCGTCACGAGCACGTTGACGTCGAACTTCCTGGCGCTCGCGTGCTGCTCCGCCTTGTCCAGGCAGCCCTCGAGATTCTTCACGTTCTGCGTGCACTGGGAGACGACTTGATAGTACATGGGATTCGACCGGATGTTGATGGTGTGAATGTCCGGGACTCTACCACGCAACATGCGCTTAGAATCGCGGGCTCGAAAGAAAGTAATACAGTCCGCCCGCTATCAGAATCGTCACCGGCAGCGTGAATACCCAGGCGAGGAGGATCCGCCCGATCATCTGGTACTTGAGGCCGGCGCCCGAAGTCACCATGGTGCCGCCGATGCCGGCGGTCACGATATGAGTGGTGCTCACGGGTAACCCGGTGAACCCCGCAAGACCGATCAGTATCGCCGATACGATTTCGGTTGCGGCTCCCTGCGCCGGTGTCAGATGTACGTTGCCGAGCCTTTCCCCCAACGTCGTCACGATGCGCCGGTAGCCAAACATGGTTCCGAGCCCGAGGCAGACCGCGCTCAACATGCGCACCCACAGCGGTGCGTATTCGACGAACTGGCCGAGCTGCTTGGCGACCTGCTTCGCCTGCTTCTTGTCCTGCTCGGATGCCTTGGAGTCCTCGGCGACGTGTTTCAGTTCCGAGATGACCTGGTAGACCACATCGCGCAGTCCACTGCGGGACGTACCGTCGGGACTGGACCGCGCCGCCTGCGCGGCCTTCCCCTTTTCGTCATCCCCGTACTGGTCGATGAGGGGTAGCGCCTGCTGCATGAGCTGTGGGAGCGCGGTCGAGCGCTGCGGCACGGGATTGAGCGCATAAGTCGCCGGAAACAGCCCGATGATGGTCAGCATGATGAGCCCGATGCTCTTTTGTCCATCATTCGTGCCGTGCGCAAAGCTGACGCCAGAGCAGGTCAGAATGAGGATGCCCCGCAGCCACCAGATCGGTGGCCGCGCTTTGGCCGGTTCGTACAAATGCCTGTCGTGCAGGGTCCTGCGGCAAAGCAGATAGAGCGCACCGGCGAGAACAAAGCCCAGCACGGGCGAAAGGGCAAGCCCCTCCAGCACCTTCCAGACCTCGGCCCAGTGCACGCCCTCGACGAGGCTGCGCGAACGCGCCCCTGCATTGCCGATGGCGATTCCAATCAACGATCCGATCAGGCAGTGCGAACTCGAGTTCGGCAGGCCGAACCACCAGGTACCGATGTTCCAGCTCAAGGCAGCAATGAACAGCGACACCAGCATGGCGACCGCCGGGCCACCGCCCGGTGGCGACAGCACCTCCGCCGGCAGCAATTCGACCAGCGCGTACGCGACGGCTATCCCGCCGATGAGGACCCCCAGAAAATTCAGCAAGCCCGACAATATGACCGCCTTACCGGGCGTCAGCGACTGGGTATAGATGACGGTTGCGACGGCATTCGCCGCATCATGGAAGCCATTGGTGGCTTCGAACATGATGACCATGAGCAGGGAAAAAATGAGCAGGCCAAAGGCAAGTGATGAGGCCGGATCGAGATTGCTGAGCACACCTTTCCCCTTGATCGGGCGACAGCGCCGATTCACCGGGATCATTGCAGACCCATGTGACGGGGGCTTAGCGGCTGCCGCAGGGACGTGTAGGCCAAAGCCGCAAAGCACTATCGGCCCCGAGCGCATTCTGCTGCTGCGCGAAATTTCCTACATTTGGAAGGCCACTCGGTCCATTTTGCCAGACCGGCCTTCTCCGTCATGGTGTGCACAACAGCATCGCCTTGAATTTCGGGTTGGTATGGATGAGTTTCTGCTTGCTTCGGCTTACTACCCCTGGGCTTTGTGCCTGTCGGGCCGGTGTCTGAGGGTGTTCGCGCGAAAGTCGACGGAGGTGTCCTATGGCGATTGATGCAGGTCTCGCCCAGTCTCAGCTGGCCTATCAGGCAGCGGTGGAACGATGGATTTCGGCGATCAGGACCGAGGAACGACTCGCCTCCGCCACTGATTCAATACCCCAGGTGGACCAGTGGGAACGGGCCCACTTCCAAGAGGAAGAGGCTCGTGCCAGAGCGCTGACCGCCAAAAAGAACTATGAGTCCGCGCTGCGGCAGAGGTTTTTTCAGTTCAGGTGACGCGCGATTTTTCATTGGATAGAACATTGGCGCGCAACTCATCCAGCCGGGAAAGGAATGGCTTCAGCACCGGCGAGGTGTTCGCACTGCTGTAGCCGGCCACAAGGTCGATGGTTGGCGCTTTCCCGGCCAATGGCCGGCTGACGACGGACCAGGGCAGCAGGGTCCTTGCATAGGCGGGCATCAGCGCAAGTCCGCGAGTCGATGCGACCAGTGACATCGCCATTGTCGACTCCCTAGTCTGGTTTGATGTCCATACCGCAGCTGCGCAGATTGGCCTGCGTCACATCCCGCAGCGCGGCGGCCTTGTGGGAGCCGCAGATAAAGGTCTCGCCGATCAGTGCCCGAGGATGAGTGCTCGCTTGGGCGGTGAGTGGATGGTCACTCGGCATCAGGACGATGGGCGGCTCTCCAGCCACCACTTCGTAAAACAAGATCAAAGTCAGGCCGGCAGGGGCAGCAGCGTCGTGTTCGTCTCCTCGAGAGGGATATGTTTAATTTCACCAGGACGGTGGCGGGTCGGGATGTCACGCTTGGCATGCAGGCGTTGAAACGCACTGCACAACCCGAGGATATCGGGTCGGCCGTGGCTTTCCTTGCCTC
>DATHMT010000027.1:0-11981 GCA_035486855.1 Steroidobacteraceae bacterium
ATCGTCCTGACCATCTCGGGGGTGAGGACCCCTCCGGTGGAGCAACCGAGGAACACATCGGCATCCACGATGGCATCAGCCAGGGTGCGCGCGGCGGTGCGCTGGGCGTAGCGTGCCTTGGACTCGTTGATGCTGTCCTTGCGGCCCAGATACAGCACCCCTTTGGAGTCGCAGACGAGGATGTTTTCGCGACTCAGTCCCAGGCCCACCATCAGGTCGAGACAGGCGATGGCGGCGGCACCGGCGCCGGAGCAGACGATCTTCACGTCGGAAATTTTCTTGCCCACCAGCTCCAGGCCGTTGTGCACGGCGGCCGCGGAAATGATGGCCGTGCCATGCTGATCGTCGTGGAACACGGGGATGTTCACGCGCTCGGTGAGCAGCCGCTCCACTTCGAAGCATTCGGGGGCCTTGATGTCCTCGAGATTGATGCCGCCGAGCGTCGGCTCCATGGCGGCGATGATGTCCACCAGCTTCTTCGGGTCATGTTCGGCGAGCTCGATATCGAACACATCGATGCCGGCAAACTTGCGGAACAGACAGCCTTTGCCCTCCATCACGGGCTTGGCGGCCAGCGGACCGATGTCCCCCAGACCCAGGACGGCGGTGCCATTGGTGACGACACCGACCAGGTTGCCGCGTGAGGTGTAGTGGGCGGCGGTGTGCGGATTGGCTTCGATTTCGAGGCAGGGGTAAGCGACCCCCGGGGAGTAGGCCAGCGACAGGTCGCGCTGGTTTGACAGTGGCTTGGTCGGCGTGACCGTGATCTTGCCCGGTGTCGGCAGACGGTGGTAGTCGAGCGCGGCGTCCGACAGCGCCTGCTCGGCGGCCGACAAAGACTGCTTCATGGTCATTCCCCTCAGTAGGACCTGCGATTATGCGCAAACCCGTACCGTCCCGCAAAAATGGCATAGCTCGAGTCAAGGAATCTTCCTACACGGCGTCAGAAATACCTTATCCGCAGTTGCGCGTTCGATGTGTTGGGCCCCAGCGGGGCGCTCGCTACCCTGGGTGCCTACGCGATTGGCGTGACCGGCGAGTAAGGAAAACACAATGTTCGGATCCCCGGCATTCGCCCACCCGCTTGGGAGTCCTGAGACCACGCCCGGCCGAAATGCCTCGATCACCGAGGAGCTCAACGCTGCGGCGATGGACGGTGACGCGCAGCGCGTCAAGCGCCTGCTGGCCCAGCTGCTGCACGGTCCGAATCGCCGGATGGACGAGCACATCCACCAGCAGGTCGCGGCGATCGAGGAGCTGTTTTATGCCATGCGCACGGTCGCGATCACCGACGACCTGACCGAGGTCTACAACCGTCGGGGCTTCGACTGGGCGGCCAGCCGGCTCCTGCGCCATCTCACCCGCGAGCGGCGCGGCGCACTGCTGCTCTATGTCGATGTGGACAATCTGAAGATCGTCAATGACACCCTGGGCCACGCGGCCGGCGATCACCTGTTGAAGGCGTGCGCGTGGGCGCTGCGCAGCGCCTGCGGTGACGGTGCCGTCATCGGCCGCATCGGTGGCGATGAGTTTGCCCTGCTCACGCGGCTGAATCCCACCGAAAGCCACAGTCTACTGCGCAAGCGCATTCACGATGCCATCCAGGATTGCAACGCCACCGGCCAGTGTCCCTTGTCGATGAGCATCGGCGCCGCCGAATTTGATGCCCTGCGGCCCGCCTCGGTGCGAGCGTTGCTCGAGCGCGCGGATCAGGCCATGTATCTGGAAAAATTCCGCTCGGTGGCGGCACCCGCGGAACCGCCGGAGCTGACGGACAGCGCTGCGGAACTGCTGGTCGCAGCGGGCGAGCCGGCATGAAAAAGGGCCGAACCGAACGGCGCATGGACGTCATCATGGCCGGACGGCTGACCTCGGCCGGCTCCATCCGGCATAGCGAATGGGTCACGATCCGCAATATCAGCGTTCACGGTGCGCAGGTCACCTGCGAACGTCCCTGGACGGTTCGCGAGCGGGTCAGTCTCGGCGAGACCGTGGGGGATCATCACCTGGATGCCGAAGTGGTCTACTGCCATCCCATCTCGGGCAATCGCTATGCCGTCGGTCTGAAGTTTGCAACTGTCGCGCACCTGTATGGCGGCATCAGCTGCCTGCCGCATCAAACACAATCTCCGTTTGAGGTGGAGGCGCGCTAGAGCACCCCCTTGGCGTCGGGAGGCGATATACTCGTCCCATCCAACGCGGGGGATACCATGAAGAATTCCGTTGCTGTGGCGATGTCACTCGGCTGTCTGCTACTGGGTGCCGGGGTTGCGATCGCCTCGAAGAGCACTGGACCCGGGATGCAGCTCATCAGCGGCAAAGCGCCGCAGGAGGCCGGCCACGCGGCATTGGATGAAGCCGAGCGGCTCGCGGGCAGCGGGACCTGGGAGCTCATCGGCGTGGCGCGCGTCTACTATCTCTCGGGGGACAAGGCGAAGGGCCAGGCGCTCATCGACAAGGTCCTGAGCGGCAAGAGCGATCATAACGATTGGCAGCGGATCGGACAGGTCTATGCGGACGCCGGCGAAAATGACAAGGCGGCGCAGTTATTCGAGCGCGCGCTCGCGGTCGACCCGAAGGATGACACCGGCCAGGCCGAAATCGGCGCCTGGTACATCCGCATCGGCAAGCGCGAGCAGGGCGAGGCGCTGTTCGCCAAGGCCTTTGCACGCAATCCCGACGAGGGGTCGCACTACCTGCGGGCGGCTCAGGCGTTCTTGAACGTCGCACCGTAATTGCGGATCGTCTGATAGACGAACCGCAGCTTCTCGACGACGCGCTCGGAGAGAACGAACGGATAACTGTCCGGCAGACCGAGGCCGCGGGTGAAGCTGTTCAGGGCGTAGGTGAGCGAGAGCCAGCTGCGAATCATGGCATCGAACTGCGTCGCATCATCGCTCGCGGCGCGCACCGGCAGGGTCAACGCCGGCTCATCGGCCGCCGGCGGGTTCAGGGAAACGCCGATGGACTCGGCGGTCTCCAATGCGTCGATCATGTGCAGCACGTGCGCCCAGGATTCGGCCCAATCCTCCCAGGGGTGGCTGCTGGCGTAAGCACTGATGAAGTCATTTTCCCAATTGGGCGGCGGCCCGCTGTCGTAGTGGCGACGCAGCGCGAGCTGGTAGTCGGCGCGTTCATCGCCGAACACCTGCCGGAACTCATCCTGGCGTGGGGTACCGTCCACCAGCCGATCCCAATAATAGTGCCCGATCTCATGGCGGAAATGACCCAATAGGGTCCGGTACGGTTCATTCTGCCGAGTACGCTGCCGCTCGCGATAGACATCGTCCGCTTCAGCGACATTGATCGTGATGAAGCCATTGTCATGGCCGGTGAGGATCCGGCGCGAGTCACCATTGGGTTCGGCCGAATCGCTCAGGAAATCGAACTCGACCCCGGGCCGGTCCGACGGGCTCTTGCGGGCGACGGGCAGACCCAGTGCGAAAATCGTGACCAGCAGCCGCCGCTTCGCCAATTCAAGCCGGTGCCAGGCCTCAAGGTTGCCCGGTTGGCTCAGATTGGGAATCACATGAGTCAGCCGGCACGAGCGGCACAGGCGCTCCGTGTCCTCGGCGGGCACTGCCCAGTTGCAGACCTGGTGCTCGACGCTGTTCGCGCAGGGCCGGTAGCTGCGCGATTCGTGATGCCACAGCCCGTCATCGCCGGGCGCAACCGCGGCCATCTCGCGCTCTTCGGGCAGGTACGCCAGAGTGGCGAGACAGCTCAGGCAGGTGACGTTCTCAAAGTAAACGAGATTCTGGCAGTTGGTGCAGTGGAAGGTTTTCATCGTCCTTGCGCAAGCCTCCGAGGAATGCGGTGAATTCGGCGCCATATAGAAAGATCTGTGCGGTGTAGTACAGCCACAGCAGCAGCGCCGCAAAGGAGGCCGCGGCGCCGAACGCCGTGGGCTGCGTCGAGTGAGCGAGGTAGAGCCCGATGGCCCAGTGGCCCAGACTGAACAGGATCGCCGTCAGTATGCCGCCGCGCAGCACCACGCTCCAGGGCAGGCGCCGGATCGGCATATAGCGGTAGATCGCCGCGAAAATACCCGACACCAGCAGCAGTGAGAACAAAACATCCAGGCCACCGATCGCGCCCATGAGTGCCTGCTCATGCGGTGCAATGTCCTTGCGCAGGGTCGATATCACCGTCGTGATGGTCAACGAGACCAACAGCAGGAAGCCGAGGGCCAGGATGAACCCGATCGAAAGCAGACGCCTGCGGATAAAGCCGCGGATGCCGGCCGGCGCCAGTTTCGCGCTGCCCCAGATGCTCTCGAGTGCGGTCTCGAGCGCCGATAACACCGTCGTGGCGCTGATCACCAGCGTCACGGCACTGACCCAGGTCGCCAGAACTCCGCGGGTCTGCTGCGAACTCTGCACCGCGCCCAGCAGAATTTTGGCCGTCGACGGGCCAAACAGCGCGTTCAGCTGATAAGCGATCTGGCCGTCTGCGGCCGTTGCGCCGATGATGAGTCCGGCGAGTGTGGAGATGATCACCAACAGCGGCGCGAGCGAAAACGCGCAATAGAAGGCGAGCGCCGCGCCCACCGTCGAGGCGTTATCGGCGTTCCAGTATTCGGCCGCGCCGATGAACAGCCTCCCGGCGCGCTTGATTCTTGCCGCAAAGCGCATGATGACCTACCGCGAACGGGGCTTCTTGCCGGGGGCGATGAGGCGCGCGATCGATTCGCGCAAGGGGCGGTGCGACGCTGCGTACCCGGACCAGGCGCCGGACTTCCTCAGGATCGATTGCGCCGTGCGGATGTCGTAGCGCTTCGGGTCCAGATTGGCTTTTACACCCTCCCAGTTCAGCGGCATTGATACCGGCGCGCCATCCCGGGCGCGCGGTGAAAGGACGGCGACCGCGGTGGCGGTTTTGTCATTGCGCAGATAGTCGAGGAAGATGCGTCCGGTGCGCTGCGCCTTTGACATCGTATCCAGATACTTCTTGGGCGAGTCGGTGGCCATCTGGGCGCAGATCAGGTGCGAGAAATTCTTGGCCTCCGGCCACTTCACGGCCTGTTTGCCGCCGCTCAGGGGAGTGACCACATGCAGACCCTTGCCCCCCGTCGTCTTGCAGAAGGATTCGAGTCCGACGGCCGAGAGGCGCTGCCTGATTTCCAGTGCGGCGGCCACCACCGCCGCAAACTCGACATCCGGGGCCGGATCCAGATCGAACACCAGTCGTCCGGCGAGCTCCGGCTCGTTCGGCGCGCAGTTCCACGGATGCAGTTCCAGAGCGCCGCTTTGCGCGACGGCGATCAACGCTTCCATCCGATCGATCTGCAGGTACGGTTGTTTGTCGCCGCGAACGTTCACTGCCGTGAACACTCCCGACTGACCGGCCATGGCATGTCTTTGAAAGAACTGCTGCCCGGTCAGCCCGTCGGGCGCACGCAGCAGCGAGCACGGGCGACCTGCCAGATGCGGCAACAGCCACTCACCGATCGCTTCGAAGTAGCGCGCCAGGTCCAGTTTGGATACGGCCTGGGAGCGTGCGGTGGCAGGCCACAGCGCCTTGTCGGGTTTCGAGATCTCGACGTTGAGAACGCTGGTGGTGCCTTTGCCGGCCGCGCGACGTGGCTTAAGAGCGCTCGAAGCCGGCGCCGGCTTCTCCGGCACGATCTCGCGTGCCGGCTTGTCCTCGCGCAGGCCCTTGAAGGCGGCCTGGCGGATCATGCCGCTGCCGGTCCAGTTCGCGAATTCAATCTCGGCGACCAGCTCGGGTTTGAGCCAGCGCACCTTGGCCTCTTTGGCCGGCGCGTCCTTGCCGCCAAAGGGACTGTCCGCGGTGGTGAGCTGCTTGAGTTTCGGCAGGAGCTTCGCGACGACGCCGGCGCCGTAGCCGGTGCCGATGCGGCCGACGTACTTCAGATGGTCGCCGTCCTGAACGCCGGCCAGCAGCGAGCGCACCGTGCCACTCTCGGTGGTCCAGCCGCCGAGCACGACTTCCTGTCCCAGACGTGCCTTGGCCTTGGTCCAGTCGCCGGTGCGTCCGGAGCGATAGGGCGCCGCGAGTCTTTTCGACACGATTCCCTCCAGGCCCATCTTGCGGGCCGATTCGAGCAGCGTGTGCGGATCGGATTCAAAATGTTCGACGTATCGGAGGCGATCGCCGGTGACCGGGGCCAGCAGCTCCTGGAGGCGCACTTTGCGCGCGCTCAGCGGCAGCGGTCGCAGATCCTGCTGCGACTCGGTCAGGAGATCAAAGACAAACAGAACGAGTTGGGAGGTCTTACGTTCCTGCAGTGCGTTTTGCAGGGCCGCGAAGTTGGGCACCCGCTGCCCATCCAGTGCCACGACCTCGCCATCGAGCGTGCAATCGCTCAACGCCGCGGCATCCCCGGCGATCTGCGGAAACTTCGTGGTCCAATCCAACCCGGTGCGGGTGCGCAGGACGGCCTCGTGAGCTGTGACCTGGACCTGCACGCGGTAGCCGTCAAACTTGACCTCGTGCACCCATCCTGATTGTTCGGGCGGTCGCTCCACGAGTTTGCACAACGCCGGCTCGATGAAGGGCGGGACCGCGCTCAGTTTGCGCGCTTGGGGGACCCGCGCCGCAGGCGTGCGCCGGGCGAGCGGGGGCTTCCTGGTCGGTGTAGCCCCCAACATGAAGGGTGTCGGCGCGGGGCCCGTGCCGCGTGCAATCTGTTCCATCGTGCGCCCGGAGGCGACTGATTGGGGCAGTGCCATCAAGGCGTCGGTCCCACCGGGCTGGGCGTATTCGTCACGGTGTTTGATCAGCAGCCAGTTCTTGTGGCGGTCACCGTCGCGATTGTGTTTGATTCGCACCAGCACCCAGCTGCCACGCAGGCGCTCGCCGGCGAGCGTGAATTTGAAGTCGCCGTCCTGCAGCGCGGCTTGCGGTGTCTTGGCGCCCTCGGGCGCCCAGAAGCCACGGTCCCATAACTGCACCGTGCCACCGCCATACTGGCCTTTGGGTATGGTGCCTTCGAAGTCACCATAATCGAGGGGATGATCCTCGACCTCGATGGCCAGCCTTTTGTCGGCGGGATCGATCGAGGGGCCCTTGGCCACCGCCCAGGATTTGAAGACCCCGTCCAATTCGAGACGCAGATCAAAATGCAGCCGCGTCGCCGCATGTTTTTGGATCACATAGCGCAGATGCCCGGACGGCAGCACGGACCGGCTGCCGCTGGGCTCCGCGGTGCGGGTGAAATCCCGCTTTTTGCGGTAGGTTTTAAGGGTTCGCGCAGGCGCCGCCATGTCAGCAGATTTCAGCATGTACCGGGACCGCAGGGTAGGTCATCTGCGGGAGCCATTGTCGGTTTCATCCCACAGGGGGGAGGGCAGGAATTGCGATTATTTGACCCGCAAGCTCGGCCGTCAGAGAATGACCCCATATGCCATCCAATGCACGCTCCATTGCGTCTTTGACGATTTCCTTCGGCCTCGTGGCGATTCCGGTCAAACTCTATTCCGCGACCGTGAGCTCCGAGCGATTGTCTTTCAATCTGCTGCGGCAAAGGGACGGCTCGCGGGTCAAGCAGCAGTACGTCGCGGTCAATGACGGCGAGCTCGTCGAGCGCTCGGAGATGACCAAGGGGTATGAGTTCGCGAAAGGGCAGTACGTCATGTTTTCGGCCGCGGAACTCAAGGAACTCGAGGACCAGACGACGCACTCCATCGACATCACGCAGTTCGTGCCGCTGCAGAGCGTCGATCCGCTGTACTTCGATGGCACCTACCTGCTGACTCCCGACAAGGGCGGCGCCAAGCCCTATTCACTGCTCGCCACCGCGCTGAAGGAGGCCAAGCAGTGTGCGATCGGCCGCTGGATTTCGCGTGGCCGCGAGCACATCGTGCTGTTGCGGCCCATGGACGATGGCCTGGCCATGCACCAGCTGCACTTCAAGGCCGAAGTGCGCACGATGAAGGAACTCGGGATCGAGGCCGGCACGGTGACCGTGCCGGAACTCAAGCTCGCGAATCAGTTGATCGACCAGCTTGCGGCCAAGAAATTTGACCCCAATGAGTACCAGGATGAGCACCGGGCGCGGGTCGAGGCCGCCATCCAACGCAAGATCGATGGCAAAGAGGTATCTTTGGCCGAAGCCCCCGAGCAACCCGGTGGCAGCAATGTCGTCGACCTGATGGAGGCCCTCAAGGCCAGTCTTGATGCACGAGGGTCCAAGACCGCGAATGTCAAAGAGCGCAAAGGTCCGAAGCGCGCGCCCGCGCCGGCGCAAGACAGTCCCGCCCGCAAGCCGTCGCGGCGCTGAGACCCACGAGTATTCCCAGGCGGAACTGACCCGGCGATTTCGCCTGCCGGCCTCCCTCATCCGCTCCCTGTCAGAGGCGGGATTCATCACCGCGACGGCCCGAATCGGCAAAACCGTCTATACCTTTCAGGATCTGCTGGTGCTGCGGATGGCCGGCGCCTTGAAGGCCGCCAAGGTGCCCGCGGCCCGGATTATCGCGGCATTCGCGACCATCCGCACCCTGTTGCCGCCGGGAGCTGCGCTCTCCTCCATGGCGGTCGCCGCGACCGGCAAGCATGTCGCCGTGCGCGAGGGGGCACGCACCTGGGAGGCGCACTCCGGTCAATATGCATTGCCGCTGCTCGCTGATGCACCCGGCGAACGCGGGACCTCCGTCGCCACCTCGCTCGCCACGGTGAAGGAGCGCACGGGCACAATCCAGGCGGAACTGCTGTACTCCAAAGGGCATGCCCTGGAGGCGACCGATCTGGGTGCCGCCCGCGCTGCATACCTGGAGGCGCTGCGCATTTGCAGCGATCATCTCGAGGCCCGCATCAATCTGGGCCGGTTGCTGCATCTGGAAGGCGAGTTGCAGGAAGCCGAACGCGTCTATCGCAAGGCGAAGAGTTCGAGCGCACTGCTGTCTTTCAATCTCGCGATCCTGTTGGAGGATCTGCAGCGCGAAGAGGAGGCCGTCGTTGCGTACCGGGAGGCCCTGGCGCTCGATCCTGCGATGTACGATGCGCACTTCAACCTGGCGCGGTTGCACGAGAAAGCCCACCGGCCTCGCGATGCCCTCAGGCACCTACTGGCTTATCGGCGCCATGTCGCCAAGATCGACGACTGAATGAAAATCACAAAACCCCTGCTCGCGGCAGCGCTGTGTCGCGGTGCGCTGCTGTTCGCATCCGCGCTCGCCGCCGCCGCTGCGGCACCCTCCGGCTCGGCGCCCCCGGCCAGCGTCAGCAAGGTCTCGGTACTCAGCGGCGCGCAGGTCATCCAGATTCTCGATGACACGGTCGAGTGGTATCGGGGGCTCGGGACCCAGCAGCAGAATGCGACCCAGCCGAGCGACCTACTGATCCTGTTCGCCAACCGGCAGACCGCCGACAGGGTGGTCAGCATGGCGTTCGACATCGCGCGTGCGAACGCCGAGCTGCTGAGCAGCGAAGCAAGCGCCGAGGACTCCGCCGTCGGCACCTCGGCCTCGCAGTCGCTCACCCAGCAGCAGTCCCAGATGGATGCCAATCGGCAAAACATCGTGCAGGAAATTGCCGCCGACAAGCAGCAGCTTGGCGGGGCAGGCCAGGGCCGCTCCGAGCTGGCGGCGAAGATTGCCGAGCTGCAGGGCGAACTGGCGATGATTGATGCGCGCAAGAACCTGCTCGACACGATGTCCGAGTTCGTTCACAGCAGCGACCCCGGGGCGGCCAATGCGAATGCCTTGAAAGCCCAGATCGATGCGATCGCCGCCGCGGTACCGGGGACCGGGGTCACGGTGGCGGGCGCCACTGCACCGGCCGCAGCCGCCCCGCCGAGCGCCACCGCCACGACCCCCGCCGCCGCCGGTGCGGCGACGACCGTCACACCGCCGGCGCGCGCCGGCATCTGGGATCTGGGGCTCGCGGTGCTTCGCCAGCGCAGCAAGCTTGGCACCATCGACTCCATTGATCAGCGCACCGCGGCGCTTGCCGCCACCTACCACAGCATCAGTGCCGCACCGCTCGCGCAGCTGCACGCCTATTCGGCGCGCGGCGATGCGCTCGCATCGCAGGCGGATCACGCCGATGGCACCGCCCTGAAGGGACTGCGCGATCAATTCGACACCCTGGCGTGGCTGGTGAAGCAGACCTCGGACATTCTGCTGCCGCTGGGCAAGGAGCAGGTGCTGTTGCATCAGTATCGACGCAACCTCGCAAGCTGGCGCACCTCGGCCGAAAAGGAGTACTACGAGGCGCTGTCCGCCCTGGGGGTCCGCCTGGCGATCGTGATCGCGATGCTGGCGGTGGTAGTGGTGCTGGGCGAGGTGTGGCGCCGTGCGGTGCTGCACTATGTGCACGATTCACATCGGCGCTATCAGATGCTGCTGGTGCGATCGATCGTGGTGTGGACCGTCGTGGTCGCCGTGATCTGCCTGAGCTTCGTCACCGAACTCAATACCTTCGCCACCTTTGCCGGGCTGCTCACGGCGGGCCTCGCCGTCGCCATGCAAAGCGTGTTGGTTTCCGTGGTCGGTTATTTCTTCCTGATCGGCAAGTACGGCATTCGAGTCGGTGATCGAATCCAGATCGGCACGGTGGTGGGCGAGGTGATGGACATCGGCCTCGTGCGCCTGCATCTGCGCGAACTCAATCAGCAGGGCCCGCTGGGGGCCACCGGCCGGGTGGTCGCCTTCGCCAATCTGGTGGTGTTCCAGGCATCCGGAGGGCTCTTCAAGCAACTCGCCGATGCCGATGTGAGCTGGCACGAGAACACCGTCACGCTGCCCGCAGTGAGCGACTATGGCGCACTCAAACAGAAGCTGTTGGCGGCGCTCACCGCCGCGGTCGGCGAGCACAGCGGCGAGAACGCACCCCAGGTACAGATGCGCCTGGCCGCCGGCCACATGGAAGCGCTGATTCGCTATCCGGTCACCTTCAAACACGCCGCCGAAATCGACGAGCGGGTCGCGCAGGCCGTGTTGAGTTCCATCGCCGGCTAGCGGATCAGTTGTCCGGGTGCCCGTTCTCCGGTCGCGCTGCTGGCGCAGCGCCTGCACCTGCCGCGGCCCCCGCGCCGCCGCCGGGACCGCCCGGCCCAGCGCCCGGTGGCGCGTTCTTGAGCGCATTCGCGCGTGAAACCAGGAACTCGCGTATCGCCACCGTGTCTTCGGGTTTGAGATCCTTCCCGAAATCACCCATGCCCTTGTCGGCTCTTCCGCCCATCAGGACCACCTGGTCGAACCCCGCCTGGGTCCACAACAGCGGCGTGACGGTAAGATTCGGGAAGCTCGAGCGGCCCTGGAAGCCGTTGACGCCGTGACAGACCGAGCAGTACTGCGTGTAGACGGCACTGCCGTGCGCGATCACATCCGCGGCGGCCGTCGAAGGCGGTGGATTCAGCGGCGGGGGCGTGTAGGGCGCAGTCTGCGGCAGCACGGCCTTGCCGCCGAGTGCGAACACCAGCATGCGGGCATAGGTCGGTGCAAAGTAGCCGCCCTGACCGGCGCCGCCGACACTCGCCGCGATGTACTGGACGCCATCGATCCGGTAGCTGATCGGCGCGGCGAAAATCGACGTTTTGGCATCGAAGCTCCACAGCCTGGTGCCGTTCTTCGCATCGTAGGCATTCAGGATTTTGCCGCCACCGTTGCCCATGAACACGAGGTTGCCGGCGGTCGCGAGCACTCCGCTGGTGGGTCTGCCGTTGGCGGTAGGCTCGGTCTGCCACACGATCTTGCGGGCGATCGGATCCCACGCTTCCAGTTTGCCTTTGACGCCGGTGCGCGAGTACGGCTGCAGCGTGCTCGGGTCGACTTTGGCACCCATCGTGACGCCGAGACTGAAGGCGCCGGGTTTCTGCACGCTCCCGGGCGGCGGGCCGGACATCGTGAAATAGGCTTCCCAGGCGGGAATATAGATCAGGCCCGTGAGCGGGCTGTACGCATTCGGGTGCCAGCTGTGCCCACCCTGCACGCCGGGTGCGAGATCCCAGGGCTGGGTCCCATAGCGCGCCCCTTCCGCGACCATCGGACGGCCGGTCTTCATGTCGATGCCGG
>DATHMT010000028.1:0-25226 GCA_035486855.1 Steroidobacteraceae bacterium
CGACCTGCACCGAGGTGAACGCACCGAGTGCGGCGTTGGAGAGGCTCGGCAGGTTCGAGGTGCTCACGTTACCCAAGGCGGTGGCGGTGAGGCCCGAGGCCTGGGCGGAGCCGATCAGTCCGAGCTGACCGCCGGTGAGCATGGGAGCAAACGTAGCCACTTCGGTGGTGGTCAGAGCATTGACCTGCGCCGTGCTCAACGCCTGGACCTGCGCGGTCGTCAAAACACTGACCTGGGCGGCAGTGAGGGCGGCGACATCCTTGGTGGTGAGGTACGGGATCTGGGAGCTGTTGAACGCAGTGATGGCCGCGGTGCTGATCTCGACGATGTCCGCTGCGGAGAGGTAGGGAATCTGCGTCGTGAGCAACCCTCCGACCTGCGCGTTGCTGAGTGCATTGGCGTCGCTCGTGGCCAGCGCCGCTATCTGCGAACCCGTGAGCGCCTGAACCTGGGCTACTGTCATCGACGAGATGATGGAAGTCATGATTTCCCTTTACACAATTCGAGGCGGCCAATGCGCATTCGCCAATACGTCAAATCCGAGGCCCGGATCCTTGGCGCGCCTCGCCTGGGTTCCTAATCGGCACCAGAGCGGGAATTCTTGAGGTAATCCGCGACCGATCCCGGCGTAAACCTGAAAAGGGTGAAGGGGATCACAGGGGTTGGGCACAGCGTCCTGCGCCACATGAACAAATCAGCGATCGGCTCCAATCGTGCGCCGTCGCCGTGTGACACAGTCGACAGTGATTGCCGCGGATTGCGTCGTGGGGCTAGCGGGCCGCGAACGATGCGCCGCTTGGGAGCTGCGGCACACCCGCGGCCGAGCGCGCCTGCGGCCCGATGGCGCACCAGGCACCGCGGATCTCGTTGAGCAGACCCAGTACTTCCTTGACCGGGCCGGCGTCGCTTTTGACGTTGGCCATCAGCAGCTGACGCACCATATAGTCGTAGAGATTGCTGAGGTTTTCGGCCAGCGGACCACCTTCAGCCCTATTAAGGCAGCCGCGCAGCTCGGCGATAATGGTGACGCAGCTGTGCAGCAGCTTGGCCTTGCGCACCAAGTCGCGGCGTTCGATGCAGCCAGCGGCCGTAGCCAGGCGCTCGGCGCACCCGTCCATGAGCATCTGCACGAGACTGTGCGGATCGGCGCTCGCGAGGCCGCCGTGTACCGATACGCTGTGATAGGCCGCGAGTTTCGATTTTGCCGCGAAGCTGCTCAAAATGCCCTGCTCCATCAAGTTCACTGTTCCCGGTAACGGCGCCCCGGTGCTGAACTTGAGGTGCGAATTTGAGCTTAAGCGTTAGATGTTCCCTGGACCTGCGGCAAGGAGGCAAAGGCCTGGGTCAGATACGATGAGGTGGTCTGCAGCGAGGAGAGCAGGGCATTGAGCGCCGAATACTGTTGAGTCAGGCTGGCCGAGAGGGCCGCCATCTGGGCGTTGAGCTGCGTGGTCTGGGCAGTGAGCGCATTCTCTTCAGTGGTCAGAGACTGACTGTTGGCGGCAATTGCGCCGGTACTGGACAGGTTCTCGGTGATCAAGGAGTTGAGATTGGTCGCGACGCCGCCGGAACCGCTGAAGAGCTGGCTGACGGCGCTGAAATTGGTCGACAGCGCGTTCGACAGCGTCGTGCTGTTCAGGCTCAAAGTGCCATCACTGTTGGTGGTGATGCCCACGCTCGCGAGCGTGTTGTAGGTCGCGGATCCGGTATCCACCACGCTGTAAAGCGTGTTCTGCACCTGGTTCTCGATGCTTGAGAGCAGGGCGTTGCCCATCATCGGCCCGGCAGTGCTGGTCGCGGAATCATAGCCGCCAAGGCTCTGGAATGAACCGACCAGGGTGTTGTAGGCGGTGACAAAAGCACTGACGTTGGTTTCGATGGTCGAGGCATCAGTGCTGACCGTCACCGCAGCCGGGGTGTTCGCAGTCGTCAGGCCGCTCAGGGTCAGCGTTACGCCGCTGATCGCCGAGGTGATGGTATTGCTCGAGCTCGTGGCCGCAACGCCGGCGATGCTGTAGCTCGCATCCTGAGCCGCCGTCTCCACGGTGTAATGCAGATCCGAATCCGAACCGTCCGGGTTGGGATTCGGGTTGGGATCCGGGTAGGTCAGGGCCGAGAGGGCGCCCCCGGAGTCCGTCTCGCTGACGGTGATGGTGTTGGCCGCGCCGGTCTGCGTCGAGGAGAGCAGCAGGTGCGCACCGTCCGTGCCCTGCACCACGGTCGCGGTGATTCCCGGGTTGCCGTTGGCCGAGTTGATCGCGGCGGCGATCCCATTCAGTGAGTCATTACTGCTGTTGATGTTGAGCGTGAAACTGGTGCTGCCGAGGCTCAATTGCAGGCTGCCGGTACCAATGGCGGCGCTGCCATCGCCGGTAAACGCGTTTGAGAGAATCTGCTGCGCCTGGGCGAGCGCCGTCACCGAAACGCTGTACGTTCCCACCGGCGCGTCGGAGGTGGCCGTGGCCGTCACGGCTGTGGAATTGGTGGTGCTGGCCGTCTGCGAATCGAAGGCCGAAGGCGTATCCAGCGTGCTCAAGGATGACTGAAACGTCGACAGGGCGCTCTTCAGGGTGCCGAGCGCCGAGATCTGTGTCGTTTCTGCCTGGGTCTGATTGTTGATCAGAGCCTGCTGGGGATCCTGCGTCGCCGCCACCAGCTGCGAGACCAGGGAGCTTACGTTGATGACCGATCCGCCGGCAGCGCCCGCACTGGAACTGCTGGCGATGGATACCGGCCCAGTGCTGGTCGCGGTGTTGGTGCTGGAGGTGGTCATCGCAGACTACCCTACGTGAATCTGACAATAAAAAATGTGAACGACTGCAGGAACGGAGAAGGGTGGGTGCCTTGCGGCACCCACCCGGTCTTTTGCGAGAGTCTTACAACCTTACTCGAGGCACCCTTACGGCAGCTTCTGCAACAGTGTCAGAATGTTCTGCGGAATGGTGTTGGCCTGGGCGACCATTGCGGTGCTGGCCTGCTGCAGGATCTGCGCCTTTGAGAGGCTCGACGTTGCCGCGGCGTAGTCCGTATCCACGATTGCGCTCTTGGCAGCCGTCAGGTTCGTGGAATCGGTGTTCAGGCCCGTGATGGCAGCCTGGAACCGGTTCTGGTAGGCGCCCAGATCGGCACCCGTGGTGGCAAGCTGCTGCAGGGCAGCGTCGATCTGCGTCAGCGCCAGGTTGGAATCATCAACCGTCGACACGCTGCTGGAGTTCAGGAAGCCGCCGTTGGCCAAGGATACCGCCGTGAAGGCCGTGGCGGTCCCGGCCGTGGCGCCGGCACTGAAGCCCAAGGTCGTGGCTCCGGTGGCGCCCGCGGTGATGCCCGCATCGGTGGCACCCGTGGAGTCCGTGAACGTGCCGGCAGTCACCGTCGGTACTCCCGCCGCAGTGCCGATGGCTGAGTTCGTGGAGCTCAGCGTGATGCCGCCTGTCGCGCCAGCCGTCACCGTGGCAATGATGCCGCCGTCTTGGGCAGACAGCTGGTTCACCGCGGCGGCAACTGCCGCCATATCGGTCGACTGCACACCAGTGATCGTCACCGGATTGGTCGTAAAGGTCTTGCCGTTAACTGCAACCGAGATGGTGCCCGATGAGCTGGTTGCGCCATCGGCGGGCAGCCCGGCGTAACCATAGGCGCCGCCACCGTCGCTGTACAGCTGGCCGAGGTTGCTGGTCGCAGCGCTGGCGACGTTGCCTACCGTAATCGTCTGGCCGGCGTTGGCGCCGACCTGGAAGGTCGCGCCCTGGAAGGAGCCATCGAGCAGATTCACGCCGTTGAACTGCGTCTGCGAAGCGACGCTGTTGATGTCGGCGGCCAGCTGCTGGAACTGCGCGTTCAGGTCGCTGCGATCGCCCGCGCTGTTGGTGGCGTTGAGCGATTCGACGGCGAGGTCGCGCATCGTCTGCAGGTCGGTGGTCACTTCCGAGAGCGCGCCCGAGGCGGTCTGGGTCAGCGACACGCCGTCGTTCGCGTTCTGCGCGGCCTGAGTGAGGCCGTCGATCTGTGAGGTCATGCCCTGGGCAATGGCGTAGCCGGCGGCGTCATCCGCTGCCGTGTTGACGCGCAAACCCGAGGACAACTGCTGAAGGGAGGTCTGCAGCTGCATGCCTGACGATGTCAAGCTGTTCTGCGCAACCAGCGAGGCCATGTTGGTGTTGAGGACTAGTGACATTGTCGGAGACTCCTGAAGTTTAACTCAGGCGCCGGACACCAGTCCGTCGCGCTGCTGTTTCGGCCCCTTGGCCGCGTGCTTGTCTGAATTGGTTATCGGTGCCAGGGGCCGGAACTTGAGAAGCCGAGGGGGTCCGGGGCATGAACTGCGTCACGTTTCCCCGCAGAGATCACTGCAGATAGTTGAACAGCGACATCTTGGCAATCGACGCATACGACTCCTGGGCTGCCTGCAGGGCGAGTTCCTGCGTCGACAACTGCGTGGTCGCGGCGGCGTAGTCGACATTCTGCAAGCTAGACACCGACGCCGTCATGGCGGTCTGCGAGGCCGTGGCGGTGGTATTGGCGGCGGTGATCGCATTGAGGCGCGCACCGACCGAGGCCGATACGTTGCTGAAATTGCTGACCGCCGCATCCATCTGCTCGAGCGCGGTACCGACCTGGGTTGAGATCTGTGCGGAGCTCAGGGCGGGATTGTTCAGTGTCGCGATCAGGTTCGAAATCGTGGCGAACGCGCTGACAGTGCCCGCTGGCGCCACGGTGAAAGTATCACCCGCCGCCGGAGTGCCACTCACCGTCGTGCTGATGCCATTGAACGTGATCGCGCCCGGACTGCTGTAGGTGCCGCTGCTCACCGTCGCACCTTCGCTGTTGGTGACGGTGTAATCCGTAGGATCCGTGAAGGTGATGGTGTAGGTGTCGGGCACCCACTGCGATGAATTGACCACCGTGCCGGAATCGATCGTGGCCCCGCCGCTATTGTTCGCGCCCACCGCTGTGGTGAAGGTGCCATTGCCGCCCGGGATGTTCATGAAGACATTGGCACCGGCATCACCGCTGGAGATCAGCTGATTGGAGCTGATCTGCACCTGGCTGACGCTGGCCGAGCCGTTGTAGGTGACTTGCGAGCCGGACTGGCTGAAAGGCTGGGTGGTGGGGGTCTCGCCGGAAAACAGATAGTTACCGTTCGAATCCGTGCTGTTGGCCGTGCTCACCATCTGCTGCAGCAGCTGCTGCAGCTGGGTCGAGATGTCCTGGCGCTGGGTTGCGGTCAGGGAGGCGTTGTTGGCCTCGACCGCGAGGTCGCGCGCGCTTTGCATGGTGCTGGTGGCGTCGGAGAGCGACTGCTCCTCGATCTGCAGATTGGAGCTCAAGGAGCTGCCGTTCGTCTGGTACTGCTGGGAAGCCGAGATCTGCGCATTCAGCTGGGTGACTTGCGCCATGGCCGCGGGATT
Source organism: Steroidobacteraceae bacterium (assembly GCA_035486855.1). GTDB lineage: Bacteria > Pseudomonadota > Gammaproteobacteria > Steroidobacterales > Steroidobacteraceae > DAIDKA01. The sequence goes on from DATHMT010000028.1 coordinate 5,409, forward strand.
GTCCGCCGCATTTTGCAGCTGCAGGCCGGTCGACAGTTCTGTTTGGGTCTGGGAAATCGCGGTCTCCAGCGCTTGCATCTGCTGGGAGGCGTTTTCTTGAAAACCTAAGGTTGAAATTGGCATGGCTTCAGGCGGTGCTTATGGCTGTGATCAGGGTGTTGAACATCGTGGTGGAGGCCTGGATCATCTGTGCGCAGGCCTGATAGGCCTGCTGATACTTGACCATGTTGGCGGCTTCCTCATCGAGGTTGACGCCAGAGAGGTTGTTCACCGCAGTCGTTGCCGAGGTGTTCACCGCCTGCTGCGCCTGGGCGTTGGCCTGGGCCTGTTGGGTCTGGGCACCGACCTGGCTCACCAGCGAAGTGGCCGCTCCGGTCAGGGAGAGCGTGCCGCCGTTGAGTGAATTGGCCTTCAGTCCATCGATCATGGCGAACAGGTTGGTGTTATCGCCGACGTTGCCCGCGTTGCTGCTGACGGTGAAGGTGTCGCCCGTCGCCGGCGTGCCGCTGATCGAGGTCGTCCAGCCGTTGGCGGTGATGGCCGCGCCGGGCGTATAGGCGTAGGTCGGCCCGGTGCCGTCGATCTGGTACTGGTTGGGCGAGCTGAACACGATGCTGGTCGCGGTCAGCAGGTCCGCATTCGTGGGATCCGTCACGGTCGCGGCGGCAATTGTGCCGCTGCCGGTATTGGTGGTCGCGGCGGCCGTCTGGACCGCGGCGGCCGAGGCGATCTGCGAGGGACTGGTCAGAAGGACGCTGAAGCCTGCGGCCGCGTTGGCCGTGGGCTGCACCAGGTAGCTGTCACCGCTGTTGGCCGTGCCATTGACCACGATGGATATTCCGGCGGCCGTGAATGGGTCCAGCGCGGTCCCGCTGCCGGAGAGAGTGACCGGCTGCTGGGCGGTCTGGTCATACAGCTGCCAGGTGCCGTTGTTGTCCGTCAACTTGTAGTCATCGGTCGTCAGCCCCGCGACGTTGGTGACGGTTGCCGTGAGCTGCGCCGAACCGGTGTTGTTCGACGAAGGGCTCACCTGCACCGCACCCACCGCGAACAGCGGCTGGCCCTGAGTCCCGGCCTGCGTCAGGCCCGCGGCCTGCTGCTGATTGACGACGTTGGCGATGCCGATACTGATCTGACCGAGTGAGTTCAGCGCGGGATTGATGACCTGGCTGCTTACGGACAGCAGTCCACCGAGCGAGCCGCCGGTAATGGCACTGGTGATGTCCACCGGTGTCGAGGTCCCGGCGGTCTGCAGGGCGACATCGTACTGGGTCGGACTATACTGATTCGGGATCGCCGACAGCGTCTGCGCCGTGCCACCACTGACCAGGGACTGGCCATTGCCGATGAAGACATTCATCGAGCCGTTGCTTTGGGTGTCGGTGCTGACCGATACGTACTGGCTCAACTGATCGATGAGTTCATCGCGCTGATCGAGCAAGCTGTTCGGCTGCTGCCCCGTGTTCGACTGCGCGCTGATCTGGCTGTTGACGTCGGCGATGCTGCCCGCCAGGGAATTGATTTCCTGGATATTGCTGCTGATCTGTCCTTGAACGTCCTGCTCAGTCGTCTGCAACTGGCTGGCGTAGCCTTGTACCGACTGCGCCAGTGAGGTGGCGGCACTCAATACCGCGGTGCCGCTGGCTGGCAGGGTCGGGGAATTGGCCAGCGTCTGCAGGGAGTTGCTGAAGGTCTGAAGCTGTGCGCTCAGCCCGGTGGTCGTATCGCTCAACATGTTGTCGACCGTGGCCGCACTGGTCGCGAAGGTATTGAAGCTGGAATAGCTGCTCTGCGAGGTTCGCATCTGGCCGGCGAGCAGCTCGCTGTAATTGCGGGTCACGCCCGCAACCTGCACCCCGGTGCCAAAATTGCCGATGGTGGTGGACTGTCCCACCTGCGGCGTGAGCTCGATGCTCTCTTCGCTGTAGCCCGGCGTTGAGACGTTGGAGACGTTATTGCTGGTCACGGCCAGCGCCTGCTGAAACGCGAGCAGACCGGAGACGCTGGTTGAAAGTACGTCAGCCATTCGAAATTAGCCCTTACAGCGTGCTCGTAGTCACAGTTGTCGGCACATCGGCGCCAGACTTGAGTCCTGTGAGACCACGAAGCGTCATGGCCAGGTGGCCGGAGATGTTGCTCGCGACGGCGCTTACCTTGCGGGCATAATCCGGGTCGGTTGCGTAACCACCGCGTTGCAGGCCGGTTGCGAAGGCGCGGGCGTCCGCTCCGGTGTTCAAGGCGGCGGCGTAGCGCGGGTTGTTGCGCAGGATTGAGACATAATCCTGAAAGCTCTGCGTCGCATCCGCATAGGAACGAAACGGCGCCAATTCACTGCTCGAGCCTTGCGCCGTCACTTCGGTGGTCTGCGCCTGGACGCTCGCGCCCTCCCAGGAGCCCGTGGCTTTGACGCCAAACAGGTTGTTGCTCGTATGGCCGGTGCCGTCATGGGGAAGATTGCGACCCCAGTTGGTCTCCAGCGCTGCCTGGGCGATGAGATTGCTGGGCGCGACGCCGAGCTGCTGGCCCGCTTGCTGCGCCTGGGGCCACAACCCCTGGATGAAATTCTGCTGGGTCGCCGTGGAGGCCGCGGGCAATGTCGACTTGCCCGTGGGGCTGGGCGCGCTGCCGCTTGTCACACTGGGGGCAGGGGTGGGGGGGTTGCTCGCGGCGCCCGCACCGGCGGCGGCGCCGCTGAGGCGCTGCAGCTGCTTCACCAGCATGTCCGCCAGGCCCAGGCCGCGTCCCTTGGACAACTGCAGGGACAGCTGATCGTCATACATGCCCTGGTAGGTCTTTTCCTCCTCGCTGCCGAAGATCGGATCGGTGCCGACCGCATCACGCATGCTCTTGAGCATCATGCGCGTGAACATGGCCTCGAACTGCTGCGCCACTTTGCGGACCGCCGAGGGGTCGTTCTTGGCCGCAGCCAGCTTCAAGGCCTTCAACCCGGAGAAATCCGTGTAGGTCTCGGCGTTGGCCGCGGCGGCAGAGGCATCAGTAGCGAGGGGTGATATGGACATGATGGCGGCTCGGGGTCAGATCACGACCAGTTCGGCGCGCAGAGCGCCCGCCTGTCGCAGGGCCTCGAGAATGGCGACCAGGTCGCCCGGCGCGGCGCCGACACGATTGACCGCGCGCACGATTTCATCGAGGTTCACGCCGGCCTGGAATACGAACATACGGGCATCGGCCTGCTGTACGTTGATGTCGCTGTGGGGCGTGACCGTAGCGGTCGTGCCCTTGGTAAAGGAATTCGGCTGGCTCACGTCCTGGCGTTCGGTGATGGTGACCGACAGCGAGCCATGCGCCACCGCGGCCGCCGTCACCTGCACATGCGAGCTGATGACCACTGTGCCGGTGCGCGAATTGATGATGACCCGCGCCGGCGCCTCACCGGGATCCACCTCGATCGCCTCGAGGGTGGCGAGATAGCCGATGCGCTGATCGGGGCTGCTGGGCGCCGCGACCTTGATGGACACCGGATCGATGGCCTCAGCGGTACCGGCCCCCAGTACCTTGTTGATACCGGAGGCGACGCGGGCGGCCGTCGTGAAGTCGGGTGTGTTCAGGTTCAGGATGAGGAAGCTGTCCTGGGCGAACTTGGTTGGCACTTCGCGCTCGACATTGGCGCCATTGGGAATGCGGCCGCTGCTCGGAACATTCAACGAGATGCGCGAACCGTCCTTGCCGTTCACGCCGAAGCCGCTGACGACGAGGCTGCCCTGGGCGAATGCGTAAACCTCCCCGTCCAGGCCACGCATCGGCGTCATCAGCAGTTGTCCGCCACGCAGGCTTGCGGCGTTGGCGATGGAAGCCACTGTGACATCGATGGTCTGACCGGGCTTGGAGAATGGCGGCAGTTCGGCGGTCACGGTCACCGCGGCAACGTTCTTCAGCTGCGGATTGGATCCCGCGGGAATGGCAACGCCGAACTTGGCCAGCATATTGGCGATGCTCTGAATGGTGAAGGGCGCCTGCGTGGTCTGGTCACCGGTGCCGTCCAGTCCGACTACCAGGCCATAGCCGAAGAGCTGGTTGGAGCGCACGCCGGAGACCGTGGCTATGTCCTTGAGGCGATCGGCACGCGCCGGCGTGGCGAGTCCCCCCAGCATGACATTCAGCAGCAGGACCGTGAGGAGCGCGGGGGAGAGGCGGCAGTTGCGGATATGTTCAAACATCAGAATGGTGACCAGGGTGAATTGAAGAATCGCGACAGCCAGCCCTGGGCATTGGCGTCGGCCAGCGCGCCTTTGCCACCATAGGAGATCTTCGCGTTGGCAACCTGAGAGGAGGGTATGGAGTTGTCGGAGGCGAGATCGATGGGTCGGATGACCCCCGACATGGTCACGTATTCCTGTCCCTGGTTGATGCCGATCCACTTCTGACCCTTGACGTACAGATTGCCGTTAGGCAGTACCTTCTGCACGGTGACGGTAACGTAGCCCTGCAGGCTGTTGCTCTGCGCACTGTCGCCTTCGCCGGCGAACTTGGTCGTATCAGCGATGCTGTTGCTCGTGATCGGAACACCATGCACGGTGAGTGCCTTACCCAGGAGGGTCATGCCGGGCAGCGCCACCGAGGTCGCCTTGTTGGTGTTGGTGCTGGAGCTCTTCTGCGCCTGCGTGGACTCGTTGAGCACGATCGTGACGATGTCGCCAACGTGGTGCGCGATCGGGTTCTCGAACAGCGCGACTTCCCGGCCGCTCTGATAGATCGAGCCGTTGGTGGGCTTGGGAGCGGGTTCCGCGGCCCAGCTCATACCATCGTCATCCTTGGGTGGATGGGGCGTCTGGCACGCGCCCAACCCCAGGAGCGCGACCGAGCTGAGCAAGGTGTAGATATTTCGCATTGGATTCCGTTTACATGTTCTGCGTGGCGTACTGCAGCATCTGGTCGGTGGTCTCGACCGCCTTGGAGTTCATCTCGTAGGCGCGCTGTGTCTCAATCATGTTGACCATTTCTTCCACGACGTTGACGTTGGAGCTTTCGACCGAACCTTGAACGACCGTTCCCAGACCGGTGAGGCCGGGAGATCCGCTGGTCGGGGCGCCGCTGGCGGCGGACTCGAGTGAGAGATTGCCGCCGGCATCCTGCAGGCCCGCGGGATTGATGAAGTCCGCAAGCTGCAGCGTGCCGACCTGGGTCGGCGCGGCCTGGTTTGGCAGCTGCACCGTGACCACCCCATTGGGGGCGATCGTGATGCTCTGCGCACCTTGCGGGATCGTGATCGCGGGCTGCAGCTGATAGCCGCTGGCGTTGACCACCTGGCCCTGGGCGTTCAACTGGAAACTGCCATCGCGCGTATAGGCGATCGTTCCATTGGGCTGGAGAATCTGGAAAAACCCGCGCCCCTGAATTGCCAGATCCAGGGAGTTGCCGGTGTTGTCGAGGCTGCCCTGCGTGAAGCTCGGCTCAGTGGCCACGACCCGCACGCCGGTGCCGAGCTGCAGCCCTGAGGGATACAGGGTGGTGTCCGAGGTCGAGCCACCCACCTGGGTAACGTTCTGGTACAGCAGGTCATTGAATACCGCACGGCTCTTCTTGAAGCCGTTGGTATTGACGTTGGCGAGGTTGTTAGCCGTCACCGTCATCTGTGTCTGCTGTGCGTCGAGGCCGGTTTTGGCCGCCCAGAGTGCAGGTTCCATAGTGCGTTACCTATAACTGTTGAGCTTGGGGTCAGCTCGATTGGAGCAATTTCGCTGACGCGCCGGCATTGTCTTCGGCGGCGTGCAGAGCTTTGATCTGCAGGTCGAAATTTCGCGATAGTTCGATCATGTTGGCCATCGAACCGGCCAGGTCGACGTTGCTGCCTTCCAGGACGCCCGAGGCCACGGTGGTGTTGGCGTCACTTTCCGCGGGCTGGCCATCATTGGTACGGAACAGTCCATCGGAGCCGCGCGAGACGGTGTCGCTCGGCGGATTGACGAGCTTGATCCGTCCGATGTTGGAGATGGTCTGCGGCGTCTGACCCAGCGGCACCACGGAGATGGTGCCATTGGGCGCGACGCTCGCGGACGAGAAGGGCGGCACGCTGACCGGGCCGTTATCGCCCAGCACCTGCAGGCCCGCCGCGGTCATCAGCTGACCATTGGGGTCCACGTGCAGATCGCCGGCGCGGGTATAGGCCTCGTTGCCATTGCTGTCCTGAACGGCGATGAAGCCCGCGCCCTGCACTGCCACATCAAAGGGATTGCCGGTGGTCATCTGCGCGCCCACCGAGCTGTCCCAGCCGACCGAGCTGTCGGTGGCATAGACCCGCGAGGCATAGCCCGGCCCGGTCACGGCACGACTCTGGAACGCACTCAGGTCCGCCTTGAACCCGGTGGTGTTGGCGTTGGCGAGGTTGTGGCTGTTCGCCGCCTGAGCGCGCAGCGTTTCCTTCGCGCCGGACATCGCAACGTAGAGCAGTTTATCCATGATGGGTGATCAGGCCTTGGAGGTCAGTGCGCCGTGGACCTATTGGCGGATGCCAATGATGGTCTGGGTGATCTGGTCTTCGGTTTGAATCATCTGCGCGTTGGCCTGGAAGTCCCGCTGCGCGGTGATCATGTCGACCAGCGCCGTCGTGGTATCCACGTTCGACTCTTCCAGGGAGCCGGAGGAGATGTTGCCGAAGCCCGAGCCGCCGGCCACGCCCTGCACGGCCTCGCCGGAGGAATTGGTCGGGGCCCAGCTCGCATTGCCCAGCTGTTCGAGGCCCTGCGGGTTGGCAAAGTTCGCCAGCGCCACCTGACCCAGATTCACCGAATTGCCGTTGGTGTACTGCGCCTGAACGACGCCGGTGTCATCGATGCTGATGCCGGTGAGAAGTCCCGTGGTATAGCCATTCTGCTGCACCGCCGTGACGCCGAAGTTGTTGCCGAACTGCGTGACGTTGCTGAAGTTGAACGTCATGTTGATATCGTTGGCGCCGGTCGCGAGGCCATCGGCCGCCGTGTAGTCAAACGCGGAGGTGCCCCCCGGCGGGGTCTGCAGCGCACCGCTGGTGCTGTACGTCAGCGCCTGCGAACCGACGGCGTTGCCGTCGACGTACAGGCTGGCGAGCCAGGCGTTGGTGCCCGTCTTGGTGAAGTAGAGCGAGGCGGTATGGGCGGCGCCCAGGGAGTCATACACCGTCATCGAAGTGGTGTTGTTGTAGCTGTTGGCATCGGTCGGGGAGACGACCCCGGTGGTCGCGTAGTCCGTCGGGACGGTCGCATCCGCCGGCAGGTTCGCGGTGAGGGACGCCGTGGTGGTCGAGTTGGGCGCGCTTTCGCCGGAGCTCAGCGACAGATTGGACAGACCACCGGTGTTGTAGCCGCCGGTGGCGAGCGGCGGGTAGACCTGCAGATTGGCACCGCTGGCGGTGACCACATCACCGGCACTGTTGACCTGAAACTCACCATCGCGGGTGTACTGCAGGGCACCGTTGTTGCTGGTGGTGAAGAAGCCGTTGCCGCTGATGGCGAGGTCCAGGTTGTTGCCCGTGGTCTCGACATCACCCTGCGAAAACTGCTGGGCGACTTCAGATACCGCGACACCGTTGCCCACGGCCGTGGAGCTCACGCCACTTTGGGTGGCGGAGAACAGATCGGAAAACTCGGCGCGTGAGCCTTTGAAACCCACGGTGCTGACGTTGGCGAGATTGTTGGCCGTCACCGAGAGGTCCTGGTTGGCGGCGTTGAGGCCTGTGAGGGCGACATTGAATGACATGGCTTGATGTTCCTGGTGCTTGCGTGGGTTGCGCGTTACAGAATGGTGACGACTGAACTCAGTGGCACGGTGCCGCTGGTGGTATTCAGATCCAGCTGGTTGGTACTCGGATCGATGGTGACGCTTTGTACCTGGCTGACGACCATCGGCGAGACCGTCTGGGAGGCGCCGTTGACCGTGGCATTGACGCTGACGGTGTACTGGCCGGCCGCGGCCGTGGTGCCGCTGCTGGTGGTGCCATTCCAGGAGAAATCGGTCATGCCGGAACCGGCCGGGGTGACATTGAACGAGGTGACGGTCGCACCACTGGAGTTGGCGATCGATACGGTGAGGCTGGTCGCACCGGACGGCGCGTTCACCGCTCCTGCGATGGCGCCGCCCGAGGCCAACGTGGCCGTGGTTCCCGGCGCCAGCACCGACTGGCCGAGGAGGCTGGCGCCGCTCGTGACCTGGTTGGCGGCCATCGCCGACTGCATGCTCTGCAGGCTCGAGACCTCGCTCAGTCCTTCCAACTGCCCGAGGAACTGACTCGGGTCGGTCGGCTGCAGGGGATCCTGATTCTGCAGCTGGGTCGAGATGAGCTGCAGGAAGTCGGTTTCATTGATCTGCATGTTCGCCGGGATGGCGGTGCTGGTCGCGCCGGTCGACGACGAAGTATTCGCCGTCGAGTTCAGCAGACTGGCGATTGAACTTGCACTAGTAGACATCAGGCGCCTCTTGAGAGTGTGGTGGCCGTGTTGCGCTGGCTATCAGGACTGGCCGAGCTTCAGGGTCGCGAGCATCAGGTCCTTGGAGGTGTTCATGACCTCCACGTTGTCCTGGTAGGCGCGCGATGCGGAAATCATGTCCGTCATCTCTTCGATGACGTTGACGTTGGGTGCGTAAACATTGCCCTGGGCATTCGCCAGCGGATTGCCGGGGTCGTAGCGCATCTGCGCCGGCGCCTTGCTTTCAACGATGCCAGCGACCTTGACCGCGGCTTCGCTTTGGGTCTCCAGGCCCGCCGCGCCCTGCAGTTGCTGTTGCACGGCCTGGAACACCGGGTGCCGCGCCTTGTAGACCGTCGACGGGTCGCCGCTGACGCTATCCGCGTTGGCGAGATTGCTCGCCACGGTGTTCAGGCGTACCGACTGGGCGCTCAGGCCGGAGCCGGCAATGTCGAAGATCTTGAAGGATGACATGCTTGAGTTCCTCGCTGCTGCCGGCGTTACTGGCCGGTGATCGCCGTCATGAGATTGCGCAGACGCATGGACAGAAAGGTCAGCGTGGCCTGGTAATGCACGGTGTTTTCAGCAAACGCGGCCTGCTCCTGCTGCGAGTCGACGGTATTGCCATCCAGTGATGGGGCCAACGGCACGCGATATTTGAGAGCTGCGCCACCATCGCTGGTCGGGTTGATGTCAATATGCTTCGCATCAGTGGTGGTCAGGGTCACACCGCCTTCAGGTGAGCCCGCGGCGGCCAGCGCCGTGCGAAAGTCGATGTCGCGGGCCTTGTAGCCGGGCGTGTCGACGTTGGCGAGATTGTTCGCCAGCACGTCCATGCGCTGGCTCTGCACCTTCAGTGCATCAGCGTGAACGCCGAGGTATGAATCCAGTCCAACAGGCATGGCGCGTAATCCGGTCCGTCAAAAAAATGTCCTGCGGGATGAACAGCAATACGCATGCCAGAAGGCCATTGGGCCGGATTGCCCCGGTTTTGAGCCGCATAAGCGTGATGTGAGTCACAGCGGCGGCAAAGACTTGCCGCGGATGACCGGCAAAGTACCGTCCGCTGCCACCCGCGCGAATTTCACACCTGCAGTTGGCGCGCCGCTTGCACTGTCAATCTCATGAAACGCAAAACGACGGACAATCGACGCGGCATCCTCGCCGCAGCGGCGGCACTGCTGACGGTGATGCTGCCGACGCTCGGTTCGGGCGCCGGTACCGAGGAAGCCGTGGGTACCATCGAGGCGACGGCACATTCCTATGTGCAGTCACTGATGCCCGTGGGCTCCGCGGAGACCTCGATCACCGTGCTGCCGATCGATCGGCGCTTGCGCCTGGCGCAGTGCGGATCGCCGCTGAGCGCACAACTGCCGCCCGGAACGAATCTGGGCGCCCGCGCCACGGTGAACGTGACCTGCGCCGGTCCGACCCACTGGACTATCTATGTGCCGGTGGTCATCGAGAGCCGGATTTCGGTGCTGGTGCTGCGGCATGCGGTGGCGCGCGATGCGCGTTTGACGGCCGACGATGTGTCGGTTGAAACGCGCCGTACGGCGGGGACGGCCACCCCCTACCTGGCATCCGTGCCGGAGCTGGCCGGGCGTACCGTGCGGCGGCCGCTGGCCCTCGGCACGGCGTTGAGCGTCGACATGTTCACGGCCGATACCGTCATTCATCGCGGCCAGCAGGTCACCCTGGTGGCCGGCGGCCCGGCCATCGAGATCCGGGCGAGCGGTCGTGCAATGATGGATGCGCCCGCCGGTGCGCGCATCGAAGTTCAGAACCTCAGCTCCATGACGGTGGTGGAAGGGGTCGTGGAGTCGGCGGACGTTGTCCGGGTAGCCTTGTAAAATGCGAACTCAGTACTTCAGTTTTCCCCCGCTCGGCAGATACTGCGGAGCGCAAGCGAAGGAGCATGCAGCGTGACCATCATCCATCGTGGCCTGCCGACCGGCCCGGCCGGTGTCGGATCCGGAGCCACCGACAAGACCCTGGCGACGAGCGGTCCGGCCACGCAGGCACAGACCCAGACACAGCCCGGCGCGAGCAACAGCGCGGCCGAGGTCGAGATCACTTCGGCCGCACAGTTGCTGTCCAGCGTCGAACAGCAACTGGCCACCGTTCCTGAAATCAACCAGAGCCGCGTGGCTGCCAGCAGCCAGGCTCTGAACGATGGCTCGTATCAGATCAATTCCGGCCGCATCGCCGATGGCCTGTTGGCGGCGCAGAAGTTTGACGCGCAGGCGGCGGGTTCGGGCTCTGCCGCGGGCGTCCAGGCGAATTCGCTGCAAGCCTTCACCAAGACCGCCCAGCTGGAGTGACCATGGACGCAGCGACCTGCCGCGCACAGATGGCCCGTCTCATCCATGAGGAAACGACGGCTTTGGGTGAACTGGCGACGCTGCTCGAGCGTGAGTACACGCACCTGCAGGCGAGCGATGCGGAATCCCTGACGCTGGCCATGCGCGAACGCCACCAGTGTGTGGCACGAATCCTCAAAGTGGATGACGAGCGGCGTGCACTGTGCCGCACCCTGGGCCGACCCCACGACCTGAAGGGGCTCGAAGCGCTGCTCAAGTGGTGCGATCCGCGGGGAACCCTGGCCGGCGCCTGGGCGGCCTGCACCACCGCCGCCAGTAAATGCCGCGGCATGAATGATCGTAACGGTGCATTGGCAGGGGCTCGGCTGCAGAATGTGCAGGCGCGACTGGGCGTGCTCATCGACGGCCGGCGGGAGACCGTGACCTACGGGCCGCGCGGCACCTGTTCCGTAGCGGCGTCACGTCAGGCATTGTTCCGGCAGGTCTGACGGGCCGCAGAACATAATCCAAGACTCCAAAACAATCCTAAAGTTGCCCGCGTTGCGGCCGTTAACGCCTGTAACCGAGGAGTCAAAACGTGTCCGGCAAGATCAGTGGTGTCACCAACGGCCAGCCCGCATCCGCAACCGCGGCGGCCAGCAATGCTGGCCAGCAGCGCGCGGTGGCGAACGCCAGCGCGGCGCCCGGCGGCACCACCGCTACCGATAGCGTCCAGATCACGGATACCGCCAGCTACCTGGTGACGGCCGAACAGGCCCTGAGTGATGTGCCGGTGGTCAACGCCGGCCGGGTTGCCGAAATCAGCGATTCGCTGGCAGCGGGAACCTATGAAATATCGCCGCAGCGGATCGCCAATCAGCTGCTGCAGTTCGAGCGGTTGCTGCCGGAAGAGTCCGCCGAGTAGTCATCCCTTGCCGGGCTGCCGCCTGGCGCATCCCCCGTCCGGTGCTTCCCCAGTCCCCTCAGGTCAGGGCCGCCTCGAGCTGCGCCAGATCATTCTTGGAAGCCTCGAGCATCTCCGCCACGGCCTTGGCATCGAGACCGAAGCGCGCGAGGCATTTGACCTCGCGCAGCTGCGCCTCGAGCACCTGGGGTTGGCCGGAGTGACGCGCAATGGTCACCCCGAGCATGACCACGTCGGTGAGGGAGGCGGCGCCACGCGGCTCGCGTGCCTGATCTTCGCTTTCGGCGATCGCATGCACGATCTCATCGGGCACTTTCCAGTTTTCCAGCAGGGCGACCGCGACGCTCAGGTGCCAGTCGCGCTCGACCGTGCGGAAGGCGTTCGCATCGGCGAACAGGCCGCGGTGTTTGCCGGCCCGCGCCAGCAGATACAGCCGGCCCGAGCTGTGCAACAGACCCGCCAGCATGGCGACGTCGGGGGGTACGCGGCTGTACTTGCCCGCGATGACGTGACAGAGACTGGCCACCTGACCGGTCTGGCGAGCGAGCACCTCCAGCGGCGCCTCGAGCCCCCGCAGGGCCTCGCTCTGGCCGAGGATCCGCATCGCGTGGGCGTGGGTCGTGGTCCGCACCGCATTGAGTCCGACCCGGCTCACGGCGGTGCGCAGGTCGGTCGCCGGTCGCGCCGTGCCCAGCAATGCCACCGAATTGGCGAGGTTCAGCAGCCGCGCGGCCAGTACCGGGTCGGCGCCGACAACGCGCGCGACCTTATCGGCCGAGGCGCTCTCATCGGCCAGCACCTGGCGGACCTTGATGACGATCGAGGGGAACCCCGGGATATCCACGGCGCCGAGCGACAGCTCTGCGGCCAATGCCTGCACGAACTGAAAGGCGTCCTTGCTGGTATCAGCGGCTATGTCTATTTCAAACTCGGACATGACTGCGTACTCAGGGTTTTGGTTGCTGCTAGGCACCGAGTGCCTCTTGCAGTTCCTTGATCTCGTCTTTCGATTCGAGAAGGATCGTGGCATACGCCGGGCCATCCAGGGCCATGCGCTGACGCGCCGAGACACCCTGCATATTCAGTTCGATCGATTCCGGGTAGTCCTGATAGCTGACCATCAGATGCGCCACGGTCAGCACGTCCGACATATCCGCGGCGCCGGTATGGCGTCGGTCCAGATCCTCGAATTCACTGACGGCCTTGACGATCTCCTCTGACATCTCCCAGTTCTCGAGCAGCGCCTGGGCGACACTCACATGCCAGTCGCGAACGATGGTGTCGAAGGCCGGCTTGTCCGCAAACAGGCCCTGATGCTTGTGGGCGCGGGTCAGGATGTAGAGCTCGCCGACGCCGTGCAGCAGGCCCGCCAACAGCGCGGTGTCCGGGTTCAGTTTGGTCAGCCGCCGCGCCACCACGTGCGACATGGCGGCAACGGCCGTGCAGCGCTTCCACAGCACTCCCAGCGGCGCCTCGAGTCCCTTGAGGTCGCTGGCTTTCTTCATCTGCGCCATGGCGAAGGCGATCGCCGCACTTCGAACCATGTTCAGGCCCATGCGCTGCACCGCACTGCGCAGGTCCGTGACCTGCTTGCCGCTGCGGTTCACCGCCGCCGAATTGGCAATCTGCAGCAGACGGGCAGCCAGGGTCGGCTCCGAGCCCACCACGCGGACCACCATCTCGAGGTTCACATCGTCATCGGCCAGCACTTTGCGGACCTTGATGGCGATGTCCGGAAAACTCGGCAATTCCACCTTGCCGGTGGACAATTCCTGGGCCAGGAACTGCACGAACTCAAAGGCAGCTTTGTTCGCGTTTCCCGTTCCGGATTGAGCCTGCGGTGCGGTCATATGGCAGTCCTGGCGATATTCAAACAGACAATATCAGGCCGTGCGGCTGGGCCGCGTGATGTCCATCGCAGCTACGAGGTTCATCAGCCGGGTGGCAATCGCCGACAGCGGCAGAACCAGCTGCGCGGCCCCGATGGCCACAGCCTCTCCCGGCATCCCCCACACGACGCTGCTGGCCTCATCCTGCGCGATCGTCTGGCTGCCGGACTGGCGCATCTGCAGCAGCCCCAGGGCGCCGTCGCGTCCCATGCCGGTCAGGAGCACTCCAATGGAGCGGTCGGCGGCGGCCTGCGCGGCCGAATGAAACAGGACGTCCACCGACGGGCGGTGGCGGTTCACCGCGACACCGTGATCCAGGCGGCATACATAGCGCGCGCCATAGCGCTCGACCCGCAGGTGACAGTCGCCCGGTGCCACGAATGCATGCCCAGGCAATATCTGCTGGCCGTCCGTGGCCTCCTGCACCCGCAGCGCGGTGCTTTCACTCAAACGTCGTGCAAAGGCGGCACTGAAGGCTTTGGGAATGTGCTGGGTGATGACGATACCCGGTGCGTCGGCAGGCAGCCCGCTCAGCAGTTCCCGGATGGCCTCCGTGCCGCCGGTGGAAGCGCCGATCGCCACAATGACGTTGGTGGTACTGACCGGGAGCGGCGGGCGGTTGGATTTGGGCACTCCAACGCGCTGCGCCTGCGAGGCGCGTGCGCGTGCCTCGGAGGTCATGGCGCGCACGCCGATGCGGGCAGCGGTCTTGACCTTCGATACCAGTTCCGGCGCATAGTCGCGCAGCGTGGCACCGAGGTCGATGTGCGGCTTGGGGAGAAAATCGACCGCGCCGACGGCGAGCGCCTCCAGGGTCACTTCGGCACCGCGCTCGGTCAGCGATGACACCATCACGACGGGCATCGGTCGCAGTCGCATCAGATTGCGCAGGAACGTCAGGCCGTCCATTCGCGGCATCTCGACGTCCAGCGTCAGCACGTCCGGATTGAGTCGCCGGATCATCTCACGCGCGACGTGCGCGTCGCTGGCACAGCCGACGACCTCGATCTGCGGATCGGCACGCAGGATCTCGGTGATGATCTGGCGCGCGTAGGCCGAGTCGTCGATGATGAGGACCCGAACCCGAGTGCCGCTGTCGCCGGCACCGCTCACGTGAAGATCTCCACCTGATCTTCGCTGGGTTTCTCGCTCAGATGCTTCAGGTAGAACAGTTCGCGGTCGGCGATGCTGCGGTTCTCTATCGGCGGCAGTTTCAGGACCCGCGCGCGTCCGGTGGCGGGGAAGTACACCAGCTTGCGCGGCTGCGTACCGCCGAGATCCTGAGCGGCAAGGCGCATGCCCTCGGTGCGCGCCCAGGAGTGGATGAACTCAATGTTGCGCGCGCCGATGTCGATCATCGGCTTGAGGATGCGACCGCCGCCGAACACCTTCAATTCCAGACGCGGGCGCTGCGCACCGTGTCGGGCCAGGTGATTGATGAGCGACTCCATGGCGAAGCAGCCGTAGCGGTTGATCTGGTTGAAACCTGAGCTCGGGTTGCTGCCGAAGCGTTCATCGCGTTCCGGCAGCATGAAATGATTCATGCCGCCCAGTCCCGTGTCCGGATCGCGGATGCAGGCGGAAATACACGAGCCCAGAACGGTGACGATAGCCTCATCATGACGCGTGACGTAGCACTCGCCCGGCAACAGCTTCACGGTCCAGCGCGCGGTCTCCTGTTCCCAGAAGCGTGGGGCCTCGGTGAATCCGGGCAGCCCTTCGGGCCCTCGCGGTCCATGCGGTGTCGTGGTTGACTGGTGCTTGGCCGTCATGATCAGCGCCGCAGGTAGGTGGTTCGGCCGATGGATTCGTAATCGTTGCTCACACTGAGCAGGCTCTCCGAGTGGCCCAGGTAGAGCAGATCCCCCGGCCGCTGCAGCGGCGCGATCCTGGCGAACAGGTCCCGCTGCGTGTCCTTGTCGAAGTAGATGACGGTGTTGCGGCAGAAGATGACATTCAGCGGACCGGACATTGGCAGCGGTTTCATCAGATTCAGCTGTTTGAACGTCACCAGGGCGCGCACCTCGGGACGCACGACGAAGCGGCTGGTGCCGCGCTCCTTGTGCTCCGTGAAAAAGCGTCGCAGCCGGCCGTCCGAGAGCCCCTTTACCCGTTCGGCCGAGTACTCACCGCCGGCCGCGACCGACAGCACGTCCGAGTCCAGATCAGTGGCCAGGATCCGCACGTTGCGATGAAGTGCCTCGGGCATGATCTCGAGCACGGTCATGGCGATGGAATAGGGCTCCTCGCCGCTGGAGCAGCCGGCCGACCAGATCCGCAGTCGCCGTTCTCCGGCCTGCTCGCGAAAAGCCGGCAGCACCTGATCGCGCAGATGCTCGAAATGATGCGGCTCGCGGAAAAACGCCGTCAGGTTGGTGGTAATCGCGTTGCACATGCGGACCTGTTCCTGCGCATCCGCGGCCACGATCCGCCGGTACTCGCGAAACGTCCGGATCCCCAGCGCGCGCAGTCGCACCGCCAAACGGCCATACACCAGCTCGCGTTTCTGCGGCGTCAGGTTGATGCCGGTCAACGACTTCATCTGGGCACTGATGGCTTCGAAGTCCATATCGTCGAAGGCGAACTCGCGCAGCCGCGCGGTACCTTCCAGGGCACCATGGTTGGCGGTCTCCTCGCGCATGTCGGGGCTGGGCATGTCGCCGTTCCTCAGGTGGTCCGTGCCTTGAAACGGCGCACCTGCTCGTTGAAGCGACCGACGATGGTCGCGAGCGTATTCAAAGCGCTGCTGCGGCTCGTTTCCAGCATGTCGACGGTGATGAGATTGCGCCGCCGCTGGAAGTCGAGGCACTTGGTGTACTCATCGACATCGTCGTTGTACTGCTTGAAGGTGCGCACGGCCGCGAGCATTTCCTGCGGGCTGGCCGAACTGCCGTCCGGAATATGGCTGGGCGGCGCGGGCAACACGCAGTCAGCCTCGGCCGACAGCGAGTAGAGCAGCGCTGCGAGCAGCAGCGCCGACACCCAGATGCGCGTGGTCGTGGCCTTGGACATCTCCGATGCCCTATCTCACTTCAACAGCTGCGCGACGGCGTCGATCAGCCGCTGCGGACTGAATGGTTTGACAACCCAGGCGGTGGCACCGGCATCGCGCCCGGTGCGCTTGACATCCGCAGTCGCCTCCGTGGTCAGCGCGATCATCGGAACCGAAACGTAAGCCGGCAGTTGCCGCAGGTTTCGAATCAGGGTCAGGCCGTCCATGATCGGCATGTTGACGTCCGTGATCACCATGTCGAACGGTTGCGAGGCCGCGATCTTCAGCCCTTCCTCGCCGTTCGGGGCCTGCGACACCTCGTGACCGGCGTCCAGCAGGGTCGCCTTGACCATCTGACGCATCACGGGTGAGTCATCCACGCTGAGTATCTTTGCCATGTCAAAACTCCTTCCAATCGGTATCGTCGTCCGCGACCTTGGCTAAACGTGCACTGGGCGGGGCCGTCTTGGCCACCGTGGCGCGCGCGGCGCCGCCCGCAGTCCACGGACGAGTGGTGCGCCGGCGCTCCAATGTTCGCGCCGTCGCGGGGTTGTCGTCAGTGACTGGCGTCGCAGCCTGTGCGGAGCCCGACACCTTGGGGGCCGAATCCGCCGCCGGATTGACCGAATCGTTCAGCTGGTAGCGTTCTATGATGGCCTTCAGCTCGCCCGCCCTTTGCGCCATCGTCTGCGAGGCCGCGGCGGCCTGGGCCACGAGGCTGCCGTTGGTCTGGGTGAACTGGTCCATCTGCAGCACGGCTCGATTGATCTGCTCGATGCCCTGGGACTGTTCCCGGGAGGCGCCGGCGATTTCCGCAACCAGTGCGGAAACGGTCTTGATCGAGGCGACGATCTGGCCCAGGGTCTCGCCCGAGCGCGTCACCAGTTCCGATCCGTCATTGACCTTGCGGACCGAATCCTGGATCAGCGCCTTGATCTCGCGGGCCGCGGTCGCCGAGCGGCCCGCGAGATTGCGTACTTCGCTGGCGACGACCGCGAAGCCGCGGCCGTGCTCACCGGCGCGCGCCGCCTCGACCGCGGCGTTCAGTGCCAGCAGGTTGGTTTGAAACGCGATTTCATCGATCACTCCGATGATGTCGGCGATGCGCCGGGAGGCATCGTTGATTTCCGCCATCGCGCGCACCGCCTGCGTGACCACGCCGCCGCCGTTCTCGGCCTGGTCGCTGGCGGAGGTGGCGAGGATGCTGGCGCGTCCGGCACTTTCGGCGTTCTGATGCACTGTCGCGGTAATGCGCTCGATCGAGGCTGCCGTGGTCTCGAGGGAGGCGGACTGCTCGAGGGTGCGCTGGGAGAGATTCGCGTTGCCGTGCGAGATGCCCTCGGCGCCGCTGTAGACGTCGCGGGCCGCGAGTTTCACGGTGGCGACGATCTCGGCCATGTTGTCGGCCAGCTGATTGACTGAACGGGAGAGTCCTTCGAAGAAGCCGCTCTTGCCGTCCAGTGACAGACGCTGGGTGAGGTCGCCGGCGAGCACGGCCTGCAGCATGGTCTGCATCTGACTCTCGACCGCGACCTCCGGCGTGCGTTCGGTCCACTCCATCACGGTGCCGATGCGCTGACCATCGCGCGCCTGGATCGCGCTCATCACGATGCGGAAGGTGCAGTCGCCGAACTTCACCTCCTGGGCCTGACTGCCGGTCATCTGCTGCAGCAGGCGGCGCTGTTCGGCGGGCTCGGGCGAGAGCACGTCGAGACTCGCGCCCAGCAGCCGCGAGGCGGAGAATCCGGTCAGCGTGCGGCTGATCTCCTGCTCGGTTCTCGCGAACATCGCGGCCCCGATGTCATTGACGTAGATGATCGTCTGCGAGGCATCCGCCAGAATCACGGCCGTGGAAACCCGATCCAGCGCCTGGCGGATGCGGGCGTTCTCGGCCGCCACCGCGCGTTCGGTCGCGATCTGCAGGCGCAGCTTGTCCTGCATGATCCGCAGTCCCGCCAGAACCTGGCCGGCCTCATCGGCGCCGCCATCGGGAATGTCGTTGTCGTAGCGGCCGTCGGCGATGTTCTGGAACACCTCCACGGCACGTCCCAGGGAGGCACGCAGACCGTTGGCGATGGTCCCGCTGATCAGCAGCGCGATCAGCAGCGCCACGGTTGCCACGGCGATCGTGACGTCGCGCCGGGTCGCCTCGAGCGAGGCGCGCTGTGTCAGTGCGGCCTCCATCCGCGCGTAGCTTGAATCTGAGAGGATCTGCAGCGCCCGCACCACCGGGTTCCCCGCCGTATACACTTCCGAGGCCGTGACGTTGATCTTTTCCGCGCTCAGTATTCGTCCCGCGACCATGCGGCGATAGCCCGCCAACTGCACTTCGGCCGACTGCACCACCGGCTGCATGTCCGGCTGTGTCGCCAGCTGCTGCGAGATCGCGTCGAGGTTCTGCTGGACCTCCCCCAGGTAGATCTGGATGGCGGTGCGGTCATCGCCACCCAAATAGCCCTTGACCGCGACTTCCATCGAATGTTCGGTCACGTTCGAGAACGCGATGACGGCCTGGGCCACGTGACGCGTTGCGGCGATGATCAGATCATCGGTAAACGCATCCGGATCCAGATCCATGTCCGAAGCCTTCGAAACGCGCGCCATGAGCTTGGTGATGCCCTGGATCAGTGCATCATGCTGCGCCAGGTTCCCTTCCGCCGTCTGGCTGCCGGCGCTGGACTTGATCCGGGCCCACTGCTCGGTGAGCCCACGCCATGAGCCCGTGGTCCCGAATCGCCCGCCCAGTTCGGCATCCAGGCCATTCAGCTGATCCATCTGTTTTTGTATGAAGTCTTCAAGACGCCCGAGTTCGGCCCGGCCCGTGGTGTCGCCGTTCAGCAGCGCGTTGCTCACCGTGCGGTGACGGGTGACGCGCGCCAGTAGCGAACCGGCCGACTGCATGTAGCGGGCGCCTTCCAGCTCGTTGCGGGCCGATTGCACGGCCTGATTGGACTGCGACAGGTAAAACGCCGTCACCAGCACTGCCGGCAGTGCCATCGCGGCGATCAGCAGCGCGAACTTCTGCCGCAGGTGCATTGTTCGAAGCAGGTTCATGGATCCTATTTTCTCAGGCAGCCTGAATAGCGGCGTTGGCCGTGGCGGTGGCGGTGGCGGTAGCCGAGAACTCCGCTCCGAGCAGCAGTTCGATGTCCAGCAGTACCACCATGCGGCCGGCGATCGGGAGCAGGCCGCGAATGTAGGCGCCGCTGGTGCTGCCGCCCATGTCCGGAGCTTGCTTCACATCCTGCGCCGCAATGTCGATCACGTCCGAGACGCCGTCCACGACCATGCCGAATTCCCGCCGACCCTT